>JBDTQH010000048.1:0-41432 GCA_039932335.1 Chloroflexota bacterium
GGAGGGGCCGGGGGAGGGTCTTCCCTGACCGAGATGCCGGGTTGTTCCACCCTAAATCTGAACACTTACCCGTAAATCTCCTATACACATCGCTACAAAAGTGTGGTATAATGTAGCAAATATGTTCTATTGGTGGGTCGGTCCTTAAGCGTAGTATGTAGTGAGAGCTAGCGGAGTTTGAGATGGTAGAGCGCCTGATTTCAGCCAAGACAAAAGAGAGCGAATTAGAGATAGAGCAGACGTTGCGCCCGCGACGGCTTGCCGAATATATCGGCCAGGAGAAGCTAAAAGAGCATATTGACATCATGCTCGAAGCTGCCAAGGCCAGAAACGAGGTGCTCGATCACCTCCTCTTTTATGGGCCTCCAGGCCTCGGCAAGACAACCATAAGCACAGTTATCGCCAACGAGATGAACGTGCCGATCCGCACCACGTCAGGTCCGGCGATAGAGCGCGCAGGCGACCTTGCCTCGGTGCTAACCAACCTCAAGGCCAACGAAATACTCTTCATAGACGAAATCCACCGCCTGAACAGAGCCGTTGAAGAAGTGCTATACCCCGCAATGGAAGACTTCGCCCTCGATGTGATGATCGGCAAAGGGCCAAGCGCACGGTCGCTGAGGCTTACATTGCCGCCCTTCACCATCATCGGCGCGACTACCCGGCTGGCTATGCTCTCTTCGCCACTCCGCGACCGCTTCGGTGTCACTTTCCGCCTCGATTTCTATTCCCAGGACGCGATGGAGAAGATCATCAACCGATCTGCTGCCATCCTCAATGTCGGTATCGAGCCGGATGGTGCGGTTGAGATTGCCCGCAGGAGCCGAGGCACGCCCCGTGTCGCTAACCGCTTGCTGCGTCGTGTGCGCGACTATGCACAGGTGCGAGCCGACGGCGTTGCCACGGCCGCGGTGGCGAACGAAGCCCTGAAACGCCTCGAAATCGACCCGCTCGGCCTTGACGAGACCGACCGTCGGATACTACACACCATCATAGAAAAGTTCGACGGTGGGCCTGTTGGTCTCGACACCATAGCCGCCGCGACCAGCGAAGAGGCCGACGCGATCATGGATGTGTACGAGCCATACCTGCTGCAGTTGGGCTTCCTTGCTCGCACACCCAGGGGCCGAGTTGCCACGCGCCGCGCCTACGAGCATATCGGAATACCCTATCCTGCCAGCCAGGAGCTAAATGAGGTAGAGCAGCCCAAGCTATTCTAAGTCTGAGATAGGCTGTAAAGGAAGAACCCTTACCACTTCCGGTAGGGGTTCTTGTTTTGCGCTCTCTATTGGTTATCCTTAATCACGTTTGGCCGATAGCCTGCCTAAAGCATAGGCCAGCACCACAGCGATCACTGCGATAGCGAGATTGCGCTTGTCGTTAGAAGAACGCTTCCGTACGCCATCCGCATCAATGACATAGACATCCGGCTTCCCGACCGTGATATTGCCGCCAGGTTGCTCACGCACAGTAGCCTCGAACACAATTGACACTGTACCGTTTTCGGTCTCAATATAGACAGGTCCACTTCTGGACCTATGCGCAATTGACATTTATACACCTCGCGTAAGCGTTCAGAAAAGGGGGTGCAGGGGCAAAGCCCATGACGGGGGTATGGGGGTGTCCCCCACTCTTCTCTTCTAAATAAGACTCCCCTCCCGCGTGCGGGAGGGGGTGGGGGTGGGTCTTCCCTTTCCAATATATCAGATTGCTCAGCCCTAAATCCGAGCATTTATACACCTCGCGCCCCATTGACGGGCTTCCAGCAGTATGCCATAATGTACCAACGGCAGGCAATGACGTCTGATGTGAGCAAGGACTGCTCCTCTTTAATAGAGGCAGTCCTGCGTTTGTTTTTGCGACCTTAGCGAAGGGAAGAAAGAGATGATCAATATGGAAGCATCACTGAAAGTTCTTGACGGTTTGCTAAAGGATCCAATCTCCGGCGATTACCGAGTCGTGCCGGGCTACTCGCACCAGACATTGCGCTACGCAATTAATGAGACATGGCTTGATGAGGACGATAATCTCTGGGTTTCGGCCAAGGCGGTTGACCGCGAGGTTGGGAAAGAAGAAAACGGCGAAAAGTAAGTAATACAAAATACGATTAGTTAGAATTCGAACACAGGGGCAAGCAGCCAAGAATGGCGCTTGCCCCTGTATGCCTTCATACTGACGGTAGAGAGGGGTTGACAGGGGTCACCCTGTCCGGGGGTATGGGGGTGTCCTCCATCTCCTAACCAATTAAAAAGCCCCCTCTCCCCACTGCCGTGAGGAGAGGGGGTTGAGGGTGAGGGGCATTTCCATTGGCTATTTCCTAGGATTTACAAAACCTACCCTTGAAAGCCACATGTGGAAAGGGTGGGCCTTGGCTTACCGAAATGCCAGGGTACCCCACCCCAAATCCGAACATTTACCTGCTTGTTTCTGCGTATTCTGCCGCCCGAAATATGGTAAAATGACGCCAGTATATGCGGAGGATCCCATGTCAAAAATGATTGACCTGAGCCATAAGCTGCACGAAGGTATGCCTGCGTATCCAGGCCTGCCCGAGCCCCACTTCCACACCTTTCTCACCCACGCCAGCAGCGCGGCGCGAGGCATCTATGCCACTGGAACCACATTCCAGATAGCGACCTACGATCTTGGCGGCAATACGGGCACATACATTGATGCTCCGTTCCACCGCCACGAGCATGGAACCGATCTCGCGGGGCTGCCGTTGGAGAGCATAGCCAACCTGCCCGGCCTTGTAGTAGACGGCGCAGCGGATGGTGCGATAGGCTCGGACGCATTCGCCGGGGTCGATATGGCGGGTAAGGCAGTGCTATTTCGCACAGGTTGGTCCGCTCGCTGGGGCGGCGACTATTTTCGGTCGGGGCCGTACCTCACCGCCGAAGCCTGCCACGCTCTGGTAGAGGCCGGGGCGGCACTGGTCGGTATCGACTGTGCCAACATCGACGACATGACCGACCCGGCACGTCCCGCCCACACCATTCTCCTTGCGGAAGGTATCCCGATAGTAGAGCACATGTGCAATCTGGAAGCGCTGCCGGATGAAGGCTACCGCTTCTTCGCGGTGCCGCCGGCCATAGTGGGCGGAACTTCGTTCGCGGTCAGAGCCTTCGCGATAATCGACTAGGTTACTTGCTGTTCAGTAAATGCAGGCGGTCTGCCACAGGATAATATGCACTGGTTGTATTTCTTTGTCCTCGTTGTGGGCGCATATCTCGTTGGAGCTATTCCGAACGGGCTATTAGTGAGCCTGCTGTTCGGCAAGAATCCTTTGCAAGCGGGCAGCGGCAAGACCGGCACGTCGAACACCCTCAGCACTGCCGGGCCTGTAGCAGCCGGAATCGTGCTCCTACTCGATCTGCTGAAGGGGGCCGTTGTCGTGCTGGCAGCACGGCTCATAGAGTGGCCTGATGATGCCTGGCAAGGCATGGCGATGGGAGCGACTGCTGCTGCGGCCATCGTGGGCCACAACTGGTCGGTGTGGGTACGTCTATACTCGGGCAAGTGGGGAGGAGGGCGCGGCATCATCACTGCCCTGGGCGCGATGCTGCTGGTGAACTCCTGGGTCGTTTTGGTGGCCGTAATTGTGGGTGCGGCGGCCCTGCTGCTGACGCGCTACGTGGCGCTTGCCGCGATAGCAGGCACGATAGCGGCGCTTATCGCAATCATAGCCCTGGGCGCGATGAACATGCTTTCTTTCTGGCTGCTGCCGGGCGCTGTGGCATGGTGTCTGCTCGTTATAGTCGGTTTCCATGATAATATAGGACGGCTGTTGAAAGGCACAGAAACAAGACTTTAGGCATGTGGGATCCTTATGAACGCCATTGAGACAACAGGACTTACCCGAAAGTTCGGGGAACGAACAGCCGTTGAGGGACTGACACTTTCTATCCCGCACGGCACGGTATTCGGCTTCCTTGGGCCAAATGGCGCGGGTAAAACCACCACTGTGCGTATGCTTGCCGCGCTTATCGCCCCAACATCCGGCACAGCTACGGTGAATGGGCACCAGATCGGGGTCGAAAACGAGGCGGTGCGCCGCTCGGTCGGCATCCTGACCGAGACCCCCGGCCTCTACGGCAAGCTGACCGCCATGCAGAACCTGGTGTTCTTCGCGGGTCTGTACGAAGTTGACGAGGCCACCGCGAAGAAGCAAGCGGAGCGCTACCTCAAGCTGATGGAATTGTGGGAGCGGCGCGACGATAAGGTGGCGGGCTTCTCCAAAGGCATGAGACAAAAGGTGGCTATCGCTCGCGCTCTCATACATGAGCCTCCGGTGGTGTTCCTTGACGAACCGACCGCCGGGCTTGACCCCGAGGCCGCACGAACTGTGCGCGACTTCATACGCGAACTGCACGTTGAAGGCCGCACCATCTTCCTGACTACGCACAATCTCACCGAGGCCGACGAGTTGTGCGACCTGATCGCGGTGTTTCGCACCAGGCAGATGAGGGTAGACACGCCCGCCAATCTCAGGCGCGCACTCTTTGGGACCGGTACGCTCGTGCAGTTCACAACCGATCCCGCCCAGTGGGTGACGGTGGCAAAGGCGCTGCCGTTCGTACATGACGCAAGCGCACATGATGGAACGCTGGCCATCAGAATGGATGACCCCGACAAGCAGAACCCTCTGCTTGTACAGGCGCTTGTCGAAGCAGGCGCGCCAATACGCTATGTCGAGCCTATGACGCACTCGCTGGAAGATGTCTATCTCGAGTTGATAGCGGAAGATGAGGCCAAGAATGGATAACCCCAGGCCTGTGAACAAAGTGCTGCTGATTATGCGTAAAGAGTGGATGGAAATAATCCAGCAGCGGGCGCTTGTCCTCACCATGATACTGCCCCCGCTGCTGTTCGCCCTCATTCCGGTAGGTGCGCTTTTCGCCATCGGCACGTTCGCCGGAATGGCTGATACTAAAGACATAAAAGATCTTGCCGACACCCTCTCGAAATTGAACCCAGCCCTGGCGAACATGAACGAGATAGAGCTTGCGCAGGCTATCATTGGGCAGCAATTAGCTACGCTATTCTTCCTCATGCCCGTGATCCTTCCCAGCGTGATCTCGTCATACAGCGTAGTTGGCGAAAAGACCAGCCAGACCCTTGAGCCTCTGCTCGCGACGCCCGTCAAGACATGGGAACTGCTGTTGGCGAAGTGCCTCGCAGCCCTCGTGCCGTCCGTCGTCCTTACCTGGCTCAGTGCCGCGCTCTTCGCGGGTGGGCTGGCTCTTGTCGCCGCTTCGCCTGCTGTGTTCACCAAGATCATCAACGCGGGTTGGCTGCTGGTTCTCTTTCTTTGCGCGCCGCTCCTCGCCCTCATAACCATCGCGCTGACTATCGCCGTGTCGGCCCGCGCCAACGACCCGCGCACAGCCCAGCAAATATCGGCCGTGTTGATCCTGCCTATCATGCTGGTATTCCTGGGGCAGATCACCGGCCTTCTTGTGCTTAGCCCGTTCGTGGCGCTGCTGGGCGCGGTTGTGCTTGCTCTTTTAGCGGCCCTGGCGCTCTGGTTCACAGGCAGGCTCTTCCAGCGTGAGACCATATTGACCCGCTGGAGCTAGAGCACATCTGCGCTGCACCTTCCAATCATCAAGCGCAGAAATGTAGCCCTCTGCTCACAAAGTGGTCACGTTAGATCAATATCTGGTAGAATACCTACCATAAACAACGGTTCTACAACCCATCAGTTAGAGCCACACCGGCACTACAGGCTGACAAGTGCCACCATATGATCTCGCAGAGCCGCACGCAACCCACATTTCGTTGCTCCGTCATAACCCTACAGTCGCCGGCTCACGTGGAGATCCCACTCTGCTTAACAGCACGCGTGTGTGCACGCACGGGAGCCCAATTTCCCATCCGCAGCTGAACAGAGCACCTACACGGCGCGTTCAAACCTGCTACTTCGCCGGCCCATCCAACACGAGGCCGCAGGCAAGACCACCCACACCCTGTGAGGACTTCTACATGAAAGGGCGCAAACCTGGCATAACTTTACGTCTAACCCTGACACTTATTCTTATTTCGATTGCTCTCCTGTCCCCTTCCGTGGAGACCGGTTCCGCGCAATCAGACGCCGTTACCTTCCCCCAGACCGGAAAGACGCTGGAAGGCAAGTTCCTCGAGTACTGGAACAATAACGGCGGCCTCGCGCAGCAAGGCTATCCGATCTCCGACCAGCTTGAAGAGAAAAACGACACCGACGGCAAGACCTATACGGTGCAGTATTTCGAGCGAGCCGTCTTCGAGCTTCACCCTGAGAACGAACCGCCCTACGATATCTTGCTCTCGCTCCTGGGCGTATCCACATACAAGCAGCGCTACCCCAATGGCGCTCCCGACCAAACAGCAGACACGTCGCCCGGCTCTATTCTCTTCCCCGAAACAGGGCATCGCGTGGGCGGTCTCTTCCTTGCATACTGGCAGGGTCATGGCGGCCTCGCACAGCAAGGCTACCCGCTCTCCGACCAGTTTCAGGAGAAATCAAACATCGACGGCAAGACATACACTGTGCAATACTTCGAGCGCGCCGTCTTCGAGTTGCACCCTGAGAACGAGCCGCCATACGATGTCTTACTCTCGCTCCTGGGCAGCACCCAGTACAAGCAGCGATATCTCGAACAGCAATCTCCGCCAACCCCAACCGCCCGGCCGCTCGGGGCAGGGCCTGGTGGAGACTGGCCGATGTACGGCCACGACCCCCAGCACACCAGCTATAATCCCGACGAATCAGTCATCACTGCCGATAATGTGCAGCACCTGACTCCCCGCTGGCAGGTATTCCTTGGGAGCAACGGCACTCCCTCATCGAGTTCGCCAAGCGTGGCAGGTGGGTTGGTATATGCAGGCAGCAGCGTAGCCACAGGCGCCAACTTCTTCGCATTCAACGCGCAAACAGGCGCGCCCGCATGGTCGGCCGGCCTCGGCTATATTGATTCGTGCAACGACGTTGGGATCGGCTCGACCGCCTCTATCTCAGGGAGTGTTCTTGCTGTGGGCGGCGGAGATGCTGCCTACTATGGGCTGAACGCGCAGAACGGCCAGTTGCTCTGGCGAGAACCGCTCGATGTTGGCTTCAGCGGATTCGCCTGGGAGTCGCCTTTGCTCGTGGGCGGCAAAGCATACCTGGGCATCGCTTCGTATTGCGACAACCCTTCTGTGCGAGGGGAAGTACGCGCCCTGGACATGTTTAGCGGCACTGTCGTCGCAAGGCAATATATCGTGCCGGAAGGCGAGATCGGTGGAGGTGTGTGGAACACCCCTGCTCTCAGCCCCGACGGCAGTATGCTCGCGGTTGTGACAGGCGAAGACTACGGCGAATACGACGGCCCTTTCAACCGCGCCATGACGACGATGGATCCGCAGAGCCTGGGATTCACTCAGACTAATAAGCAAGGCCCTGTCCACCAGGATTCCGATTTCGGCTCCTCACCCATCATCTTCCACGACCGCAACAACCGCCTGATGGTCGGCGCGAGTCACAAAGACGACCACTTCTATGCCTATGACATGGCCGATATTAAGCTCGGCCCGGTCTGGTCGCGCCCCGCAGGCTATCCGATTGGTATGCTTGCCACCTACGATCCCACCTTTGGCGATGGAGGAACCCTCTTCCTGACCGGAACAGATGCCCTCCTCCATGCAGTCGACCCCGAAACCGGTGAAGAACGCAGACCCCCCACCAAGGTCGGACAACTCCATGGCAATCTAGCCATTGCGAACGGGGTGATATTTGCCGACGCGGGTCGTGAAGGTCTAATGATCATCAACGAGAAGACCGGAGAACTGCTGCGCCAGATCGTGCCCGACTCTGTAGGCAAGGGCTACACCGGGGTGGCGGTCGCCCACGGCTTCGTCTACTGGGTCTCAGGCGGCTATCTGAACGCCTGGAGCCTGCCGTAGGGCGGGGTCAGGTGTCAGGGATCGGGGGTCAGGGGTCAGTAGACGACCGCCGACCGCCGAGTGACGCATACTCGCTTACCGCAGCACCGTGCAAACCTCAAAGAACCTCTGCGTAACTTTGCGCCCTCTGCGCCTCTGCGGCGAATTCGTACATCCTGACCCCCGACACCTGACACCTGACACCTACCGCCGTTGATCGCGGGCGCGGCGTAGCCTTGTCGCTAGGGAATCGGCATCTTCAGTGCGGGATTGTGTGGTAGCAGGCGCAGCCGATGGAGGCGCGGGCTTGCGCTCAGGGGCTTCAATATCAGGAGCGGCGATTTCGCCAAGGATCGGGATTGTTGGCTGAGGCTGTATCGTGCCCGCAGCCTGATCGGACAGAGGCCGCAATTGTTGGTCGTCAGCGCGGCCTGTGCGCACTCGCGATTTGGCGTCGAAGAGGGCGGCCATGTTGGGCGCGGATGCTGTGGCGGGTTGCGGGCGGGGCTGCCAACCGAGTCTGCGCTTCACTGTGTCCAGAGCAGTAAGGACATCGGCCTTTCGGACAGCCACCCTCCGCACCCCGATATCGAACGGCAAAAGCAGAATAGCCAGCAAGAGCAAAAGAGGCCAGAGATCGCTTGTGCTCTTCACCGCATCAAGATTGTGCTCAAAAGCAGCGGCACCCTGCGCGAGAGTGAGGGTTCGACCCGACGTGAGCGAAGCCAGCCTTCCCAGCAGGCCATCGTCCGTGACGCTGCCCCTGTATTCGGGCGAATATGGAACAACCACGCCCAGCGTCTGGCTCAGGTTCGCGGCCTGTGAGCCTGTGGCCTGCACGCGCAAGAGGTATGCCCCCTCAACAGTAGCAGGAAAACTGCCTTCGTAGCGGCCTGCAGTGGTCTGGTGCAAAGTCACCGTAGCGGTGATATTGTCCGGGCCTACCACCGTCGCACCCGCCGCCAGATTGTTGAGGTATGAGCCGTCCGGTGCGCTTGCGTCAACCGTTATCTTCGCCGTGCCGCCCTGCAACCCCACCCGAGGCTGGAGCGATCCTCCCGCCTGCGTGCCCGTTGTCCACCGCACCGCCTGTGCCCAGAAACGCGGGAAATCTTGCCAGCCAACCCAATCTTTCGCCCACTGGCCCTTGGCATCTGAAGTCCACGCGACCACCCGGCCAAGCCCATATTGCCACTGCGCGAGCACAGGATCACCCGCGTCGGATACAAGCACGATTTGGCCGCCCGGCTTGGGAGAAGTACCAACATAGCCTTGCAAAGCAGGCAAGCCGCCCATGCCCTCGAGGATGGCCGACGGCGAAGAGCGCTCCGGGGTAAATGGGTGCTCTATGAGGTAAGAACGCGAGGCTATGTGACTCTCGTGGGCAAAGATCTGTGGAAGCGCATTGCCATCCTCTGTATAGTAGTAGCGGCCGTGTCCCCCGGCAGCCAGCGTCTGCATGAGAGCAGTGTCGGCGTCAATGCCAACAGCTACCGCCGAGAGGGTGATATTGTTATCTTCCATCTTCTTGAGCAGGCCTTCGTAGTCGCCCGGCGCAGACACACCATCGGTCAAAAGCACGATATGTCTGCTTTTTGCCTTGCTATTGATGAGAGCATCTACAGCCGGGGAAAGACCGGCATAAATATCCGTGCCGCCTCCTGAGGTGATACTTCCGATGCGGCTCTTGAACATGGCCGGATCACCGAGTGCCTGTAACTCCACCACCCAATCCGCCGCGTCATCGAACGTTATAACACCCGCGTAGTCACGCTCACTAAGCTGAGCCACAGCCTGCGCCGCGGCTTCCTTGGCAAGCTCAATCTTCTTGACGCCCACGCTGCCGCCATGAGCCATTTCCATACTGCCTGAGCGGTCGATAACCATCACCATCCCCACGCTCGGAATATCGAGCTTGGATGGCAGGTTCAAATCAACCGGCAGCATCTCTTCGAGCGGCGTGCGGAAATAACCGCCCGCTGCGTAGCTTTCGTCACCGCCCACCACGATCAGACCCTTGCCGAGATCTCGCACGGCAAGCTGGAGTCCTTGCATAGCCGTAGCCGAAAGCGAGGATGCAGGCACATTGACAAGTACGATCCCGTCATAGCCCGCCAGACCGCGCGCATTGGCGGGCATAGATGAGGGCGCGACCACATCAGCGTCCATGGACGGTGCGAGCGCGCTGCGGAATGCTGCGGCTTCGCCCTCGTGCCCTTCCACGATAAGCAGACTCGGTTTGCCAAGCACAAGCGAAAACGCACTGTAGCGATTATTCTCCCGGCGCGTATCCGACCCTGCCGGCGGCTCAACCTGCACCGCATACGTGTGGAAGCCGCGAGTGGCGGGTGGAAGTTGTTGTACAAAGCTGTTTGTACCGCGCACCAGGCTAACGCCGCTCGTGGTCAGCGGCGCGCCATCCATCAGAATTGAGAGCGTGGCTGTGGTATCGGTGCTGCTCGACACACTCACCTGAAGGGAAACGCGCTCGCCTTCGCGCACCGGAGACGGCGCACTCAGCCCTTCGAGCCACACTTCCGGGCCAGACGCTGTGCCCAGTGGCACTATGTCGATAGGCACGCCATTAGCAGCCGCGAGACGGGCGGCCCATTCCGCGCTGCCGACGTTCTCTTTGCCATCCGACAGCAACACAAGCCGTCGTGCAGTAGCAGCGGGAAGGATACCCAGGCCGAGCCTGAGCGCATCGGCAAGATTGCTGTAAGTCGTGGTAGGACGGCTGCGAAGGTCGGGTAGCGTTTTGTCGGGCGAAACAGGACGATCAACCAGCGCATCCGCGCCGAAAACTACGGCCCCTGCTGCATCGGTCTCGCGCATGGACGCCATTGCGTCGCTAACATAAGCTGTTTGCGCGGCCTGTGTGCTCAGTGGAACGCTATCGGAGCGGTCGAGCAGAAACACGACGGAGAGACGGTCGGAGGCACGCACGATCCCCAACCCCGCCAGCGCGAGAACCAGCAGTGAAATAACAACGAGTCGGAGAGCAAGGCTGAAGCGTCTGCGCTGTGGACGCAGCAGCGCCATGCTTGTGCGCGTCAGGTAAACCGTAAGCGGCACAAGCAGCAAGAGGAGGAGCAATGCCTCGGGGCGGCTGAACGAGAAGCCGGTAATGGCGTCCATAGGACATTATAGCACCCGTGCTGCGTACTGCGTCATTGTCCGTTGCAGGGCTGATGCAAAGTCAGAAATGCCGGTGAACCGACCACCACCTGGACCTTGTCATTCTGAGCCGCAGCGAAGAATCACTATGCCTGGCAGATTGCTATGGAGGTTGATTCTTCACTGCGTTCAGAATGACGCCGCCGAGAGGGCACGCCCCAAACCGACTTTGCATCAAACCTGTTGTCAGTTTCTATAGGTTGAAGTTGGTATAGTATTATTGACACTGCTTTACGCTTGATGTAATATGCCAGAAATCGGGGCACCGGGCGCAGTCATGGCGCACATGGTGCCGTGCTGCTCGATCGTCGAAGCAACATCACGATACCTCTAGTAAATCACACACATGAACTACATATTTGATTTTGTGCGCGACGTTGTAATCTGGACTTCGGTTGCCGTCATAGCGTATCTCGTCCTGTTTCAATGGCTGCGTATCTTTGTTAACCGCACCAGATTTGAAGCGGACAATATTGTGCTGCGGATTATACGCCTGCCGCTCATCGCGGCTATCGTGGCGTATGGCTTCGTCAGCGCGTTCCGCGAGCTACCCCTAACCGAGCCTGTCCACGACGCCGTCACTAACATCTATGTAGTTATCCTCATCGCAGCAGCCGTATACCTACTCTGGCGTGTGCTAAAAGAAGTCGTGCTGCGCTGGCTTGTGAAACGTGCGGGTGAGACAGAAACGCGGGTCGACGACCTCGTTGTGCCGCTGCTTGGCACGTTCGGCCCGCTCATCTTCTTCCTGGTGGGCCTCGTTACAATCCTGCAATACCTGGGCGTCAACGTAGCCGTGCTGGCAACCAGTATCGGTATTCTCGGACTGGTAATCGGCCTCGCGTTTCAGGACTCGCTGGCTAATCTCTTCAGCGGTATATACCTGATGATCGACCCGGCGTTCATCGAAAACGACCTGATTCGCGTCGACAGCGACAAGGTGTACAGCGTGGAAAAGGTCGGGCTTCGCATGACGCGCCTCTACGATATGGACAGCCATGCCAGTGTCTTCATACCCAACAGTGTGCTTACAAAGTCGCAGATAGCCAACATTACAAAGCCGACAATCGACATGAAGGTGCAGATGAGGGTGACAATGCCATGCAACGTTGACCTCGACAATACATCCGATCTCCTTCACAAAATAGCGACCACTCACAGGCACACGCTCGATGCCAACGATGTGCAATTAAACATCATACGTGAGCGCATCGAAGCAATCGCGCCGCCAACTGGCGAGAGGGGCGCGATGCTATCAGCGACCATGACCTCTCTGGAAGGCTGGTTGCGGAGCGACGCAGGCAATGATGCCGATTATGCCAATCTGCTGGCGGTCCGCAAAGATATGAACGATTGGCTTGGTGAGGCACAGAGAGCAATCAGGCAACTCCCCAGGGGCAAGGTTTCAGGAGCAGAAATCGACAGGCTGCATGATGCCGTCAACCAGGGCAATTCCAACGTCTCGATGCTGGAGATCGACGAAAGCCGCATGGGCCGTATTTTCAAGGCGTATGCCACCATAAAGAAGAAATTATCAGCGGACGAAACGCAGCGTCTCGAAATGGCCCTGAACAGGGTAGACGAGCTGAATCGCAAAGAGAACGAGCTTGAGGCTTCAATCGATGAGGCAGAGCACGCCCGCGAGAACGAGCTTGACCGCCTGATGACAACCCTCGTCTGGACGGGCGATTGGGTGGCCGAGGAATTGTTGCAGCAGGGCAAGGGCAAAGAGGCGGCCAGAGTTTCGCTCTGGGTGCGCAATATCGCGGTGGTCTACTGCTTCCATGAAGTGGAGGAGTCGCTCAACGGCCTGGACAAAGAGCTTGACAACCTCATTGACTGGCTGAATGAGCTTGAGGCAGAGGGCTTGACCAAGGGAGAACGGGCAAGGATCCGCATGCTCTTCGGCGGGTGGGGCGGCCTTGGTCAGATGGAAAAACGCCGCATCGGAGAGTTGCGAAGGCGTATAATGCGGTGGGTTCAGTGGAAAGAGAAAGAGGGCCTCGATGCTCACGAATACAGGAAGCTTGAGGCATCATGGGACAGCAAGCTGCGCGTGCTCAGCCGCAAGATACCCGACACAGGCACAAGCGACGAAGAAACGCTCGACACCCGGCTAATTCTCACGCGCAGGTGGCTGCACAGCGTCAACTTCATAGAGCAACTGGACCTGTGGAAGCTGCCAAGAATCGATCTCATGGCGTTTGATGAAGATAAGCTCGATTACATGTTAACCTTCTATATTGACGATATCAAGCTAGAGCACTTTGGGCGCGCGGCAACCGTAAAGAGCGACATACTCGCCGATCTTTACGAGACATGCAAGCGCGAAGGGTTGCCAAGCCCGACGGTGCATGACGCATAGGCCGATGATGAGGGGGAATAAATGGCTGCACTTTCCAGGAACTGGCTGCGAATTGTAATCTGGGCGGTCGTGCTGGGGCTTATCTTTAGCCTCATCGCCGACTGGGGAGAATGGGACCGCTTTCTGGTCAACATGCTCTGGCGCGTGCTGATTACAGCAGTAGGCGGCGTGCTCGGCCTTGTGCTCGACTACTTCACATCGGGCTATATCGGCATGGGCACGAACGTCATAGAGAGCATGGGCCTCGTGAAGTTCAGCACCGACAAGCATACCAAGATAGAAAACGCCTTCGTGTTTATGGGCGCATTCGTAGCCGCCATTCTTTCCGCGATCTTCATTCGATAAAGTCTGGCAGGATGTATCGTAGCCATGAGCAGAGTTGAAGGCGAAATCTATACAGTCGGGCACAGCAACGGTACGCCCAACGGCTTTATTGAACTGCTGCGGAAGCATGGCGTGGAAGCGATTGTCGATGTGCGGAGCGCACCCTACAGCCAGTACACCCCGCACTTCAATCGGGAAGCCATAGCAGAGATGCTGCAAGACGCAGGCATAATCTACGTTTATGCCGGGGAGTACCTCGGCGGCAGACCGCAAGACCCCACATGCTACAAACATGGCCGTGTACCGACAGGCAAAGTAGATTATCTCAAGCTGGTGGATTATGCTGAAGTCGCAAAACGGCCCTGGTTCCAAAAGGGTATTAGCAAGCTCATAGACATCGCCGGGGAGCACCGCACAGCCATCATGTGCAGCGAGGAAGATCCCCGGCACTGTCACCGCTACCACCTCATTACACCCGCCCTGGAGCGCCTGGAGCACAGAGTAATGCACCTGCGCTCAAGAGTAGAAGCAGGTAAAACGGACCAAAACGAGCCGCAGCAAATGAGCATGTTCTAACCCAGACGCGGCTCGACAAGGGACAGGACGGCTAGACGACAAGACTAATCGGCGGTAGTTTGCCTTAAGTGGAGGGCGAGTTATGCGTGCGTCTGTGACCATTACCGATCTCACCCGTATGCAGGGAGATCGAGTTTGCGTGGCGGGCTACCTGCGTGACGGCACCTGCATTCGCCCTGTTTTCCACGACAAACCGCTCACCGAAAGTTGGCTCTGGCTCAAAGCAAGCCTCGTGATACGGCCCTTCGCTGAAGTAGAGCTTGAGATACTGGATCACACGCCGCATCCGCCCCATTCGGAAGACTATCGTGTTAACCCGACCTACTATCGCTTTATGCGTCTCCTCAATCCCGACAAAAGAGCCGCACTACTGGAGAAGATCAGGGACAACAGCGTAGCAAGTATCTTCGGCGCGCCCATCCAGCAGAATAACGGATGGTTCATAACAGCGGGCCAGGGCACACGCTCTCTCGGCACAGTGAAGGCCGCAACTGTCGACCGAGTAACGTATACGCAGAGACCGGACGGCAGGTGGGACTACAGAATCGCCTTCAAAGATGGAGCAGGCATCTCGTACCGGCTGGCTGTAACCGATCTGGCGTTCAGGTGCTACCTTGATCACGCACGGCTGACCGCCGGACTCCCGCCCGATGAAGCAGCGTCACAGCTTACTGCCCGTTTCCAGGGTGGGCCGCTCTACTTGCGCATTGGCCTGGCGCGTGGTTGGGAGAAATACCCCGACCGCTGCCACCTGCAAATCACCGGCGTCTATTCGTTCCCAGACTACCTCGGCGGCAAGTGCTTCGCCGACTTCGACGGCACAGGTAGTCGCTCAGGAGAGAATATCAGCGTGCCGTTCTAGAGTGTGTCATGAACTTCTCATCGAAGATAATCCGCTCGCAACCGTAAGTGTCCAGAATAGGGGTAGCGGGGTGCAGGGGCGAAGCCCATGACGGGGGTATGGGGGTGTCCCCCGCTTTCTCTTCTTTTTTAGACTCCCCTCCCACGTGTGGGAGGGGTATGAGCGAAGCGGGGGGCGGTGGGTCTTGGCTTACCTGGATGTAAGATTGCTCCACCCTAAATCTGAACACTTACTCGCAACCAGTTGATTGCGGTTAGGTGAAGCCTTGTGATATAGTGCTGTCATCGTGGTAACAGGCGTTTCCCAGTTCCTATACCTCGTTGACGAGTCCTTCCAGGGGAAGGATTGGCACTCCCTGCTGAGTAACCTCAAACTGGTGACACCAGATGATTGGTCCTGGGTTCCGGCGGGAGGGGACCGCTCAATCAAGGACATAGTTCAGCACGTCGGCAGTTGCAAGCTGATGTACCATAATCATGCTTTCGGCGATGCACAGCTTACCTGGAACGACCCTGCGGTTGAGGGGGCCGCCTTAACCGAGACTATTCCATCGGCAATTAGCTGGCTGCGCGGTGCCCACGAACGCTTGCGGGAGAGCATCGCTGCGTTAGACGATGACGAGTTATTCCGCCCGCGTATGACAAACTGGGGCGAACTGAAGGAAACACGCTGGATCGTCACTACAGTCATCCAGCATGATCTCTATCATGCCGGCGAGATCAATCACATCCGCGCCCTACGCCAGCAAAGTGATCGTTGGGCCTATGGTGGGTAAATGACGCTGATTTAGCTACGCATCTGTTCATCACCAGCTTGCACAACCCAACTACCCTCCAAAGTTCATAACACGCTCTAGTATTACAGTGACACTTCGGCTCGAATGCCCGAGACTACGAATAGGACTGCAATTAGTCATTACTGCGCTTACGCCCCGCTTACCCCTATGAGGAGGTTTGGTACGGTTGATGCTGGAAAAGGCGAGGCTCATTTATCAGAGGGCATTAGCAGAGCGGCCTCCTGAGTGACCAGAAGACCGGAACCGCAACGACCGAGAAAAAGGAGAGGAGAAATCCATGACTGAAAGAGAACCGATAGCAGAGCAGTTGGCAAGTCCCAATAACCCGACGATGAACTCCACGATAACGCCGTGGGCTGAGATACGCGACAGGCTGGCCGAAGGAGGGCACACATGGCTGGCGACGGTGCGGCCCGACGGTCGACCCCACCTGGTGCCGGTGGGAGCGCTCTGGGTGGACGGCGCATATTATGTCACAACAGGGCAGGGCACCGTGAAGGGCAACAACCTTGACCACGACCCTCACTGCGCCATCACCCTATCGCTTCGGGGCTTCGACCTGGCATGCGAAGGGGAAGCCGCCAAAGTGAGCGACGGAGAGAAGCTTGAGCGCGTAGCTCGCGCCTACGCAGACCAGGGGTGGCCTGCCTACGTGCATGATGGCGTCCTGGATGCTCCGTACAGTGCCCCGTGGACTGGCCCCGGTCCCTACGATGTGTACGAAGTCGCTCCCAGCGTGGTTCTCGCATTCAATGTGGGCGAGGAGAATGTCAATCGCGCCACTCGATACCGATTCTAGAAGCAATCCCGAGTGAGTGCCACTGCCTAAGTGTCACTGTAGTACTAGGAGAAGCGGGAGAGAAGCAATAGCATCACGGCCACCAGCGTGACCGCAGCGCCGCCAAAATAGACGAGCGCCAGCAAGAGTGCCCCACCGCCTTCCACCTTATAGGGCGGCATATCGACTTTGCGGCGGGTAACAGCCAGGATCCCACCGTAACCACCGCCGATAGTGACTATCAGGAGCGCAAGGCCGGTTACCCAGTCAACAAAGCTCATGCGCTCTGTACCGAGCGGTCGTCGTCCGGCGAAGCCTCAACGAGGGGCGGAACTTCACGCAGGTCGGTGATGTCAGAGCCAAAGCAGCGAAAGCCCGCACCCATGCGCCGGCACTGGTCCACGTAGATATGATAGGGATCATCGTCAATAAGGAAAGCATCTGCGGGTTCGACATGGTTGGCATCAGCCATGTCGAGCATCTTGCGCAGCATCTTGTCTTTGTTGGAATGCCATTCGGCGACGATATAATCGACGAGCGGCGTAAGGCCGAATGCCTCGATTATCCGGCGGACGTTCCCTACATGATTGTAGCTGATAATGCCCACCAGAACATCATGCGCTCGCAGCCGCTCCATGACCTCGCGCGCTTCCGGGCGCAACGCAAAGAGAGCGCCGTCGTCGCGTTCTACAATGAGTGGATCATTCGCTGAACGTGTGTAGCGGTAGTGGGGCCAACCCTCCGCGTCGGTAGGTGTGCGGTCGGAGAGGTTGAGGCTCAGGGGAGTCCAGAGCGTATCGTCGCCGTCAAATGCAACAAGCTTCATCGGTTTGTGGGGATGCCGCGAGGGGCTGCGGCGGCGGCATTTCTACCTTTGTTCCTTATGGAGGCGGCTATTTTGCTATGCCGCACTCAAGCCCTGCAGGAGTAGGGAAGCAGGCACGGAACTAGACAGGTAGTTGAATAAACTACCTGTAACGGAAGGTAATGCGGCCTTTGGTCAGGTCGTAGGGCGAAAGCTCAACGAGCACGCGGTCGCCAGGCACAATCCTGATGTAATTGGTGCGCATCTTGCCGGAAATATGGCCAAGTATCTTGATGCCGTTCTCAAGCTCAACATGAAATAGAGCGTTAGGAAGCGCATCAATAATTGTGCCGTCCATGGTTATAACATCGTCACGCGTGCGGCGCGGCCCGACTGGGGCTGTGGTAGCTGCGGGACGGTTGGTTTGTGGTTTCTTTGGGTAGAAGGTTTTCTTCTTCATGCGGTAAGCAGTTTCCTCTTTTGTGTAAATAAAAACAGCCGAGGTAGCATCCTCGGCCCTTGTGCTCAACACCCCCGGCGAAACAGCCACTTCAAAGTGGCGTTGGCAGGCGATAGTATCTTGTGATAATGAGCGGGAACCATAAGCTCTCTACTCTTGCTCACGCACGGGTCGTAATTGTAATGCTACATGTAAATTATACAACTTTGAGCCGTGAAATACAATAGCGGCGCTGCACGCGATGTACTGCGTACTGCGTAGTTGTCAGTTGTCAGTTGTCAGTTGTCCGTATTACGGCGGTCGGCGGTCGTAACGGACAACTGACAACTGACAACGCGGTCTGCCGTCTGCCGTCTGCCGTCTGCCGTCTGCCGTCTGCGGTCATACGCGATACGCAATACCTCACCTAGCCCATCGCCCCGCCGTTGGGGTAAGATAGTAAGACAATACCGGACAGGAGGAACATTACGTGGAGAATAGTGCTGTTGAAGTGCTGCAAGGGGGGCCGGAAGCCTTCAAGGATGTGCAGCGAGCCATCGTGGTATGTGCACATGCCGACGATATGGAAACCATGATGGGCGGGACAGCCTGGTTGCTTCAACAGCGCGGCGTCGATCTGTACGAGCTAATCTGCACGCGCGGCGACCTCGGCACGCACGACCCCGCATACACGCGTGACACTCTAGCGGCGGCAAGGGCCATGGAAGCCAGAGAAGGCGGCGGGTTGCTGGGGTTCAAGGAAGTGGTGACGCTGGAATATCACGACGGCGAACTCGAGCCTTCGCTGGAACTTCGTGCACAGATAACGCAATTTTACCGGCGCTGGCAGGCCGATACCCTCTTCACGTTCGATCCATCCTGGGCAGGACAAATCCATGCCGACCACCGGGCCGCCGGACGCGCAGCCCTTGACGCGCTGATGCCCTCGCGTATGGAGCTATACCACCCAGAGCAGTTGGAGGACGCTCAAGTTGGCAAAGTAGGCCGCGTTTTCCTGTTCAGCCCGGCAGAGGCCACGCTCAATATTGACGTAACCGATGTATACGACAAAAAGCTGGCCGCTAGCCTCGCCCATGTGAGCCAGTTCCAGGACGGCGAAAAGAGTCTTGAGTGGATGCGCGCACTTGATACGCAAGCGGCAGAGGCAGCAGATATGGCCGGGCGGCTAGTAGAGCGCTTCTCGGAGCTAAGACTCTGGTGAGCAATGAAGTGCACGACCGCATAATCGCTGACGTGCTCTGGGGCGAGTTCGAGCTTGAACACGAAGTGCTCGTCGAGCTTATCGCGTCCGAGCCTGTGCAGCGGCTGCACGGTATACACCAGGCAGGGGCAAGCTACTATTTATTCCCCAGCCGCCATCCCCACACACGCTTTGAGCACAGTATAGGCGTCATGCGCATACTTGCCTTGTTGCGGGCAGGCATCGACGAGCAGGTGGCAGGTCTGCTGCATGATGTACCACACACAGCCTTCTCACACACGGTCGATATCGTATTCCCAAGCGTAGAACATAACTTTCACGAGCAGTTCCAGCATGACATAGTGATGCAGTCGAGCATTCCCGCCATACTTGAGAGGCATGGTGTGAGCCTGCACGCCGCGCTCGAACCTGATCGCTTTCCGCTGCTCGAACAGCCCCTGCCTGATCTCTGTGCCGACCGGCTTGACTACGCACTGCGCGACTTGCATGGTGCCGGCATGATAACACAAGGCGAAGCGAATGAGTTCATCTCGCATCTGGTCCCGACCCCTCGTGGTCCCGTACTAGATAGCGTTGAGATGGCGCTATGGTTCGCAAGGCTATTTCTCAAGGCGAACGACACGCTATGGACCAGTGCTGAAGAAGCCGGTTCCTACTGGGCGCTGGCAGGCGCCATCAGGAGGGCATACGCCACAGGAGGCTTCACCGATGCGGACCTCTTCTCCACGGATGACGCGGCCATGCACACCTTACGCAGTTTGGGCGATCCTATCGTCAATGCGTTCCTGGAAATGCTTGAGCCAGGCACGGAATATTACCACGTCGAAGGGGGTGGACCTTTCTTCACCACGCATATGAAACAGCGAGTAGTTGACCCGCTTGTAGTACGTCCCAAACGTTCAGCGCCGGAACGTCTATCGAAGCTGGTGCCCGAATATAGCCGGGAGCTTGACGAAAGAAAAGGACAGCGTCGTACTGAGTACAGGCTCTGGTCGCCGCAGATTGGAGACGATCTCAGGCAGAGTTTAGCGTTTGGAAGCTAGAAGCCGCTAATGCAGCCTGCCGAGAAACGGGGCCTCCTCTACGTGGCGCTGGCCGTGGCGTTTCTTTCGACCAGTCCCGTGTTGATAGTGTGGGCCGACCCCATGCCTTCCCTGCTCAAGACTACGGGAAGACTACTCGTTGGGGCGCTGGTGATCGCTGTACTGTCGCGCTTTGTGCGTGGTGAAGCCGTCGCGGGTGAGCAGCAGGTTAGCGCTCGCAGTCACGGTCAGAGCGCAGCCCGGTTTGCTGCCTATGGGTTGGTTACCGCCCTGCACTTCCTCTTCTACGTCGCATCGCTGGAGTACACAACAGCCGCCCACGCGCTAGCGATAGTGTACACAGCGCCCATCTTTGTCACGCTCCTGTCGGCGGCAACACTGAAGGAACCCATACACCGGAGGCAGTGGTTCGGCGTCGGCGTGACGGTACTGGGTATCGCCATCCTGGCGGGCCTTGAACCAACCATGACTCCTCGCATGGCCTTTGGCGATCTTCTGGCGCTCCTGTCTGCCATTACCTATGGCTTCTATTCCGTAGCAGGCAGGTACGAGAGAGGACGCTACCCTCTGCTTGTCTATGCATCTCGCGTCTACGGGGTGGCCGCCCTCTGGCTGCTGCCCGCCGCGCTCCTTATCGCGCCCACAGCACCCAATGGCTCGTGGGATTGGCCGCAGATCGTCGCCGTCATCGCCCTCGGAGTTGGCCCGCACGCGCTCGGGCACACGCTCTACAACGCTTCGCTGAGAAGAGTACACGCTACTTATGTCAATATAATCGCATCCCAGGAGGTAACGGGGGGTATCATCCTTGCCTTCCTGATTCTAGGGCAGGTTCCTTCTATCAATTCACTGGTTGGTGCACTCGTAACGCTGATAGGGATAGCGCTTGTGCTGAAATAGTCGCACGGGACCGACCGCGTTGTCAGTTGTCAGTTGTCAGTTGTCGGTTGGCTACCCGCCGGCCTTTAGGCAACCATCATGTGCATGATTACCTACACCTAACCTGCTCTCAACTGACAACTGACAACTGACAACGAGGGCCTCGTCTTTCGCGCTGCACCAACGCCGACCTGAGCTATAAGTCGTTGACGCGTTCCAGTCAATTGGATATAATTATTGAGGGAATATCGCCGACGCATGGTAAGACCTACGATTTCGCGGCTGCCGTTAAGGTCTTTTCTATTTCTTGCGTCTTCATGCGGATTTCTAGAAGGAGCCATCATGACCAATAAAAGTGCGGTCAAGACTCCCGTAGTTACGAAGTCGAATGCTAAGGAAACGAGCTTGGTAGTGGATGATGCAGTCCAGAGTAACACGTCCGAAAACACAGCTGCCACCGAGCGGCATATACTCGTTGCGGACGATGATAACTCGATCAGGGCACTACTAAAGACTTTTCTCGAAGATGAGAGCTATAGGGTAACAGAAGCCACCACAGGCCAGGAAGCTCTTGAGGGGCTTCGTGCAGGTGGTTACGATCTCGTGCTGCTCGATATGCGGCTGCCTGGAATGACCGGGCTTGACGTGCTGAAGCAGCTTAGAGAGAAACAGGGCGAAGTGCCGGTGATATTGATGACGGCATATGGTTCGCCCAATATTGCTATACAGGCGTCGTCTCTGGGCGCTTATGGTTATATCACCAAGCCGTTCGAGCTGGATGATGTTCTCCACACTATCAGCCGATATTTTGAGCGGCAGAGCCTCAAGGAAGAGGTACGGTCACTTAGATCGCAGATGGAGCCTCGCGACCCATCAGAGCGTATCATCGGCTCCTCTGCGGCCATGCACGAAATCTACATGGTAGTAGGGCGGTCTGCTTCCAGTGAAGCAACAGTGCTTATTACAGGCGAGACCGGCACCGGCAAAGAGCTTGTCGCCCATGTCATCCATTCCAACTCGACCTACAGGCACGGCCCACTAATAAAAGTAAACTGCGCCGCGCTGCCGGAAACCCTGCTGGAGAGCGAGCTGTTCGGCCACGAGAAGGGCGCGTTCACAAATGCCATCACACAGCGGAAAGGTCGCTTCGAGATGGCTCACAAAGGCTCGATCTTCCTTGATGAAATTGGAGAGATGACGCTAAGCACACAGCGGAAACTGCTCAGGGTATTGCAGGAGCGGGAGTTCGAGAGAGTCGGTGGATCGTTGCCGATAAAGGTCGATACTCGGGTCATCGCGGCCACGAACAAGAACCTCGAGACAGAAGTTGAGGCAGGGCGCTTCCGCGAAGACCTCTATTACAGACTAAACGTCATACGTATCGCCATGCCACCGCTGCGCGAGCGCAAAGACGACGTGCCCCTGCTCGTGGAGCACTTCCTCGACAAGCACAGGTACAGCCCGGCCGCCCCCGCCGCCCGCATTTCAGAAGAAGCAATGCAGGCTCTCGTCCGGCACGATTGGCCAGGCAACGTGCGCGAACTGGAGAACACCATTCAACGCGCCGTGGTAATGTCCCAGGGCGGCGTCATTACAAGCCACCACATCCTGCTGTCGAACTTCAGCGACAAGCAAATGATGGATATCGGACGTCTGGTGCGCGAGAGTACGCCGCTGGCCGAAATACTGGGCCAGGTGGAGAAGATGTCCTTGAGCGAGGCGCTACAGGTCTCCGATGGCGATAGGAACGAAGCAGCTCGAATGCTGTCACTGGACAAAGCAACCTTGTATGAAAAACTGCAAGAATACGGCTTGCTTTCTTAGGTAACTGAATCTTGGACCGGCATGAAGGACGAAGCATAATCTGCCTTCGTCCTTCTTTTTAGCCTTCCGGCACAAGTCACGGCACAACTTCTGCTATATATGGTCGTGAAAAGCTATTTGGCACCCGTGAAATCGCGGATTCTTACTATGTGTGGGGGCTATGAGCAGAATATTAATCGTTGATGATGAACCGGCAATAGTCGAGTTGCTGGAAGAGCACCTGCAGAGCGAGGGATACGAAACAGAGCACGCATTTTCCGGTGAAGAAGCTCTTGCTCGGTTAGAGAAATCGGCACCCGATCTGGTAATTCTGGATTTGATGTTGCCCGGAATGGATGGGTATGAGGTCTGCCGGCTTATGCAGGCTGACGCTCGACTCAACCATGTGCCCGTGATTATGCTGACTGCCCGCACGTCGGTCCCTAACAAGGTGCTCGGCTACCAGCGAGGGGCCGATGATTACATGGTCAAGCCCTTTGATCCCGACGAACTGAGCGTGCGCGTCAGAGCACAGTTGCACCATCTCTACCACGACGCCGTCTCGGAGCTTACAGGTCTTCCCGGTACAGAGCTGGTCGAGCGCAAAATAGACGAGTTGAGAAGCAGCAGCGGCCAGGCATGGGCCATTATCTACATTGATATAATGAACTTTACCGCCTATAACGAATCGTATTCCTTTATCGAAGGCGACGACATGATTAATATGGCGGCCCATGCACTTCGCCAGGCAATCGAGGCTGAAGGGAAAGAAACCGATTTCGTTGGCCATCTCGGCGGCGACCAATTTGTCATTATCACGCGGCCCGAGCGAATAGAAAAGATAAAAGAGGCAGCCACGCGCATTTTCCAGGAGGGAACACGCGATTTTTACTCACCCACTGATCGAGACCAGGGCTATATCCTGATTGTCAACCACCAGGGGTTGCTATCACAGATGGAGTTGTGCGCGCTGTCGTTCGATGTTGTGAGCAGCGAAGATAACGTAGCTTAGCCACATAAGCTTGCATACTTAGTCCAGCAAGAGCGTGCAAAGAAGAACCCGGTTGCTACATTAGCAACCGGGTTTCTTGCTGGGTGAGCGCCGTTCTAGTTACTCAATGCGCCAAGGGCGAACTCGATGTTGCGCTCATCTTCGGCGGCCAGAATATTCTGAAGGCTGTGCAGCGCGCGATATTGTAGGGCGCGAATAGCACTTTCCTTCTTGTTCAGTAGCAGAGCGATCTCGCTGTTATCATACCCCTCGACGAACTTAAGGGCGATAACTTGCTGCTGTTCCGCGGTCAAGCGGTTAATAGCGCCGAGCAACTCGTCGGCATCCAGCGTTTGAAGGAAAGCATTACGCGGGTCGGCGGGTTCCGCAGAAGTCGCGATAATGCTACTCAGGGGTGTCGTGTCACGCCTTGTGCGATAATGATCCACTACGAGGTTGTGGGCAAGCCTGTATAGCCAGGAGGAGAACGGATAGCCACACCATGTGTAGCGGCCAATAGCTTCCCAGGCCTTGAGAAATACTTGCTCGCAGAGATCTTCCGCATCCTGCGCGTTGCCCACTTTATAGTACACGTACTTGTAAATCTTATCTACATACGCGTTGTAAAGCTCGGCAAACGCCAGCGGGTCGTGCCCGGATGCGCGTTGAGCAAGTTCAGCCTCGTTGCAAATCATCGTTCTCGCAGCCTCCATAGGGATAGTTGCGCCACCTTACTCTTTGCCTCTTTTGCAAGATATGTGCCATCCCACGATGTACGATAACCCGACGAAGGGTCAAAAGAAACGTCTCTCCATCTTGCCGCCTTGCGCCAATATCATGGCAACATTATAATGGCAATTGTAAGCGCCTGTATATAGGTGTTTGGCGCGGCTTTTGTAGGAGGTTCTAGCGGCGTGGACCACAGCATGCAGATGGTCCCAGAGCAATCCATGAGGGTGTCCCCCACCCTGATCATGGTAAACCAAATACTGGCGCTCAGTTCGCTTGAGCTTCAGCAGATGGTACGCGCTGAGATCGAAAATAATCCCGCGCTCGAAAGCGTTGAGAACACCACGTGTATCTCCTGCGGTGCCGGTACAACGGGATTGTATTGCCCTGTTTGTATGCAATTGGTTGCTCCTGCTACTCAGATTGTCAAGAACGGCAATCAGGATGTGGACACAACTTCCGACAGCGGTGTTACCGACGGTGATTACGACTATGAGGACTACAGGCCCAGACAATCAAGCGGGCTAAGGTTGGATGATGAGGAATTCGACCCACTGGCGGTCGTTGCGACCGAGGCAGGGATGGAAGAACAACTGCTCACAGACCTCATTGTCTCCCTGCCGGAAGAGGATTATTCTATCGCGGAATATCTCGTTGGCAATCTGGACGAACATGGGTTCCTGAGGTGTACCGTCAGATCAGCAGCGCGATACCTCGATGTTCCTCTTGAGCGAGTGGAGCGTGTACTTGAGGCGTTGCAGCGAACCGGCCCAGTCGGAGTCGGGGCAAGGGATCTACAAGAATGCCTGTTGCTCCAACTGCGTGAGATAAAGACGTCCGGTAGCCCTGAGCTAGTGCCGAATATTGAGGAGATCATCAGCGGCTATCTGACCGAGCTTGGAGAACACAAGTATACCATAATTGCGCAACGCCTCGGCATCCCATATGAAAATGTAGAGGCAGCACGAGATTTCATCAAACAGCACTTGCAACCGCGCCCATCACAGGAAATCCCCAGGGGCAAATCGTGGCGGTCGCCGTCGCCAACCCGCTTTGTTATGCCTGATGTGATCATCCAGGTCCGAGACGGCAAGCTGGAAGCCGAGGTGGTAGAATCGTACAGATTCAGCCTGCGGGTGAACTCTCTCTACCAGCAACTGGCTTCCAATAGTAACAAAGAACCTGAAGCCCTGTCGACCGATGAACGCGATCATATCAAGCATTATGTCAACCGAACCAAGCTCTTTATCTCCAACATCAACCAGCGGCGCGAGACTATCCGCCGGATAACAGAATGCCTCATCGGCATACAGGAAGAGTACATCCTGAACGGCGTTCGCTACCTCAAGCCATTGACGAGAGCGCAGCTAGCGCAGTACCTCGGCATACACGAAAGCACAGTGAGCAGGGCAACGGCAGATAAGTTTGTAATGCTACCCAACAAGCAGGTGATCCCGTTCAGCGACTTCTTCTCCGCGTCACTATCGGCCAAAGACATAATTAGGGAAATTATCACCACCGAGTCACAGCCCATAACCGACAAAGAGATCGTGCTAAGATTGCATGAGCAAGGCATTAGAGTGGCACGCCGCACCGTTACCAAGTACCGCAATCAACTCGGCATTATGCCTTCCACTTTCCGCTAGCGCCAGTGGCCTGTTCCAGTTAACCCCGCGTTCAGGCTACCTGCTGGCATTCCGGGCAGTAGAACGTCACGCGGCCTGTGCCTGGACCCTGACGCTTTTGCTTGATCGGAGTACCACAGATTTTGCACGGGCGGTTAGTATGCCGAAAGACCCAGTGCTTATGCCACCAGTTCGGGTTAGGCGTCTTGGGATCAGCTGCAATCATCGCCAGCACTTCGTCGGTAACGGTCTGGCCGCGATTGCGAAGCGCACGCTGGGCGACATCCGGGATTGTGACCGCGAGACAATCTTCCTGCTCAGGCGTCAGATCGCCCACCGCAGTCCACGGATTGATCCTGCACTCAAACAAAATGTCACTCTTGAGATAGTTGCCGATCCCGGCAGCCACCGTTTGGTCGAGCAAAACGGGCGCTATTTCTTCCTCCAGGTTACTTTCCCTGTTGAGACGCTCCAGAAAGTGCTCACGATCAAATGGAGTAGCGCAGATATCCGGGCCCAGCTGTCCCAGCGATGCTATTTCCTCAAGCGGGTCGCCCTCGCCTATGTTGAACACCTGCACGTTAAGAAGAACCGCCTGTCGAGCCGTGGTAACAATCACAGCGCGAGTTGTGCGGTCGTATTCAACACGATGGCGCAGCGAAAATGTGCGAATCTTGCCGAACATCAACAAGTGCATGTGAAAGAAGATATCGCCTTCAAGATCCCATATAAGATTCTTGCCCATCGAGTGAACACGCAGTATTTCTTTATCATCAAGCAAGCCGGGGTGCTCCTCGATCCAGGCCCGCGCCTTCTTCAGGCGGCTGTCAATCGCCACAATACGGCTGCCCGCGAACTCCTCGTTCAGCACCCCGGACAATCTGTATATTTCGGGTCCTTCAGACATAGTACAGCCGCCTGTGCAAATTTGATGCCACCCCAGCAATAAGGCTCGTCGAGGGGAACCCCGTGCCAGACCCAGGGGGTGCAGGGGGAACCGCCTGCCGGGGATAAAGGTGTCTCCTAACTCCTACCAAAATAAAAGCCCTTTTCACCCCGCAACGGCTTTCAAGTGTAGCTTTACAAGAACGGGGTGCAGGGGCTGCGCCCATGACGGGATCATGCCTTCCATGTCAGCATTGTACAAGGGGGTGCAGGAGCATGGCCCCTGACGGGGTACCAGGGGTGTCCCCTGGTTTCTCACAATAGAAACCCCCTCTGCTAGGCGTGGCAGGTTTTCAGCGATAGGTTATTGCAACGGGGTGCAGGGGCGAAGCCCATGACGGGGGTATGGGGGTGTCCCCCATGCTTCCCCAAAATAAAACTCCCCTTTCACCGCGAAGCGGGGAGAGGGGTCGTGCCGCTCTACCCAGGCCAAAGGGCTTCGCGGAACCCACCATCTGGGGCCACGCCCATTGCCCACGGCCCCACCAGAGTGCTAAACATGCACGAAAGTGACACCACTTTTCATTTCTTTCCAGTCGGTGTTACACTGTGCGTATTGCTTATGCAAGCCCGTTTACTTCCTGGAGCTTGCATGCCATAACTTCCTATAATCGAGATGGAGGAGTACAGACTAGATGAATAACGTAAATGAGCCGTTGCCCCCGCACCTTGTGAATGAGTTTGTGGGCGTTTCTCATGCGGACGCGGGCAGGGTTAAAGAAATGCTGCAACAGTACCCCGGGCTAGTGCACGGCGTAGCGCGATGGGGCGAAACGCCCATACAGGCGGCCGCACAGATGGCGAATCGAGAGATCGCGGATATGCTGCTCGAGGCGGGCGCACCGCTCGATATCTGCACTGCCGCGTCTCTGGGAATGGACGACAAGGTCCGCGAAATGATCGAAGCCGACCCTTCACTGAAGGATGCCCGCGGATCGCACAACATCCCCCTTGTTTACTATCCAGTTATTACCGGCAACGTAAACTTAGCCGAGATGCTCCTGAGCCACGGTGCCGAAGTCGCCGCCGGAGAAGGCGACAATACAGCGCTCCACGGTGCAGCTCAGTTCAACCAGGCAGGCATGGCCGAGTGGCTCATCAAGAAGGGCGCGAACGTCAACGCGCTGGACTACGAAGGCAAGACGCCCCTCGCAAGAGCAATAGCCCAGGGCAGCAACGAAGTAGCAGACGTGCTCCGAGCACACGGAGCGACTGAGTAGGGGGTCGTACTGCGTATTGCGTATGACCGACGACGGCAGACCACCGACCGCAATTACTGACAGCTACGCAATACGTAGTACGACCCGCTGGTCCAATCAACTGCCGAATGTGCATAACTTCTCGTTTTAGCCGTTGACTAACCGGTGAGGGGCACCTATACTAAGAGGGTCAGGTGAGCAGACATTCGCAAGAAGAGAAGCTTACAAGACTGCAAAATGCCCGGACGGTCGCTCGCGATTGTTCGGGTTTTTGCTTGTGCCTCATATCAACAAAGAAGGCAGCCACTTTTGCATGGCTGCCTTCTTTGTTGCACTAATAGCTGCTACTTTATGACAGGCGTCTCGATCTTTACGTCTTTGTTGTAGTCCTTCATGCTGATAGTACGCACCAGGTCTTGAGGCTCCCCGGTAAGAAGCGGACCTTCGAGGCGCACCCGACGCAGCAGGAAGTCGCCTGCTCCCACCCACACAGTTGTCGTCAGATCGCCCGTCGCGGTGACTTCCGCGCTCAGGGCTTTAAGGGCGGTGGCGGGCACGCTCCCTTTGAGGCGGTATGTGTCCGTGCCGTCAAGGTTCTCGGTGCCGTCCGACGCCAGGCTCTTGATATTGGAGAGTATGTCGGAGATGCCCTTGGATGGGTCGAAGAATTCGGCCATATTGAGGGCCGTAGGCATTGGCCCCCACTTCCCGGAGGCTGGGTCGGTCCAATACTGGTCTTTACCGTTCACAACCACCTTGATCTTGACAGGAATGCCGCTGTACGTGGCCGTGACATCGCCCGAAAGACCGTTCGGTTTTACAACATCGCCGTCAACGCCCGTTATGAAAATGCCGGGCGGGGCCTTCTGGATTTTACCTGTTTCAAGGGTGAAGTGGAACGAATTAGTCGCCTGCAAGGCCGGCACAGCCTTACTTATCACCTGGTCGGGCGGTAGATTCGTCGGCTCTCCACAGCCGCTCACCGCCACGACTAACAGAGCGCCAACAAGCCACGCCCCAGGCCGCTTCAGTATTGTTCTCGCAAACATAGTTTCTCCAGATCAGGATAAATGTCGGTACAGCATTAGCATACCACAACCGAGTACCGAGTACCGAGTACCGAGTGGTCGGTAGTGAGTATTGGTAGTGAGTGGCAAGGGGCTGGGTGTGGGGTAGGGCCAGGTCGGCTTGATGGGCTGACCTGCTGCTGCGCCAGCTATATGCTGGGGTTATGGGTTAGTAAGGGGAAAAATAGGCCATTGGGGTGAATTGTGAATTCCATCACCGATCACATATGTAATTCAGCGGTACTCGGTACTCGGTACTGGCGAAGCAGAAGCGGCCACGATGACGTGGAGATAGTGGGGCATCGAAGCGCTCAGGGACACCGGTATTCCCTCACTACAATACCCTAGCAGCCGCATACCCAAAAACAACACCCTCCTTGGCGTCCTGGCGTCTTGGCGTCCTGGCGTTTCAAATCGACTCCCGCAGTATGGATGTGGAAAGGCCAAACCACATCCATACTGCGTGCTATATTTGGCTTGCGGGGGACGCCCTGCGTTGGACCGAATGGAATGACATGTAAGGTTAAGTAGGGATGGTGAAAAGATGTCTGAACCTGTTGATACAATGGAAGAGAGCATTCTTACAGCAGATTATCCTGACGAGTACGAGATGGCGACCAACCAGCTTGCCAGCGGCAGCCTGGCGGCCCAACCGCAGTCGCTATCTGAAGAGGTGGACTGGCTACTGAAGCTGCGAACAAAGACACTTGGCACGCAGGAGCTATTCGACGATGCACTCGTGCAGCAGCCTGCGCCCTCAGGGATGGCGGCTCACACAGCGCCGGCGAAGATATTGCCCACCAGGGGAGCGCGGTTCAGTACAGGCTTGCGGCGGGGCACGCTCATGATCGCCCTATCCGCGCTCGCGGCGGGTGCGCTTGCAGGTGGCGGCTACTTGCTTGCCTCCACGCCCTGGGTGTCGTCGTTGTTCGCATCACCTGTCCCACCCGCAGCGTCGCAACAGACAGAAGCAGCAGCGCCCCAGGTCGCTCCGTTGCCCGACACCAGCGGGCTGCGCGATAGCCACGACATTGACCGCGGCCCACAAAACCCCGATGAGCACCCCGGCGGAGGCATGGCATCCGATGAGGCCGCCGCCATATCAGGGTTGGACGCCCGCAACTTGCGCGATAAGGGCATTGCTGCATACAGGGCAGGCAATTACACCGACGCGGTAAAATACCTCGAAGAGTCGGTCAGCGTGAGCAGCGACGACCCCATCGCCCAGTACCAGCTTGGACTCTCCTATATGTCGGTCCAGGGACGCACACACGCCCTCGAAGACGCCGAGTTTGCCTTCCGAACAGCAGTATCGCTGCAACCTCAGTGGGCCGCACCCTACCAGATGATGGCCGAAACTATGATGCGGCGAGGTTACTATGAGCAGGCCGTTGACCCCGCTCTACAAGCAACCAGGCTCGACCCGACAATGGGAGAAGCATGGATGACCCTTGGCAGAGCCTACTCCGGCGCAGGCAACGAAGCCGAGGCCACAAAAGCCTTCGCCCAGGCAGCACGCTTCGCCCCAGCCCCCGCTCCCGCGCAAAAACCATAACAATACACAACAAGCGTGAGCAAAGAGCACAAGTGGCAAAGGCAATCAGCCAGCCACTTGTGCTCTTTGCTCATCCACCCCTATCGCAGAACAGGCCCCCACAAAAGCTTGTGCAAGGGATGTTAATAAGGGGTTGACAGGGCACTCTCTATCCGAGGGTGCGCCTTTATTGCCAGCCTTGCACATGGGACTGCGAGGGGAACCACCTGCCGGGGATAGGAGTGTTCCCCACTCTTCCCCTACTTTTTAGACTCCCCTACATGTGGGCTTTGAAGTGTAGACTTACCAGAAGGGGGTGCAGGGGCGCAGCCCATGACAGGGGTATGGGGGTGTCCCCCATCCTTCTCTTCTTTCTTTATAGACTCCCCTCCCGTATGCGGGAGGGGCTGGGGGTGGGTCTTGGTTTACCAACATGTCAGGTTGCTCCACCCCAAAACCCCAACATCAACCGACTTGGCGCGAGTTTTACCCAACTCGCACAGTTTGTGGTATAATGTGCCGCTTCCTACCTGGCCTTTATTCTTGCCAGTCTGTTTGCCAATCCAATAGTAACCTGTAGACAAAGCATGATCGGACCCGTCGTCAAAGGTCTCCGGCTTGAGCGAAAGCTTAGCCAGGAGGCTTTAGCCAATTCAGCACACGTCAGCAGCGGTTACCTCTCCAAACTGGAGCGAGGCCTCTATAAAGAGCCGTCGTACGAGGTGCTCAGTCGAATCGCGGGTGCGCTGCAGATGGACACCGCCGATCTCTATATAGCCGCGGGCATGGAGCACCTTATTGCCGAAGCGGATCCCACATTCGAACCTGTCTTCGAGCCTTACGCCGACAAACTGAGCGAGCTTCCACGCCGTGACCGGCAGATTATCATGACAGAAATACGTCGCATCTTTATTGAGGAGAATGGAGACGCCGATTGAGCACGCTGACTGATGATATCCTGGATACCGTGGAGTTCCTCATCTACAGGCACAGGCTGCATACCCGCCTGCCGGTGGAGCTTGGTCCCCTGCTCGACCGCTTCGACATCAGGAAGCACAATTTTACGCCCATGACCATGGGGTTTGCGCTTGTACGGCCCAAGGGTATGCACATCGGCATCAACAAGAACCTCGATGCCGCGTGGCAGCGGATGGCTATCGCGCACGAGGCCGCCCACATTATCGCGAACCAACCTCACCAGATATTTGTCTGCAAGACAAGCGACTGGTCCAAAGAACGTGACGAGCGCGAAGCCCAGCTCATAGCAGCCTGCCTCCTCGTCCCCCTCAAAGTGGTAGCCGAGAACTACCGTGTAGGCGTAGCCCACCAACTCGGCAAAGCCCTCAAGGTCCCACCCGATCTGGTCGACCTGCGCTGGTCGTTCGCCCGCGTCCACGGGGACATATAGGGTACTGCGTATGACCGTAGACGGCAGACGGTGGATCGCGTTGTCGGTTGTCAGTTGTCAGTTGTCAGTAGACAGCATGTGCCGCTTATTCTCTACGCACAGCACTCACTAAACCTCAAAAACCTCAGCGAACCTCTGCGCTCTCTGCGGTGAATCGGTAAATCCTGACCCCTGACCTCTGACACCCGATCCCTAACCAGGTAGATCGCCATCATGAACAGGACAAAGAAGGTTATCGCCTACATAACTCGCGTTGGACCGCTCGGGTGGAGCGAGTTGCTTGTGTTCGAGCATCGCGATTATCCTGGGGCTGGGCTGCAAGTCCCGGCTGGGACTGTGAAAGATGGAGAGGCGGTCGAGACCGCCGTGCTGCGCGAGGCAACTGAGGAGACGGGGCTGGAAAAATGTCGGTTGATGCGTAAGCTGGCGGTGTACGACTGGTTCAACACCTCAAGCGGCCAAATCAACGAGCGCCACGTCTTCCATCTCACAGCACCAGACGGCACGGCCGACGAATGGACATGGGTTGAAACGGGAGGTGGCGAAGTTACCGAGCTTGAGGGATATGTCTTTTGCTTCAGGTGGGTTCCACTCGACTCAGTAATTGAGTTAGCGGGCAATCAGGGCGATTTCCTGGACGCCATACGATAGTATCGCTCTGCATGACACCTGTGTATGAGCAAGAACCAACCCTACGAGTCGGCAGTCAAGGGGTGTCCGGTGGCTCGTGCGACAGTCGCGGCGAAGACGTGCTCGCTACCGCGCGACAAGAGAGCAAACGCGCACTCAGACAGGGTCGAGCCGGTAGTGCAAACATCATCAATCAACATCACACGCGGAGGGGCTTCCTCGCCGGCCCACTCGAACGCTTCGCGCACATTGTCGATACGCGCCTGTGAATCCAACCCAACCTGCGGTGGCGTAGAGCGCACACGCTTCAAACGCTGATCAACCTGCCACCCTGTTAGCTTTGCAAGCTCACGCGCCAGCAATTCTGATTGGTTGTATCCGCGCGCTCGCTGCCTGGAGCGGTGGAGAGGTACAGGCACAATCACGGGCGGTTCACCGTCGTCAGCGAGCCAGCGGTCGTCGCGGGCAAGCGCGCCCGAGATGAGCAGCGCGAGAGGGCGGGCCAGTGGTGTGTCGGATTCGTATTTCAGCCGGTGGATCGCGCCGCGCAGTGGCTCCTGGTATAGACCCGCACTTATGACGGCATCAATGCGCTCAACATCAGGTGATTCAAAAGGCGGTTCCACCCTTGTGAGGCAGCCGTCGCACATGAGCGTACCGCGCTTTTCACAGCCTCCGCAACGTGGCGGATAGACAAGATCCAGCAGCAACGCCCACGCCCTGGAGAGCGGAGCTTTTCGTATGGGTGTCAGTGTAGGCATTCGTTGAGACCGTTGCCTGAATCTGCAAGGTTAACTGCCTTGTGCTGCTGTTAGCCACCGATATGCGACATTTCAATCTTGGGAGCGCGAGCGGTTTCGCGTGTGCGGATTTCAGAATAGCGGTCAGCACGCTTGCTCCAAACCCGCTGGATGAAGGCTGTGATTTCTTCGTCCGATTTCGAGGAGCGGAGCATGGCGCGGAAGTCGTGACCCAGGGAAGCAAAGAGGCAGGTGTAGAGCATCCCTTCTGAGGAGAGGCGAGCGCGGGTGCAGTCTCCGCAGAATGGGTGGCTCACCGACGAAATGATACCCAGTTCGCCCGCTCCATCGAGGTAGCGATAGCGCTGCGCTACTTCGCCCTTGTAGTTCGGATCAGCGGGCTCAATGGGCATTTCAGCGTTGATCATCTGCACAATCTCGGCGGCGGGCATAACATCGTCAAGACGCCAGCCGTTTGTGCTGCCCACATCCATAAATTCAATGAAGCGCAGAATGTCACCTGTACCCTTGAAGTAGCGCGCCATATCAACTATCGAATGCTCGTTTACTCCCCGCTTAACAACCATGTTGATCTTGATGGGCGCGAGTCCGGCATCGCGAGCGGCCTCTATGCCTTCCAGCACCTTCTCGACGGGAAAATCCACGTCATTCATAGCTTTGAACACGTCGTTGTCGAGCGAATCGAGGCTAACAGTGACCCGGTTCAGCCCGGCATCCTTGAGGGCGCGAGCCTTCTTCGCCAGTAATGAGCCGTTGGTTGTGAGCGTGAGATCTTTAAGGCCAGGCAGCGTGGCGAGCATAGCGACCAGCTTTTCCAGATCGCGGCGCACAAGAGGCTCCCCACCCGTGAGGCGTATCTTTTCGATGCCTTGCTCTATGAAGAGACGCGATATCCGCGTGATCTCCTCAAACGACAGGAGAGCGGTAGACGGCAGGAACTGAAAGTCGTGCCCGAAGATCTCCTTGGGCATACAATATGTGCACCTGAAGTTGCAGCGGTCGGTGACCGAGATGCGCAGGTCGCGAAGAGGGCGATTCAACTGGTCGACAAGATGAGTCATATTTGCTTGCATGTATTGTTCAATGCCTAGAATTATACGCCGAAAGCACGTCACGAGAGCGGCTTGCCTGTTAAGTATACCATAGCTTGTGGGCGCGTGATGGGAGGATTATAATGGGACAAAGAGAGGTGCAGCATGGAAACAGATACGATAAAGAACGACATTCTTCCCGCGATTGAACGCTGGATGGCTGCAGGGGAACAGGTTGCTGTGGCCACTGTTGTGAAGGTTGACGGCACCGCGCCCAGAAAAGAAGGCGCAAAATTAGTCGTGAACGGGAGCGGCGAGATGGCCGGCTCAGTAAGCGGTGGCTGCGTTGAGGGTGCCGTACTTGAAGAAGCACTTCGCGTCCTGAAGACCGGCAAACCCGTGCTATTGCAATACGGCATCACGGCCGATATGCTCACCGATGTAGGTCTCTCCTGCGGAGGTGCGATCAGCGTCTATGTTGAGCCGCTCGATTGGTGAGTTAGCATGACGGCTACGACGGCCGACCGCCGACCGTAATACGCAATACGCAATACCAACAAAGGAACCCTCATGCCCGGTATTTATTCTCTGTTAGCTAAACTAGTCGAAGAGAACGAGCCTGCCGCTCTTGCCACTGTGGTAGCAGGCGAGCGCATTGGGACGAAAATGTTGGTGTCCGGCGAGGGCATACTGGCCGGGGGCATCAATCCTGAGATTGACAGCCGGATTGCCCAGGACGCGCTTGAGATGCTTGCCCAGGAGAAGAGCGAGACACGCACTTACAGCGTAGGCGATGAGCAATTTGAGATCTTCGTGGAGACGTTTCCGCCGCCGCAAAGGCTCATTATCATCGGTGCTGTGCACGTGGCAATTCCTCTGCACAGGCTGGCGAAGATGCTGGGATACTATGTAACAGTTGTCGACGCGCGCGGAGTGCTCGCTACTGAAGAGCGGTTCCCCATGGCCGACAATATCCTGGTAGAATGGCCCGATGACGCCATGGCCGCGCTAGGCCTGAACAGCAGCACATCGGTGGTCGTCCTGACGCACGATCCCAAGTTCGATTATCCTGCCTTAATGATGGCGATGGGGTCGGACGTGCGCTACATAGGGGCAATCGGAAGCAAAACCACCAACAAGCAGCGAGCCGACGCCCTCCGCGACCTGGGGGCCGGCGACGAGCAGATCGCTCGCATACATGCCCCTGTCGGCCTGGATATAGGGTCGAAAACGCCCGCCGAGATCGCCCTTGCGATTATGGGCGAGATAGTAGCTTCGCGGCGCGGGCGTCCCGGCGGCTACCTCAGCCGGAGGTAGCCGGTCTTGCGATCCGTGGCTTCGGTGAAGCAGCATCCAGGGCAACGGCGATAGCATCTTCAAGCGCCATAATATGGCCGGTTTCCTGGGTCTTGCTCCACACATCAGCGGGCAACCTCTCACGAGCAAGTGCTATCTCAGAGTCGAGTTCCGCCTGGTTGGCAGGTGGTAGAGGCACATGCCGGGCCTCGCGTAACGCATCTGCCGCCCCGAAAAGAAGCGCTGCTCTTTCGGCATTGCCCTCTGCCGATGCCAGGGCACCGAAGCCCGCCAGGCCCCAGTGGAGGGTGACCACTGCTCCCAGCTTGCGCCCCAGCACCAGTCCTTCTCTGAACATCGCCCCTGACTCTGTGTAGTTCGCTCTGCGCAGCTCAACCCACCCCAGCAGCACGAGCGAGTGGCATTCTCTGCTTCTGTCCCTTATCTCTCGTCGTACCTGTAAGCTCTCCTCCCACAACGAGTGCGCTGTATCGTAGTCCTGCCGGTAATAAGCCGCGCTGCCCAGGCTCCCCAGCACCGATGCCGCACCAAACGACTCGCCAACGGCCCTGTAAAGCTGCAAGCTCTCTTCCAGAAGTGCTCGGGCAAGCTGGGGGTTCCCCTCGTTTAGCTCTATGCTGCCCAGGTCTTCAAGAGCGGCTGCCGCGCCCCAGTTGTTGCCCAGTTCCCTGTAAAGATCAAGACATTCTCCATGATAAGTGCGTGCTGATGTGTAATCACCCTGGGCCAAGCCTACGGCTCCAACGTTGAGAAGTATAAAGGCAATGCGCTGCTTATCACCGATATCTCTGGCGATAGCCAGGCTCTCTTCGAGGAGCGGACGAACGGGCTCAGCGTCCCCCTGTAAAAGGGTTAGCCGTCCTAGGAGCGCCAGTGCCGCAGCATAGGCGGCACGAAGTGGCTGGAGGCTCGTTGGTAATGGCTGAGGCACCATCACCAGGAACGCTCTCAGCCACTGCAGCCCCTCGGTAAAGTGGCCTCGTACGAACCAGATTCTTCTCAGTCCTGTAGTCAACCTCAGCCCCATCTCGAGGTTAGCGGTTGTGCGCGCAGCCTCTACTCTATCCCCCGAAGATTCCGCTTCGATTTCGGCTTGCACCCGGTACCAATCGAGGGCAGCCCGCATATTATCGAGATCGGCTTCCAGTCTATCCACCCACTTGATCGCTTCGTAGCCCCAGCGGCTCCCCTGCGGCCGGTTGAACTGCTCGTCCGCGCTGTCTGCTAACGACAGGTAATAGGCAGCGTGTTTCTCTCTCGCGCTGTCTACTTCGCTTTCGCTCACCATGCGCTCAAGAGCAAATTCACGCACCGCCTCCAGCAACCGGAAACGCCCATCATCCGTACTCGACACTCCTCGCTGCTCCTGCACGAGGTTCTTGTCTGCCAGTGAGTGCAACGCATCCGGAAGCTGCATAGGCACACCCGGTTGGCTCTCGACTATCGCTGCCAGGGCATCAGACGTAAAACCGCCAACAAATACGCCCATCAGCCTGAAGAGACGCTGCTCATCACTGTCGAGCAGGTTATAGCTCCATTCGATAGCTGCCCTCAACGTGCGGTGACGAGCGGGGAGGTCGCGTGCACCGCCGGTCAACAGTTGAAGGCGGCTTCCCAGTGCGCTGCGCATCTCCAGCGGCGACAGGTGCCTGGTGCGCGCGGCCGCAAGCTCTATGGCAAGGGGCAGTCCATCCAGCCCGACGCAAATCGCCGCCACGTCCGCCGCGTTTTCTTCCGTAAGCGCGAACTCGGGCGAAACGGCGCGGGCCCGCTCAACGAACAGTTCCACCGATGGATAACCCTGGAGCGATTGCATGGATGGAAGTCCCTGCATATCGGGAAGCCCCAGCGGAGGCACAGGGAAGCGGCGCTCGCCCCGTATATGCAGCGCCTCGCGGCTTGTAATGAGCACTTTCAGCCAGGGACTAGCCTCCAGCAGCTGCACAATCCCGATAGCAGCATCCAGCACTTGCTCGAAATTATCCAGCATAAGCAGCATTCGCCGCTCACGCACATGGTCCAGGAGCACGCTGTCAATGGTATGACGGCCCGATTCCTTCAGTCCAAGCACGCGGGCTATAGTCAGCATCACAAGGTCGGGGTCGGTGATTGGCGCGAGGTCCACAAAGAATATGCCGTCCTCAAAGTGGTCCACCAGCGACAGGGCTATTTGCAGGCCAAGCCGTGTCTTCCCGATACCGGCCGTACCGGTCAGCGTAAGCAGGCGAGTTTTGGGCTGCAAGAGAGCATCGCGGGCTGTAGCCGCTTCACGCTCACGCCCCACAAGCGGCGACAGCATAGTGGGCAAGTTGGTCTGGCGGGCGTACAGACTTCGCCAGGGAGCCGGCGGCAATATACCATCCGTTTCGACGGAGGCAACAGGGGAATCGCCTGTGCGAGCAAACGCCACAAAAGCCGCGTGCTCGTCTGTGGGTATGCGGAAATGGTGGGCCAGCAAAGAGGCGATCTGACCCGACGGGCGGCGCTCTCCCGATTCCAGCTTACGCAGCATTGCGAGCGAAAAACCAAGGTTATCCGCCAGTTGGTCCCGGGTAAGGCCAAGCTCGTTGCGCCTGCGCCTGAGCCAGCCTCCAAAAGTCTGCTCTGCACTCATCCTCTCTGTCTCCAGCCAACCGCTATCCCGAAGCGAGTTTGCACGTGACGCGATGCAGGCTGAGTATAGCAGTTTTTGTAGCACTTAAGTAGCACCTACTGCTCTGTGATCGGCACCATAATTAGGGCGTGAACGGCAGGCGCACCGTGAAAGGAGGAAACCATAGAAACACCAGATAAATACAGGCGGTCAGACTTGTTTCTGGTGCGCGTACGGACCGGAAAAGACCGCATCGGCATCGGCAAAGTCGAGTGGCGCGGGAAGGTGCAGAGAGTCGTGGACGGCGAATCGCACCAGTTTACCAGCTTGCAGGAACTTATGGACCTGCTACAAACAATGATTTTGAACAGTGAAGGGAGATAACTACGATGCGACGATTTATGAAAACACAGGTATGGTTACTGGCTCTGATAATGGGATTGGCACTTGGGATGTCACAGGCGGTAGGAGCAGCACCGCTGGCACAAGCAGACCCGGCTTCTCTGCTCACCGCCTTCGAGAAAGTAGCTTTCGGCAGCGCGCAGGATACCGATGCGGCGCTTGCACTCTTTACCGACGATGCTGTCCTGAGTGTAGTGCCGCCCCCGGCGGGCACCAGCGGAGTGTGGACAGGCAAGACCGCGATACGGCAAGCACTCGAAATTAACAAAGGGCTGCATGTTCAGCGCGCAAACGTCGGCGGCCCGCAGGTGGACGGGAACAAGGCAACTGTCACATCTATGGTCACGAACGACAACTTCACACTATGGGGCGTCGCGCCTGTTGAACATTCGACTGTAGTGGTTGCTGAAGCGGGTAAGATCAAGTCTTACACCAGCACAATGGCTCTAAGCGAGCGAGCAAGAGTAGGCGCGGCTGCCGCAGCCTATCAGCAGGCACATTCTGCTCCGCAGCCCGCAGGTATGCCAAGAACCGGTGGACTGGATATGACCCTCATACTGGGAGCTTTGTTAGCTCTAGGCCTGCTCAGCATGACAGCAGGAATAGCAGTCCGCAAAGCTCAATCACGCACCTGAAAAGCGGCCGGCAAAACAGCAACCTGAAGGGATACGCAAACAGCCGGATTAACTCGATCCGGCTGTTTGCGTAGTTGGATTAAGGAAGCGCGTTAGAGGTCGATGTTGGCGACTGACTCGAGGATGTGAGTTGGGCAGTAAGGTTAGCGCTCGGCCTGGAACAGGCTGGTAACGCCGGTCAGCACCGGCACGGTTTCGAGGCCGCTTTCGATGCCCATTGCGATGTCGTGTCCATACGGTCGCCTATCATCACAGTGTCTTCAGAGTGTGCATCAAAAGTGCGTGTACACCTTCTCGCCGTTGATATAGACTTGCTCTGGGCGCTGGTAGATGTCGAGGGGATCGCCCGACCAGACCACCACATCGCCGTCTTTGCCGGGGGCTAGCGAACCAATGCGGTCAGCCACACCCATTATCTCAGCGGGATTGATGGTAACAAGCTTTAGCGCCTGGCTGCGGTCGAGTCCTTCCTTGACGGCCATGATAAGGGTGAGCGGCAAATACTGAACAGCAACGACCCAGTGATCGGTGGTCAGGCAGACCTTGACCCCCGCACGAACCAGAATGCCCGGGGTCGAGAGGGTGCGGCCTCGCAATTCCACCTTGTACTTGGCGGTGAGGGTCGGGCCGACCACAGCAGGTATGTTGCGCTCGATCAGCTCATCGGGGAGCATATGAGCCTCGGTTGCGTGATCGAGCACCATATCGAACCCGAACTCATCACGGATGCGTAGGGCGGTCAGGATGTCGTCCGAGCGGTGCGCGTGCCAGCGCATCGGGATTTCCTTGCGCAGCACAAACCCTATGTGCTCCATCTTCAGGTCGCGCTCGAAAGGCTTGGTCGGGTCGTTGGCCAGGTTGCTCGCATCCAGCTTCTGTAAATATGTGGTAGCTTTCACGAGGTTCTCGCGCATCAAGGCAGCCACACCAAGGCGGGTTGTGGGCATCTTCTTCTGATCGCCGTAGTTGCGCTTGGGGTTCTCGCCCATGGCAGCTTTGAGCCCCGTGGGGTGGCGCACAACCATATCGTCAATGCGCGTGCCGTGTGTCTTCACCAGCACGGCAAGGCCGCCAATCACATTCCCGCTGCCCGGCATGACGTTTACGGCTGTGATGCCGGCCGCCAGGGCGTCGTTGAAAGCAGTGTCGCCTGGATATGTAGCGTCGATTGCGCGCACCTGGGGTGTGATCGGGTCGGAACCCTCATTGGTATCCGAGCCTTCACGCCCTACGCCCATCTCGCCTATACCGACATGAGTATGCGCATCTATGTAGCCCGGAGTGACCACCTTTCCGGTCGCGTCAACGATAGTCGCACCCTCGGGAATCTCCACATCCTTGACAGCGCCAACCGCAACAATCTTACCGTCATCCCCTATGAGAACAGTGCCCTGCTCCCATTGCTGATCCTGCCCATCCTCGTTCTGGGTCATAGGCAAAACACGCCCGCCTTTGATGGCAACTGACATTAGAGCCTCCTGGTTTTGCAGCATATTGTGTAGTGATAATAGGACAGTTCGTTGTACCACCAGCAAGCATGATTGTCAAACCGGCCCGGCTGTGTAAGTGTTCAGAGTTGAGGTGGAGGAGTTTCCAC
>JBDTQH010000049.1:0-39049 GCA_039932335.1 Chloroflexota bacterium
GCCGTTTCGGGAGAATGTGACTTGCTTCATTGTCCTGCACATGGGGTGCAGTCCAGGTTGTGTGATCACTTGAGGTCTCTCCTCGCTACTTGAGCGTGCGGGTTTGAGACTTATCTGGTATTATTGGTGCATGTGAAGGCCCGATATGCTGGAGATAACCTTTGTGGATGCCCTTCTCCTGGCGACGAAACTGAAAATTCCGCCTCAACCTCAGCACGAAGTACCCCGCGGTCGACTGATAGGTGCTGTTGAGCAAGCGGTACCTCACTCTAAGCTGCTTCTCCTTTCGGCCCCAGCCGGCTACGGCAAGACCACTCTCCTCTCGCAATGGGCTCATACAACCGATTTCCCTGTTGCTTGGCTATCGATAAGCGATGGAGACAACGACATCGAGCGCTTTTTCCGATACCTGCTAACAGCATGGGAAGAGATTCAGCCGGGCATCAAGGAAACGCCCCTGGGGATTATGCTAGGCGGGATGGATCCGGATATCCAAGTAGTCCTATCAGCGTTCATCAATGCCGGCAACGATCTACCCGATCACCTGGTATTCATCCTTGACGATTTCCACCTGATCGAAGACGCAAGCATACACGAGGCGCTAACCTTCCTGCTTGACCATCTGCCACTGATGCTGCACTTCATTTTGGCATGTCGAGGGGAGCCATCGCTGCCTCTAGCTCGCTACCGGGCACGTCGCGAGTTAGCAGAGCTTCGTGCCGAGGACCTCCGGTTCTTACAGGAAGAGACGGCCGACTTCCTAAATGGGATTATGGGGCTTGACCTCTCCGATGAACAACTGGTCGCACTGCAAACCCAATTGGAAGGCTGGGTTGCCGGCCTGCAATTGGCAGCACTCGGTCTGAGACGCCACCTCCCCGGCCTGCAGAAGATCGTGGTGAGTGGCAGGCAGAGATTTCTCGCTGATTACCTGAGTGAAGATGTTGTCGATCACCTCCCCGAAAAGTTGCAGCGATTCCTGCTCCAAACAAGCATTCTGGAGAGGCTGTGCGGCTCGTTATGCGATGCGGTCACAGGAGGAGAAGATAGCCAGCGAATGCTTCGTCTGTTAGAACGAGAGAACCTCTTTCTCGTGCCACTGGACGACAGCCGGGTGTGGTTCCGCTACCACCACCTCTTCGCAGAGTTCCTTCGCGAGGAACTGAAGCAACGCTACCCTGGTGAAGGAGTCGAGCTTCACCGCCGGGCGGCCCAGTGGTACCTCGCTCATGATCTGCCCGATGAGGCCCTTGATCAAGCCGTGGCAGGGAGCGATGCCGAGACAGCGGAAAGGGTCTTCGATAAGTACACGAACGCGAAGCTGAACACGGGCGAGTTGCGCACCATAAAACGCTGGCTCGATTCGGTCCCGCAAGAGTGGCACACTAACCAGCCTCAGATTGGCCTGGCACAGGCGGGCCTATTCGCCTTCAGCGGTGCCTTCGGTGATTGCCTTCGCTGCGTTGAACAGGTTGAGCGAAGGTTGGTGCCTGCCCAGAGCAAGCATGAACGAAGGCAGCTTGCAAAGGTGATGGCCGTTCGCTGCGCATTGGCCTGCGTCCAAAATGAGATTAAACAGGCCGAAAGCTACGCGAACCAAGCACTGGAGGACCTGACAGAAGAGGACGATTCTTCTCTCCACCTGGTATATGGCGCGCTCGGCGACGCGTATCGTAAGACCGGGCGCTGGGACGATGCCAGGCGGTGCTACCTAAAGGTGCTTGAGCTCCCTTATGGACCAGCGACTCGATTTCACTCGGTTCATGCGTATGGAGCCATGGCCGACCTCGAATTGCGCCAGGGACACTTGCGCGATGCCGCCGTATACTGGCATAGGGCGCTTGCAGGGATCGAGGATCAAGCAACGTGGGGCACACTTCCGCTGCCGCTCACAGGCTGGGTATTCATCCGCATGGCTGAAGTGCTCTACGAGAGGAACGAATTGGCGGCAGCCGCTGACCACGTATCTCGCGGCTTGGAGCGGGCCGAACTGGGCGGCGACGTTCGAGCGATGATCGCTGGCTACTTGACGGCCGGGCGCTTGAAGCTAGCGGCAAATGACCTGGCCGGAGTGGATGAATACGTTGAGCGCATCCGCCCTCTGATGGAGAATGCCCACTTCCCAGACTGGACCGGCCAATTCGAGCGATTCCAGATCAGCTCATGGCTGGCGCAGCAGAAGATTCGGGCGGTCCTTGATAGAGCCAGTCATATACTCAAAGAAGAGCTTACCACCGGGAAGCCACAAGGCGAAGGCGCGATGTCTACCGAGGAGACGGAGGGTCGAAGCATAGCAGCGGCCAGCGCCCTTATTCTCAAGGGCGATGTGCCTTCAGCAGACAGGGCCTATACTATGTTGGCGCACTTGCTTCAGTCAGCGGAAACAGAGGGGCGCATGGGTATAGTCATCGAGGTACTTGCGCTTCAAGCCCTCGCCCTGGCGCGGCGAGGCGACTACGCAACCGCGCTCACCTCGCTCGAACACTCCCTGCGGCTGGCTGAGCCGGAGGGCTACATGCGCCTTTTCGCCGACTTCGGGCTCCCTATGGCCCGCCTGCTGCAGGAAGCCCGCTCGCGTAACGTGATGCCGGATTACGTTGAGAAGCTCCTCGCAGCGTTCGGTGGCGATATACAGCGTTCTGCGCCCACCGATAAGGCATTGCCTGAACCTCTTAGCTCCCGCGAGCAGGAAGTTCTGGGATTGATTGCCGCCGGGCTGACCAACAAAGAGATCGCTGAGCGGCTGATCGTCTCGCCGGAGACGGCGAAGAAGCACGTGGCCAACATTTGTGCCAAGTTGGGCGTCAGCAACCGCACCGAAGCCACAGCCCGTGCCAGAGAACTGAACCTCCTCGCATAGCTTCTTTCTCTTTCCATTCTCATCTAACACAATACGCCTTGCTAATACCCCGCTGGAGTACTCCATTTGGGGAATGGCACTTTCCTGTCTGCCGTCTAAACTCTGTTCAACTTCCCGAAAGAAAGGAGAATAAAAATGGCTACTGCAACTCTTTCACCCCATTCACACGCTAGCCGGCTGGCCTCCACGAGCACGACTGTATCGGCGACTGGTGTGATCTGTTTCGCAGTGTTGGTGATCGTCTTGCACTTCTTACGTCCCGAGCTCAGCCCGCTAAGCGAGCCAACAAGTGCATATGCGGTTGGGTCCTACAGCTTTCTAATGACAGCGGCCTTCTTCAGTATGAGCGTGGCTTGCTTCGCCCTGGTAATCGCCCTCTATCAGCGGAGGGCACACTCGGCAAAAGCCCGAATGGGCCTTGTCTTCCTTGGACTGTGGGCAGCGGGTGTCCTTGTTGCCATGGTCTTTCCTATGGACCCGAACGGAGCACCATCAACAATCTCGGGCACTATCCATCAAACGGCTGGTCCACTGACATTTCTTTGCCTGAGTGTGGGTATGATCCTCGTGTCGTGGGCATGGCAGGACGGAAGGTCGGGATCGTCCTCTCGCGCGGCTATCACGCTGTCGTTGGTCATGCTGGCCGCCTTTGTCGCGACCTTCGTCAGTTTCATCACAGACTTGGGAACCGCAGGGATCGCCCAGAGGATAGCCCTTGCTACGGCCGTAACCTGGATCCTTGTGTCGTCAATGAGTTTTCGTTCACTGTCCTCTGAGCCCGTTTCGGCTTGAGCAACATCTACCACTCTGTAGAAAAGGAGACTGAAATAATGGAACGGATAGAAACTATGATCGTAGGGGGCGGGCAGGCAGGGCTTGCCACCAGCTACTATCTTACACAACAGGGACGTGAGCACCTGGTATTGGAGCGAGCAGAGCTGGCAGGTAGCTCATGGCGCAACGGCCGCTGGGATTCCTTCACGCTCGTCACACCCAACTGGACGATGCGGATGCCTGGCGCGGAATACGATGGACCCGACCGCGAAGGGTACATGCCACGAGACGCGATTGTCCGCTACTTTGAGGAATATACCGAGCGGTTCAACCTACCTGTAAAGTACAACACCGAGGTGCTTGCCGTAGAGCCGGTGGGCGGAGTGGGCGGTGAACGCAGAGGCTACGTGGTTCGGACGAATGAAGGCATACACCATGCCGACAATGTGGTGATGGCCACAGGGTTCGAGCAACTGCCGAAGATACCATCGTTTGCCGGTGCGATCTCGCCCGAGGTCAAGCAGACGCACAGCAGCGCCTACCGCAACCCACAATCGCTGCCGGAAGGGGCGGTGCTGGTGGTAGGGAGTGCGCAGTCAGGTGCCCAGATCGCCGAGGAGCTAAATCTGAGCGGTCGCAAGGTTTACCTAAGCACCGGGAGCACAGGTCGTGCCCCGCGCCGCTATCGAGGCAAAGACGTGTTCGAGTGGCTATATATCAGCGGCTTCTTCGACATCCCGGCTGCCAAGATGCCCTTCCCCATTGAGCACTTCTCGCCTCCACACCTTTCCGGCACCAAAGGCGGGCACACGCTCAACCTACACCAGTTCGCCCGAGACGGCATCACGCTGCTGGGCCACCTGCGTGGAGCTGCAGGCAATAGCGTGTCATTCGCCCCCGACCTGCGCGAGAACCTTGCGCGGGCGGATGGCTTCGAGCGCCAGGTTCTGAATATGGTCGACGGCTACATCCAGAGAAGCGGCTTAGACGTGCCCGCCGAGGACGTGCCGCAATTGCGTGACGGCCACCAGCAACCACTCATCGAAGAGCTTGACCTGAAAGCTGCGGGCGTCAGCACTATCATCTGGGCGACAGGCTACAGCTTCGACTTCGGAGTAGTGAAAATGCCCGTCTGCGACGAACACGGGGTGCCGATTCAGACACGAGGCGTGGCCAACTATCCAGGGCTGTATTTTGTTGGGCTCCCCTGGTCGCCCGCATTGAAGCCGGCCACATTGGCCGGTGTGAGCGGGTCAGCTGAGCACATCGTGCTCAGCATCGCGGAGAGTTATGCCCATCGCTGAACCCACTTTGGGGTCGACAAGCATATAAGCCAGCCACGTTGAGCTGGCTTATATGCTTCAGGTGCAAAATCACAACTTTCCCGTTTCTAATTCATACGTGGCTCGTATAGCGAACCTGGAAAGTTTTGGCATTATCTCATAGCAGTTTCAAAAACCACCGATTCCGGCACTCTCAATCATAAAGAAATCAGATATCCAGATAGCTGGCCGAACAGGTGTCCACGAGGTACTCGTGGTTAACACTATTTTCGGATGCACTGCGTGAGGTTAAGCTGCCACCTATATCGCTGTCAGCGCTGCGAGATGTGTCAGCGGCCCCATCACCCCACATCGGCTCGGTGTTGACGGCCCCGCCCACGCGGGAGCGGCGCTCGTAGACGGTGACGTCGTGCCCAGCTTTTGCTAGGTAACAGGCGCAGACCAGCGCGTTATGCCCCGCGCCCACTATTGCTATTGTCTTTCTAGTTGCCACCTGGTGCTTCCCTCTGACCGATCTCGGTTGGTCGTTGTGCTCCTCCTAGTATATACGCTGGCAGCTTGGAACGCAGTTTCCGTCAGTAGAAGTGCCATAACGCTTGGTAGAAGCCGAAGAATGAGACGTTGATTGTGGGACTGTTTTCGGGGCATGCACTCCTGGCTACCGCTGCGCCCGTTGCATGCGCAGGAGAGTTAGCTTTGCAGAATACGAGAATCGGAGGCTTATGGCACTGAACTAGCTATCGACGCCCGTGCCACTTCTCTCCTACAGCCGAGGGTCAACCTGATCGTGCGTGAGTGCGTCGATTCGTCGATGGTGAGGGCCTTCATCCTTTGGACCCTTCGGCTCGGCCGCGTGGGGTGTCGCCGTCGTGGGCGGCGGGGAGCACGACGCCGGTCTGTTCGATGAGCGACGACAGGAGTGCGTCCTGGAAGCCCACGTCATGCACGGCAGGGTGTGGCTCCTCGGTTCTCCGGTGGTGCCAGTAGCGGCCGGAGTCCATAGCCTACGGATAGCCGGTGGTCGCGAGCCAGGCCTGGGTGACGTGTGCCAGGGCGAGTTCGTCGCTCGCGACGGGTCCGCCCATCTTCGTGGGCACCCAGCCAGGGTCGACAGCGTGTGCGAGCACGTCCGGTCGAAGCCGGGCGACGGCGGCCATCAGCGTGGTGACGAACAGCTTCGTGTCCGAGTAGGAGCGCGTCTCGCGCTTGCCTGTCCAGTCGACGCCGGCGAGGTCGGGCCGTCCGCTGCGGTGCACGCTGCCGCCGCCCATGATAGGCGGGCGCGGCTGCTGCACGGGCATCGGGTCGTTGTAAGCGTACTTGATGGAGTAATGCTTTCCACTAAATCTTGCGGGTGATTCCCTGAGCATCAGGTCGATGATCTGCACAGCCTCTTCGAGCATCTCCAGCCGTTGCGGAGCCATCGGAAAAGGCCAGCGGTAGGCAGCAAACTCCGGCTCGTGCCATGCAGCGCCGAGTCCTATGATGCTGCGCCCGTGACTGACAACATCAAGCGTTGCACATGTCTTCGCCAGCAGTGCCGGGTTGTGGTAAGGCATACCGGTAACAAGCTCACCGATTCGGATGCGTTTGGTTGTCGCCGCGATGCTCCCAGCGTGACAAAGCACTCTAATACCGGAACGTCCGGATGCTCCTCATCTGGGAATATGAAGTGATCGGGCATCCAGACAGAATCGAGGCCGGCCTGCTCGCACGATTGCACGATTGCACGCATTGTATCAAAGTGATTGCCGTGCTCGCTCGGATAGCACGGCCAGAGATGGAGACCTAATTGCACATTGGACCTCCTGGCGGTACAGTTGACATTATCAAGGATTGCCTTTAACTGCTCAGCTCTATTGAAAGCCTGCTCGCAGAGCACGGCCTTTCTTCTCCTCAAGAGAAGTAGTCAGGCGCTCGTCGCTTATGTGGGGTGTATTACTCAGCCTGGTCCAAATGGCGCGGGTCTATAACTCGTTGAAGCGAGCTAATAGCTCTTTGACGTGGGGGACAAAACCTAGTTGCTGCCAGTAGCCAAGCCTGTCCCATGAGTACCACGTCTCAACTATCTTGCCTTCAGCTATTCGGTCAAGGCTCATGCCTTTGGTGGTTATTTCCTTACCACTTTTGTGCGTGTTAGTAGTAGTTGTAATATATACGACCTTGTCATCGCCTACCTCAAAGATCTCATCGATCGTAGTTCGAGTATGAGGGTACTGTTCCTGTAGGTAAGTGGTCCATTCCTCATGCTCTTCCCGGGTCGTTTCGAAGTCGTAGCCCAATTGTTCGCCCTTAAGCAGATCGTATGAGTCGAATAGTGCATGGCCAATATGTGTTGGAGCCGTTAGCTCTGCACTTTGCTCGTTATCGTTATTGTCGCCGGCCAATATGGCTCGCCGGACAATCTCTATATTGTTGAGTCTTGCCGATTCCATTGCCTTATCTCCTTGTTGTTTGCCTGGTCCTTATTATGATTGATTACCCCAGGTTACTGAGATTGCATTCCGTTAGTCTGCCGGCTTGATGTTTTGGTTGACGTGGAAGAGATTACTCGGATCATAATTAGCCTTGGCCTGTGCCAGCCGTGCATAGTTGTCTCGATATGCGGCTTTGACCTGATCCTGGCCCTCGTCCATCATCATGTTCACGTAGGCACCACCCGACGAATAGGGGTGCAGTGCCAGCCAGTAGTCTTTGGCCCATTGGATCATGCGGTCGTTGTTGGCAGGCTCCGGGTCGACACCCACGATCACTTCAGCAAAGTTGGCGTCGCGGAAACTGAACGCGGTGTCGTTCTTGTCAGCGCGATGCGCGGCGCCATTGATAGGATAAATGTGCATAGTTGAGTGCATCGTCGGCAGTTGCGCGCCATACTTCGCATGGAGGTCAATCGCCTTGTCGCTCAGCTCTTTGAAGAAGTCGGCTTTCCAGTACCACTGCAAGCCCGGCGGATACAGTGCGTCGAACATACTCTGCAAGGCCGGCCAAGGAATGGGTCCAGCAAAATCTATTGCGGGTGGGCCGAACGCACGGAACGGCGCGAGCATCGCTTCGGCCTGATTAAGTGGACCAGTATAGCACCACACGACCGCACACATCTTTTTCAAATGCCACTGCTCGGGAAACGGAGGCCCGGGAGGTACGGTGACGAACGCGAAGAAACCGTTGATCTCTTCTGGCGCAGTCATGATAAAATCGCGCCACATCGGCAACAGTTCCGCTGCCGACTCGATCGGCCAAAACATTGGCCCTCCGTATACCGTGCTGATCGGGTGCAGCTGAAATAGGAACGAGGTGACCACGCCGAAGTTACCACCGCCACCGCGCACTGCCCAGAACAGGTCGGGGTTCGCCTCGGCATTTGCGCTCACGAAGCTGCCATCGGCTAGCACCATGTCCACACCAAGCAGATTGTCTATCGTCAAGCCGTGTGTGCGCGAAAGGTAACCAATACCGCCGCCCAGCGTCAGTCCACCGACGCCTGTGGTCGATATGAAGCCGCTCGGCGTGGCCAGCCCGAAGGCATGCGTGGCATGGTCGATGTCGCCCCATGTGCAACCGCCCTCGACGCGCACGGTCTGCTTGGCCAGATCGACATGGATGCCTTTCATTCGGGATAGGTCGATCACCAGACCGTCGTCGCAGGTGCCCAGGCCAGGCCCGTTATGTCCCCCGCCGCGCACGGCCAGAGTGATCTGATGCTCGCGGGCGAAGTTGACCGCCGCGATCACGTCGGCGACGTCCATACATCGGGCGATCAGCGCGGGCCGCTTGTCGATCATGCCGTTATATACTCGGCGCGCCTGCTCGTAGCCGTCGCTGCCTGGCTGGAGTAATTCGCCGCGCAAACGCGACGCGAGACCCTGGATTGCCATTGCATCCACCGTTGGTGTGATTTCTTGTTCTTCGTTTATCATGACCATGACTGCCTCCTGTTTCTGCTTGTAATGAGACCTCGGTCCTCTGGCGGTCACTGAGCAATACGTATCAGCAGCCTATTGTGACGTGCGATACGCACTGGACGGACAGTACGTTCGGGAGCTTTGGACACAATAGCAGTGTCGCAAAACTACCATTGCGGGTGCCTGGTGGTTGGACAGTTATGTAATCGTTGCGTGTGTGAGTGTCGCGGGTGGGTTTCTTCTGCGCGCTCCAGCCTAGGTACGGTTCCGCTCCGTAGTCGTAGGCAAACCAAAGCTTTCGGTTTAGGGCTGTCGAAGCTTTTGCAGCCGCCTGCCTGCATTTTCTGCTACATAGATGTTGCCCTTTGCGTCTACTGCAACACCAGTTGGATTACTGAAACTTTGAGTCTTTGCTGTGGTTTTATCCCACGCCGCAAGGACTGCACCCGCCTTGTCGTATTTGATTATGCGGTTAGAGTTGGCATCCGTCGAGTAGATATTGCCTGCCTGGTCCACAGCTACCGCGAACAATCCCACGAACTTGCCATTAACCGGCTTATTGGGGAATTCTGCAAGCAACTTACCGTCCGGGCTGAACTTCTCAAGGGCGGCCTGGGAATAGAGCGGAACGTACACATTCCCTTCATCGTCGGTGGCAAGCCAGCCCGATTGCTGGGGTTGCCCACCGGCACGAGAAGTTTGTGCCCATTTGCTAAGGAACTTGCCATTGGTGTCGAACTTCTGCACAAGGTTATGCGTGTATTCGCTAACATAGACAAACCCCTGCTTGCTCACAGCTATACCAAATGGATCACTGAACTGTCCATCGCCTTCGCCCTGGCTACCCCACTGCGCCAGGAACTTGCCGTTGTTATCGAACTTCTGTACTCGTGCATTGCCCACATCAGTCACATAGACGTTTCCTTCTGTGTCAGTCGCAACACCGCCGGCACCGCCCGCATAAGGGGGGAGCGAGAACTCGCCCTCGCGCGCCCCTTTGCTGCCCCATGACGCAATCAGCTTCCCACTGGGGTCGAACTTGTAAATGCGAGGATCGCTACCACTGCGGTTCTGGGCTACAAAGACATTCCCCTGCGGGTCCAGCGCCACACCCTGCAGAGGCCCGATGGTGTCGCCCTTTACCTCGAAGACAACTTCCAGGGTGCCTCTGTCAGCTTCTTTCACGGCCCCCGTGGCTGTGGGAAGTATTCGCGAGTCCAGCGAGGTTGTCGGCGTACTGGCTGCCGGCGTGGGTTTGCTCATTGTTGGCTCTGGCGCGTTCGAAGTAGCAGTCTGCACAGGAGGCACTTCTGTGGGATTCGATGGTACAATAGTTTCGCCACAGCCGGAAAGCAAAAACAAGCCGCTGAGTAAGACACAAGTGCCTGCTCGGGTCGTCCGACCAAATGAGCCAACTCTGATAGATGAGCGGTCTGAAGTTGCCATACTGCCTCCTGGGTGAAATAGTTGGAAAGTGACTATTTGGCTGTTGTAACCGGCAAAATTGTGGTCACCAAAGCATAAGCCTGGACCACGTAGTAAGTGGCAGTGGTATAATCTAAGTAGGCAGAAGCACTGTAAGAGCAGGCTAAGACTCGCTTTGCTGCCAAGTTCCCCAGCCAGGCATAAGCAAATGCCTGCTGTAGAGTTCATCTCGACATGGCCGCCTGGTCACATAGCTCTGGCTTCACTACAACTCGACACCCGTAGTAACCTGCAACCTGGTACCAGATCGATAATCATAGGTTAGGGAAGGCTAACAGAGACGCTCGTATTCGCACGTGTGAGTGCTTTGTTTAGTCGCAGATCGGGGCGACGGGGTTAGTTTACTGCAAGGAGAAGTGGCTGAACATGCGCGACTAACACTTTCGCTAACACTTTTGTAACGCGTTTGTCAGCACGGCTATACACATGAGCCCCAATGTCGCTATTCGGCGGCACGGACTTTTAGATTTTGAGGCGGAACGATGAGAGCTACTCGCAAGGAGACCTTCGGCGAACTGTTGCGCGGACACCGCAAGGCAGTCGGATGTACCCAGGAAGAACTGGCCGAGCGAGCCAGTCTCAGTTTCCGCGCTATCAGTGATCTGGAGCGCGGCGCCAAGCTACGCCCCCACAGCCACACGGTATATATGCTTGCCCTGGCTCTCGGCTTGACCGATGAGCAACGCACCGAGTTTGAGCAAGCAGCTCGTCAAGCTCGTCAGACCTTGACACCCGCGCCCCCGGTGGCGGCTCTAGCTCATGTCTCACACAGCGGTGTATCCGCCCGCCCACTAGCTAGGCACAATTTGCCGGTGCCAACGACAAGTTTTATCGGACGTAAGAACGACCTAATGGACGTGCGGGGGCTGGTCCTCCAGGTAGGGGCACGGTTGGTGACCCTCGCCGGCCCCGGCGGTAGTGGCAAGACGCGGCTTGCTCTCGAAGTCGCTGCAAGTCTACTCGACGATTTCTCCTATGGTGTCCATTTTGTCAACCTTGCTCCCATTACCGATCCCAACTACGTCATACCGGAGATCGCACAGGTGTTAGGGTGCAAAGAGGTAGAAGGACAGCTACTTTACGATGTGTTGAAAGACTTCCTGCGCGAAAAGCACATCCTTTTGACCCTCGACAATTTTGAGCAAGTAGCGTCCGCCGCCCCTCTGCTGATGGACTTACTCGTCAAAGCTCCAGGGCTGAAACTGCTGGTGACGAGTCGCGAGGTGCTACACCTGTCTGGTGAGCACGTTTTCCTGGTTCCCCCTCTTAGCCTACCTGATCTCAAGGCCCTCCCTTCCCTGGAGATGCTGCCATCTTATGAAGCCGTAGCCCTATTCGTGCAGCGGGCGGCGGCTGCGCGAGCGGGCTTTGCGCTCACCGCGGACAATGCTGCCACTATTGCCGAGATCTGCACCCACCTGGATGGTCTGCCACTGGCAATAGAGCTTGCTGCCTCCCGCGTCCGGCTCTTCTCCCCCAATGCAATGTTAGGACGGCTCCGTGGTCGGCTGGCATGGCTCACCGGCGGACCTCGTGACCAGACAAACCGCCAACAGACCCTGAGAGGCACGCTCGATTGGAGCTATAATTTGCTCGATGCATTCCAGCAGGAGGTGTTTGCGCGACTGGCGGTCTTCACGGGAGGATGCACGCTGGAGGCGGCAGAGGCGGTAACCGGGGCCAACTTCGACTCCATCGGATCGCTTGTCGACAAGAGTCTGCTTCAGGAGAGAGTCGGTGGCGACGGTGAAACAAGATTTCACATGCTCGAAACGATACGCGAGTACGCGCTTGAGAGATTGACAGAAAGCCGGCAAGACACGGCCATTAGGAACCTGCACTCCGTTTACTTGGCCGAGTTGGCGGCTAAAGCTGAGGCAATGCTCCCGACAGCGGCACGAGGATCATGGATAGCCAGGCTTGATACCGAGACAGAGAATATGAGGGCATCGCTCACATGGTGTCTTGAAGGGCAGGGAGATCGCGAGACGGGTCTGACACTGGCTGGGGCCCTCTTTTGGTACTGGCGCCGCAGCAACCCAGCTGAAGGGCGCCGATGGCTGCAGAATGCGGTGACTGAAATTGTGCAAGGGACTGCTGCTTACAGCAGTCCCAACCCCGGGTTATTGGGGTGGTGCAAGGCGGGTGCGGCGTTTCTGGCGTGGGTGCATTCCGATCGCGAGGTGGCCCGTGCAGGTCTGCAGGAAGCAATAGATCTACTGCGACATTCGCAAGACAGGCTGAAGCTAGCGCATGCGCTTGGGTGGCTTGGGATGGCGGAGAGCTATCTGCAGCATTATTCGGCGGCGCGAATGGTATTAGATGAGGCACTGGCTATCTTTGAGGACCTGGGACAGGAATGGGACCGCGCGATGGGTCTGCAGTATTCAGGAATAGCAGAGAGCCAAGCGTGGCTCACGGGCGTCAGCCCGGAGATTGCCAGTCGCCACCTCGAAGAAAGCAACAAGATCTTCCTTGCTCTAGGAGACGATTGGGCACGTTCAGCTACCCTCAATTCGCTTGCCTGGTTGACAGCAGAGAGTCACAACTATGCGCACGCCCTCACCTTGACCAAAGAAGGATTGGAATTAGCCCAACTGGAGGGGAGCCCTCAAGTCACGGCAGAAGCGCTTCAGTCTATGGCGATGCTGATGCACATATACGGAGGGGATTACGAAGGAGAAGTCCCAGTCCTTCACGAGGCGCTTAGCGCATGGAGAAAATTAGGAAATCGGCGGGCCGAAGCGACCATCTTGCAACTCCTGGGTTTTTGCATGATGGCGCTGGGCGAACTTGAGCAAGCGCGCACTCTCTGTGAAGAGAGCTTAGCCCTGTTCCGGCAGCTGGGTGACGATGTAGAGGACTGGTGGGCAATGCGAGATCTTGCCAGTGTGTATCGTCTTCTCGGGGAACATGCAACAGCGCTCGATCTGTATGAGAGTGCCCTACATAAATTCAGAGGTGAAGATCCTCGTTGGTTTCACCTCGTATGTCTGAGGGACCTGGTGGCTTTGCTCGGACCCTCCAGCCAACCAGAAATCGCGGCCACCCTACTTGGTGCTGCTGATGCTCTGGAGGAGAGCATAACCTATTACTGGTCGTCCGATAATGAGATAAACTTCGACCGCCGCCTGAAAGCGGAAACTGTTGAAGCAGCACGTGCAACTCTAGATGCCGAGGCGTTCTCGGCCGCCTGGAGCGCAGGACGAGCGATTCCCGGCCCGCGGGCGCTTGAGTGTGCGATCATGGCGGTCCATACGCGGCTGTCGTCAGAATGTCGAGTGCACACTGCAGGCACGTTGTAGCACTCTGGTCTAACTGACCGTTGAGCCTTGATGCCTACCAATGCTACTTCTCGAGAATACGCGGAACGTACATGAATTATTGGCATGTCTGGTCGAGGCACTTCGAGGCCACAATCAAGGCCACCTTCCCGCAAGATTAGGTACTCGGTCGAAAGTTTAAGAGCAATTATTTCCTGAAAGAGACGTAACTGGCAATTGCACTTTCAAATCTAACTCTTGAGTGGGCTTGATCGGTATTGCGGGCGTAACACTTGACTCGGACGGCGTCGCGCACCTGATCCAGAGGTCTTTTGGGGGGCTTTCCAATATGCCCCGAGGAATTGCATGAGAGGTCGAAGGGTCGTATAATTGGCGTCTTTGCTCGGGTTGCTGAAATGCGGGTTTGGGTTCCCATAGAGTACATTCTCTACGACGCGGAAAGCGGAACCCATATGGATAGACCCATCTTTCGCTGGGCTGAGGAGCACTTGATGGCGAAGCGGAAGGTCCAGTGGATGATCTTCCCTACTATAGATCGCTGTACCCGTGAGCCTCTTCATCTTGGCGAGTTTGAGCGCAAATGCCGAGTAGTTGCTGTCAAGTGGTGGTACTGCGATGCAGTTGATAATTCTGACACTGTAACTGGGGCCATGATGAGGCAACTGCAAGTTTCAATGGCGAAGAAAACACTGGAGACAATCCGAACCAACAACCTGGAAGGCAGGATCGGCATAGCACTCCAAGATATGCCCCCGCCAGGTGCCGCACCGTTTGGCTACAGCTACAGGTCGGTACTAAACAAGAAGGGAAGTGTGAACGAGTCTTGGCTGGAATTAGAGCAAGCACAAGCTGACGCACCGTTTCCTCTTGCTCCCGATTCTATCGATAACGAGCAGGATCTCGACAAATACTTCGTCACTGGCACCAGCCTTCACACAGCAATGACCATAGTGTATCTATCGGCCAAGCGTGGCTACTCACAACCCGAAATCGTCAAGGCTCTTAACGAGAGGGGTATTCCAGCACCTAAAGGCGGTCTGTGGCAGGGCTCAACAATAGCAAGCATTTTGCGAAATACAGCGTACTATGGCTATCGATACTACAATAAGTCCCATTTTGTTGCCAATCCAGATAGAGGCTGGGCCACGGACGCTACAAGTGCCGAGCGAAAGACCCTGCGCCGAAACAAGCCAGAAGAGGAATGGAATAAATATACATGCCCTACTGTCCTAACAGAGGACTGGAAGACCCTGATTGATAGCACCCGCAACCGCCATCGTACCCGTCACGGTGCGTCAGAGCCTACCGTGCCTATGCTCCTGCGTGGCTTGGTAATATGCCCGGTATGCGGACATGCCATGGTGTACAGGCGCAAAAACGCGAACAGAAGCGGTAATAGGACAACCTACTATTATTGCATTTACAACAAAGCCTATCGCACAGGAGAGTGCGCCTTCAAGACTTATGTTCGCGGCAACGAGTCGGAGGAGACTGTGAGGGCTAATCTTCGCAAGCTGCTGGGCAAACCCGGCTTGATGACCGAGGTGCTCGATGAGCTAAGAAGGAAACACAATAATGATGCTGCAGGTAGCTTGAAGGCTCAGGTGACACACTGGGAACGGCAGGTGCGTGACGCGGAACGCAAACTCAAGGCCCTTCAGGACCTACAACTCGAATCGGATAACCCGCTCTTTACGCCCGAAGAGATAAGAGAACGAGCGCGGGTTGAGCGAGAACGGATGTCTGACGCGATAAGGATGCTGACGAAGGCGACGCAGGCATACTCGAACCATCAGCACATGAACGATAACCTCGACAAGTTGGCAGACGCTGTAAGGAAGGCAGGCGAAGTGGATCTGTACGACTTCGCTCTGTGCCGTTCACTTTTGGAACTGCTGCAAGTCGCCTTCGTTCCTGAGTTAGACGGTCGTGGTGGTGGCGATGTAATCGTGTTCTATCCAGGTCACAGCGATCTCTCGATGTTGCGCATCCGTGATATGGGGCTCGACGAACTCAAGATTGCTGAGCGGGTGAGACAGGCTCAAAATGGTGTTGACCACGAACATCAAGTGTCCACGAGGTACTTATGGCTGACACACTTCTCACAGGTCATATCAGGTTTGGAGTTGCCGCCATTGCCCTTGTGATCCTCGCACGGCTCCCACCACATCTCCTCTGTATTGACAGCGCCGCCCACCCGTAGGCGCCGCTGTCAATACAGTCACGTCGTGCCCAGCCTTCGCCAGGTAACAGGCACACACGAGGGCGTTGTGCCCGGCACCGATAATAGCCACCTGCTTTTTAGCCGACATTAGAACCTCTTTCTAAGACTGAAAGGCATTAGCTCACCTGTCTAGTATATACGGGGAGCATAATGGGCGCAGTGTCATACGGCACCGCTGTCGTTATTAAACCGAAATAGGCGGCATAGGCCTTTGTCGAGGTATTATATAACCCTGATACCGGTGAGTGCGACTATGTAGAGGTTAGCCGCAAAGCACAGATAGATCCTAACCAACCGTGACTTTAGAAGTTATGCGCCCGCGTGCCGACAGGCAATCTTCCTGCCTTCCAGTCAAATTGAACTGAATAACCGCTGTCTATCGAGATCGATTGGATTAGCCGACTTTTCTCTCAGGGAGCCAGGTATGGTATCATTTGCTGAATCAGGTCTGGCTGGAGTGCCGGATGATACCGTGTCTGCGCCAAACTCCATATGCACACCTGATCCGGGCACGCAAGGAGGAATATCATGGCGGATTCACAACTTATCCTGGTCACCGGCGCGACGGGTTATGTGGGTGGCAGGCTGGTGCCTCGTCTGCTCGCCGCAGGCTATCGCGTTCGCTGTCTTGCGCGCGATCCGGCCCGGCTGGCGGGCCGCCCATGGAGTGATGCCGAGATTGTGGCGGGCGATGTACTTACGCCTGCGACGCTGCCCCCTGCTCTGGCAGGCGTGCACACGGCCTACTATTTAGTTCATTCCATGGCCGAGGGCGAGGAGGGCTTCGCTACTCGGGACCGCGATGCCGCCGCGAACTTCGCACAGGCAGCCACCGCGGCAGGGGTGCAGCGCATCATCTACCTGGGAGGTCTGGGCCAGGGGGGCCAGGGGGGCCAGGGCAGCCTATCTCGCCATCTGCGGAGCCGCCAGGAAGTAGGCGATGTATTGCGCCAGGGTCAAGTGCCTGTGACCGAGTTCCGCGCTGCGGTCGTTGTCGGCGCCGGCAGCATGAGCTTCGAAATGATCCGCTATCTGACCGAGCGTGTCCCGGTAATGATCACGCCCAGCTGGGTGAAGACGCCCTGCCAGCCTATTGCTATCCGCGATCTGCTTAGCTACCTACTGGCTTGCCTTCAGGCGTCGCGCTCAATTGGCAGGGTGATCGAGATCGGCGGGGCAGATGTGATCACCTACGGTGAGATGATGCTGATCTATGCACGGGTGCGAGGTTTGCGTCGGGTGTTGCTCTCAGTGCCTGTGCTTACTCCCCGCCTGTCCTCACACTGGGTTGGCCTGGTCACGCCGATCCCCGCTGCCTATGCTCGCCCTTTGATCGAAGGCCTGCGCAACCCGGTGGTGGTGCAGGACCGGAGCGCCGAGGAGTTGTTTCCCGACATTAAGCCGATGAGTTATGAGGCGGCAGTGCAATTGGCGGTGCAAAGGATCACTCTGCACCAGGTAGAGACAAGTTGGACTTCGTCCCTGAGTGCTACTCCATATGTCAACCCGGTGGGGACCACGCTCGAATCGGTGGAAGGCATGCTGGTCGAGCGGCGTGTGGCCGAGGTCAAAGCTGATGCGCCGACTGTGTATCGGGTGTTCAGTGGTATTGGCGGACGTCGAGGCTGGCTGTATGCTAATTGGACCTGGCGGTTGCGCGGCATTGCCGACCGGTTGATCGGGGGTGTAGGCATGCGCCGCGGACGCCGCGACCCCAACACTCTTGTGCCTGGTGACGCACTGGACTGGTGGCGAGTGGAAGCCGTGCAGCCCGATTCGCTACTGCGGTTGCGTGCGGAGATGAAGTTGCCGGGCCGCGGTTGGCTTGAGTTCTGCGTTGAGCCGCAGGGTGATGGCACAGCGCGACTGAGTCAAACGGCCTACTTTCAGCCCACCGGCCTTAGCGGGGTGCTCTACTGGTATGGGCTGTATCCAATCCACAGACTAATCTTCCGCGGCATGCTCGCAGCCCTTGTGCGCCGCGCTGAGGGCCTGAGGGCGCGACGAGATGGCCAAGTGTCCAAAGTGGCCGAGATCCTATGATCGCCCTTTGCGCCGAGAGACTTAATCCCACCGCCCATCCTGGGCGTAGTATTGGAAGGCAGATAAATAGCATCAAGCAGCCTGCGGTCTACAGCATTTCTTCGTTCTCTACACCTACAGGCAACACAACAAGTTACACTAAACGGAGGAACAGCAAAATAGATGGCAACACTCAATTCTCCACTGGGTACGCTGGCAAATCAGCCCACGGCTTCCGAGAAGACATACTCCGGGCTTCGGGTCTTCAACGGAATAATGGGCATCCTTCACCTGTTGCAGGGTATAGCTATGATCTTGCTCAGCAACGCCTTCACCTTGCCTTTCACAACTAGCTACTTGAAGTTTGAGCCCGCCACCCGCACACTTGGGCAGAACCTTCAGGATGCAGGCGGCCTGCGTATCGGCCCCACAGTAGCTGTGTTCCTGCTGCTTTCCGCGGCTGCCCATTTCATCCTGGCTACCGTTGGGTACAGGTGGTACGGCCGTAACCTTCAGCAGGGCATGAACCCGGCGCGCTGGTATGAGTATGCTCTCAGTTCCTCTCTGATGATTGTGATAATCGCCATGCTGTGCGGTATGTATGATCTATCGAGCCTGATCCTGCTCTTCTCGCTGAACGCTACGATGAATCTGTTCGGGTTGATGATGGAAAAGCACAACCAGCACACAGAGCGCGTAGATTGGACAGCCTTCATCTTCGGTTGCTTCGCGGGTATCGTCCCCTGGATCGTTATCGCCATGTACCTGGTGGGCGCGGCTCAGTCAGTGAACACCCAGATCCCCGGTTTTGTGTACGCGATCATCGCGTCGATCTTCGTTTTCTTCAACATCTTCGCCCTCAATATGTGGCTGCAGTACAAGAAGGTAGGCCCATGGAAGAACTACCTGTTCGGTGAGAGGATGTACATTGTGCTGAGCCTGGTGGCCAAATCCGCCCTGGCCTGGCAAATATTCTCGGGTACGCTACGGCCGCAGTAAACTTCGCCTCGCGTAACAACGAGGAATCGGTAGTAGCGTGCTAAAGAAAGGTGCAGGAGCAAAAAACAGATGGCAACAGAGCAAAGGTCATACAGAGTTGTACAAAAGGAGCCGGAATTCGAGATCAGGTTTTACCCACCCGCCGGCCTTGCCAGCGTGCAGGTGAGCGGGGGTTACGAGGCCGCGAGGGGCGAAGGTTTCAACGAACTGGCGGGATACATCTTTGGAGGCAACTCTGAAGACCGCAAGATCGCCATGACTGCACCCGTAATCATGGATATCCAGCCCGATGTGCCCGAGGGCACTATGTCCTTCGTCATGCCGTCAAGCTTCGATATGGATAGCCGGCCCGCCCCTCGATCAAACCGTATCTTCTTTCAGACAACCGAGCCGGTCTACGCCGCAGTTGTAGCTTTCGGCGGTTATGCGAGCAAAGAGGATCTGGAGAAGCACAAAGCCGACCTCCTGGGAGCGCTCGACAGGAAAGGCATCAAGCACGGCGAGCAAGCCGAGTTCTACTTCTACGATCCTCCCTACAAGTTTCTAGGCAGAAGGAACGAAGTAGTCGTGCTCCTGCCTGATTTCACCGCGCAGCCATAGCCATTTCAAGCCGCTGTCTTCGTCGTCTCTGTACCGTCTCGGAGATCGCCTTACTAATTTCAGGCATCTACTGGAGTGCGAACCTGAAGCTAGTAAGGCGATAAGCTGTACAACTCGCTCGCTGAGATTGTGAGCACAGTGGCGTTTTTCGAATCACTTGCAAGCAAAGCCATCTCACCGAAGTAATCACCCTCATTTTGTATATTGACGCGGCGCTCCTCACCTGAGCCGTTGGTCACAGTTATCTCCTCTTGCCCCTTATCTATAATGCAGAGCTTGTCCCCTTGCCCTCTTTGAAGTCTGGCATGTCCCTGGACTCGATGGAAAAGAAGAGCAATTATGGGCGTTCTACCACCTAGCGAGCGCCGCTCAAAATCCGCGACATCGTGACCAGCCCTGGCCAGATAGCAGGCATATACCAATGCGTTGTGCCCCGCCCCCACCATTGTTATACGCTTTCTACTCGGCATCAGGTGCCCTTCCTAACAATCAAGATGTATCGCCACCTGATTAGTACACAAGGCTGGGAGGAGACTATGGTTGAAGCTGCTGTAAACTGCAAGCCCTCGGAAGTATGATTATCCAGATTTAGATGAATCGCACTCTAAATCCAGGTGGATCCCTTCCAATGCTTTCGGGCATGCTTTATGCTCCTGGTTCGTCCATAACATAACATATCAGTAGATGGTTTTGCGCTGGAGAATTAGCGTACCGAGCCTGAATAGAAGCCACGATACAGGAACGCATATAGGAGGAGACTCCCTACGCCTGCGCGGTTTACATCAAGAACCCCGGACGGCAGGCGCATCTCCTGCTCCCCGTCCGTGAATTGAAGGCAGGGGATAGGCCTCGGACAACGCGTGTGCGTGTTCGAGCGACTCGTAGGTTGGTATCATTCGGTGAACCGGGCGCTCTATAAAGCCAATGTTCGGTAAAGTAGGAAAGTGAGGACATTATGAGCAACCTTGTAGTGATTACATTCGATACCCTGGGTGACGCACGTGCGGCTCGCAAAGCTCTCGGTAACCTGCAGGGACAGAGCTTGCTAAAGATTGTCGATGCGGCTGTTATCACAAGGGATGCTGACAACAAGCTGCACGTCGACAACGAGTTGGAGAGCAGTACAAAGACCGGGGCATTGGTGGGTGGGCTGCTGGGGGCGGTGCTCACCTTCATGTTCCCTCTGGCCGGGATAGTGGTCGGAGCAATAGGTGGTGCGCTGGTAGGCAAGACGTTCGAGCCTGGGGTCGACCAAAGCTTCGTGAAGGATGTGAGCGCCGCCTTGAAGCCCGGCACCTCAGCCCTCTTTTTCATGTTCGATGACGGCGACCCGGCAGCGATTCGGGCCGCGCTGGAGCCTTTCAGGGGCACTCTCTACCAGACGACCCTATCCTCGGAGACGGAGGAAACGCTACGCCACGCCCTGGAGTGATCCTTAAGTGTAGGACTGCGCTGGAACTTGGAATGGAACTGGAAGCGGCAGCCACTGATGCATACTGCGCCAGCCATTCCTAGACCGAATCGCATCTGAGCAGATCGCCTGCCGAACAACCTGATTAGATTCGGGCACCAACGCCCGTATCCAATCGGGTTGTTTGCTTGTTCGGGTAACCGCAGCCGAATCCATACTTCACAGCGTGGGCGAACCCCTTGTCGTGTTAGCTCGTGGGGCCGAGGAGCTTCCACCCTGTCTGCCACGGCCAGCCGTTGGCCGCGTTCAGGGAGATATTGAGCGTGCCCATACCCTCCAGCGCACGCGACATGGCGATGGGTCCTGCGTCTATAGGGCGGAAGCCGAGCGAGCCGACATACTCCAACACTTTCCCCTTCGCCGTGGCGTCATCGCCGGCCACGAAGCCGTCCAACTGGATGCCGTCGATGGTGGGATCGGCCTGATGGGATGCAAAGATCGTATTGATCGCTTTCACAACGACGGCCTTTGGCGCCATCTTCTGGATAAGCTCTGCGTTCGATGGGCCGTCCAACTGCTCAGGAGCAAAGCGATTCGTCACATCTATGAGCACTTTACCGTCAAGACCTGAGCCTACCTCTTTGACAATGTCGTTTACAGAGTCGAAGGGGACGGCCAGGATGAGAAGGTCTGCACCGTCGACTGCCTCTCCGTTCGAGCCTACTGCCCTGGCCGCCCCGTTTAACTGCGCCACGACGTTCTCTGCTTCGCTGGAGACTGCCGACGTAATGCTTACCGTGTGTCCAGCGCGAACGCTTGCTGTAGCGAGAGCGCTCCCGACATTGCCCGCACCGATGATTCCGATTTTCATAATATTCCTCCTATCTCAGTTGTGCCTGTGGCAGCCCAAACTTAACTCTACCGATCCTCGCCGCTCTCATTTCTCATTTCCTCCGTATTCACGCATCACGTTTCACGCCGGCCCCGCCGAGCCTGCCGGGTACTCCAGCAGCGGGACTTTGTTCTCTGCCCACCCCTTCAGCACAGGGGTCAGCACGCGCCACGCCTCTTCAGCTTCGTCACCTCTTATCGACAGGGCGCTGTCGCCATCGAGGATGTCCATCAGCACGCGGCTGTAGGCAGGCAGCTCAGGCGCTGGCAACCCCCCTTCCAGAGTCAGGGGTGCGAGATGGGCGGACAGACTTGCCTCCGGAGAAGGGCCGGGTGTTCTTCCCGTCAGGCTCAGTGCGAAGTCCCAGGGTCCATTCAAGCCAATCCGAAGCTTGTTGGCGGGGGGCACTGTCCCCGCGTCTTCGAACGGCAGAGCAGGAACCTGCTTGAACCGCACTATGGCCTCCTTACGGCGCTTTGCAAGCGCTTTTCCGGTGCGCAGCAGGAAGCGAGTGCCTGTCCATCGCCAGTTGTCGATCTTAAGCTCGATCTCAGCGAAGGTCTCAGTGCCGCGAGCCGGGTCAATGCCCTCTTCCTCAACATAGCCGGGCACGGGTTGACCGTCGATTGTGCCTGCTGTATAGCGCGCCCGGCGTGTTTGCGCCGCAACGTCGGCGGGTGTCAACGGGCGTACGGAACGCAGCACGTCGAGCTTGCGATCGCGTAGATCTCTCTCGCCAAGGCTGACCGGAGGTTCCATCGCGATCAGGCAGAAGATCTGCAGCAGATGGTTCTGGATCACATCTTTGAGCGCACCGGTCCTGTCGTAGAAACTGGCCCGGCCTTCGAGGCCTATAGTCTCATCCCAGAGGATATCGATCTGCTCGATGTGCGCGCTGTTCCACACCGGCTCAAGGACTCGGTTGGCCAGCCGTACTACCAGCATATTCTGCACCGTCGCCAGCCCAAGCGCGTGATCGACCCTGAAGATCGCCTTTTCACCCTCTACCCCGGCCACGCGCATAAGCAATGCGTTCAGCGATACGGCGCTTTCCAGGTCCTCACCGAATGGTTTCTCCAGGGCGATTCTGCTGCCGGTTGGAAGACCGACCGTGCCCAGGGCGGTCACCGCCGGCGCGAACACGCTGGCCGGCAGCGCGAGGTAGGCGGCGAGCGGTTCGACAACCGAGGCCCCGCCAACGCTTTCCGAAAGATCAGCATGGAGAACCTTGCCGACGCTGTCGGAATCGTTCAAATCGACCTTCCGGTATAGCAGCGAGCGCAACAATGCTTCACGGGCCTCCGCAGGCGTATCGGCGGCGTGCTCATCAAGCATCTGCGCGGCATGACGCCGAAATGCCTCATCGTCCCAATCTTCGCGGGCGGCACCGACCACGCGGAAGTCTTTGGGCAGCTTGCCTGCCGCGTACAGCCCGGCCAGGGCAGGCAGCAGAAAGCGGCCTGCGAGATCTCCTGAAGCGCCGAATAGCATTAACCTGGGTATCATACTTACTTCCTCCTCATGGCCCGTTCGCGGCGGATGTGGTTAGGCGCGCTCATCCTGCGAACTCGAGCACCGGCCGGCCTTTTACCCCGACAACCGCCCGGAACAGCGAGCCTGCCAGTGGGTCGTCACCGGGCTTGAGGCCTTCCCGCGATGTGGTGATAAAGAGCTGGCCCAGGTCTGGGCCGCCGAATGTGCACGCGGTGACTTTCTTCGCCGGTACTTCGACCACCTCATCGAGCACGCCTTCGGGGGTGTAACGACGCACGGCGCTACCGTTGGAGAGCGCCACCCAAACGCCGCCATGCTCGTCGACAGTTAAGCCGTCCGGACGCTTGCCTTCATCTGTGAGATCGACGAAAACTCGCCGACCGGTCAGCCCGGTCTCGCTGTCATAATCGAAAATGGAGATCTGGAAGGTAGCCGTGTCATTGTAGTAGGCATGTGCACCGTCAGGGCTCCAGTCGAGACCGTTAGATATTGTGAGATTTTCAAGGACTACTCGTACCGAGCCGTCGGGATCAAGACGGTAGAGCTTGGCCGCTCCGGGCCGCCGGTCGTATGCCATTGTCCCACAATAGAAGCGGCCGTCAGGATCGCAGGCTCCCTCGTTCATGCGAATATTGCTGTCGGTCCACAATTCCGGCAGATGTGTGAGTGTCCCACCGGCGTCTTCCAGTGCAAAGCCCCTCTCCACACCAATGACCGCGCCGCCTTTCGTGCGAGGTCGAACGCAGGCGGCTATCGAACCGACGTGGCGGCGGTTGATCGTGCCGTCGTCGGCCAGCGACAGGACGTCACCCGCCAGCATATCGACCCAGCGCAGGCCGCCCCAACGCTGCGACCATACAGGCCCCTCCGCATGATAAGCCACCGGATCAGTCACCTGTTCAGCCCTCATGAATGCCTCCTTGTATTGCGTATTGCGTATTGCGTATTGCGTATTGCGTATGACCGCTGACCGAGTTGTCAGTTGTCAGTTGACCGCCAGGGTAACAAACTAAGATTATAAAACCATGGCGTCTTGGCGTCTTGGCGTTTCAACACCGTCCTTACGTTTTATGCTTTACGTCTTACTCGTCTCACGCCTCACGCCTCACGCCTCACGCCTCACACGCCTCGTTTCCCGCGTCTGGCATAGCGAGGAAGGTGATGGTCGCGGGTGAAAAGGTAACTCTTCCGGCCGGTGTTGGCTCGCCTTTTAGGGCGGGCAGATCGTCGTTAGGCTCCAGTTGCAGGATGCGGCCGTTCAATTGCACGCTTCGCTCCTGGAGGTCTTTGTTGGCCGACAGGGTGTATCGCTCCGACTGCATGGGGATTGTAAGCTCCTGGGAGGCTGTTCGGTCGGTGTTGATAACAAGGAGAGCCACACCACCGGACTGATCGCGCAAGCAGTGGGCATAGAGATGCAGGCTGGTCGCCGGGGAGGAGCGGGGATCAAGCACGGTGGTTCCCATCAGTCTGCGCCAGAGCAGGGCTGCCCAGTAGTTGGGTCGGGGTGCAAAGGTGTTCTCGTCGAGCAAGCCGTAATCGCTGGAGGCAAGGGTGTTGTGGATTATCACCTGCAGACCGCGCCTGGCGAGCCGTCCAAGTTGATCGAGATACCGAAAACTGTCGAGGAAGGTCGAGGCCCACGGGTTGCCGCCGCATGCCGCATCGGCTGTTTCGGTATTCCAGAGCGGTTTGCCGGGCTGATATTTGTCGCGAAGAGATTCGTAAAATACCTCCGTGGCGTCGGTGCGAGAGAGCCACTCTTCACTCAGCGCGGCCTCAGCGGTCGTCGCCATCTGCGGCATAGTTCCTTCGCACCGTTTAGAGGCTGCCCCGTAAAAATGATAAGAGAAAACATCAAAGATCGGGCCGGTAGCTTTGAGCATATCCTCGGTCTTGATAAACCCTGCTCCGATGGTAGGCACAGCAGACATCGCAGGGGCGGAAGACCCCGGAGTGGGGGCCGATTCGCCGACCGAGCCGGGGCCAAGGATCCGCATGTTGGGAGCAGCTTGCCTCATGAAGGGGTGAAATACAGCTAAATCTCGCCCGTAGTCGGCGGCATCGTACCCCTCCGGTGCGCCCCCCATCCCTGCGATGGTTGGCTCGTTCATAAATTCGGCTGCGGCTATCGTTCCGCCTACAGACTTCGTGAAATCAAGTATGTGGCGGGCTTGCTCAGGAGTCCAGACGCCATTGCTGTCGCGAGTCCCCACACCTGTAGAGAACGAGGTGACGATTTTGGCATCAACAGCGTGTGAAAAATCAACCATGCCCTTCCACTGCTGCCGGGTCAATATTCCACCAAAGCCCTCGGGCGGGCTGGAAGGTGGTGGGGTATCGGAATCGTGGAAGTAGACGGTGTTTGCCCATGTACCGCTGACGCGCACATAAGCAGGGCCGAGGGCCTCTGCCATCTTGCGCAGCCGTGGGTTGGTAAGGTCAATCGGCGCTCTCTGCTGGTACATATCGGGGTCCATGCCGACCGGAACCCCCTCGGACTGCTCTGTGGGCTTTTGTTGCGCGTCAAGTATGGCCCGGACCTCAGGGCTGTAGGGTTTCCAGAACCTCCCGCCGATGACCTCCACCATCTCGACGTTGTACGACTGGTAGCGCTCGTCGATTGTTCCAATGCGGGGCATATCTGCCGGTGCAATGTCAGCGGAGTGGTTATCTTGTCCTGCGTTCGTCATGGATTCCTCCAGAGAGAAATGAGATGGGCAGCGTTTGAAGCAAAAAGCGGATGGTTGCCGGGCTTCTCTCCTCTACCTTACTTATTAACCCTATATAACCCTTTGTCCAGTCACTCACGTTTCACGCTTCACGTTTCACGACTGGACCATAAACCACCAACTATCTCTTCCTAGGGCTGAGAGGCATCTTGGTGGTGTCTGGGCCGGTGAGCCATGATAGCAGCCAATCGGTGAGGAGGTGAACGCGGTTGCGCCAGGAAGGGATATGAGATAAGTAGTAAGCGTGCCACATGAGCCAGGCGGGTAGGCCGGTGAACGTAAGCGGCCCGATCTCAGCGACGCCTGTGTAGTCGCCAAGCAGTGCCAGGTGACCCAACGGCTTGAACCGGAAGGGAGGAGCCTCCTGCCCGTGTATGGCAGCCGCGATGGCTTTCCCTACATATGCGCCTTCATGCTCCGCGGCCTGGGCTGTGGGCGGTATCGCGTCGTGGGTGGCCGCGTCGTATGCCCAGGCAACGTCGCCCACCACGTAGACCTCCGCGTAACCGGGCAGGCGCAGGTGATCGTCCACCATCAGTGCGCCGTTGTGTGCATGTTCGCCCGGCAACGACCGCACGATGTCGGGCGCCGTGATGCCTGCTGCCCAGAAGAGGGTGCGGCAGGGGATCTCGCCCTTGTCGGTTAGCACCATGCGGTCAGTGGCTCCCGTCACTCCTACGCCCGTCATGACCTCTATACCCTGTGCCTCAAGGGTGCGCTTCACCGCCTCTGATGTCTTTGGAGTGCCCATCGGTATCAGCCGCGGGGCATGTCCCACCACAATGATACGTACAGGCTCAACTTCCAGCCACGGATAAAGCGCAAACATCCCCTCAACCAGGTAGGAGTGGATTGTAGCAGCCAACTCAACTCCCGTATCGCCACCACCGCCCACCACGAATGTAAGCCATTCATGCCTCTCGGCCGAGTCGGTGGCCTGGTGTGCGTTCTCTATCGCCTCGATAAGATGGTTGCGCAGTTGCAGAGCATCAGCGGGATTATGGAAAAGTAGAGCGTGCTCGCGCAGGCCCGGAAGGTCGGGCACAGCGGTTCGGCTGCCCAGCGCCAGCACGAGGTAGTCGTAAGGACGCGTGCCGGCGGTGGTGGTCACGTTACGTTCTTTGAGGTCTATTGAGGTCACATCGCCATATAGTAGGTGGAAGCTGCGGCCGTGCTGAAAGGCGCGCACAGGGACCATCACATCGCTGGGGTTAGCCCTGCCGCTTGCCACAACCCAGAGAAGCGGAGCAAAGAGCAGGTCGTTATTGCGGTCGGCGAGCAGGATGCTGCTGTCCGTTTGTCCGTCTCCACCCGCTTGCCTCCTTGCTCTCTGGAGTTGGCGGTCCAGTTCTAGGGCAGCATGCAGCCCTCCGAAACCTGCACCCAGGATCAGGACTCGGTGGCGAGCATTACGATATTCTTCCTCAGTTCCGCTCGTGTGAGACTGAAGAAGGCCAGGCACTCGTCCACTGCCTTTCAACCCGCGGGCAAGAGTAACTCCGGCGGCAACAGCAGCCCCGGCTAACAGGGCGGTTCGAGGAACGGTTTGCTTGCCCATGCGATCCCCCTCCTAATATGCTTGCCACTCGAATACAGAGTCGTTGGTCAGATGCGAGGGAGTAGAGGTGGGAGGCGGGTTCTTGATATCAAGGCCGTACAACTGCTTTATCTGCCCGCCGAACCATATGTCAAATGGGTCGCTGGCAGATGACATCCTGCTGAAGAGGGTCTGCGGTTCATATGCCTCTATGTAAGTTATAGTCATGTCGCCCTGCGCGGTTGGCACAAGCATCGCGCTTTCGTGTGTAACACTAAGCCTAGGCCTGGAAGCTTCGTACTCCTCATGCCGCGCCCCATACAGCTCACGGGTGAAATCTTTCCAGGCGTCGGTCCGGCCGGGCTGGAGAAGCGCCACGATTGACACACCGGAGGTGATGTTCACCTTCATCGCCCTTGTTGCCCTTGTTTTGTCCATGCTAGGTGTGGGGACGTTGGCTCCCGACGTGCCATCGCTGGGTGCAGGAGTGTTTTTACCTGGCATGCCTGCTGCGGCCGCGGCAGCATCACTTTCGCTAATTTTGGGTGAAGAAAAATCCGTTGTGATGGGCTCAGTGAGCGAGTGCTCCCTGGCTTGCTCCAGCACCTGCCTCCGCTCTATCGCCTTGTCTTCAGCTTTGATCTTATTCTCGATATGCTCGACTTCCTCCTCGGGCATGTACGTCCGCGCATCGACGCGAGTGCCCGGAGGCTCAAGCTCGGGAGATTTATCGACCGGGGAGAGCGTGTCTGCAAACGCCTTAATGTTGTCGGGGCTATCGGTGGCGTACCTGCCGCCGCGATCGTAGTCGTATGCACCCGGCGTTGCCTGCTCCGCGCGGCCACCCGGGTAGGTTGCCTCTTCCCATATCCTCCTGCCGATGTGGTATCCTACCCCGATAGTGGATCCGGAAACCCCAAACCCGGTAGTCATAGGCGTGCCCGGTGTGCCATATGCGCCGGTATAGGGATCTATCGCGCCCTTCGTACCTGTCATGTCGTTGCTATGGTCAACCCCTCGGTTCTTATCTTTCATCCCTGACATCCCCGGATCTCCTTTCGCTGGGTGGGTTATACTACGTACTTCGTCCTGCGTAGTTGTTAGTTATGTAGTAGTTGGCCCGTGCCGCCTACTCGCTACGCACAGCACTTCGTCCGGTGCCTCCCTACCTCCCCGCCCGACTTCGATGCATTATTCGTACCCACGCTAGCCACACCTTCTTTTCCTCCATTGCAATACCTCTTTATTTCTCGCAGCCATGCAAAGTGGCCCTGGCGAATCGTTGGTGACACCAGCGGCAAAGTCATCGACCCTGGACAGTGTGTGAGCGACTCCTGTTGTCGCCTGTCTGCCTTTATGTACCAGTGGAGCGTAGATTTGGAGCTGTTGAGCGTAGCCAAAATATCGGCCACCGAATTGCTCTTGTCGGCCTGGCGAGCTTACAGCATCTTCAGCTTCTTCTCGTCCAATCACCGAGGACTAAAGCGAAGTAGTGGCGAACCCATCTCTCTTCGCCTGGATCTTCTTTCCAGGCTTCAAAGGTCCACCACATATAGCGGAGGGCCGTGTAGCAAGCAGCAACCTGAAATCCCCGTGTAAGCCATGACAGACCCTCGCCCTCTTATGGGGCTTTCACGAGTTCACGCAGTGTGAGTTTGGGCGATGCATAAATGTTCAGACTTAGGGTGCAGCGGGGGTGCAGGGTCGAAGCCCATGACAGGGATGAGCGAAGCGGGGGGCGGGGTGTCCCCCATTCTTCCCTTCTTATTAGACTCCCACGCCTGGGAGGGGCCGGGGAGGGTCTTTGCTTATCTGGATGCCAGGTTGCTCCACCATAACTCTGAACACTTACGGCGGTGCACGTGCTGGCGCGTCGCAGATGTTCAGGGTAAGATATAAAACAGTATGTACATGGAGGAGATCGGCAGAGATGTCATTTGATCAAGCGTCGTCGGCCATAGTAAACATACTGGCCGGTGCGCCTCTCCTTCTGCTATTCGTGGTAGCCGCGCTGGGTTACTTGCTGGGGAAAATCGAGTTGGGCGGAGGCAGCCTGGGCGTGGCGGGGGTACTGTTCGCCGGTCTTGCTGTGGGCGCGATAGACCCGCGCCTGCGCTTGCCCGACTTCGTCTACCAACTGGGGCTTGTGCTTTTCGTCTATACGATCGGCTTGAGTAGCGGCCCGGGCTTCCTGTCATCTCTGCGAGGCCGAGGACTGCGCTACAACATGCTCGCGGTTGGGGTGATCCTTGGGGCGGCTGCGGTGGCCCTGCTCGCCCACTTTGTCATTGGGCTAACACCCGCGCAAGCAGCGGGAGTCTTTACAGGCAGCCTGACCAACACTCCCGCGCTTGCTGGAGTGGTCGAGTATCTCAAGCTCTCGGGTGTCGGGGACGCAGCACTGACCGAGCCTGTAGTGAGCTACTCACTCGCCTATCCGGTGAGTGTGCTGGGGATGATCCTTGCTATTTACATCATGCGTCGCGTCTGGCGTAAGACCGAACCCTCCGCCAGCGTCACGACACACGCCATCACCCACGCTGGAAGCGCGACAAACGGGCATGATCCTGAAGGAGCACCGCTGCCCGTAATGGCAAGCCGCACGATACTGGTAGGCACGGGCTACCCTGCGGGGCCTCGAATCCGCGAGCTTATGACGCGGCAGCGGTGGGACGTTGTCTTCTCGCGCGTTCGGCGTAATGGCAACATCGATATGATTGGCGAGGGAACGGTGCTGCAGACCGGCGACCTTGTTACAGCGGTAGGCAGCCCTTCAGAGCTGGATCGCGTTACTAACTACCTGGGCGAGGCAAGCCATGAGCACCTTGAGATGGACCGGCGGGAGTTGGATTTCCGCCGCGTGTTTGTGTCTAATCCGCATGTCGTGGGGCGCAGGCTGCGCGAGCTTGACCTACCGGGGCGATTCGGGGCGGTGATCACGCGAGTGCGCCGTGGAGATATCGAGATGGTGCCGCATGGCGATACAGTGCTGGAGCCGGGCGATGCAGTGCGGGTGCTGGCTTCCAATGAGAACTTGCCCGCTGTATCAGCCTTCTTTGGCGATTCTTATCGCGCTGTCAGCGAGATAGATATACTGTCGTTCAGCCTGGGCGTTGCATCGGGTGTGCTGCTTGGGATGTTGCCCATCCCGCTGCCTGGCGGTATCACGATAACCCTTGGTCTCGCGGGCGGGCCCTTGATCGTAGCACTCCTACTGGGCGCGCTCGGTCGTACTGGACCTGTGGTATGGACGCTGCCCTTTGGAGCGAATCTGATGCTGCGGCAGCTTGGGCTGATATTCTTCCTGGCGGGCATCGGTACCCGCTCCGGCTACGACTTCTTCAGCACCCTTGCTTCGGGCCGCGGCTACACTGTACTACTGGTAGGAGTGGCGATTGTCGCGCTCGCCGCTGTGGCTACCCTGTGGATAGGCCATCGTATTTTGCATATTCCTGTGGGCATCCTGAGCGGCCTGCTCGCCGCCATACAGACGCAGCCCGCCACGCTTGCATTTGCGCTCCAGCAGTCAGGAGACGACAGCCCGAACGAGGGGTATGCCCTCATCTACCCCATGGCCGTCATCGCAAAAATAGTGGTAGCCCAGCTAATCCTGGTGCTTTTGCTTTGAAAGCCGTCGTGAACTATACGCAGAAGAGGCCATGCGGCAACCCCGCAACAAAGACCGTGCCGTAGATGCGGGGTTGCTGGATGAGTTAATCTTCCCCGGGCATAGATTTCGCTGTGCCTGGCAGAGTTCGCGACTGGTGACTACTTCGTGAGCGGTCCAACAAGCACAAATTCGTTACCGTCCTGATCAACGAAGATAGCCTGCATCATGCCCCACGGCTGGGCTTCCGGTGTCGCGGTAAAGCGCACGCCCCGGCCCGATAGCTCATCATAGGTCTGCTGCACGTCATCTGTCGAAAGGACATAGCCGCTGAAGGTTCCGATGCGCTCTGCGTGACCGCCCATGCTTTCCGGGGTGCTCAGCACAATCCCGGTCTCCGCGCCGCGCGGCAGTACTTCTATCCAACGATCGCTGCCGGCACCGCCCATCGGCATATCCTGCCGGACTTCAAAGCCCAATTTGTCCCTGTAAAACTCAAGCGCCGCCTGCTGATCGCGTACATAGATGCCGATTGACTGCACTCTGGTGATAGCCATTTCGTTACACTCCTTATGAATAGAGGGTATTGCCGGATGCCGCACCTGCGTGTCCCTGTGTGGGCAGTGAAGCTGCAATCATTGTATCAGAACATATGTTCTGACACAAGTGTTTTATGCACAGGAAATGTTCAGATTCATGATGTAGCATCCTGACATCCAAGTAAGGGGAAGACCCATCCAACCCATCCCAATAGGCTAGAGCGAAGAGTTAGGGAAACCCCTAAGACCTCGGACAGGGAGCTTTCAACAGAACGTTTATTAGAAAGGGGTGCAGGGGCGAAGCCCATGACGGGGTATGGGGTGTCCCCCATTCTCCCCTTCCTAATAAAACTCCCCTCTCCCCGTTTCGCGGGGAGAGGGGCAGGGGGAGAGGGGTATCCCACTGGCTTTTTGTTGGGATTACACAAACCCGGCCCTGAAAGCGAAGAGGGAAGCCCCGTCATGGGACCTCCCACCCACCTCTACTCTGAACACTTGCCTCGCACAGAAGGAGCATAACGATGACTTTGCTTCATATACAGCTACTGCCGAAGCAGCGACTCACCCGCCCGCCCAAACGTTAGAGACTTTTTTAGGAAAGAGGATAGGCAGCAGGGCACGTGCGTCGTCTGTCTGGGCCGAACAGTCCGGGAAGGCGTGCTGTAATTCTTCAAGCGATCTGTAGCCGAAAAGCAGTTGAAGGAAGGTAAGGTCAGGGAAGGCAGCATCGCCCTCTTCCACTCGGTCCGGTTTCCACTCCTCCACCGAGATGCTTCCCTGCTGGAAGCCCAAACGGAGGCCACTTCGATAGAAGTTGACTTTCAACTCACCTGTATGTCCGGACTGCGGCGACTCAGCGAGACGCTTTTCCAGCGCGGGCGCGATGTGCTGAAGGAACGCGGGCAGGTCGGGCACTCGTATATACCAGGCGTAAGGCTTGCGGACCCTTGGCAGTCTATCCTTAACTGTATCGTAGGCAGGATGCTTCTCGCCCATCGCGAAGGCGATAGAGATGAACTCCTTCGCGCCCCCGGCACCGGCCGCACCGCTGTCCGGATCACGTTTGAGGTACTCTTCCCCTGTAGCATCAAGGTAGCGCATGACGCTGGGTGTTACCGATAGAAAGGAGACACCAGGCTTAAGCTCGAAGAAACGCGCCCACATGGTGCCGTTAAATAGCTTGCGGGAGTGGATCAGCACACCAGCAGGATGACCGTCCTGTGTCTCGATTACACGCAACTCGCTGCGAACATCGCTATTTTCGCTGCGTCCCTCTATGTCATAACGCCACAGCGCCTCATCGCGCACGCACGCTAACATGGAGCGCGAGGTCGTTCGTTGGTACATCTCAAGTATGAATGGCACATCTTCGACTACGGCTCGACGAAAGCGGAATGGCTCGACTTCGCCCTCCTTCAGCCTGGGAACGCTCGACCTTGACCCTCCACGGTTTCCACCGAGGTTTATGGTCATCTCATAGCCGAACTTCCTGTAGTACCACGGTATGCCCGTGATGCCCTGCACCAGTTCTCCTCGCGCTGCGCTCCACCTGTGAACCTCGTCGAACTGTGCGCGCACAAGGCCGCGCCTGCGATATGCAGGGTCGGTGCTGACGATCTCCGGCTGCCCGAACTTGAAGGGGATGCCCTCATATGTCCATACCTGCGAGATCAGCCCGATTGAGGAAACTATCTTGCCTGCCGCAGTGTCCTCAACGACGGTAAAATCGCCCGGCTTGAAAGTGGGGTGCTCACCGCTCATAAGGTCGAGCATCCATGCCCGCAGGCCCTCGTTGGGCGCTGTCTCGCCCATATCGAGTAATGTAGTGGCGTGGAAATCTGCCAGCCTTTCACGATCCTGGTGCGTCGCCTTGCGCAGACCAAGCCCGCCGCCGAGGTCGTGCAGTACATCTTGTTCTGCCGTTTGCTTTTGATCTTGAAGCAATGCCTCTTCTCCTTACATGACGTTATTGCGCCTAGGATAACATGAGGCAATCGCAGTGGCATCGGCCTACAGTTGTAGAATATGTTCGCACACCTTTTAGTAATCAGGGCACATAACCGTAGGGACCAGGGCCTTACAAGAACTGTGTCTCGGCAAAGTAGATGCTAGTTTACTGGATCAAGTGAATAATGCTGCCCGTATGCAAGAAAGCTTGACTTCTAATCGGTGCTCCATTACCCTTATTTCCGTCCCGGTCAGAGCCTGTTTGCAAGGTGCTAACAAAAGGAGTGTCAGTTATGAGGCGGCTGCAAAAAAGCGAAACAAACAGAATATTAGGATATCCTGATGACGCTCGCCTGCTGATTATCAACGCCGATGATTTCGGGATGTGTCACGCTACCAATGCGGCCATCTTTCGTACGCTCAAAGAGGGCGTTGTATGTTCCACGACTTTGATGGTTCCCTGCCCCTGGGCGCTGCACGCGATGCATTGGCTCCAGGAAAATCCGGGTGTTGCCTTTGGGGTTCACCTGACCGCCATTTGCGATGGCCCTGATTACCGTTGGAGTCCGCTGACGGCCAGGGACAAAGTGCCGTCACTCGTTGATGAAACGGGCTATTTCTATCGCTTCGAGCGCATGGCCGAATTCTTCGCGCAAGTTAACCTGCAACAACTGGAACTGGAGTTCCGGGCGCAAATTGAGGCGGTACTGGCCGCCAACCTCAAGCCGACCCATCTCGATTGGCACTCGCTACGCATCGGTGGCCGGACCGATATTCCCGATGTGATGCTTGGGTTGGCGAAAGAATACGGCCTGGCGCTGCGAGTCATGAGCCGAGCGGTGATTGATAAAGTGCAGGGCCAGGCTTTGCCCACCATCGATTATGACTTCCTCGATAGTTATTCCCTGGCTATTGCGCTTAAATCAGCCCGTTTTGCTCAACTGCTCCGAGAATTACCCGCAGGGTTGAGCGAGTGGGCAGTCCACCCGGGGCTTGATAGTGCCGAATTGCTGGCGATAGAACCCGAGAGCAACCACTTCCGCCAAACAGACCTCGATTTTCTCCTGTCCGATGAAGCCCGCGTGGTAATCCGGGAGGAGGGGATTATAGTGCTCAGCTATGAGCCGCTTCAAGCGGTATGGCAGGCGAATAGCCGGACGTCCTAGCCCACCGGCACTACAATCCAGGCTCACAAATAGCCTGCAGTCATAGTTCCACAGCCAGCGCATGGCAGGTTCACGCCTTGACAAACAGAGCAAATAGGCCACAATTACAATACATTGTTGCGAATTGTTGTCCCACAAGCCTGATAGCTGCAGCCGAACAAAGTGAGGTACCTGAAATGGATGGAAAGGCCCCTGAGAACAAGAGCACGATCGAAGGCATTCATCACATCACCGCTATAGCGGGCGACGCACAGGAGAATCTCGACTTCTATTCCGGTGTCCTCGGTATGAGGCTGGTAAAGAAGAGCGTCAACCAGGACGACCCGGGCACGTACCATCTTTTCTACGCTGATGCCGAAGGTCACCCCGGCACCGACCTGACTTTCTTCCCGTGGGCGCATATGCCGCGCGGGCGCAAGGGAGCGGGCCTTTCCGTGGAAGTGGCACTAGCGGTACCCACGGGTAGCCTGGAATATTGGTCTGAACGGCTAGCCAGTCATAACGTGGAGATGTCCGCGATAGAGACGCGCTTCAATGAGCGCGCATTGCCTTTCCAGGATCCCCACGGCATGGAACTGGCGCTTGCCGAAACCTCCAGTCCACGCCTCTTCACTCCGTGGGATCGCAGTCCGGTGCCCGAAGAATACCAGATCCGCGGATTGCATTCGGCGCGGCTCTGGGAGCGCAGTCTCGATACAACGGCTAACTTCCTGACCGATGTGCTCGGTTTTGAGCGGCTTGGCTCGGAAGGTGATTGGGTGCGCTTTGGTGTGCGCGGTGGTGGCTCCGGTATGTTCATTGAAATACAGGAGATGCCGGGTGAACGTCTTGGTCAATGGGGTGTAGGATCTGTGCACCATATTGCGTGGCGCGTGCCCGACAACGCAGAGGAGCTTGCAATGCGCCAGCAAGTGATCGCCGGTGGTGGCCACCCAACAGAAGTGATAGACCGCTTCTGGTTCAAGTCGGTCTATTTCCGAGAACCGGGCGGCGTGCTCTTTGAGCTTGCCACTGATGGCCCCGGCTTTGCCATCGATGAGCACCAGGATAATCTAGGCGAACAGCTAATTTTGCCGCCCTGGCTGGAAGGCTATCGGGCTTCGATCGAGGCCGCCCTACCCGTCCTCACTCCGCCGCACATCAAAGCCGCATCTATAGAATAAGCATTTCCTGCCTGTGAGCTGTAGTACGCAGCACTTTGGTATGGCGCACACTTCTCATCTACCTGAGAAGCGATGCCCCGCCGTCTACGAAGATTTCGACGCCCGACACATGGCGGCTGAGGTCCGAAGCAAGGAACACGCACACGTCAGCCACCTCAAACGGGTCGCCCGCGCCCTCATCTATCGCTGGACTGCCCTCAGGCAACTCGACTTCGATGCCTATGCTCTCGGTATGCCGCTGTTCGGTGCTTTCCTGAATATTGGTCTTTATGTAGCCGGGGCAAACGGCATTGCAGCGAATGTTGTGCCTGCCAAGCTCCAATGCAATCATTTTCATAAAGGCTACCTGCCCGGCTTTGGACGAGCTATAAGCGCTTGCGCCCGGGTTCGAGAAGGTTCGCGTGCCGTTCACACTGCTCGTAATTATGATACTGCCGCCTCCATTGCTCTTCAGGTGAGGCACCGCGAAGTGCACAGTCAGATACGTGCCCTTCAGGTTGATGTCGAGTGTGCGGTCCCATTCTTCGGGCTTTAGCTCTTCGATGGGTGCCCACACACCGTTGATGCCCGCGTTCGCGAACACAATATCAAGCTTGCCAAACTTGTCCACGGCGGTCGAGATGGCTTTCTCGACCGCCGCAGGGTCACTCACGTCGCACTCTACATACAGCGCCTTCGCACCCTTTCCTTCGATCTCGCGGCTAAGGCGTTTTCCATCATCTTCGTTCACATCGGCTATCACGATGCTTGCGCCCTCGTCAGCGAAACGCCGCGCAGTACCCGCGCCAATGCCGCTTGCGCCTCCCGTGATGAACGCCACTTTATTTTCGAGCATGCCCATGCGGGTAGCCTCCAATTCTGCCGATTAGCTCTTTGAATCTGGACAGCCGGCCCTATACCGGCATCTTCCGCAGGTTTTGCAAGCTCTGTGCCACGTCGGGCAGTGGATCGCGCGGGTTGTCTTGCTCAACGATGTAGTATTCAACGCCCGCAGCCGCACTTGCCGCAAGGATGTCGTTCCAGGGTAGCATACCCTCGCCAACCGGCATATCAGAGCGTTTCTCATCGTCTGCCATATCTTTCGCATGGAGCAGGGGAACGCGCCCTGCCAACCTCTTTAGAACCGCAACCGGATCCACGCCGGCAAATTGCGCCCAGTATACATCAAGCTCTAAGCCGACAAGCATGGGATCGGTGCCTTCCACAAGCATATCGAACATTGTAGTACCGTCGAGAGGCGCGAACTCAAAGTTGTGGTTATGGTAAACGAAGCGCAGGCCTGCATCCCGGCAAATCGCCCCGTAGCTATTGAATAGCGGACCAAACTCCCGAACCTGCTCGGCCGTCCGCCTGCGCTCCTCCGCGACATACGCCACCACGGCGAATTCGCAGCCCAGCGTTCGTGCATCGGCCAGGGTCTTCTCGGCATCAGTCTTTAGGGCATCTACCCCGATATGCATGGAGATAGCCCTCATACCCAGCCTGTCGAGCTCTGCCCGAATATCGGCTGGTGACGAATCACCATAGCCGGCGAGTTCTACGGCGCTGTAGCCCATTGCCGCCAATTCTCGAAGAGTGCCCAGCATATCGCGGGAGGTCAGGTCGCGCAGCGTGTATAGCTGGACCGCAATCTTGTCATTGTTCACGATGTTGCTCCTGTTGTGTCGGTATTATTTGGCTTTGTCCTTTGCTGCGAATACTTATCACGTTACTTTGCCTCGCGAGGCAGCGGCTCCGGTCTATCACAAGTGCTGCTCAGCTCAATGTGCCGGCCTTGCTCCGAGGCGTCATGGATCGCGTGCATAATGTCCAGCACATGATATGCCAGATTTCCATTGGCGCGGTGCTGCCCGCCTGAGCGCATAGCCTTCGCCATGTCCTCCACTCCGATTCCACGGCTGTTCGCGGTGTGACCGTACATCAACGGCACCTCGCGCCACTCGCCGGACCGTGCCTCCTGCACGCGCACCGGGCCGCCAAACGTGTTCGGGTCGGGCAAGCTCATGGTCCCTCTACTGCCGTATATCTCTATGCGCGGTACTTCCGCCGCCCAAACGTCAAAGCTGGTCACAAGTGTGGCTACCGGGCCGCTATCGAAGTCGAGCACACCCGCCAGGTGCGTTGGTGTCTTCACCTCGATTTTCGTGCCCTGCTTTGGCTTGCTGCCGATTGTCCGCTCCGGGAAGCTAATCCGTGCCGATCCTGTGACACGCCGCACCGGTCCCAGCAACGCGATCAGTGCCGTCAGGTAGTAGGGGCCCATATCGAACATCGGGCCTGCGCCCACCTGGTAGAAGAAGTCCGGGTCAGGATGCCAATCCTCCGGGCCATGACCAAGCATGAACGCTGTCGCTGCAACCGGCACACCAATCGCACCATCATCAAGCAGAGCGCGGCAGGTTTGTAGCCCGCCGCCAAGGAATGTGTCGGGAGCACAGCCAATACGCAAACCTCGGCTCGCAGCCTCTTGCAGCATAAGCTGACCGTCCTCCCGCGTGATAGCGAGCGGCTTCTCATTGTAGACCGACTTTCCGGCGCGGAGGGCAGCGAGCGCCACGCTGGCATGCGCCGCCGGTACTGTAAGATTGATAATAAGCTCGATATTCGGGTCGGCCAGCAGTTCTTCGACGGTTATGGCTCGAGGCACGTGAAAGCGCTCTGCCTGTGCCTTCGCTCGTTCCATATCAAGGTCTGCCACCGCCAACACATTGAGATACTCCGATGCTGTGCAGTTCTCCAGGTATATGCTGCTTATGTTCCCGCAGCCGATAATGCCTACGTTTACAGCAAGTGTGTCAGGTGTAGTCATATGCTTTAGCTCTTGATACTCCTCATCGAGAAATAGTTGTTTCTACTGCGGATCGAGCACGAGGAACGCATTTCAGCACAATAGTCCCCACGTGCAAAACCTCAAGCGCCAGTATACCACCTGGGCTAATTCGCAGGTACTCTCAGAGTCTATGTAAGTGTTCAGAGTTATGGTGGAGCAACCTGGCATCTCGGTAAGGAAAGACCCACCCCCGGCCCCTCCTGTACAGCACAGGGACATGGGTAACGGGTGTACGGGGAGATAGGTAACACATTATACCCTTTGATCGGTTTGATCGTTTAGCCCGCTCGAATGATTC
>JBDTQH010000050.1:0-38192 GCA_039932335.1 Chloroflexota bacterium
TTTATTCTGTTCTTCACTAATTATCTTTGCAACTGAGCAGGGTGTCCCCCATTCTCCCCTAATAAGACTCCCCTCGTCCCGCGAAGCGGGGAGAGGGGTTGGGGGTGAGGGGTGTCCGCACTTTACCCAAGCAAAGGAGTTGACAAGACGCTCCTAATCATGCGCTCAACACAGCGGCTCCGGCCGCAAATACTCGGCAGCGAGCCAATTCCTGACTTGACAACCCAGCCTCGCGGCAGATAGTATGCTATGTATAAGATCAGGAAGAATTAGGCTGGCGGATGTGTGCCCTGATTGGCCGCATGCTGCCGCACATGAGGGTAACAAGATGGCAGACACAGTCAAAGAAGCACGCCGCGCAGGCACTAACGGCAAACACAACGGAACCACCACATCAAACGGAGCGGTCGAGCGCAAGCCGGAGGCCCACGTTGAGCGCAACCCAGGCACCCCGCTCGATCTTGACTGGGTATATAGTGCGCGTATCAACCGGAGTGCCGTAGAGCGTAGAGCGGCCACATTGGTCACGCGCCGCACCGTCAAGAAAGAGTGGCAAGCCGCCTGGCTGCTGCGCGCCATTACCTGCCTTGACCTGACGACCCTCTCAGGCGACGACACCCCCGGCAACGTAATACGCCTCTGCGCCAAAGCGCGCCGCCCTGTACGCCAGGATATCTTGCAGGCATTAGGAGCAGAGCGGCTGGGTATCACAGTGGGCGCGGTCTGCGTCTACCACAACATGGTGCCTGTGGCCGTAGAGGCCCTCGACGGCTCCGGCATACCTGTAGCCGCCGTATCAACCGGATTCCCGGCAGGCCAGATCAGCTTCGACCAGAAGATCGAAGAGATACACAGGTCGGTAGATGCGGGCGCGAAGGAAATCGACATTGTGATTTCGCGTGCCCATGTGCTCACGGGCAACTGGCAGGCCCTCTATGACGAGGTCAAAGCGTTCCGCGAGGCGTGCGGTGACGCTCACATGAAGTCCATACTGGCGACCGGAGAGCTTGCCACGCTGCGCAATATCTACCAGGCTAGCGTAGTCTGCATGATGGCAGGCTCGGACTTCATCAAGACATCCACAGGCAAAGAAGCCACCAATGCCACATTGCCCGTCAGCACCGTAATGGTGCGCGCCATCCGCGAATACCAGGACCGGACAGGTTACAAAGTCGGCTTCAAGCCCGCAGGCGGCATCCGCACCGCCAAGCAATCCCTCGACTGGCTTGTTCTCATGAAAGAAGAGCTAGGCACAGAGTGGATGATGCCCAACCTCTTCCGCATCGGCGCAAGCTCTCTCCTCACCGACATAGAACGTCAGCTTGAGTTCTTCGTCACGGGCCGATACTCGGCAGCCTACCATCACCCGATGCCATAACCCGCATCAACAGAAGACGCAGTACGAAGTACGCAGTAACAACCAGATCAGGAGCAGACCATGGCAAGCGTAGCCGACATATTTGAAACGATGGAGTACGGCCCGGCACCCGAAGCGAGCAAGCCCGGACTCGACTGGATAGCTGAGAGGCAGCCGTTTGGCCTCTTCATCGGCGGCGAATGGCGTAAGCCTTCAGGCGAGCACTATTTCGACAGCACAAATCCCGCAACAGGCAAACCTCTCGCCAGGATAGCCAAAGGCACGGCAAGCGATGTTGACGCAGCGGTCGCGTCTGCGCGTGCCGCCTTCGACGGCTGGAGCAAGACTCCCGGCCACATCCGCGCCCGCTACCTGTACGCCATCGCGCGCCACATCCAGAAGCACTCGCGCCTGCTGGCCGTGCTGGAGAGCCTTGACAACGGCAAAACAATCCGCGAGACCCGCGATATCGACATACCTCTCGTGGCGCGCCATTTCTACTATCACGCCGGGTGGGCCCAGCTTATGGAAAGCGAGCTACCGGACATGGTGCCCGTCGGCGTGGTCGGCCAGATCATCCCGTGGAACTTCCCCCTGCTGATGATGGCATGGAAAATAGCGCCCGCCATCTCGACAGGCAACACAGTGGTGCTCAAACCCGCCAGCTACACCCCACTGACCGCGCTCGCCTTCGCCGAGATTTGCCGCGAAGTCGGCCTGCCGCCGGGAGTGGTCAACATCGTGACAGGCGATGCGAAGGACGCGGGCGAGGCTATCCTGAAGCACCCGGACATCAACAAGATCGCATTCACAGGCTCTACCGCAATCGGGCGGCATATCAGGCAGGTGACAGCGGGCAGCGGCAAGCGAATCTCGCTCGAGCTCGGCGGCAAGTCGCCTTTTATCGTGTTCGACGACTCCGACCTCGACAGCGTGGTAGAGGGTGTGGTAGACGCTATCTGGTTCAACCAGGGGCAGGTTTGCTGCGCAGGATCGCGGCTTCTCGTGCAGGAAGACATAGCCGAGCGGCTGGAAACCAAACTGCGCCAGCGTATGGAGCATCTGCGGCTGGGCGACCCCCTAGATAAAGCGATGGACATCGGCGCGATTGTCGGCCCTGTGCAATTGGAAGAAATCCGCAGGCTTGTGAAGACAGGAGAAGAAGAAGGAGCCACGCTCTGGCAGCCGTCATGGTCGTGCCCCACCGAAGGCAGCTTCTTCCCGCCCACGCTCTTCACCAACGTATCTCCTGCATCCACTATTGCGCAAATCGAAATCTTCGGCCCAGTGCTCGTTTCGATGACGTTCCGCACACCCGCCGAGGCAGTCGCGCTGGGCAACAACACCCGCTACGGTCTCGCCGCCTCTGTCTGGAGCGAGAATATCAACCTGGCGCTTGACGTTGCCAGCAAACTGAAAGCCGGAACCGTCTGGATCAACAGCACCAACCTGTTCGATGCAGCCTCAGGCTTCGGCGGCTACCGAGAAAGCGGCTACGGCCGAGAAGGCGGCAAAGAAGGTCTCTACGAGTACATTCGCCCAGTCTGGGAAGCGGGCGGAGTAGCGAGTACCGAGTACCGAGTACCGAGTACCGAGGAGCAGCAAGGCAAGGTACACTCAAACGGCCACGACGGCAACGGTAAAGAAACACTCGGTACTCGGTACTCGCTACTCGGTACTCCGGCCATAGACCGCACACCCAAGATGTTTATCGGGGGCAAGCAGGCGCGGCCCGACTCGGGATACAGCGTAACTGTGTATGGCGCAAACGGGGAACCGATTGGAGAGGTGGGCGAAGGCAACCGCAAGGACATCCGCAACGCGGTAGAGGCAGCGCACGCGGCATCAGGCTGGGCGTCCACGACAGGGCACAACAAAGCCCAGATACTTTATTATGTGGCCGAAAACCTCGATGCACGCTCCGGTGAATTTGCTCGCCAGCTTTGCAGCATGACGGGTTGCTCCGAAGCAGATGCCGCCCGCGAGGTCGAAGCCTCTATCGAACGGCTCTTCACCTATGCGGCCTGGGCCGACAAATACGATGGGCTTGTACACCGCACGCCCCTGCGCAATGTCACGCTGGCGATGCCTGAGCCAATCGGCGTGATGGGCGCGGTCTGCCCTGAAGAAATGCCGCTCCTCGGCTTTGTTTCGCTGGTTGCTCCCATTATCGCGATGGGCAACACGGTGGTTGTGATCCCGTCACAGACGCACCCTCTCAACGCCACCGATTTCTACCAGGTGTTGGAGACATCCGACGTGCCGAGCGGCGTGGTGAATATTGTCACGGGACCTCGCGATCCGCTGGCAAAAGTGCTGGCCGATCACGATGACGTTGACTCTGTCTGGTACTTCGGCAGCACCGAGGGCAGCAAGACAGTCGAATACGCCTCCTCCGGCAATATGAAGCGCACCTGGGTAAACTACGGCCACTCTCGCGACTGGCTGAGTAAGGCCCAGGGCGAAGGCCCGGAGTTCCTGCGAGAAGCCACCAACGTCAAGAACATCTGGACACCCTACGGCGAATAGCTCCGCTTGCACTGGCCATCCCGGCCCCGTCGCTCATGATAGGGTAGCCCCTTTGCCATGCTCTCGTGATTGCCATGTCTGAGACAGGGATGTGTGAGATAAGCGTGCCCCACGATGTATTGTCATTCTGAACGAAGTGAAGAATCTCGCAAAACAGGGTGGTGTTCCCTTACACCGATCCCAAGATAAAAGAGCGGGACGAGATTCTTCACTCTGTTCAGTGCATCGCTAACAAGGAGGTGTCAGGTAAGTGTGCCCTCTCGGTGGTGTCATTCTGAACGAAGTGAAGAATCAACATCCATACTAATCGCTTCCCTAATGGATTCTTCGCTACGCTCACAACGATCAACCCATCCCACATACACTTGCATTACACCGTGCTATAATCTCCCCTGACGCAAAACCGCACGCCACACATGCCTTGCGGAACTAATCCTCCCTCTCAACCGTCTTAACTGACGTAGCGGCAGACAGCATGGCCCTTCAGAGGCATTATGCGCCGGAACAGCATGCATCTACAGGCACATTGACAAACAAGAGGAGCAAAAATGCAACGCAATATTAGATCTACAGTACTGGTGGGATTCGGTTTCCTTCTTGGCGTGTTCGCACCGCTCGCGTGGGGCACACTCGCCACCCAGGCCCAGACACAGGCCAATTGCCTCAACTTCCCGGAGACAGGCTTCAGCGTCTGCGGCAAGTTCAAGGATTACTGGCAGCAGCACGGCGGTCTCGCTCAGCAGGGCTTCCCAATCTCAGGCGAGTTCATAGAGACAAGCGCCCTGAACGGCAGGCCATACACCGTCCAATACTTTGAGCGGGCAGTGTTCGAGCTACACCCCGAGAACCAGCCGCCCAACGATGTGCTGCTCTCCCAGCTTGGCACATACCTGGGCAAAGCCAATTATGTACCGGGCTTCCCGAGCACGCCGGGCGCGACACCCTTCTACGAAAATCGCAACGATCCAGTGGGCACTCTCAAATCGTTCTACAACGCCATTACGCGCAAGGAGTACGAGCGCGCATACAGTTACTTCAACGGCGCGCCAAACCCGCTTCCTGATCTTGCACCACCCTATAACCAATTTGTGCAGGGCTACGCCGATACCACGCTGGTAACGCTGGCAGTGGGCAAGGTCACGGTCGGTGCCGGGGCAGGTAACCTGTTTGCCAACTTCTCGGCGGTCGTCACGGCCACGCACACCGACGGCAGCACCCACACGTTCGCCGGCTGCTATGTCATGCACCGCGTCAACGACGGCATCTCGCCGAACCCGGACGATGTCCTATGGCACATCTACTCGGCCAATCTAAGCGAAGTGCCCGCGAATAGCTCGCTGGACACGTTGCTGGCACAGCCTTGCAATCCGTAGACGACCGCCGACCGCTATAACTGACAACTGACAACGCGGTCCGCGGTCATTGTAAGCATCATCCAGAATTAGCCTGCCATGCATTCTTACAGCCGCTGCAATCGTCACCGCATAATGGTTCTCGTGCTCTGCATCGGCGTGCTGACTTCAACAGAGTGGATTAGCCCTTCTAACGGGGCCGCACAATCGCCGGGAGCGAAGGTGTCGGCCCCGTTCCTGCTGGCGGGCGGAGCGGGCAACCAGAAGTCGGCCAGTATGGCAGGCAACATCATGGCCTATGCAAACTGCGCCGGGCGCGATTGCGACGTTCTCGCGCTCAACCTCAGCACCGGAAAGAGTATAGAAGTGTCAGCGCGTGCAGCAGATGAGCAGCAGCCGAATACCGACGGGCAGCGCGTGGTATGGCAGGACAGCCGCAACAGCGCCGATACAAACTCTGACAATCTGCTCAACGATTACGATATCTATGGTGCGAACCTGGACGATCTCAAAGCATTCCAGCTAACAGGTGCAAAGCGCCAGCAAAACCGTCCTGCCGTCTGGGGTAATCTGGCAGTGTGGGCCGATTTCCGCGATGCCCGCAGTGAGAACGACCCCGAAGCGGGCAACGTCTATCTCTACGATATCGCGGGCAAAAAGGAGACCGCCATCGCCACTGCTCGCAGCGCGCAAGTGCGGCCTGTCACCAACGGCAACATTGTGGCCTGGACCGACTACCGCAACGAGCAAGATCCCAACGGCAACAATTCCGACATCTACGCCTACAACATAGCTACAGGCCAGGAGTTCGCGGTCACAACGGCCCCCGGCACCCAATCCGACCCCGCTATCTCAGGCAACATACTGGTGTGGGCCGATTATCGCAAGGGCGACGACTCCTCCGATATCTATGGCTATGATCTCTCTACCGGCCAAGAATTCCTCGTAACCGGCGCTCCGGGCAGCCAGGTGCGCCCCGCTATCTGGGGCAACCTCGTTGCCTGGACGGATTACCGCAACGAACCTGATAAGGCCAACGGCAACAACTCCGACATCTACGCCTATGACCTGACCACAAAGCGCGAGTTCCCTGTCTTTGTCGGTCCCGGCAGGCAAGACGAACCAAAAACCGCTGTGGGAGTGGTCGCCTGGGAGGACAGCACAAAAGGTAATAGAGACATAGACATCTACGGCGCGACCGTGAACGGCATCACTTTCACCCCACCGCCCGCGCCGCCGCCTATCTTGCCGGGCAGCGGCAGCCGCACTTTCCCAGAAACAGGGCAGACCATCACAGGCATCTTCCTCGACTACTGGACCAGGAACGGCGGTCTCACTCAGCAAGGCTACCCCATCTCCGGCGTGATGACGGAAACCAGCGACCTGGACCGCAATACCTACATCGTGCAATACTTCGAGCGCGCAGTGTTCGAGTATCACCCTGAGAACCCACCACAGAGCCGCGTTTTGCTGTCACAACTTGGTACGTTCCGCTACAAGGAGAAGTACCCCAACGGCGCGCCCGCACCAACTACGACCCCCGAAGCAGGCGCGCAATTTTCCCCCGAAACCGGACACAGTATTGCGGGCAAGTTCCTTGCCTACTGGCAGCAACATGGCGGCCTCGCCCAGCAAGGCTACCCCATCTCGGGGCCGTTCACCGAAACCAGCGACCTGGACGGCAAGCCCTATACCGTCCAATACTTCGAGCGCGCCGTCTTCGAGCTACACCCCGAGAACCCGCCACCCTTCGACATACTGCTCTCCCAGCTAGGCACATTCCGCTACAAAGCCAGGTATCCAGCGCGCTGACGTTGGTGCGTACTCCGTACTCCGTACTCCGTACTGCGTAGGGATCAGGGATCAGGAACCACGTTGTCAGTTGTCAGTAGACGGCATGTGCCGCTTACTTCTTTGCCCTCAGCACAATGCAAACCTTAATAACCTCAGCGCCCTCTGCGCCTCTGCGGTGAATCCGTAAATTACTGACACCTGACACCTGACACCTGACACCTGACCCCCGCCGCCCGAATTGTACACAATCTTTAGGTAACAATATCGTTCGGCTGGTATATTATAGGCAGCCATTTGGAGGCTCGCCGGAGAGCAGTGCTGTCCGCCATGCCTGGCATTGGGCAGATGGGCAGCGCGTCCACCGGCCGTTGAGGATTTGGATAGGAGGTTGGGAATTGTCACAGCTATTTATCAAGGGCACAACGCAGCACGTGCGGCGGCTCTTGCTTGTCACGGTCGCGCTCGTGGTGGCCTTGCCGGCGTTCAGTGCGGGGGCTAGCCATATGCGGCAGTCCGGCCCTTCTATCTCGCCGCCTGTTGTGTTGGCGGGCGACGGCAGAACCAACAGTGTCAGCCCGAACGCGTCGGGTAATATCATGGTTTACAGCGATTGCTCCAGCGGCAAGTGCAACGTATCGACTATCAACCTGACCACAAAACAGGCCCAGCCTGTCACAAAGGCAAGCTACGACCAGTTCAACCCCGCGACCGACGGTACATACGTAGTCTGGCAGGATGGGCGCAACGCCGCGAGCAGCGACACAACCGATTACACCAACAATTTCGACCTCTACGCCGCTGGCCTGAACGACAGGAAAGAGTTTGTTGTGTCCGGCGGCCCGCAGCTACAGGGTAGGCCCAATGTCGCGGGCAATATCGCCGTGTGGTCCGATTATCGGGACGCCAAAAGCGAGAACGACCCCGATACGGGCGACATTTACATGTACGACCTGGCCGCACGCCAGGAAACACAGATAACCCGGCTGCCAAGCGCGCAAACACGCCCCGTCACCAACGGCAAAATAGTAGTGTGGGTGGACTTCCGCAACGAGAAAGACCCCAATGGCTTCAACGGCGATATCTACGCCTACGACATAACGTCCAAACAAGAATTCCCTGTCGCCACAGCGCCCGACCTCCAGACCGACCCGGCCATCTACGGCAACACCATAGTCTGGCAGGACTACCGCAACACCAAAGACGCCAACGACTACAACGCGGACATCTACGGCTATGATCTCTCCACAAGAAAAGAGTTCGCTATCACTACCGCACAGGGCAGACAGGCCACACCCGCCATCGCTGGGAACCTGGTAGCATGGGCGGACTATCGAAATGAGCCTGACCAGAAAAGCGGCACAAACAGCGACATCTACGGCTATGATCTCGCATCGAAAAGAGAGTTCCCGGTTTCCCTTGGCGCGGGTACGCAGAACGCGCCTACCGTCGGAGGCACCACCGTAGTTTACGAGAGCAACCCCGACGTGAACGCACAATCGGCATGGAGCATCAACGGGGTAACGGTCAACGGCGTGCAGGGCGGCACGATCCAACCTCTCGCTTCGCCTGCCGCACTGCCGGGCGAAGGCTCCAGGCTCTTCCCGGAAACAGGCAAAACCATGTCGGGCATATTCATGAACTACTGGGACCAGAACGGCGGCCTCGCGCAGCAGGGTTTCCCTATTTCCAATGTCATAGGCGAGATATCGGACCTGAACGGCCAACCCTACACCGTCCAGTATTTCGAGCGTGCCGTGTTCGAGTATCACCCCGAGAACCAGGCACCATACAACGTGCTCTTATCACAGCTAGGCACATTCCAGTACAAAAAGAAGTACCCCAACGGCGCGCCCGGCCAGAGACCAAGCCAGACCAACGCCCAGCTATTCAAAGAGACCAATCACTGGGTTGGCGGCAAGTTCCTCCAATACTGGCAGCAACACGGCGGCCTCGCCCAGCAAGGCTACCCCATCTCCGACGAGTTCACCGAAGTATCTGAATTGAACGGCCAGGCATACCTTGTGCAATACTTCGAGCGAGCCGTGTTCGAATACCACCCCGAGAACCAGCCGCCCAACGACGTCCTGCTCTCCCAGCTAGGCACGTTCCAGTACAGGCAGAAGTACAGCGACAAATAGCGGCGTGAGCGCGTGAAACGTGGGTGCAAAAACGTAAAGCGTAAAACGTGAAACGTAAGTACGGATTGAAACGCCAAGACGCCAAGACGCCAAGGTTTTATGGGTTTAGTTGGTTGCCCCTTCCGGTCATAACTGACAACTGACAACTGACAACGCGGTGTGCGGTCGGTGGTCAGCCGTCTGCGGTCGTACGCAGTACGCAGTACGTTCCCGCCTTCTGGACAGCAAATACTGCCGCATGGTAGACTTAATGCGTTACGCCGCCATATTATCGCGCGGCCAGCTAGTCCAGGAGGGTTGTTTTGAGGAATAGGATAGTGAGCATCGCGATGCTCGTTTTATTGGCTGCGACTCTTGTCGCTTGTGGCGGGGAGGCTACTGTGAATAATACACCCGTACCGGCTGATCACATTCAGGTTCAGCACATACTTATCGGCTTCAGGGATGCGGTAGGCTTCCAGGGAGCAGCGCCCGGCAAGGCATCCAGCCGCACCCAGGAGCAGGCGAAAACCCTTGCGTATGATCTCTTGAACAAGGCCAAGGGCGGTTCCAACTTCGATACGCTCGTCGCGGAGAACACCGACGACTCGGCTCCCGGCATCTATGGCATGTCGAACACAGGCATATCGCCTGCGGCAGGGGAATATCCGCGCGAGGGCATGGTTGCGGCTTTCGGGAATGTAGGCTTCGCCCTCAACGTTGGCGAGATCGGCATCTCAGACTACGATCCACAGGCCAGCCCGTTCGGTTACCACATCATCAAGCGCCTCAAATAAGTCCGGCCGGTAACAAACAAAAATCCCGCCTTCTCTGAGAGGGCGGGATTTTTGTTTACTTTATTCCCGTCATACCCCGTGCTGGCGGCGAACAACCATACGCTGCAAATAGGAGAGGCCCACCTCGGCCAGCAAGGCTATTATCGCGACGGGAATCGCGCCCACAAGCAGGATACTGTTGCGGCCGCGTGCCAGCCCTGCCGTAATAAAGTCACCCAGCCCACCACCTCCGATTATAGAAGCGAGGGTTGCGCTGGCGATCACTTCCACCGTGGCAATGCGGACGCCCGCCAGAATAACCGGCAGCGCGAGAGGCAACTGCACTTTCCAGAGAAGCTGCCAGTAGGTCATGCCCATGCCGCGCCCTGCCTCAATGACCGGTTTGCTAACCCCGCGCATGCCTGCTTCGGTATTAATAAGCAGGGGTGGTATCGCCAGCACAGTTAAGGCAGTGGCAGACGGCACGAAGCCTGTATGCAATATCGGTATCAGCAGAAACAGCAGCGCCAGCGACGGAATAACGCGCACAATGCCCATGACATTAATCGATAGTTGCGCCAGTAGATTGTACCTGCTGACAAATATGCCCAGCGGAATACCAATAAGCCCGGCGATAAACAAAGCCACAAAACTAAGCTGCAAATGCGTGCCAACCGCCCCCCAGAAATCGCTGGAAGGAGAAGTGGCGTATTCGTATGCTTGAATAAGAGTGTCCATGGTGTGTTTTCGTTGTCAGTTAGGACCGCCGACCGCGGACGGCAGACCGCGTTGTCAGTTGTCAGTTGACGGCTTGTGCCGCATACTCTCTTCCTTCTGCACTCACTAGAACCTAAAGAACCTCTGCGTAACTTTGCGCTCTCTGCGCCTCTGCGGAGAATCCGTAAAATCCCTGACACCCGACCCCTCGCCTAGGCGGGTACTCTTACGGATCGGCTTAGCAAACGAAAGATAAGATCGGTCAAGATGGCTATGCCCGCTATGCAAATCACCCCTGCGTACAGCTTAGGGGAGTTGTTAATCCCATCTTTCAAGATCTGGCCGAGGCCGCCCGCGCCTATCCACGCGGCGATAGTGGTCAGGCCGATAGTGGCGAGCGCACCAATACGCATACCTGCTACTATAATCGGCAGGGCGAGTGGTATCTCGATGCGCCATAATATCTGCCTGCTGCTCATGCCCATACCGCGCGCGGCTTCTTTCACAGCAGGGTCCACGCTGTTGAACGCTACCATTGTATTTCGGACCAGCACCACCAACGCATAGAGTGTAAGCGCGACAATCGCCGGCTCCGCGCCAATACCCGTGAACGGGATGAGGAAGGCGAACATCGCAAAGCTCGGTATCGTGTAGATAATGCCCAGCACCGACAACACAGGCGTGGTGAGCCATGACACACGGTTGAGAAGCAGGCCAAGAGGCAGCGCAATCACTATGGCAATCGCAAGCGAAATACCACTGATTAGCAGGTGCTCCACAAGACGAGGCCACACACGGTCGAAGTTGTTAAAGAGGTAATCAAACATAGCAATAGATGGGGAAGCACCGGCCCACGCCTGCCAACCTCGTCACACGGCAAGCTTCAGGCAGCACATCACATATCTTCCCCGTGCGTGGCCCGCTTAATCGCATTCAGGTCAAGTGTCCCGATCACATGCCCTCCGGCATCCTCCACCATTAAGACAGGGCTGTCGCTGCTCAAAAGGTCGTTGAGGGCATCCCTGAGACTATCGGTCGGGTTGAGCGTGGGCGCTGTCCCTACGCCGGACATAGGTTGCGCGGGCGGGGGAAGCATCACCGACTCCACACTCAACAGGCTAAGGCGGCGAAGCACATCTTCAGCCCCCATCAGATCAGTCACAAAGCCATCGGCAGGTCTGGTGAGGATATGTAGAGGCGTATCATACTGCACTACCTTGCCCTGGCGCATTACCACAATCTTGTCCGCAAGGCGGATGGCCTCTTCCACATCATGCGTCACGAAGAGTATCGTCTTACGAACCTTACTCTGAATGCTCAGAAGCTCATCCTGCAACCTGCGGCGGGTGATATTGTCGATGGCCGCGAAAGGCTCGTCCATCAGCATGATAGAAGGGTCGGCCGCCATAGCGCGCGCAAGGCCCACACGCTGCTGTTGGCCGCCGGAAAGCTGGGCGGGATAGCGCTCGCGGTATTCCTGGGGGGGAAGGCCAATCAGATCGAGGAGATCATCGATGCGCTTATCGACCCGCTCCTTGTCCCAGCCAAGCATTTCAGGCACAGTGGCGATATTCTTCGCCACAGTCATATGAGGGAATAGCCCGGTGCTCTGGATAACATAGCCAATGCGTCGGCGCAGGTCAGTTACCTTGAAGCTGCGTGCTTCCCGTCCTTCCACGAGAATCCGGCCCGAGTCGTGCTCGTGGAGGCGGTTGACCGTCTTCATAAGCGTGGTCTTGCCGCAGCCGGACGGCCCAAAGAGCACGACAAGGGTGCCCGACTCCACCTCAAGGCTGACATCATCCACAGCCGCGAGCGTAGAGCCGGGAAACCGCTTTGTTACATGCTCAAAGATAATGGCAGGGGCCGAATTACTGGGACTGAGTTGTGAGTTTGCGGCCTCTGAACCGGGCTGCCCGGCAATCACAGGCTGTACTTGTTGCATCTGATTTTCCTTAGCAAAGCTCACAACTCAATCCCATACCTCGTATGCTTACTTTATCAACCCCTCTTTCTGGAGGTATTCCTTGGCTACATCGGCGTACTCGCGCTGCTTGCCGTCCACTTCCCAATTTAGGCCCGAAATAACGTCGTTAGTCAGCTTCGGTGCCAGTGTGTTGAGCGCATCCGCGATCTGCGGGTACATCGCCAGCACATCATCGCGCACCACGGGAGCCACGTTGTACGGCAAGCCGTAGTTCTTGGGGTCTGCCAGAAGCACCAGGCCGTTGCCCGCGATAGGGCCGTCCGTGCTGTATGCCTGCGTAACCTCCACGTCCTTATTCAGGAGGGTGGTGTAGAAGAGACTGGCGTTCATGGGCTTGATTTCCTTGAAGTCGCAAGCTCCATAAACTTCTTTCAGCCGCGGGTAAGCGTCGGGCCTATCCTTGAACTCAGCGGTTGTCGAGACGCGAATCTGGCTCGCCTTCGCGCACAAATCTGTCAGGCTCTTTATGCCAAGCTGATCCGATACTTCCTTGGTAGTCACGAAGGCCTGTGTGTCGTTCAGCGGTGAGGCCGCAAGCCATGACATCTTGAACTGCTCTTTGTAACCTTGCTTCACTGCGTCGTAAACCATTGGCGGGTCGTAGATGGGATCCTTCTTCAGGATCACTGTCAGGCCGGTGCTTGTGTATTCGGGATAAAGGTCAATGCCGCCCTCGCCGCCGCCCTTGAGCATTGCAGCATGCGCCAGATCAGAAGCGCCAAGATTCAGTTTGCGGTCAACAGGTACTCCCGCGTTCTCAAGTACAAGTGCATACATTTCGCCCAGCAAGAATTCTTCAGTGAAGTCTTTGGAGCTAACCACCACTTTACGTTTGGTTGTGTCACCGGTGCCCGAGCCGGTGGTAGGGGTTGCATCGCTCGAGGCCACAACAGTGTTGGTAGCTCCGGCAGGCGGTGTGGCTGTCGCATCGCCTCCGCAAGCCGTCAGCACCGTACTGAGGCCGATAATTGCCGCTAACGAGAAGACTTTCTTTTTCACGCTTTCCCTCCTTGGGGTCCATTAATATTGGCGCCACGATAGTTCGAGCTGGTGCTCTCATCTATTGTCTATGAAGTGCTTGATATATTACGCCTGTAGTCGATGGAAAGATGTACGAAGCTGGGGATATTGCTCGTATCTGTCTGCTCTCAGCAGGATGTGTACCTGATAGGTCTGCAGTAACAGTGAAGATGGGCGCCAAAGCCTATGCTGATTATAAAAGGGCAAGATGATGAGGTCAAGGATTATTAGAAAGTATGTTCGCTATTGATGGCAACAGAAAGCACAAAACCGCCCAATCCGGAGGCGGTTCTGTGCGTTGCAAGGGGAAGGAAGATTGTCTAGATTAGTTCGGCACCCATTTTGAGCGCCTTCTGGATAGCTCGATGCTGAATTACTTTTGCGTTCGCCTCGGTGATCTGCAATGCCGCGGCGGTCTCTCGCAGCGTACAGCCCTTCAGGAAGCGAAGCTCAAGCACTCTGCGATAATTCTCGGGCAGGATAGAAAGGACTTTGCGTACCTTCTCGATGGCAGGGTCAAGAGACTCATCGTCGGCAGCGCCTGCGTAGATAGGATCGGCAGTAAGATGCAGTGGGCTTTCCTCTTCCATTGCTTCCAGGCTGGAAGTAACGCCCTTATAATAGTTGCGCCAGTGGTCGGTGATGGTTGTGCGAGCAACCTGATAGAGCCAGGCAAGCTGAGTATGTGCAGCTTGTGACACGTCGAGCGAGTGGGCAGCCTTGATGAACACATGCGACGTGATATCCTCTGCGTCCTCACGGTTGCCCACTTTGAAGAAGATGAACCTGTAGATCTGCTCGACATGAGCATCGTAAATCGCTTGAAGAGCGGCTGTGCGTCCTTCCGCTTTGATAGAGTCGGTGTTTGCGGTTTTGTTATTGTTCGCGGTCCCTGATATAGAAGATGGGGCCATGTTTTGATTTGTTACAGCTAGTGTATTCACAGATAACCACCCTTCAAACGATCTCGATGCTGCTCCTCTGTACGCCCCAATCTTACCGCCGCATCCCTGAGAATCACCTGAAAGGCCCATAAGGCAGCCTTAAGACCGCCTTAAGGAATTGGGCCGTCTATTGCGTACTACGTACTGCGTATTGCGTATTGGTATGACCGCAGACGGCCGACCGCTGACCGCGTTGTCAGTTGTCAGTTATGACCGCCTAAGCGATTAGCTACCCCTAACACCATCGCGACGTGGTGTCCTGGCATTTCAATCCGGTAATCACGTTTCACGTTTCACGCCCCACGGTTCTCATTTCTCACTTCTCATTTCCCACGCCTTACGTTTCACGTTTTACGCCTTACGTTTTACTCCCCGACCAATTGCGCATCTGTTACCCGGCAGAGTATTATTAAGGCATGATGCAAACCAAGCATAGTATTCTTGTTGTGGATGACGACCCCAGGCTCTTGAGACTGGTGCGGGTCAACCTGGAGAAGGCGGGATTCGCTGTGACGACCGCTTCCAGTGGCGCAGCAGCACTCGAACAGTTCGATTCGGCTGTGCCCGACGCGATGGTGGTAGACGTTACAATGCCGGGTATGGACGGCTTCACGCTCACTCAGCGCATACGCGAAGGCTCGAACGTGCCAATCATCTTCCTGACCGCAATGGGCGAGCAATCGCAGAAAGTGCGCGGGCTGGAGCTAGGGGCTGACGATTACATTACCAAACCGTTTGACCCCGACGAACTGGTAGCGCGTGTGCGCGCCCTGCTGAGAAGAAGTCAGTCCCAGGGCCCAACGGAAACGGGCCACTTAGTTCAGGCAGGCGAACTCACCATAGACTTCCTCAAGCGCAAAGTCGAGTACGCCGGCCAACCTGTGAAGCTAACGCCCACAGAGTACAAACTGCTGCAACAGCTAGCGCAGCAAGCGGGCAAAGTGGTACCGCACACCGATCTACTCTCTAAAGTGTGGGGGCCGGAATATCGTGATGAAACAGGCTACCTGTGGGTATATATAAGGGCGCTCCGCCAAAAGCTGGAGCCAGACCCCTCAAACCCCCAGTTCATAATGTCCGAGCCGGGCTTCGGCTATAAGTTCCAGGTGCCAAGAGCGGAATGAGCAGGCGGGTGTCAGGGGTCAGGGATTTTACGGATTCACCGCAGAGGCGCTGAGGGCGCTGAGTTTCGCAGAGGTCTTTAAGGTTTGCTTGGTGCTGCGCGAAGTGAGTAAGCGGCACAATGCAGCGGCGAAGAACTGACAACTGACAATTCCGTCGTCATCGGAAAGGCCAATGCCAAAGTTCAAGTTCACATTACTATCTCGGTTCTCCATACTAAGCCTGGTGCTGATGATTGTCATTGGCTTCATACTCGGCTGGAATCTGACGCACTACTTTGAGTTGCAGGCCATAGCCCAGCAGCGTGATGCTGTACGCGACATCGTGCCGCCCGTAATCGGACCCCACATCACCAACCATGTCCTTACCAATGGTGCTTATGGCGATGAATACAAACGCATAGAGAGTGCGCTATCAAACCTGGGTGGCTCAGGATTGGTGCGCGTGAAGATATGGAACCGCGAGGGCGTCGTCGTTTATTCTGACGATCCCAAGCTTGTCGGCCAGAAGTACGGCGTCAACCCCGAGTTGCAGGAAACACTGGAGGGGCTAACCACCGCCGACATCTCACCCCTCGACAAGGCAGAGAACATAGACGAACGAGGCTTCGGTGAACTGCTGGAGGTGTACACACCTATCAGGCAGGAGGGAAAGAGCGAGATCGCGGGCGTATTCGAGGGTTACTACGATATCTTCGATCTGCGCGAGCGCATCGACGTCACCAACGAATTCCTCTGGATCAGCATCATTTTCGGCTTCCTCTTCCTTTATGTATCGCTCTTCACCATTGTCCGCACTGCCTCACAACGCATCGTGAGGCAATCCACCGAGAACGAGATGCTGCTGGTAGACACCCAGCACAAGGCAGCCCGCCTCGAAGTGGTGAACGAGCTTGCACGCTCCATCAACCAGTCGGCGCTCGATCTTGAGGAGGTATTTGATACCGCACTCCGGGGCATGGACCGCATCGTGGCGCACAACGGGGCTAGCATAAGCCTGCTGGACGAGCAGAATGGTGAGGTGCTAGAAACAGTTTATTCGAGCGCGCCAGACACGGTGAGCAAGCTGGCTAACATTAACATCGAAAGCGGCCTGGCCCTGCTTGGCAATGCTGACACATTCCTGCGCGGGGACGTTGATAAGTCGAAAGAAGATGACATTAAGATGCTTGCACAGAAGGGCATCGCATCACTGCTCCTGGTAAACATATGCCTGGGCAACAGGCGGCTGGGCATACTGACCCTTGTAAGCAAACGCAAGAATGCGTTTGATCAGGATGACGCAACAATCCTGAAGGGCGTTGCCGACCAGCTAGCTGTGGCAATCGAGAACACACGCCTGATTGCTGAGACCGCCGAAACCACTGCTCTGCGCGAGACCAATCGCCTGAAGGACGACTTCATGTCGATGGTGTCGCACGAGTTACGCACGCCTCTTGCGTCAATCAAGGGCTACTCGCGCACGCTGCTGGCTACGGATGGTGACTGGGACGACCAGACCCGCGGCGAGTTCCTCAACATTATTTCGGACGAGAGCGACAAGCTAACGGAGCTTGTTGAGAATCTGCTGGAGATGACGCGCATCGAGGGCGGCCGCCTGCGTGTGATGCCGGAGCCTGTGCTATTGGGCCGCTTCTGCAATGAGGTTATCGAGAGGGTCCGCACCCACTATCCCGCTATCACGTTTGAATGCACCGTGAGCGACCGCCTGCCAATGGTAGAAGCCGACCCTCGCCGCGTAGAACAGGTGCTTGTGAATCTACTGCAAAATGCCGCCAAGTATTCGGGCACCGAGGTTGTCAAGCTGCGCGCCACCTACGACGGAGGCGCTAGCGTCGTGATGAGTGTGCAGGATAACGGAATTGGTATCGCCCCCGAGCACCTACCGCACCTCTTCGACAAGTTCTACAGGGTGGAAGGCAACGACAACGTCGAGGCAACAGGCAGCGCGGGCACCGGGTTGGGCCTGGCTATCGCGAAGGCGCTCGTGGAGGCACAAGGCGGACGCATCTGGGTTGTGAGCGCCCCGGGCAAGGGCACGTCCTTCTATTTCACTCTACCAGTCCTCGTCATACACGAAGACGAAGCAGGCGCATCCGCCAAAGCCACAGACAACACAGAGCGAGCAAGCGCGGTCGCTCACTGAAATGACCGCGACCACATGGCTGTGAAGCGTGAAACGTAGGTGAGTTGAAGCCGGAGCCTTATCTACAACGCCAGAACTGTCTGCACTGGACAGCCGCACTTCAACGTGGGGGTGGCGAACAGCTACTTTGGCCCTGATGGCGCAGGTGGTTCGATGTAGTAGGATTGGTTCGATGCACTCACCAGGTAATCCATCGATGGCGGTAATCGGCCTGCCGCGTGCATGCTAAGTGTAGCCCGTCACTACAGAGCCACTGCTGTTGGGGAGTGCTCCCACCCCAGTCTATGCGGTCTGTGTTACCTCAGGCATCCCTCTGTATGGTTTGGTAACTTTTATATTTGTTTATTCCGGCGTTTGTCCTGTCTGCTTGCTCTTACATCTATCAAGTGCTTGCCTTAGGTCGTCGTCATAGCCAAAATGGCTGTTCAGCGTTTGCAGATATGACAGAGCCTGGCAAAGCCGTAGATCATAAAGCCTCTTCCCTGCTTCGACCGCCGCTTCAAATAATACGCTGCCGACGTCGCTATGAACTTCGTCCAACTCTTGAAGAAGCAATTCAATAACACCAACATCAGCTCTCTTCGCTAAACCTACTAATGCCTCGCCTCTTATATCAGGGTCATCGTCATTGGCCCTTGCCCACAGCACGTCACGAACGGCTGGAGTATCAACATCTTCTACCTGAGCCAAACCAAACGTTGCCCAATCCCGAACGTCTCGGTCTTGATCATTACTAAGCTCAACCAGGGCATCAACTGCTGGCTTGCCACTCTGAAACAGTAAGGCCTGCACTACAGCTAATCGAACTTCTTTATCTGGATGGTTCTTTAGACGAAGCAAGGCTTCAATTGCTTGAGGATCCCCAATATCATCATTGACATTGCCCAGAGCCACGCAGATGACGCTGAGGACTTCAGGGTCGGTTTCTCGCTCTACCATTGAAAGCAAACGAGGTAAGGTTGAGTCAAAGGGGAAACGCTCGGGCACGGGAATGCCGCCTTGCCCAAGTATTCGAGCCGCTAAGATGCGCTCGCCATCGTCATGACTTGTAGATAACTGGCGCGCAATCTCCAGCATCGTCTCAGGAGGTCTATACCATAGGGCGGCGAGCGCGTCGCTAGAAACATCTTCATCGGGCAGAAGTGCTAACTTAATCAACTCCTCCGTCGTCCGCGAATCCTTGCGCCGCTCTTCCGCCAAGCGCCTGTGCACGTTCTTATAGCTAGATTGAGGTGACATAGATAGAATATCCTTAGTCTCATGACGCCGTCCTTGCCCATCTTCATAGATGCAGTTCTCTGCTACAGGTGTGGGCGAACGGCTACTGGACCAATCGCCAGGGTGGCCTCCATCTCCATGATGTTTCCGATCCGGCAGGCTTCCTCTTCGAGCAGGCGTTTCTGCCTTTCGTCCAGGCTCATGAAAGGTTCCACACGCACCTCAACCCGACGGCCTTTTGTCTGCCGCTCCCACACACCCGCCACGGTGCCGTCAATAAGGAGTGTTTGCAATTGACTGGGGATGGTTCTGGGCGGGACCCTCTCTGACCAGTCAGGTGGAAGCAGGAGGTTACGGGGGTGACAGCCGATCACATAGCAGTCAAAGTGCGGAAGTAGCCGCACGGGCATCTCTTCATGAAAGTCGGCGGCCACTGTGTCGGCGGCTCCGCCAAAATCCCCTGCAAGCGCGTAGCTGCGGTAGCCCTCTACATCTACCTGCTCAAGCTCATCCGCCAGGGCGGCCCCCAGGTCACGAGCGGCGCGGGGCGGTATGTTGAACCACTGAGCAAAATCACGAGTGGTTGCAGGCCCATACGCCCGCAGGTAGCGGCGAAAGACCTCCGCCAGCGCCTCCTCAGGGTCAGCATCGTCGCTGTTTCCGGTCCACTGGTCCGCCCGCACGAACGTCACCTCGGTTCCCTGAGGCGGGCCATAGCAGAGGATACCGTTTATGGCAGCCTCACCCAGCGCCTTGCGCCACCGAGGCCAGGCCCCATTCCATGCCTGTGATGTCGTCTCCCCCGCCCACGAACCCGCGTGCTCCACCACCCGCTCGCCTAGCTGCTTTATCGTCAACTGGCGGCCATCCAGCGATTCCGCCATGGCCTTCAGGATCGCCTGAAGCTCGCGACGGTCCAGGCCGATACTCTCATATCGCTTCGGGTCGAGAGCAGCACGCGCCCGAAGCGCCGCCATCCAGAGGGGCAACTCCTTTGAAGGGAAGAGATGCAGCGTGCCGCGTATACCAAACGTCTTGACCAGATCGCGCTTCTCCCAGAGCGCAGCCTGCACATCGCGGCGCGTCACGTCGTCAACTTGTATGCCTATTGATAACTCAGCGGCAATCATGACCTGCGCGTGTATACCACACACCGCCCCCACAAGATCGACCAATCCCTCAGCAGGCGTCCGGTCAAGCAGCGAATGTCGAGCGAGCCGTTCGGCCCATACGTTTTGCCATGTCAGCGACCGCATATGATGTCCTATATGGAGTAAGGATGTAGCATATCAAGCACAAAGTTTACAGTCCAACCATATCATCCAAACAAAGACTAAATCCTGCTGCTATATTGAGTGTATATTATGGAGAGCACGAACTACAACAAAGCGGAGGACGATATTGAAACGACGGTCGGTTATCCTACTGATCTCGGTGGCAGTTGTTATAGTCGCCGGCTACTTTATCCAAATGTCTCTAGCTGCGTCACGTACAAGCAGTGCTGTAAGTGTGTCCTATGTCGGCATAGTAACTGAGCTCAGTAAGGTACCCCTTTACTCAGGGGCGTTATTGATAGAGAAGGATGACTCGTACCCTCGCGCGGAAGGGTCAATACTTTATTATGTTGATGCCTCGGTCAAGGATGTAGAGGCATTCTACACAGATCAACTTACCAGCCTACATTGGCAGAGTGACTGGGTCGAGCATAGACGTGCAGATTCCGACTCTGTTAACCTTAATTGGCAAACACCGAAGCTAGATGACACAGCGTCTCTCCACTTCTCCAGACTAAATGACGAGGGAGACGAGCCATATGACCTATCACTCCTTATAGATGCGGAAGACACTGGTAATGTAAAAGGAACGCCCGGCAGTACATCGGTGATTATATATCTCGCCAGGGTTCCAAACCTGAGCAGGGTTCCTCTTCTGCCGGATGCTTCCGAAATCAAGAAAGCCGAGCGGGGACAAACCAGGACACTAGAATACATTACAGCTACAACAGCAAACGGCGTACTGGATTACTATACAGATGTCATGCCGAAATACGGGTGGCGTCACGATGGGCCAGCCCTTGATCTGGCAACAGGTCAGACCCTGCCGGGCAGCTTACTTTTCAGCTGGGGTTACGGTGGTGTAGACACAGAGTCTTGGGAAGCAAATGTACAAGTTACAACTGAGCCTGTCTCCATTGGGCTGGTAAAAGTCAACCTTAGAGTTACAGGCAAGACAAACCTTCGATAACCATGCTGACCTGGCATAATAATCCAGTCCGGCATGGGGAAGACTTCCACATTCTGACACTAGGCAACCCTTACGGCTACGTGAAAGTGTATCACTCCTCACCTAGCACCCGCATATACACGTCGACATCCACGTTCCCGCCGCTCACGATCAGGCAGACACGTTTGCCTTTGAACTGCTCCGGTTGTGTCAGCACAGCGCCCGTAGTAAGTGCGCCCGTCGGCTCGACCTTCAGGTTAGCTTTGGAGTAGAGGGTTTGCAGGCCCGCCGCTATCTTCTCTTCCGGCACCTCTATTATCTGCTTCAGCCCACCCTTGATAATCTCCCAATTCAGCTTGCCCACGCTGGGTGTGCGTGTGCCGTCGGCCATGGTTTGCGGCTCGGCATCCAGGGTGACAATGTGGCCGACACGCAGCGATTGTGCCGCATCGTTGCCCAGCAGCGGCTCTACGCCCACAATCTCCACGTCAGGCGCGAGGATGTCGCGAGCCGTGATAATGCCCGAAATAAGACCGCCCCCACCGATGGGGCAGAGCACATAGTCAATCCCGCCGGGGCCGAAATGCTCGAATATCTCGCGTCCAAGAGTGGAGTTGCCCGCCACTACGCGGTAGTGGTCATACGGAGGCGCGTAGAAAGCGTCGGGGTGATCGGCCAGCATGTCCATTGTGTATAGCTGGCGGCTCTTAGTGGCGGTATCGATCAGCAGCACCTCGCCGTCATACGAGCGTATGTTTGCCTGCTTGCTTTTCGATGAGTTGGCAGGCATCATCACAGTGCAGCGCTTTCCCAGCAGCATACACGCATAGGCAACTGCCTGCCCGAAGTTACCCGAGGAGGTGGTGATAACCTCGTCGCTCTCTACCTCGCGCAACAGATTATATGCCGCCCGAAACTTGAAGCTGCCCGTAATTTGCAGCGTCTCGCTCGCCAGCGTAACGTCGGCGTCCAACGCCTGGTTGAGCAGCAGTGTGCTGTGGAATGTGGTCGGCTTCACAAAAGCAGGCAGTTCGTCCCACACCCTGCGAATATATTCCTCGGTGAGTTGCTCGCGCATGAAATAGCTCCGGTTGTCGTTCGTTGTCTCTCGGCGACCGCCGACGGCAGGCGGCAGACGGCAGACCGCGTTGTCAGTTGTCAGTTGTCAGTTGACGGCATGTGCCGCTTACTCACTTCCCACGGTACAATGCAAACCTTAAGAACCTCTGCGTAACTTTGCGCACTCTGCGCCTCTGCGGTGAATCCGTAAAATCCCTGACCCCTGACCCCTGACCCCTGACCCCTCGCCGTCGGCGGTCTGCGGTCGGCCCAAGTTTATCGTCCTATCACTTTCACAGTATAATAGCGGGGTCTGCCTGAGACAAGGTAAGATAGGCGCGCGATCATGCTACATTATTACCAACATATGGCTACAATGAGGACCTGATGGAACGACCACTCTCCGACTACCGGGAGCTGTTTCCCGTAACGGAACACTATACATATCTCAACCATGCTGCCTGCACGCCTTTGCCTACGCCCGGCGTGGAGGCGTTGGCGCGGCACTGGCAGGCCGAAAGCACCGGGGGCACCAACAGCGAGCCTGCTGCATGGGCCATCAACGACAATGCCCGCGAGAAGATGGCTCGCCTCATAGGAGCGCACTCCGATGAGATCGGCTGGATACAGAATACCTCCACAGGCATAAGCCTGGTCGCCAACGGTCTCGACTGGCGTGAAGGCGACAATGTCGTGACGGTGCAGGGAGAGTTCCCGGCCAACATCTACCCATGGCTCGGCCTCAAGAAGAGCCGGGGCGTCGAAACCAGGCTGGTGCAGCAGCGCGACAACCGCGTGCTTATAGACGATATAGCAGCCGCGATCACAAGCCGTACCCGCCTGTTAAGCATCAGCTTCGTCGAGTTCTCCACAGGCTTCCGCAATGACCTCTACGCGCTTGGCAAGCTCTGCAACGAGCGCGGCATCATTTTCAACGTGGACGGCATACAGGGCCTCGGCGCGTTGCAGCTCGACGCACACGCAGCGGGCATCCACTTCATGAGCGCGGGTGTGCACAAGTGGCTAATGGGCCCGCACGGTGTTGGCATCTTCTATGCAAAGCGTGAAATACTCAACAGCATAGAGCCGTGGACGGCCAACTGGTACAGCGTGGTCAGCCCGGCCGAATACCACAACTACGGCCAGCCCTGGAGAGAAGAGGCGTCGCGTATCGAAGGGAGCACGCGCAATGTCAGCGGCATTGTCGCCTTCGACGCCGTACTCGACATGATCCACGAAGTCGGACCTGCCCGCATAGAAGCGCAAATAATAGCCCTGACAGGCAGATTGATAGAGGGTCTGCTCAGTAAGGGCTATGAGGTGATAAGCTCGCGCCGCCCAGAAGAAAGGTCAGGCGTGGTCTGCTTCAAAGCCAAAGGTGACCCAATGGACATTTTCGCCAGGGCCGAAGCAGAAAAGATAACCATAGCAGTGCGGGTAGGCGTAGTCCGCGTCTCTCCTCACTTCTACAACACCGAAGAAGAAATCGACAGACTGTTGGCGATATTGTGAGGACGAAGACGTGAAACGTGAAACGTGAAATGTGATGGAGGGAACGCCAAGGCGCTAAGTATTACGGTCTTACGTTTTACGCATTACGTTTTACGCAGTGGCTCACGTTTCACGTTTCACGCTTCACGATTCCCTCCCGAAAGGAAATCCCATGTCCACCAGATACCCCCTCAGGATAGACATAAAGGCAGCACAGCACGACCGCGATTGGTCGAACATACTTGCATACGCTAAAGACACCGACGCCATTGAGACGCTTGGCGGCTTCTGGATGTTTGACCATTTTGTGCCGATCAACGGGCACGTCGAGGGGCCGTGTATGGACGGCTGGACGCTATTAGGTGCGGTGGCAGCAGTCACGAGCCGCACTCGCCTGGGATTGATGGTGGGCTGCAATGAATACCGCTACCCTGCTGTGCTCGCCAAGATTGCCACAACGGTCGACCAGGTCAGCGGCGGACGCCTCGATATGGGCCTGGGGGCAGGCTGGTTCGAGCTTGAATACAATATGTACGGCATCCCCTTCCCGCTGCCTGCCCAGCGCATCCACGAGCTTGACGAAGCGTGCCAGGCCATCAAGCTGCTCTGGACGCAAGAGCTAGCCACCTATGAGGGTAAATATTACCAGCTGCACGAAGCGCGGCACGAGCCCAAGCCCGTACAGAAGCCCTACCCACCCCTCGTGCTGGGTGGAGGCGGCGAAAAGCTCACCCTGCGAGTGGTCGCCAAACATGCCAATATCTACAACTTCGGCGGCGGTACGCCCGAAGCCGCCCAGCACAAAAACAACATCCTAGATGAGCATTGCGCCGCTATCGGTCGTGATCCCGGCGAAATTCGCCGCTCCACTCAGTTCTACCTCAAATCCAGCGATGAGGTATCGACCGTTCGTGAGCGTATTGAGGGCTACATGGCGGTCGGCATCGACCATATTTGTATCGGCGTCCCACTCGACTACGACCCCGGCATCGTAGAGGCCATCGCACGTGAAGTAGAGCCATTGATGGGATAGGAGCAGAGCCCGATCCTTTTCGCAGTGCCTGTTTCGCTGTACAATAATGCTCTTGTAACGAACTATCTTAGGAGCATAGAGCTTGAAATCATTTCGCTATTTCGATCTCGTGATGGTGGCGTTCGTGGTTGTGCTGCTAATCAGCAACATCGCGTCCAACAAGCTGGTGCAGCTTGGCCCATTCACCTACGACGCGGGCACAATTCTCTTCCCGCTCAGCTACATCTTCGGTGATGTGCTCACCGAGGTCTATGGCTATAAGCGCTCAAGGCGCGTCATTTGGATGGGGTTCGGGGCGTCGGCGCTCATGGCTGTGGTGCTCTGGTTCGTGACGCTGTTGCCCGCCGCTCCTGATGCCGGCGCGCAAACCGAGGCGTTCAACACCGCGCTTGGCAGTACATCTTTCATCGTACTCGGTAGCCTGGTAGCGTTCTGGGCAGGCGAGTTCTCTAACTCCTTCATACTGGCGCGCATGAAGGTCGCCACAAAGGGAAAGTGGCTCTGGTCCCGTACGATCGGCTCGACCATCGTGGGTGAGGCCATTGACACAGTGCTCTTCCTCACAATCGCGTTCGCCATCGGTGGTGTCATACTGGGCAGCCCCATGGAAGGCTCGCTCTTCTGGTCGATCTTCATCTCAAACTACATCTTCAAGGTGGGTGTCGAAGTGCTCTTCACGCCAATCACCTACGCCGTCGTGGGCTTCCTCAAGCGCACAGAGCGCGAAGATTACTACGACACCAACACCAACTTCAACCCCTTTATCATCTCTCCAGCCGACCCTACAGGAGCCACAAACGTCACTGTCAGGTAGAAAACGGGCATTTTAGGCCAATTTTGGGCAAGAACGGACTAATTTCAGATCAGCCCTTGACAAACAGGTGAAAATAGTTTATACATATACTATAATAGTTTACATCTAAACTAATTGAGAGTTCGAAAGAAAGGAGGGCTCAGTGGCTAGATTGAAGGATATGGGCGTACTGGCGTGGTTATATATGATGAGAGTTACAGATAAACTGCATAGGCTTGAGGGCGAACATCTCGCAAAGTACGATCTTACTCCTGCTCAGTTTGGCGTGCTGGCTCACCTCATAGCGAACGAAGGCATCACCCAGCAAGCTCTCTCTGAAAGGCTGTTTGTTACCAAAGGTAACGTCTGCGGTCTTATCGGCAGACTGGAGGAGCGCGGGTTGGTTCAGCGGGAAAGCGATCCAGAGGACAGGCGCTCAAATCTCCTGCACCTGACGGTCAAAGGCCGCGAGCTTGCCGAACGGGTGGTCCCAGCCAACGAGCAGTTCATCAGCGAATACATGTCGACCCTCACGGTTGATGAGCAGCATACACTGCGCAACCTTCTCCGCAGGCTTGACAAGTCAATCATTGATGAATCACTGGTCACGAGCTAACTTTTTTTTCGGCCCAATAGTTTAGAGATAAACTGTATAGAGGTAAACTAGAAATCAGCCCCAAAAGGCAAAAACAAAAGGAGTCATTAAAACAATGGCAAACACAACAACACCGGAAAGCACATCCGCAGTAACAACATGGGCATTCGATCCTTCTCATACAACCGTAGAATTCTCGGCCAAGCACCTGATGGTAACAACCGTCAAGGGACACTTCGGCCCGGTCACAGGCACAATTCAGCTTGATGAGAGCGACGTCACCAAGTCGGTGATAGACGCCACTATCGACGTTGCCGGCCTGCACAGCCGCGACGAGAAGCGCGATGGTCACCTTCGCTCCGCCGATTTCTTCGACGCTGAGAAGTACCCCACAGCAACCTTCAAGAGCACCCGCATTGAGAGCAAGGGCGGCGACGACTACGTTGTCTACGGCGATCTGACGGTTCGCGACGTTACAAGTGAGATCGCCCTGAACGCGACCTTCGACGGCAAGGCCACAACCCCCTGGGGCGCTGAGGTAGTTGCTTTCCACGCTACTGGCAAGCTGAACCGCAAGGACTTCGGCCTTACGTGGAACGTGGCACTTGAAAAAGGCGGCATGCTGGTCGGCGATAACATCAACATCTCGATCGACGTCGAAGCCACAAAGCAAGCCTAATACGTGTTTGCCTGAAAGGTAAGAGACTAATGATACCCGAGACACATAGCGACCTTCTCGAATCGACAGCGCTGGCGCACGTTGCTACTGTGGGGCCCGACGGCGAGCCGCAGAACAACCCGGTCTGGTTCGGCTGGGACGGCACTAACGTCCTGTTCAGCCAGACCAGGTCGAGGCAAAAGCTTCGCAACCTGAGCCGCGATCCCCGTGTCGCACTGTCGATTGTCGACCCGGCCAACCCGTACCGCTATCTTGAGATAAGAGGCGTTGTGGATCGAGTTGATGCAGATCCAGACCTGGATTTCATCAACTCGATGGCAAAGAAGTACATGGGAGTCGATAAGTACCCCTGGCACCGTCCGGGCGAGGAACGCGTCATAGTGGTTGTAAAACCCGAGCGCACCTCAAGCATGGGCTAACGGTTCGCTGGACAAGCGAAAAGCAAGAACGAGAAGGGGCGGTTTACAAAGCCGTCCCTTCTTGCATAATAACGGTATATAGATACCACGGTAAGTGTTCAGGCTTATGGTGCAGCGGGGTGTCTCCACTTTCCCAAATAGAACTCCCCTCTCCCCGCGCAGCGCTTTCAGAGTAGATATTAAGAACGGGGTGCAGGGGCTGCGCCCATGACGGGATCATGCCTGCCATGTCAGCATCGTACAAGGGGTGCAGGGGCGAAGCCCATGACGGGGGTAGGGGTGTCCCCATTCTTCCCTTCCTTTTAGACTCCGCTCCCACATGTGGGCCTTCAAGGGTGGGTTCTAAGAACGGGGTGCAGGGGCGCAGCCCATGACAGGGGTATGGGGGTGTCCCTCATTCTCCCCTCTTCTTCTTAGACTCCCCTCCCGCACGCGGGAGGGGTTGGGGGTGGGTCTTCCCTTACCGACATGTTAGGTTGCTCCACCCAAAATCTGAACACCTACATGCCGAGCCTGACATAACAGGAAGCGCATATTATAAGCAGGCATATAGCAGCCAAGGAATTAAGAAGATGGAAAAACAACTATCAGGCATACATCATATCACCGCCATGGCGGGCGATCCCCAGGCCAATGTGGACTTCTACGCGGGTCTCCTCGGCCTTCGCATGGTGAAAGTAACGGTCAACTTCGATGATCCGGGCACCTATCATTTCTATTACGGTGATGAGGAAGGCAACCCGGGCACAATCCTGACCTTCTTTCCCTGGCCGGGCGCACACCGAGGCCGCCGAGGGACCGGGCAAGCTACTGCAACCGCTTTCTCCATCCCGGCCGGCTCGCTTCTCTTCTGGATGCAGCGGCTACAGGACGCCGGTGTTGAGATGGAAGGGCCTGTCGAGCGATTCGGCGAGCAGGTTATCACCTTCTACGACCCCGACAATCTCCAACTGGAGATGGTGGCCCACAGGGGAGCTGATGCACGTCCAGGTTGGGCAGGTGGCACCGTACCGGCGGAGCACGCGATTCGCGGCTTCCACGGTGTTACGCTGGCCGAGCAAAACCAGGGCCATACCGCTCAGTTGCTGGAGAGCATCATGGGCTTCCGCCTGGTGGGCCAGGAAGAGAACAGGTGGCGCTATGAGTCGGGCGATGGTGGCCCCGGCACACTCGTGGACGTGCTGCACTTGCCCGACGTAAAGCGCGGCGTTGTGGCAGTAGGCACTGTTCACCACGTAGCGTGGCGAGCGCCCAGCGACGAGCAGCAGGAGGCGTGGCAAGCGGAGCTGGAGAGCATTGGCGCTGACGTAACGCCCATCATCGACCGCCAGTACTTCCATTCCGTCTACTTCCACGAGCCGGGAGGCGTCTTGTTCGAGATAGCCACCGACCCGCCCGGATTCGCTATAGACGAAACAGTAGAGAACCTTGGACACGACCTGAAGCTTCCTCCCCAGTACGAGAGCTTGCGCCCAAAGCTGGAGAAGCGGCTAATCCCGCTGCAAATACCCGGCGTAGGCCAGGTGCCGCCCCAGCGCGTCGGCACACTATCATAATTCCATGATGCAAACGGACCACCCATCTGATAGATAAGTGGTCCGTTTGCTTTAACCTGGTCTAGTCATACCGCACTATAAGCTCGTCTATTGGCCTGTGCGGTCTGCGTGGGGGGTCTTTCGCGCCGTACCCCATATTGATCAGCGCGTGCGGGATTAGCGTCGTTGGTAAGTCGAGTGCCGCCACCACCACTTCAGGGCAGAAGAGCGGCGCGCACATCCATCCTGTATCCAGTCCCAGGCTGTATGCACTCAACAACATATTCTGGATAGCTGCTCCCAGGCTCTGGACAGCCATAGTCACTTCGGCCTGTGCTCGCAGCGGGTCGGGATATACGTGGAGGTCTTCCAGGTACAGGCACGGTATCACCAGCACAGGGCTGTTGACGATGCGCCCATACGACTTTCGTTCGCGTATCGCCACCACCTCAGGATCTTCGCCGTCCATGGCAAGGTTGCGCCGCCATTCTTCGGCCATCGCCTCCGCCAACGTTACCTTCAAATCCTGCCGCGTGATAACCACAAAGCGCCACGGCTGCGACCCATGCGGCGAGGGTGCCCAGCGCGCAGCCTCTATTGTCTGCTCCACAAGGTGGCGCGGCACCTCAACAGGCTTGAACTGCCTCACAACATGTCGCGCCTGTGCCAGCGAAGCGAAATCGAGATTGCTGCGGTCAGGCATATCATCCGAAGTATCACTGCCCCGCCAGCTACGCACCGATTCGACCGCAATAGCTATCACGGGCTGCCGCTCTATCGCCATAGTGCGGTACTGCGGGTATTTCTCGCGTAGCAACGGAATCGCCTCATCATGATGCAAACTTCCCGGCTGCTCCAGCGATGCCTTCCCACCCACCAGTGTGTAGCTGAGGCGGCTCCAGTCTTCACTGTACCTGTCCAGCAAGAAAGACACATGCGGATTCTCAAGTATGTTCCGCACACGCTTAAGCCGTGTTGGCGCGACACTCTTGGGCTTCTCATCGAGAGCAATATAGATGTGCTCCCCCTGCCAGACAAAGCAAACAGGCACAACATAAGGACGGCCCGACGCATCAGCGGTAGCCAGCCTGCCCACTCGCTGTTGCGTGTCATCTATTGCGGAATGTGCATTATCCATATTATCCAGCGTTTGCCGTTAGGTCTAAGGAGGTCATAAACGGAGGGAAATGACTGGTAAGACCTAGCAGGGGTACTAGGTACTTTTAGCGGCCTCAGTTCGCCGCAAATGTCCCGTCACCCGGAATAGTGTACCATCTTGTGAAGATGGAACCCGCAATTCTTCGAGAAGCAAAGCTATCTCCACGGAATAATCGATTGGGTCCGGCGGTATCCAATCTGGGCTGCTGGACTTCCAGGGTCCCGTTGCGTCGATTTCCAACCACTCCACCTCAAGTGCAAGAACCGGCCCGAACCCCTCAAGCTCTATATATGGCTCTGGGTCCTGAGCGAACCACATGCCCCACTCCGAGGCATCAGCATCTGTCAGCAACTTTATTCTGTAGCGAAGCGGCAGCCCCAGTGAACGCAGTTCTTCAATCAAACGCATCCACCGGGTGTCATTCATATAGCTGCTAAAGCCTTCACGACCAAGTAGTGCCTGCAACTTCTTGCGGCGAGGATCTTGTCCGGTCAATTACGCCTACCTCACTTCATGACGGGAAGACAATAGAAGCCAACAATTGACCCGCAGACCACTGATGGCCGACCTCCAGGAAAGGATACGCAGTACGCAATAGCTCACGTTTCACGTTTCACGTTTCACGCCTTACGTCGCCTCGGCTCTCCCGCAGCCCATCGTCCTAATAGTGATCGCTCTCGTCATCCACCACCGCAGCAGGCTCGGGCCACTTGATATTGGGGATTACTTCCTTGCCGTATGCCTTGATAAACTCCACCTGGTTGCGGCCCACATTGTGGACGTGTACTTCCGTGAAGCCAAGGTCAACAAAGTGCTGTATCTGCTGGCGGTGAACATCAAGGTCGGCAGACATCAGCACGCGGCCCTTGAAGTTCTCCGGGCGCACAATCTTGGTCATAGCCTCGAAATCTTCGGGATTGCGGATATCCGCCTTGGGGAAGTTCATGCCGCCGTTTGGCCATTCTTTCACGGCGTTATCGGTGGCAACCTGGTCGCTCTCGGCCCACGACACGTGAAGCTGCAAGATGCGCGGCATGTTGCGCGGATTCTTCCCCGCGTCGTATGCGCCCTTCTCGAAACGGTCGAGCAGCATGTTTATCTTGTCGTCGGCCGCGCCCACCGTGATAATACCGTCGCATGTGCGTCCCGTCCGCTCGGCGTTCACAGGACCAGAAGTGGCAACGTATATAGGCGGCGGAGCGGCGGGCATAGTATAGAGCTTGGCGCTCTCCAGGTTGAAATGCGTGCCGCGATGCTTGACCACCTTGCCTGTAAAGAGCTTGCGGATTATCTCAATCCCTTCGCCGAGCATCTCAAGCCGTGTCACTGCCTCAGGCCAGTAGTTGCCTGTAACATGCTCATTGAGCGCCTCGCCTGCCCCCAGGCCCAGGTAGAAGCGCCCCGGAAACATGGCTTCCAGCGTGGCGGCGGCCTGTGCCAGTATGGCAGGGTGATACCGGAAGCCGGGAGGTGTAACGCCGGAACCGAACGGCAGCTTGGTCGCCACGCCGAGCGCGCCCATCAACGCCCACGCGAACGGACTTTGCCCCTGCGACGGAACCCAGGGGTGAAAATGGTCGGATACCATAAGAGCTGTGAAGCCGTTATCTTCTGCGGCCTTCGAGTAGTCTATCAGCTCATTCGGCCCAAACTGCTCGCACATTACCGCGTAGCCTATTTTGCCCATCTCTTTATGTCTCCTTTTTGTATGCTTCAGCCACCATAGCATTTACAAGGGTAAGGCTCCGGCGCAGCCTGGGGATGTCGAGGCTGCCGTCCCGCGAAATTACCGGACTTTCCAGGCTCACCGTGCCATTGTACTCTCGCGCCTTCAGCCCGGCAAAGAAGCGGTCGAAGTCTATGTTGCCTTCGCACGGGTGAACATAGTGGCGGCGTCCTTCAGCATCGTGCATATGCCCGTCGAAATCCTTGATGTGGATGTGTGCCACCCGCCCCTTCTGCCACAGCCAATCTGCCGCCAACGCCGCCTCAATCTCCTTGTGCAGGGCGAGAAACTCGGTATCGAGCGTGAAACAGCAGCGTGGGTCGCGCTCCAGCACCTGCTCGATGCGGGTAAGCGGGTCTCCCACAGTGCAGGGTATGGTCTCTACCGCAAGAGCCACGCCATGACGCAAAGCAATGTCCACCAGGGTGCTCACCGCCGAAAGATTGCGCTCGAAAAAGGTGTCCGACTCAGGGTGGCCCCACAGGTGCAGCACAACCACGCCAGCGCCAATCAAGCTCGCAAAATGGCAATTGGCGTCGAACCAGCCGAACGCCTTATCCAACCCCGCTCGGTCTGTCTTACCGAGGGCAGGCCCAATGTCCTTCTCAGCATGGACCACAGGAAACGTCATACCCAACGCTACAAGCTCCGACGCAATCTCCTCATACCAGGAATACCATTGCTCGTAGAACATCACCTCAAGCCCATCAACGGGCAGACCGGGTCCATTCTCAAGTATGCGATAGTGATCAGTAAAATCAGAGTGGCGGCTGAAAGTGCCCGATGAGCAAAGCACTCTGATGGAAGGCTGTATGTGGGAGTGGATCATGTGGTGGTTCGTTGTTGGTTGTTCGTTACGACCGCCGACGGCAGACCGCCGACCGCGTTGTCAGTTGCCAGTTGTCGGTTGTCAGTTGTTTGTCATTGCTATGTGCCCCATACTCGCTTGCCTCAGCACAATACAAAACTCAAGAACCTCTGCGAAACTCAGCGCACTCTGCGCCTCTGCGGTGAATCCGTACTCCTTACACCTGACCTCTGACCTCTGACCCCTCGTCACCGGAACATATCGCGCGCTGGGTCCATTACAAGTTCTTGCGCGTTGCCTTCGGCGGCATCATAGGGATAGCCTCGTACGATGGCGACCGGGCAGGCCTCTATCTTGCCCATCGCCAGTTCGGCAGCGGAGGCAATCTCATCGGCCACCGCTATCACAGTGGCGCTCATCTTGTAGCCGTACTGGTCGTCCTGCCCTCTAAAATCCTTCAGCGGCGCGAGACCCGACACACCAATGGCGATATTGACTATACCGTTGCGCCAGGGCCGCCCGAACGAGTCGGTTATTATCACAGGCAGGTCAAGTCCCGTCGCCTGCTGCACAGCCATGCGTATACGGTCAGCCGAAGCATCCGAGTCTTCGGGCAGCAATCCAACTATATGCTCTCCCGGCACATTAGAGGCGTCCACTCCGGCGTTGGCGCACACAAAGCCGTGATGCGTCTCGCTAATGAGTATGCCCTTATCCATCCTTACGATACGGGCGCTCTCCCTCAGCACAACCTCGATCTGACGCGGATCCTTGCCCCACTTCTCCGCATACTCAAGCGCGAACTGCGAAGGCGTGACATCGCTCAAATCCACGAGTCGACCCTCAGCCTTACTGACAATCTTCTGCGTAACCACCAGCACGTCCCCAGCTTGCAACTCCGTGTCGCCCTCCGCGCAAGCCGCAAGTATAAGCCCCGGCAAATCATCGCCAGGCTCAATTTCAGGCATACCTGTTACGCCAATAATCTCTATCTTCATCACTCTAGCCCAATACCCACAAACAGAACTCCCCACCCGCCATAACTATAGCCATAACCATACGCGGTACGCGGTACGCAATAGCTCACGTTTTACGTTTTACGTTTCACGCGTCCCGCCTCACGCCCGCAGCCTCGGCAGCACCTTCGCGATAAACGTCTCCAAACCATCCGTCTTCGGGAAGTCCACTATGCGAACCTGGATGTGCTTTACGCCCAGCTCCATAAATTGCTCAAGCTCGGCTGCTACATGGTCGGGTGTGCCGCCCACAATATGGAAGTCGCGCTGCTCAAGCTGCGCCGGGTCGTCCGCGAACTGCACCACCCCATAGTAGGTCTGTGTGATCTCGCTGAGATCGCGGCCAATATCGCGGCAGTGACCTTCGAGGGCGCGCTGCTTGCGGGCGTACTCCTCCACCGTGCAGAAATTGAAGTTCCACCAGTCGGCGTATTTGGCAACCACGCGCAATGTCTTCTTCTCGCCCCCACCTGCTATCAGCAGCGGAATGGCTGGGTCGGGGCGAGGCTGACACTCGGCGTTCTCAATGCTGTAATATTGACCCTTGAAATTGGCCGGGCTGTCGTTCCACATAGCACGAATAATCTGCGCGGCCTCTTCAAGCTGATCTATTCGCTCGCCCGCCGGTGGGTAGGGATAACCGTAAGCCCTGTACTCGTCTTCCTTCCAGCCTGCGCCTATGCCCAGGATAAAATTGCCGCCCGTCATCAATTGCAGGTTGGCAGCCATCTTGGCCGTGAGGGCAGGGTTGCGATACGATTGCCCCAGCACGATATGGCCAAAACGCAGCCCCTCGTGCCGCCCTGCCAGGTACGACAGTGTGGTCATAGCTTCGAGCGTGGACCGGTCGTCCCACTGAAAGTGATCTTCGACCCATACCGTGTCAAAGTGCGGCCGCATAGCCTCAATATAGTGCTCGTTAGCCTGAATCAAAGCGCGGCCCGCCAGAGTAGGCGTGGCCATCTCCGCGTCAGACAAACCCCTCGGCACCGGATAAATCACCCACCCGAACGTAATATCGCTGTTAGGCATTAGTTACCCCATGATGACGGCGGAACGCCTGTGATTGAATTGACCCGCAACGGCCCAAGCCCGCATAGAGTTTGTGATGTAGCGGTCGGCGGTTAGGGGTCCCTTCAGGGACGGACGTCCGCGGTCATATCACGAAAACGCATACTGCATGGCGGTTGCTACTCTGTGCGCTTCAAGCGACTCCAGGTCGTCCAGCGTATCTATATCGAAGGCTGTGCCCGACGCGCGGTAGACTTCTATGTGAACACCTGCTTGCTGAGCTTGCGAGCGATGGGCATTGAAGCTGCCCGGTCCAAATGCGAAGCGTGCCAGTGAGGGAGGGTGAGCCAGCATCCCGTTCGTGCCGCTGCCGTGCCTGTCGGGAGCCAGCACTACACTGCCCGCACTCTTTCCAAGCTCGACAATGCGGGATATGTCTTCGGGCGCGAGCAACGGCAGGTCCGCGAATAGCACCAGCAGCGCATCAGCACCTACAGCGCCCGCCCACTCTCGGCCTTGCTCCAGCAGGCTGTTTAGCCCCTCGCGGTTCTGCACCAGCGGCACAACACCCGGTGGCAATCGTAGCTCGACAGGCTCAGGGCTTATAACGGCCACCGTATCAATCACGCCCGATGCGATAACAGTCGCCAGCACATGCAATAGCATTTCGTGGGCAAGCTGGACTCGCTCTTCGGGCGAGAGTATGCCCGCCAGCCGAGTCTTCGCCTCGCTCAATCTCTTTACAGGTACTATGGCTACTGTCTTCACGCGTACAACCCTTTATATGTCAATCTTATATATGCCCCGGCGAGCCTATCCGGCCAGACTCCGGCAAAATCTGAGCGCCGTTTCCGCGAGTGCCCGGCGGTCTGCGTCGCTCTTCATTATAGTATCCGATATTTCTACAGCAATGCCCATATCTCTTATGCGAGAAGCGTGCCGCTCGTCCAGGTTGTCTATTATGATGCCGTCGATTATCCCTTTATACATGGCGGCCACCCCGTAAGGCGACACCTCGTGTCCCAGCGACAGAAGCATATCCGCTGCGGGCCCTTTGAGCGCGGTTCCGCCCACAATCGGGCTGACCGCCACTGTGGGCGCAGCGGATGCCTGTAGTGCGTCCAGCATGCCCGGTACGGCCAGCAGAGGCCCTATGCTCACAACTGGGTTGGATGGACAGAAGATTACCGCTGTTGCCGCGCCTATCGCCTCTATCACTTCCTGCGTGGGCCGCGATTCGTCTATCCCGCGAAACACAACGCCTGTAACAGTGTCAGCGTGTCTGCGACGCACAAAGTAATCCTGAAAGTCGAGGTCTCCATCGGTGGTCTGTATGAGCGTTTCAACAGGTTGGTCACTCATGGGGAGTATTGCACTCTTGATGCCAAGGGATTGTGCCAGATCGCGAGTGGCCTCGGTCAGTGTGCGGCCCTCATGAAGCATCTGTGTGCGTAGTACGTGCGTTACCATGTCCATATCGCCCAGCCGGAACCATGGATCGCGCCCGTAGCGCGCCATCATCTCCAGCCCCTGCCAAGTATCGCCTTCAAGCCCCCAGCCCTGCGCTTTGCTCGCCAGGCCCGACAGCGTATAGGTGACCGTGTCAATGTCAGGCGAAATGTGTAGCCCCCAGAGCTTGAAGTCGTCGCCCGTGTTGACTACGACCGAAAGCGCACCATCGGGTATAGCCATCTGAAGCCCATGCGCCATCTTGGCCCCACCTACGCCGCCCGCCAGCGCAAGCACTTTGCCTGCCTCGTCCGTGGCGTGTGGAGAACGCCTGCTCCCCGACCTTGATCCGTTGTCACTCATTGTTGCAGTACCCTTTATGGCTATTCATCTCCGGCTCAGGATATGCCATCACCAATGACTTCATCAATGCTCATGTAAATGGTAACACGGTCTTGCTTGGTGAATTGGTTCCTGGACATCGCCTCACCTCGCTCCTGACCATGATAGATAATGGCCAGATTCTTAATATCGTCCTGTGATCGCGTGGGGTCGTAATCAAGCTCGGCCGCGCCCTTGATGGCGACATAGCGATAGTCATCTTCGATGCAGAACGATAGGCGGGGGTCGCGCTTGAGGTTCTTCTCCTTCAACCGCCCCACCCGCGTGTTCATCATAATGCGGTCGTCCTGCAACTGGTACCATACTACGGTTTGTTGCGGGGTGCCGTCCTCGTTGATGGTCGCTATTACGGCGAATCTCGGCTCGCTCAGGAAGTTTCGTACATTTTCGGTCAATTGTGCCACTGTACAGATTGCTCCTTTTCTCTATTTCTTGCATGACACAGGGATGGGCAGCACAAAGGCAAGAAACCGGCGCTGCCCATCCCTGTTCCGTCCTACCTCCCGGCAGGTGTAATGTCACGTATCGCGGGCACTATTTCGTCTCGGAAGACATCGAAGGCGTCCGGTTCTGTTACGTTCCGCATGCTGACAAGAGCCGAGTCGAAACCAAGCTCGGCCACATGCCCGAAGTAGTCGATTGCCTGCTGAGGCGACATTGTACCATCCGTGCCGTCGCGAGTGACGTGCACGCTGTCGAGGCTGGTCTTCTCGATTTCCGCGTATGGCCGCCCCTCGGTCTCGCAGTGTCCGCGCAGCACATCGAGCTTGTGACGCAACACATCGTCGCCCATGCGGAGGAAGAGATTGCAAGCATCGCCGTACTTGGCGACGAAGCGCAATGTCTTCTGCTCGCCCGTACCGCCGATCAGGATAGGCGGGTGAGGCCTTGTGATCGACTGTGGAGAGTTGAGCGTCTGTGCAAGCTGATAGTGAGCGCCATTGTATGGGCCGTTGTTATCAGACCACATCTGATGCACAATCTGTAGTGCCTCTTCAAGCATCTCAAAGCGCACTTTCAGCGGCGGGTATGGCACACCAAGCCCCAGGTGCTCCTGCTCGAACCATGCCGCGCCGATACCCAGGTAGGCCCGCCCGCTCGAAAGTACATCGAGCGTCGTGACGGTCTTGGCAAGGATACCGGGATAGCGGTATGTGACCCCTGTTACCATTGTGCCAAGCTTGATCTTCGATGTGAGGGCTGCGGCAAACGCCAGGGCTGAATAGCTCTCCAGCATAGGCTCTTCAGGCTTACCGAGGCCGCCAATCTGGAAGAAGTGGTCCATTACCCATAAGCTGTCGAAGCCGGCCTCTTCAGAGCGGCGGGCAATAGAGGCGAACGTCGGGCCAATAGGCCTATCCTCCGGCCATGTGAAGTGGTTGACCTGTAAACCGATTTTCATCTGTTTTATGTCTCCTTATATATGCAAAATAGAGTTCCCGGGCACCTGATTAAGAGGTCGTTGCCTCCGCGACCTGTCGGCAAGTGAGATGGCGGAATATTACAACTCTGCAGTAGTATGTTCTATTGTAGTCTTGGGGATTTTGAGTGAGCATCAAATGTGCCGGGGTAGTGAATTAATTCAAAAGGCACAGCGCGAGGCCCGGAAGTCCAGTATAACACAGGGCATCCACTCCATTACAAGCCTACCGACCCGAATGTGCAGGGCAAACGCATCTAAAGTAGTGAGATGAAAAATGAGATAATGGCGGCAAC
>JBDTQH010000051.1:0-38107 GCA_039932335.1 Chloroflexota bacterium
GTAAGAAGTAAACCCTACAGCCCAATGGTACGCCCGGAGGGACTCGAACCCCCGCACCTGGCTTCGGAGGCCAGCGCTCTATCCGACTGAGCTACGGGCGCATATTGCGCATGTGGTACATTAATTATAGCGCAGAAATGCCCGCCTCGCAACAGTTGGGACCGTTATATGCTATCTCAACTTGTCCCAACAATCAGAAACAGCCCGTTCCGCGGCTTCAAGTACAAATCGCAGGTGAGCCGCGCCCACTAAAGGAGTGAGAGCATGTGTTCATCAGGAAAGAATCGACCTCGCGCAAAGCTCAACGACAATGGAAAGAATCTCAGCACTTTCGCTAGAAACCTGCGCGAGCCGGCAGTAGACGACCTGAAGATGAGACAGGTTGCTGCCAACATCTGGATCAGGGTGGTAAAGCGGCAATCCTGTTGCGGTCACCCCGGCCAGCCTGGCTGCTGAAAGTGACAATTGGCGTCTCGTGTAGACGCGTAGGAAAGAAATAGGACCCGAGCTTAGCACCAGGTCCTATTTCTTTGCCGGTCCAACCACCCGTTCGGGCAAAACGTATCTCGCGTACATGGTAGTGACAGCCAGATATGCTATCTTGCTGGTCTGTGCCCTCGTCGCGCTGTTGCCTTCCGGGAAGTACGGCTTGTTAGATGAGCCGCACAGTCCGGCGGGCGGTGTTCCATAGCAACACCATAAAGGCACCATGAGCACTGGCCAGCCAAATCGGCAGACTACTCTCAATGCTCAATTCGACTGCCTGTTCAGGTGGCGGGATTCGCCTTGACACCTGTTAATCTGTACTGTATAATTGGTTGCGTCTCCGGAAAAGCCGTGCTGAAAAGCGGTCCTGGAGACTTGTACCTGTACAAGTGAACGCACAAGGTATGCTAGGTGCGCCGACGTAGCTCAGTGGTAGAGCAGCTGTTTTGTAAACAGCTGGTCGTCAGTTCGAATCTGACCGTCGGCTCCATGGGCAGATGCCGGAGTGGCCAATCGGAACTGGCTGTAAACCAGTCGGGCTTCGCCCTACGGAGGTTCGAATCCTTCTCTGCCCACATCACGTATTGCGTACCACACATGTTGTATCCACAGGTACAACGTGTGTGGCGCGTACCACGGACGCCGATAAAAAGCCCCTGAGGCTCTCTTCTTCTGGCGCACTAATGCAACCCCCCCCGCAGACACTTCAAAGGTACAGAGCACCAAACAGAGTGCCTGGAGATACTTACGCAGGCTGGACACTCAGGCCCACGTAGCTCAGTTGGCAGAGCACGTTCTTGGTAAGAACGAGGTCAGCAGTTCGAGACTGCTCGTGGGCTCCAGAGAAATCCTGGACCAAGTATGTATCACACGTATAGAGGCATTATTCTATAGTAAGACATGGCAAAAAGTGCCTGTCAATTTAGCAGGAGGAAATTCAGTTGGCAAAGCAGAAATTTGAAAGGACGAAGCCACACGTCAACGTCGGCACCATTGGTCACGTAGACCATGGCAAGACCACGCTCACCGCCGCGATCACCAAGGTGATGGGCATCGTTGGTAATAAGTCCAAGTTCATGTCCTACGCAGACATCGACAACGCTCCAGAAGAGCGTGAGCGCGGTATTACAATCGCCATCCGACACGTTGAGTACGAAACCGAGAAGCGCCACTACGCACACGTAGACTGCCCCGGTCACGCCGACTACATCAAGAACATGATCACAGGCGCTGCCCAGATGGACGGTGCAATCCTGGTCGTGTCGGCCCCCGACGGCCCTATGCCTCAGACCAAGGAGCACATCCTCCTCGCTCGCCAGGTACAGGTTCCCGCCGTCGTCGTCTTCCTGAACAAGGTCGACATGATGGACGACGAGGAACTACTTGAGCTTGTGGAGCTTGAGGTTCGCGATTTGCTCAACAAGTATGAGTTCCCCGGCGACGATACTCCTATCGTGCGCGGCTCCGGCCTCAAGGCCCTTGAGTCGTCCTCGCAGGACATCAACGCCCCTGAGTACGCTCCTATCCGCGAGCTCATGACCGCTGTAGACAACTACATCCCTACCCCTGATCGCGCCATCGACAAGGCGTTCCTCATGCCCGTCGAAGACGTCTTCGGCATCAAGGGCCGTGGTACGGTTGTTACAGGCCGCATCGAGCAGGGCAAGGTTCGCGTTGGCGATACAATCGAGATCATCGGTATGAACGATGAAATCCGCACAACAGTGGTCACCGGCGTTGAAATGTTCCAGAAGACACTTGATGAGGGTCTCGCGGGCGACAACGTGGGCTGCCTCCTGCGCGGTATTGAGCGCACCGACATCGAGCGCGGCCAGGTTCTGGCTACGCCCAAGTCGATCAAGCCTCACACCAAGTTCACCGGCCAGGTGTACGTACTGAGCAAAGAAGAGGGTGGACGCCACAAACCGTTCTTCCCCGGATATCGCCCTCAGTTCTACATCCGCACAACCGACGTCACCGGTACCATCCAACTCCCTGAGGGTGTCGAGATGGTTATGCCTGGCGACAACATCGATATGACCGTTGAATTGATCGTTCCCGTGGCTATCACTGAAGGTCTCCGCTTCGCCATCCGCGAAGGTGGCCGCACAGTGGGTGCGGGCGTCGTTGCCAAGATCATCGAGTGATCTAGCATAAGCTAGCCCACCGGCAACATAAAAGGTAATTAGTTAGATACTGTATGCTGCCTACTGAGTACAAAGATACACAGTGGGCAGTACCCAGTAGAAGGAAATGAAATAAAATGGCAAAGAAAGCCGACCGCATAATCATCTATCTGGCCTGCGCGGAGTGCAAAGAGCGCAACTACACAAGCTCCAAGAACAAGCGCAACGACCCGGCCCGGATGGAACTGAACAAGTTCTGCCCGCGCTGCCGCCAGCATCGCGAACACCGCGAAACCAAGTAAAACGACGGGCGACCGGCGGCACCCCATCTACATCACGCTACCATGTTGTGAGTAGGCGCGGTAAGCCGTACGCGGTCGGTCGGTTGGTAATGGTATATAATGAAGCACAGGGATAAGCATCCCTGTGCTTTGTTTGTTTCACCCTAAGGAAGAATAATGAGACTGCAATCGACAGATACTCATCCTGTGATTGAACGGATTCAGGTCGAAATGCTGCGGAACGCTGGAGCTACCGAGCGAGTACGGCTGGCGCGTTCACTCAGCCAAAGCGTAATGCAAATGTCGTGGTCAGCAATACAGAAGGCCAATCCCAATGCAAGTGATGAAGAAATAAGTATCCTGTTTGTGGCTCAGAACTACGGCGACAAACTGGCCGACGACCTGAGAGCGTATCTGGTCAATCGCAAAACCGTAAGATGATTGGCAAAGATATCTTGCAAGCGATCAGGCCATTTGTAGAGGCCCTTGAAGAATTAGGCATCGCATACTACATAGGCGGCTCTATCGCTAGCTCTGCTATGGGCATACCGAGATCCACGCTTGACGCAGACATTGTCGCAGATATAGATCTCGAACATGTGCAACCTCTCGTAAGCCTCTTACAAGGTGAGTATTACATTGTGGACAGTATGATGACGGATGCGATCATTCGCAGAACGTCCTTCAATATCATTTACCTGAAGAACAGTATCAAGATTGACGTGTTCTTGCCAAAGAAAGAAGCTTTCGACACATCTGAGTTTTCGCGTAAACAGGATATACTACTGGGCGAGGATGATTGCGCACGAGGTTTTGCCATAGCTTCAGCGGAAGACACAATTCTCCGCAAGCTGGAATGGTACAAAATGGGCGGAGGTGTATCTGACAGGCAATGGCTTGATGTTCTGGGTCTGCTCAAGTTGAAGGGCAGTGGCCTCGACATAGTTTACTTGACAACATGGGCTACGGACCTAGGCATAAACAATTTGCTCCAGCAAGCAATGAACGATGCGGGACTGCAGCCGGAAGAGGACATAGAGTTCTAACATCGATAATTTGCTTGACACCCCTCTTCTGTATGGCGTATAATGATAGGCGCGTGTCCTTAGAGATAGCGCGATCTAAATATCTGGTTACTCAACCTACGGGCGTGGCGCAACGGCAGCGCAGGGATCTCCAAAGTCCAAGGTTGGGGGTTCGAATCCCTCCGCCCGTGCTACTTTTCAATTGTGAATTTTGAGTTATGAATTTTGGGCGCGGCGGCAAAGCCACCTGCTCAGGTAGAGGTAATTCGGGATTCATAATTCAAGATTCATAATTAGCTTAAAGGGAGTACGTGCGACATGGCGACAATTGGCAAGGAACCTGCCACAGAATCGGCAAGCCCTAACAAACCGGGACGTCAGGCCACCGCTGCAGGCGGTTCAGGCTCGTCCGGATCGGGCAAAGTTGCCGCTGCAGGTAACAGCAGGCCCAGCTTTATCGATAAGCAGCGCGAAAACATACGCAATATAACAGCCGAATTGCGCAAGGTCACATGGCCTACACGCGAGGAGACACGTAACCTCACGATTGTAGTAATCGGCATCACTGTGGTTCTCGGCACAGTCCTTGCCACAATGGATACGTTCTTCGCATTTCTGTACCGCCTGGTCAACCCCTAGATCGAGATCACCATAAAACGGTATCACTATGAACACTGCAAACGCTGACTTCATACCTGAACAGCCCGAATCGCGAGCATCAACCCGCGCTACCTCCACAGGGGGTGGGCAGATCGACAACAGTTCGTTCGAGATGTCGGATGCCAGGCATTGGTACATAATCCATACCTATTCGGGGTACGAGAACAAGGTCAAGAAGAACCTTGAGCACCGTATCCTCACGCTCGACATGAGCGAGCACATCTTCCGCGTGGAAGTGCCCACCGTCGAAGAGATCGAGATCAAGGGCGGTCAGCGCCACCCTGTGCAGCGCAAGATCTTCCCCGGCTACGTGCTGGTCGAGATGGTGATGGACGAGAAGTCGTGGCACGTGGTTCGCAACACTCCCGGCGTTACAGGCTTCGTTGGCATCGGCAACAAACCAACCGCCCTCCCACAGGACGAGGCAGACGGCATTCTAAAGCAGATGCAAACTGCCGCCCCCACCAAGTTCAAGGTAACACTGCAGGCCGGGCAGGCCGTCAAGATCATCGATGGCCCATTCGCTGATTTCGAGGGCATCGTAGAGAGTATCAACCAGGAGAAGGGCAAGGTCCGTGTGCGCGTTTCGTTCTTCGGACGCGAAACTCCGGTCGAGCTGGACTTCTTGCAGGTGGAAAAACTGGTTTAGGGATAAGCGAGAAGCAGAGACCCGGTTGTCCGGTTCGCTCTTCTCTTTGGACAACTGAAGAATAGAGGGAGGAGGCCGCAAGCCTCCGCCAAACACCTCAAACTCCGTACAGGAAATAGCTGCCTCCGTGCTGCTGGATGGGTTTGAGGGTTTTATCCTCAAACCTTTTTGTTTTGGTTCGAGACGTCAGAGATGAGAAGCGAGAAATGAGAGCTCTGACAGGCAGAACCAGGCACGCGGGGGCTAAATACAATCTAATCTCTTATATCTCATTTCTCGTTTCCAAGTACAAGGAGCAAACAGTTGGCTAAGAAAGTACGAGCAGTAGTAAAGATCCAGATCAACGCAGGCAAGGCCACACCGGCCCCTCCCGTCGGTCCGGCTCTCGGTTCGCATGGTATCAATATCATGGCGTTCGTGAAGGAGTACAACGAGAAGACCGCCGATATGGTTGGCATGGTCGTTCCTGCCGAAATCACCATCTTCGAGGATAGGTCGTTCACATTCATCACCAAGACCCCTCCCGCGCCCGATCTACTGAAGAAGGCAGCCGGAGTGCAGGGCGGTTCCGGTATACCCAACAAGACAAAGGTCGGCAGCGTCACAGCCGCGCAGGTGCGTGATATCGCCCGCACCAAAATGAAGGACCTCAACGCATACGATGAGGACGCAGCCGTCAAGATGATCGAAGGCACTGCCCGCAGCATGGGCATTGAAGTAAAGGGCTAATAGCGAGCGTCAGGTACAGCACACCACGGAGTGTGGTGCGCCTAACCTGTTGCCTGTGATACATACAAGGAGAGAAAAGAACAATGCCTAAGCATGGAAAGAATTACAGAGCGGCTGTCGCGCTGGTAGACGCCGACACATTATATAAGCCAACCGATGCGGTCGATCTTCTCAAGAAGACTGCTTATGTCAAGTTCGACTCAACAATCGAAGTACACATGAGGCTCGGTATCGACCCCCGGCACGCCGACCAGCAGGTACGCGCCACCGCAACCCTGCCGCACGGCACGGGCAAGCAGATTCGTGTGCTCGTCTTTGCCGAGGGTGAAGGCGAGAGAATCGCACTCGACGCGGGCGCGGACTACGCGGGCAGCGACGAGCTAATCAACCGCGTCGCGGGCGGCTGGACTGATTTCGACATCGCCATCGCTGTCGCCGACCAGATGGGTAAGATCGGTAAGGCCGGTCTTGGCAAGATCCTGGGCCGCCGCGGCCTCATGCCTAACCCCAAGAGCGGCACAATTGTCGCCAATCCCGCCGATCTGCCCCGCGCCATCAACGAACTGAAGGGCGGCAGGGTTGAGTTCCGCAACGACAGGACAGGCCTGCTGCATGTTGGCATCGGCAAGCTCTCCTTCAGCGAAGCGCAGATCACCGACAACCTCATGTCGCTCGTCGATGCCGTTGTACGCGCCAAGCCGACCGGAGCCAAAGGCACATACGTGCGGTCGATCACATTGACCAGCACAATGAGCCCCGGCATCCACATGGACGTCCCCGAGACCCTCTCGGAAGCATCCGTTTCGTCTAAAGGCTAACCACCAACCCACGCTCAACCAGGAGCTACCCAAATCCCTCCCTCCAACTCCACGGAGAGAGGGATTTTCTTTTGCGCGGCCAGGTGTGGGGACAGAGATCGGGATTGACAGGGCACTCTCCGCATATAGAAGGGGGTGCAGGGGGAACCGCCCGCCGGGGATAGGGGTGTCCCCTAACTGCTCTTCATAAAAGCCCCTCGTCCTGTCGCAGCGGGGATGAGCGCAGCGGGGGCGGGGGTGAGGGGTATATGAGTTACTATCCTCAACCCAGCGCCCCCAACCAATACGCAGTACGCAATACGCAGTACGCAACCGTCCCGCATTACTAAATCCTCCACCCGCACAGTACCTATGGGCATCTCCCCGGTAATCAGGCGCATGCCCGGTTATGGTATCATACAGAGAGCTAAATCCAGATAAAACTTCTGCACGATTACCGCGTATATACAACTGTCTGACCCGCGGCGGGGCAGGCGTGTGCAACATCTATCATGAGAAATAGAGAGCGGACCGTAAACACAACAAGCACGACCCGCCAGCGCGGGCTATGGTGCAACCTGTGCGGCACTCGCCTTGAGCGTGGGGCCAGCCTGGGGCTGCTGCCTGCGCGCCACAAAGTCGAGTGGCGAGAGGCAACGGGCCGCGCCTCCACGTGGTCGCTCTGCGTCCAATGCTACGCCGAGAAACTCCGCTGTGCCTCCTGCGGGCTACAGGTCGGCTCACAGGCGTTCATGCTTGAAGGCGAGACACGCATCTACTGCCGCCACTGCTTCGAGCAGCGTCCCAGGTGCGACACCTGCGGCGCACCCGTCGGTGCACACTACTGGACCCGCCCCGACGGACGCAAGCTCTGCGACAGGTGCCAGTCCACAGCCGTTTCCGACCCCGCTCACGCACATTCCCTCTACAAGCAAGTGCGCTCTGCCCTGGCCCGCACCCTCGGCATGACACTGCGCGAGCCATGCCAGCTAAAGCTGGTCAACCGCCGCCAGCTACACGAGCTAATCGAAAAGTCGTCACTGCATAGCCTGGATGCCGACAGCCGCGGCCGCTGCTTCGGCCTCTTCATACGTGAAGGCATGCACCGCGCCGTGTTCGTTGAGTACGGCCTTCCCCAGATTGTACTGCTCGAAGTAATGACCCACGAGTATGCCCACGCATGGCAGAGCGAGAACTGCAATTCTGAATCTACCCCTGAGATTCAAGAAGGCTTTGCCGAATGGGTATCCTACAAGCTTCTCCAAAGCTGGGGCTGCACCCGGCGCTCGGAGAGGATGCTGAGGCGTGACGACATCTACGGTCGAGGGCTAAAGAAGATGTTACAATGGGAGCGAGAAGGCGGAATCGCTGAGGTATTTCGACGCGCAGTGTAGCAGTATATGCTAGTATATATTCTCACAGAAGTGCAAAGCTAAAGTACCGTTTTTCTTGATCGTTCTTGTCTGCACGCGCTACTGCCGAAGAATGACACGGCATTCACACGCTAAACATCCACACAATATAGCTCGTGCGCTCGAAGTACTCGGAAAGACAAAAAGTGATCTTCATAGTCACAAGTCGGGTGGTATCTCTCTGTTATGTGGGGTGGAAACAAGCCAACCCGTATTTCGAGTAGAGAACTGCAGGCGACCGTGAAAGTATCATCAAAGAAACGGTGCCGAGGAACCGAGAAGAACGTATAGAGCAAGCGGGCAACTACATAGCGGAGGATAGAGCATGGCAAACGAAATAGTCCTGAACTGCGTACTGAATGTTGGCACTGTGCCGGCAAACGACGAGCCTCGACTACTATACCTGCTCATAGATGTAAGGCCCGGCGAGGGAGCAGCGCCGCTGCAAGCTCCGGTCAACCTGGGCGTCGTGATCGACGTGAGCGAGTCGATGCGCTTGCCCGTTTTATCGCAGGCGCAATTCGAGGAGCTGCGAAAGCTCGGCCATGTGAACCAGACCACATCCGATGGTGTGCCCGTCTGGACCTTCAAGAGCATACCCGAACACATTCGCAAGCAAGCGCCCTCCAACCTTGAGGCGGTGCAGGCGTCAATTACACAGTCAGCACAACACCTTGAGCCTGGAGACCGTGTGTCGCTTGTGGCCTTCGCGGACAAGGCCCAGGTGCTTCTCAGCGGGTTGTCGGGAGGCGACACAGGTCAGGTGCTCGATGCCATTACCTCGCTCGGACAGGTCAAGCTTGGCGATGAAACCGACATCGCCCTTGGACTCGAATCAGGGCTGAACGAAGTGGGTCGCAGCCTGGCGGGCAGCATGGTCAATCGCGTGCTTGTGCTCACCGACGGATTCACCCGCGACCCCGAACGTGCCATGCAGCGCGCCAAACAGGGACGTGCCGCGGGTATATCAGTTAGCACAATCGGCATAGGCACCGAGTTCAACGAGAAGTTGCTGGTAGACATGGCCGACGCCAGCCTCGGCAACGCATATTTCGCCCGCACGCCCGCCGAGATACCGCCCGCCTTCGGGCAAGAACTGGCAGCGGTGCAATCCGTTGTGCTTCGTGATGTCGAGCTTGAGATGAAGTTCAGCACAGGCGTAGAAGTGCGCCGTGCCTACAGGGTGCGCCCCGCAATTGCTTCGGTTCGCGATGCCAGGCGCGAAGGCCGAGCCATCACCGTCACTATGGGCGATCTCGACCCGGCTAACCCACCTGCCCTGCTGGTTGAGTGCATCATTCCGACCCACAGTGGCGGCACATTCCGTATAGCGCGAGTCGGTGTCACCCATAAGGGCCAGAACAACGAGCGCGTGCTTAGCACATCCTCCGACGTCGTGGTAAATTATTCGATCAGCCAGCGCCGCGAGGAACCCAATCCGATGGTCATGAACACGGTCGAGAGGGTGACGGCATACGCCTTGCAGACAAGGGCTCTCAACGACATGGCGGCAGGTAACATAGCAGGGGCCACGCAGAAGTTGCGCGCTGCCGTCACGCGCCTCCTGACTGTAGGCGAAACAGATCTGGCCGAACAGGTGCAGGCCGAAGTGGCACGGCTGTCAACAGGTGGCGAGGTTTCTCCAGAAAGCGCGAAAGAATTGCGGTACGCAACCAGGAGGCTCACCCAGCGTTTGGACTAGTGCGTGCCGCATACTGTAAACATGCTATATGGGTCTGCTCATTCGGTCCAGTGCCTGAGCCGGTATGCAGTACCGATTAGCGCAACAAACTCCGGTTCCCAAACGTATAAATAACTGAAATGCGTATCTGTCCTGTTTGTGGAAAACTGAATCCGGCGGCGTCCCACAACTGCGACGTTTGTGGAGCACCCCTCAACACCGTAGCGGCTGTCGCATCCCCGCTACCTACGATGGACGGTGTGCCGAACAACATGAGCGGCCCGATCTGTCCCGTATGCAGGCGCGGCAACCGGACAGCGTCAATGTTCTGCGCATATTGCGGCTACCGGTTGAAGCCGGCAGGCGGCGACGGCTCTAACTCCTATGCCCTGCCGAACGCCGCAGCCCAGGCCTACCAGGTGCCTCCTACCGCGCCGATGATTCCGGCCGACGTATCGGGCAATATTCCAGCAGGCATAATACTCAAGCGGCGATACAGGGTCCTTCGCAAGATAGCACAGGGCGGCATGGGCGCGGTCTACGAGAGCGTAGACATCAACTCACCATCGGGCGCGCACCTGGCCGTCAAAGAGATGAGCCCTGTTGCTTTGCCCCCATCCGAGCGTGCCCAGGCAATCTCCGACTTCAGGCGTGAGGCCCAGATGCTGGCGACATTGCGCCACCCCAACCTGCCGCAGGTGGTCGAAACCTTTGAAGAGATGAGCAAGCATTTCCTCGTGATGGAGTTCATTGCGGGTCGCACTCTCCTCAATGTTATTGATACCAATGTCGGCTTCATACCCGAAGAACGGATTATGGCATGGGCGAGGCAGATCTTCGACGTCCTGCATTATCTCCACTCGCAAGACCCTCCTATTATTTACCGAGACATCAAGCCCGCCAACGTCATGCTCGTGGAGAGCACCGAGCGGATCAAGCTAATCGACTTCGGTATAGCGCGGTTCCACAAGGCGGGTAAGGTGCAGGACACCGAGGCCTTCGGCACAGCAGGCTACGCGCCTCCTGAGCAGTACGGCAAGGGTCAAACCGACCAGCGCTCCGACGTGTATGCGTTGGGCGCGACTTTGCACCACCTTGTGACCAAACAAGACCCGAGCCTCAACCCGTTCAACTGGGTGCAGCCACGGCGTCTCAACCCGCACATCTCACCCACGATGGAAAACGCCCTCATTGTGGCGACCAGCCTCGACCCTGCGCGGCGCTTCCAGAGCATAGAGGAATTCGCGCAGGCCCTTGGCATAATTCTGCCGGGTGTGGTCCTGCAAGCAAGGCCGCCCGCGAACGATTACAGCCCAATGGCCCAGGCTGTACAGGCGGCACAAGCCTCGCAGAACATGATCAATATGCCTGCCGTCCCGATCCAGGCCCCCACACTGGCCCCGGCCCCTGCTCGCTCGCGAAGCACAGGCTCGAAGAAGAAGCCGCAGACGGCGGTTGCTCAGCCCGCCGCCGCGCCCGCTCCATCTGTGCCGGTAGCACCCATACCACCCATCGCAGCCGTGCCCCCTGTTGTGCAGGCTCCCGCTGCTCTGCCCGCTTCAACAGCGGCCTCCATTGCCGCCGAGGCAGTCGAGCTGCACTCACCCACGCGCACAGGCTCCATGGCCGAGCCGATGCCTGCACAGAAAGCAGCGCCCGCAGCCGCACCAGCAGCCGCGATCAAAAAGAGCGCAAGCAAGAGCGGCACAATAGAAGCCAAGCCCCTCGGCCCGAGCGCACCGGCCAATGGAAGCACATCATCGGGCAAGCTCGTTATCTCTGAGCCTGTGATCGATCTTGGTGAAGCCAGATGGAATACACGACCCACGCGCAAGATTAATTTGAGCAGCGCGGGCGGCGCTATGCGCGGCATGGTATTGGCAACTCAGCCCTGGATAGCGTATAATCCACAACACTTCCAGGGTAATGCAATTACACTTGACGTGAAGGTCAAGAAGAGGCAGTTGCGCTTTGACCGTGTGGATTTGCATGTACCCAATCTATTCGCTATTATATGGGCACGGACACGTAGAGTTCTGCCGTTTATAGGTTGCTGGTTCTGGCTCCTATTGCTGGTAGCAAGCTCGCTGGGTAGGACGCTTCTGCTTGGCCTCGTGGGAGTGGTAGGCGGACTCCTCCTCTTCGAGGGCTTAATGTGGCTCTGGGCACAACATGTGCGGTTGCTGGTGCCGATGGAAAAGCTTAACACCGGACGTATAATGGTCAAAAGCTCCAGCGGCGACCAGCAAATCGAGGTAAAAGTACTGGCGCGGCCGTCATGGTTGCAGAGAAGTGCAGGTTGGTCAGCGGCATTAATATTGTTTGTAACTGAAATAGCTCTGGTTACCTGGGCCGCGCTCATGCTCGCAGGCGTTACAGTTCCCCTGCCGATACTGTGGTAGCAGCATACTTAACTGACAAGGAGAAAAGAATGAGATGCCCCAATTGTGGAAACGAAAACCCTCCCGACTACATGTTCTGTGATGAATGCGGTGCTCGCCTGAGCGGCGAAGACCAGGCAACGCCTGTCACCGACACGGATGCCGCTGCCGAAACAGTCGGTATGCCTGTAGCTGCCGCAGTATCCGACACAGGCATCAGGAGCCTTCCGTCGACGCCTTCTTACAGCAGCACCGGCGGGTCAGGCAGCGGAGCAGGCGTTGATGATATGGGCATGGGTGGGTCCGGTATGGGGCTCGGCAGCAATGGTGACATGCCTTCAATCGATGCAGGGGGCACAGATAGGTCGTACGATGACATGCAGAACGATACAAGCGCACAGGCGGACACAAGCGCTGGCGCAAGCACACCAACGCCTATGACTGAGGACACAGTGTCAGCAGCCGCGCCATCGTACAGCTACGATGCGATGTCCAGCGGCCAGCCCACTACAGAGGGAGATACCGGCGCACAGGCAGCGCCCATGCCCGATGTCTCGCCTATTTCCTCCACAATGGATGAGCCGGGCACAGTTGAGCCATCGCCATACGCAAGCGAATATCAGGACTACAGTGCCTCCGCAATGACCGTCGACACAGCAGACGCCAGCGCGACCGCCGAGGCGGCTGTTAACATGGGCTCGATGGACGCTGAAGACACAACCGGAGCAACCGACGCGGTAGTCGGCGGAGGTGCTACTGCGTGGGCAACCGATGCCCTTCACCATCTCGAGGGTGCACAGCAGGCCCTCGCAAGCGGCGATTGGAGCAGCTTCGGCCAGGCCATGACCACCTTGAAGTCGGCTCTCGAAACCGCCGTATCAGCAGGCGGCGCGAGTGCAGTCCAGCCAATGTTGCCCTCCATGGGGTCGGCAGTAGCCACCCCACAGCCATCTGCACCTCAGGCATCCGAAGACACAAGCGTCTATACGCCTTCCCCGGTTAGTACCGCGCCTCCCGCCACATACGAATCTACACCTGCCGCCTCCTCGAGCGCTGCCGATACAGGCATCGATACAGCCGCAGCGCCGGTAGACTGGGCAAGCAGCACAGTCAGCGACAATGGCTCTTATGATTACGGTAGCTCCTCCGGCCAGGGGATAGCCGTCGAGCCTGCAGGCGATGCAGGCACATTTGCCCCTGTCCAGCAGGAAGCACAGCCTGCCGAGACAACCGACACCTCTATGGCGGGCGGCACAATGGCCCCGCCTGTCCAGGCGGGTAGCGGCGGGCTATCCGAAGGCATGGGAGCAGGTGTAGCACGCCTTGTAGTGATCTCGACAGGTGCCGAGATGTCTCTGCCCGAGCAGGAAGAAATCACGGTCGGTCGCGAAGACCCCAGCAGCGGTATCTTCCCGGACGTCGATCTGACCCCCTACGGCGGAGAAGACGGTGGTGTGTCCCGCAGGCACGCCCGGTTGCTGCACATCGGCGATGATTACTTCGTAGAAGATCTGCAATCAACCAACTATACAAAGCTGGACGGACAGCGCCTCCCAGCCCACGTCCGCGAGCGGCTGGAAGACGGCGCTCGCCTCGACTTTGGCCGTGTCGCCCTGATCTTCCGCCGCAGCTAACCCACCCGAACACTCAACAAAGAGCGCCTACCCCACACCGGGCAGGCGTTCTTTCTATGGCAACGCTCGCATTCCGCCCCAAGCACAAGGGCGTGGCATTTCCAAAGCCAACCCTGCATCTCGTATACAGGGGGAACCGACCACTGGGGTTTCAGGAGCGCCAACTTGATAGAAAGGGGGTGCAGGGGGAACGCCTGCCGGGGCTAGGGGTGTCCCCTATCCCTTCTCCAATAGAAACCCCTCTCCCCGCGACGCGGGGAGAGGGGTTGGGGTGAGGGGTGTTCCCCTTACAACCAAGTCAACATGCTAAGTGTTATTCAGCGCAGTAGGATGCTCCGGCAGCGGCAGATATTCAGTCACATCCACAATAATCGCAGTGATATTGTCGTGACCGCCCGCCTCATTCGCAAGCTCGATAAGGCGATGCGACGCCATCGCAGGATCCTCGATAGTTGACAGGACATCTTCCATATCCGAGTCCTCGATCATACTGTTCAGGCCATCGGAGCAAAGCAGCAGCCTATCGCCCGGGTGCAGCGTGCGCACAAACGTATCGACCTCAAGCGGAGGCGGCCCGCCCACAGACCGGTAGATAAAGTTGCGGTGCGGGTGTACCTTCGCCTCTTCAGCGTCAAGCTGGCCCAATTCCACGAGACGATGCACCAGCGAGTGGTCCACCGACACCTGCGTAAGCACATACTCGTTCCGATCAAACGGTGTCGTTATCACATCCGTAGAAGCAGCGGGCGGAGCCTGAGCCTCAAGCACGCCCGTCGCCTTAAGCGGGGTTGTCCCGGCCAACGGCGACGTTCCCTTCACGACCGGCGATGCCATACCCATTCCGTTCTCGCCAAAGTTCTCCATAGCGCGGCGCGGCCTTGAATATAGATAGATGCGGCTGTCGCCCACATTGACTATATAGGCCTTGCCACCCGCTATGAGCACCGCTACAACCGTTGTGCCCATATCGTTCTGGCGGTTGTCCCGTGCGCGATAGATACGTTCGTTAGCCGACTGCACAGCCCGAACAAGCCCCTGCAAAATAGCGTCATTGCCAGGCAAAGCACGGTCGCCGGGTGCCGCCACCAACGACGACATAATGCGTGTCATCGCCTCGCCGCAGAAAGCCTGTACAGCAAGCGCGCTGGCAATCTCGCCGCCCTTATGCCCGCCCATGCCGTCGGCAATCACATACAAGCCCATCCTGATCGGACGCTCGGCGCTTGCCTGCGTGAACTCGGACATGCCGAAGGAGTCCTGGTTCTGCTCGCGTATGCGCCCCACATCGGTATATCCAGCCGACACGAAACCGACAGGCCGACCTGGCCGCTCAAGCTCAACCACAGCCTCCAGGGCAGCAGCCAACAAGTCTCGCCAGCGTGCGGCGCTGATAGGAGGCGCAACGCCCTGCACAGGCTCTATAGCAGCCCTGAAAGCCACTCCCACCTGCTCTGGAGCAGTGGATGGCATGGGCAGCGTACCTTCCGGGCTCATCGCCGCGGTATGGCCTGTGTATGCCTCGTACATCGTGCCAGCAAGGCGCGCCAGGTCCATACCCTGCTGCTCTGCAAGTTCTGGCTGGTTGTCTACATTGGAGCGGGCGTTCTGCAGGCTGGCGAGGGAAGCCCTGTCACCCTGCACAAGAATGTCGTCTGCTTCCGCGCCCGCACCCACAACACCCCGGCTATGAAGATAATCAAGCGCATCGGATAGCTGCATGGCCCAGTTGAGCACCTGCCCGCCCGGCCTCGGCAGGCTAAGCTGGCTCAGGCGGACACCCTGGCGCGGCTCGGCGACAGCATAATAGCGCACATGGCCGAACGGCTTGTGGCTAAAGAAGTCGATCACCGGCACAAGGTTGGGATGGTAGAGGTTCAGCTCCATCATGCTCGGATCTTGCATGAGAGCATCAGGACGATAGCTCTCAGCCATCAGATAGAACTCTGCGGGAAGCTGATCATCGAGTGCAGAGCCGCAATGCGGGCAATCCGAAAGATCGGCAGACACAACGCGGCCGCATACAGGACAACGCTGCTGCTTGCGGGTCGTTACCCGGTAGAGATTGCGATCCTGGCTGTGGTGCAGCAGGTTCTGCACTACATAGCGCGTATCGACCACCGCATTGATCGGCAGAGCAGTCAACTCCTCAACTTCGGCGGGTTGAGCCAGCGGACTGGTCTCCTTGTCCACCTGGTTGGGCGACAGCACACCTGTAGGAGCATCGCTCGACACAAGCGGGCCTGAATTGGTGTCAAGTCCGGTAAACGCCGTTATCTCGTTATCCTCTCCAAGCGACACTTCCACTGCGTCCACCTGCGCATCCGCATCGACAGGCTGGGCGTCAAATGGCTCTACTTCGATGTCTGCATCCTGGCCTTCTTCGCCGGCAAGCAGATCAGTCTCCGCAGGCTCGTAGTCTACAGGCTCAGCCGCCATGTCAAGCTCAATTTCTGCGTTCGGCTCAGCATCCTTCGCCTCTGCCGGTGCTGCCTCAGCATCCAGTTCAAGCGCAGGCTCCAGCACGTCAGCGTCGGCCTCTACCAGTGATGGTTCTGTCGCATCGAGATCCGGCACAACTGCTTCAACCGTTTCGTCCACTACATCCGGCTCGGCCTGTTCCATCGCGACGGCAGGCTCAAGCGATTCATTCGGCACAATAGCCTCAACCGGCTCGTCAGACAAACCCTCAGCAGGTAATATCTCGGCAGACACATCTTCGACAGCCTGTTCAGCGCCACCGGCAGCCATCTGCTCTACTGGAGACACCTCCACGACAGGTTCCTGGTTGGCTGTCTCCGGCACGGCGGTAGCCCCGGCCCCGGCTTCAGGCTCATTTCGAGCCTCACTCTGTTTCACTAGGCGTCGCAATCTGTTCATCACCACTCCAATGGGTACGTTTGTGTTAACCTGCTTCGTATTGCGTACTGCGTATTGCGTAGTTGTCAGTTGACGACCGCCGTAATACTGACAACTGACTACTGACTACTGACAACTACGCAATACGCATCAGCCTCACGGCACTCTATATATGAACTTGACAGTTCCAAAGCTGATCTGATCGCCCTCGGTTAGCAAGTTCTCGCCTGTGCGAACGTTGTTCACATAGGTGCCGTGCTCCGAGTCGAGATCAACCAGCATAAAGCCGTCGCCTTCACGGCGCAATTCAGCGTGCTTGGGGGCAACGGTCTCGTAACCCCTGAACGCCGAGTCGATCATGATATCATTGCCGGGTGCTGTGCCGATTACAACACGCTTTCTGGAGAGTACATACTCAAGTTGCTCATCGGTGCGGTCCAACGTCTCCAGATAGGGCATATCGTCCGTCACAATGTCGGCGGGAGGCGCAGAGGCGGCAATAATCGAGGAGCGCACCGGGCGCAAATCCTGGCCGCATTCATGGCAGAAGTTCTCAGCCCAATCATTGACGGTCGAGCAGTTGGGGCAAGTGAGCGTCCTTGGCGCGGCCACGGTAGCCTGAGCAGCAGCCGCAGCAGACGACGATGCCGCCATAACAGGTGCAGTTGCAGCGGCACTACCCGCGCCGGAGTTATACGCGGCGGTCGCAGGCATACGCGAAGCAGCAGATGGACCGGACGACACAGCGACCGTCCTTGTGCCGGTGCGGCGTGTGCGAACCAGCAGGAAGGCGAGGGCTGCGAGGAGCAACAACACTAACACAACCAGCAGCGCCAACAACGGAAAGTTGTTGTTTGTACCTGCCACGGTGCTGGGAGCGTTCGTGCCGGGCTTCGCTGCATCGCCTGTATTACCCGTCGAGCTATTATTACCCAGAGAAGGTGTGCGTGCTGCCTCAGCGGTCGCTACCGCATTGGGAACAACATTATCCGATGCAGTGCCTGTGGTTGCCACGGCATCAGGGGAATCGAACGTGCCGACAGCCTGAGGCGCGGACGTGGCCTGGGCCTGAGGAACATCGAGAGGGGAGTTTAGCCGGGACGCGGAAGCCACGCCCATAAATACGAGCAACACCAGAACCAGGCTGGAAACTAGTAGCGCGACACCGAGGCGCTGTTGATTGTTATTGCTAGATGTTGAATGCATAGACGAAATGAGAGTACCTCCTGCTAAGTTTGAGCCGCCGATAAGGCGGAAGCCCGGAGGTAATTATATCAACTGCGCCCGTATTGTACCAGTTATGCGAGCCAATCCAGTGCCGGTTGGCAATCTGCTTATCTATCTACAGCTTGCCTTGCCAGGCTAGCCGCCCAGCGTGAAGGTGCACTGTACTTTGCCGATGCGAACCCGGTCACCGTTACGGAGGCGCGTAGGGACGCCGCCGGGCAAACGGCGGTCGTTGAGGAAGGTGCCGTTAGCACTGCCGAGGTCTTCGAGGAAATAGCCGCCCGCGTCTGCGAGTATGCGAGCGTGTTGTCGAGACACATAGGCAGCCGGATCGTTATAGGTCAGGTCGAGGTGCGGGAATATCTGCCGTGAAAGGCTGCGCCGCCCCACGTTGAAGGGGTTCTCGAGTATACGCCTCTCCCAAAGCACACCGTTCGGCCCCAGCACCTGTATCTTGCCCGCCGGCCTCCCAGCCAATGATGCCCCACAGCGACCGCAGAAATGTGCCTTGATCTGGTTCTTGGAGCCGCACACCATACAGGTATGCTCGGTTGGCTGGTCGAGATCAGGTGATGGCGCGGTCGGCGGATGAGCGGTAGTAGTCGATACACCCGCGCCCGCACTCGCGCTCATGCTACTGCCTGCCGCGCTAACTGCTCCACCCGTTACACCGGCAACCTGCGTGCTAACACCACCGCCGCCTCCACTGTGACCGGCAACAGGCGCAACCTGCGGCTGCATAGAAGGCAATGGACGGATGGCGGGAAGCGCGCTCATATTGACCGATTGTGGCCTGTTTTCTTCCATTACGGGAGGAGTATATGGTTTGCCCAGGCAAATTCGGAACTCGGCTTCAAGTATGGTCGCGTTTTGCGGCCGCACGTCCATATCGCGGGACATAGCCCGGATTATCAACTGCTCGGTGCGCGGAGTGATCTTCGGATTGAAGTCACGCAAATTGTTGGGTGTGGTGGCAGGCGTAGGTGGCCTGCCCGTGAGCAGATGGTAGAGTGTGGCCGCGAGCGAATAGACATCAGAGCGGGCGTCCGTCTGGCCCTTGCCGAATTGCTCAAAGGGCGCGTAAGCAGCGGTGCCCATGGACATTGTGTCGCGCCGCTTGCCCTCTTTGTACGTGCGCGCTATGCCGAAGTCGATCAGCTTTAGCTGGCCGTTTGGCATAATCATTATGTTGGCGGGCTTAACGTCGCGGAAGATAATAGGCGGATTTTGCGCGTGCAGGAACTGCAACACCTCGCACACCTGGATACCGTATTGCAACGCCTCTTCTTCGTTCATCGGTTCGCCGTGCAAGCGATCCAGCTTCTTCTCCAGCGACTCGCCGGGAATTAGCTCCATAACGAGATACGGCCTGCCACCTTCTGTAAAGAAGTCGGTGACCCGAGGCAGGTTGTGGTGGTTGAGGTCGCTGAGTATCTGGGCTTCGCGGCGGAAGGCTTCGAGAAGCTGGCGGCGCTCTTCTTTTTCGCGCGCTCGTTCGTCTTCGGCATCCGAGGGCGGGTGCTGGGCGCTTTGAGCTTCAATATCAGTGCGCATCTCTTTGACCGCGACATGCGCGCCTGCCCGCTTGGTGTCCTCCGACTTGTACACAGCACCCATGCCGCCACCGCCGATAACGCGCAAGATGCGATACCGGCCACGTAGCATGTAGCCAATCGGAAGGAACTCGTACATGAATCAATTATAGATACCGAATCTTGTCCTGTCAACGCAACACACATAGGAAAGGAGTCCTAGTAGTAGCCTGTAGTGCGTACTGGGTCGGGGACGTAGTTATCAGTTGTCAGTTGTCAGTTGTCAGTTGACGGCTTGTGTCGCATACCCTCTTCCCACAGCAGAATGAACACCTTAAAGCTCTCTGCGTAACTCTGCGGTGGATACGTACATCCCTAACTCTGCATGGCACAGATTAGCATCATCGCAATGGACTTTCATGGTAAAATGGCGGCAACAAAAGAAACATCACACGGATAAGGAAAAGGGGACACAATGCAACTAGCCAGGATCACACGCGACCCTGCCGTTATGGGCGGGAAGCCCTGCATTCGCGGCATGAGGGTTACCGTAGGAACGATAGTAGGCTTGCTCGCCTCCGGACATTCCGAGGATGATATCCTACAGGCGTATCCATATTTGGAACGGGAAGACATCCGTGAGGCCCTTGCCTACGCTGCCTGGCGCGCCGAAGAATACGAATTGCCCCTCGCCGAAAGCCTCCCATAGTACCGGATGAAGATCCTCGCGGATATGAACATCCCACCCAGCTGGATTCCTACCCTGGAAACCAACGGATGGGAAGCCGTCCACTGGTCGGAAGTTGGCGACATAAGGGCCAGCGATAATGAGATCATGGCCTGGGCGCTCGCCGGTGATTACGTCGTCTTTACCCACGACCTAGACTTCGGCGCGCTACTTGCGGTAACCGAGGCACAAGGTCCAAGCGTCATCCAAATCAGGGCCCAGGATATTATGCCCTCCCATATGGAGGCCGTTGTCGTGGCCGCTTTGCGCCAGTTCGAGCCTCTTCTAGAAAGGGGCGCGCTCATTTCTGTTGACCAGTTCCACGCCAGAGCACGAGTGTTACCCATCAACCGATAGCGGTTATGCCCACTACCCTCTACAATACGCTTCGTGCTTCTCTACCACTGGCCCCTCACGCACAGCCCCTGCAACCCAGCCGCGCCCCACAACGTAACTTATAGGAAGAGCGTGCTTCCATCCCCTTGAAGCGGATTGCGGATGGGGGCACGTTCGTTATCCGCTCTTCGGCTATAATGGTACCGAGTACCGAGTACCGAGTACCGAGTACCGAGTACCGAGTACCGAGTACCGAGCCGTCTGCGGTTATACGCAGTATGCAGTATGCAGTACGCAATACCTAGTACGAACCACGCAACCCCTAGATACGAGGCTAAATCATGTCAACCAAGAGAACAGCGCCTGTAACCCCCATAAGACCCAGCAAACCTGCCACACGACGATCATGGGGACGCATCGGATGGATAATCGCGGGCCTAGTGGTGGCGGCCTTCGTGCTGCTCACACTGCTAGCCGAAATGATCACAGACTGGATGTGGTTTGGCAGCCAGAGCCTCGCGGAGGTCTACACCACCCGCCTCTGGCTAGCCCTCGGCGTCTTCTTTGGAGCCGGCATCATAGCCACATTGCTGCTCTTCCTTAACTGGATGCTCGCCTGGCGGGTTTCCCGGCCCAGCATCATCTACCCAGGCCAGAAAGAGGGCTTGCCCCGCAGACCTGTCCGCTGGCTCACCCTCATCGCCGCTATCGTGGTCGGCTTCTTCCTAGCCCTCACCGCCGCAGAAGAGTGGCCCACCATCCTGCTCTATCTCAACGGAGGCTCCTTCGGCCAGACCGATCCCCTCTTCAACAACGATATCGGCTTCTATGTATTCAGCCTCCCCTTCTTCAAGCTGTTGCGCGGCTGGGCACTCGGCCTTCTCGTCCTCTCCGCTATTGGCGCTGTCATAATCTACCTTGTCGGCAACCTGCCCCAGATCAATACCCAGTTCGCCGGCCTCCAGGGCAGCAGCGCATCTAACAGACCTTCCTTCAAGCTCACCCTCGATGGACGCATCGCTACCCACCTCACCATTCTTGGCGCGATCTTCCTGGCCCTCATCGGTATCGGCTACTGGTTCGACCGCTTCGACCTACTCTATTCCACCAGTTCTGCCGCCTACGGCGCGGGCTACACTGACGTGAACGCCCGCCTTCCAGCCCTCAACATCATGATGGCTATTGCCGGCGTCATGGTAATACTACTCCTCGTAAACCTTCGTGTGCGGACATGGAAGCTCCTGGCGGGCGCTATCGGTGCGTGGCTGATCGCCCTCATACTTGTGGGCGGCGTCTACCCCGCCATCATCCAGCAATTTGTGGTCAAGCCAAGCGAGTCCGAGCTTGAAAAGCCTTACATCGTCAACAACATCAAGTTCACGCGCCAGGCGTTCGGCCTCGACAAGTTCAGCGAGCGCGAAGTACCCGCCGTCACATCCGTCACGAGCCAGCAGATCGCCGAAAACGCCAACATCGTCAGCAACATCCGCCTCTGGGACTACCGCCCTCTGCTCGCCACCTACGGCCAGTTGCAGGCCATACGCTCCTACTATCGCTTCGGTGAAGTTGACATAGACAGGTACACCCTCAGCGGCACGTTGCGCCAGGTCATGATCTCGGCCCGCGAGCTTGTCGCCAACGAGCTTGGCGAGAATGTGCGCACCTGGGAGAACCAGCACGTCCGCTACACCCACGGCTATGGCGCTGTTGTCTCCCCCGTCAACGAGATCGAGGGCGAAGGCCTACCTAAACTGCTGGTGAAAGACATCCCGCCCGTCACGGACACCCCTGAGCTTAAGATAACCCGCCCCGAAATCTACTACGGCGAGCAGGCCAGCGAATACGTCTTTGTCAACAGCAGCGCCGTCGAAGAGTTCGACTACCCCAAGGGCGATACCAACGCCTTCACTCGCTACGCGGGCCAGGGTGGTGTTGACATGTCGAGCTTCCTCAACAAGCTGCTCTTCGCTATCCGTTTTGGCGACGGCAACGTTATGCTCTCGCCCTATATAACTCCCGGCACTCGCGTACTCTTCCACAGGAATATACATGATGCGGCGAACTTGCTCGCCCCCTTCCTCTCGTATGACGACGACCCCTACATCGTCATCTCCGACGGCAAGCTCTACTGGATACAGGACGCCTACACGCACACCGACAAATACCCCTATGCCAGTCCCTACAACGAAAACTTCAACTACATTCGCAACTCTGTGAAGGTCGTTACGGACGCCTACAGCGGCAACATGACCTTCTACATCGTGGACCCCTCCGATCCCATCGTGGAAGCCTACAGGGGCATCTTCCCAGACCTCTTTAAAGATGCCTCCGCGATGCCACAGGGCCTACGTGCACACTGGCGCTACCCTGAGCAGCTGCTCAACGTGCAAGCCCGTATGTACGCCACCTTCCACATGACCGACCCCCAGGTCTTCTACACCAAGGAAGATGTCTGGTCCATACCCACAGGCTCAGCAGGCGATGCCAGCCTTGTACCTGCCGAAGCATATTATGTCAACATGCAGCTCCCCGGCGACACGGAGGAAGGCTTCATGCTCATTCAACCCTTTACGCCCAATACCAAGGACAACATGATCGCATGGATGGCCGCGAGGAGCGACGGCGCGGACTACGGCAAGGTTGATGTGATCCGCTATCCAAAGCAGCAACTGGTATATGGCCCACGGCAGATCGAGGCCCGCATCGACCAGGACCCCATCATCTCGCAGCAGCTAACCCTCTGGAACCAATCCGGCTCGAAGGTGCTGCGCGGCAACCTGCTCACCATACCCATCTCGGACACCGTGCTCTACGTCGAGCCGCTCTTTCTGCAATCCATCCAGAGCAGCAGCGTCCCTGAACTAAAGCGGGTCATCGTGGCAACGGGCAACAGCGTGGGCATCGGCAGCGACCTCAACGAAGCCCTTGATGTTGCGTTCAAGATCAAACCCGGTCAGGTAGTAGGCGGCGATGGCGGCACAGCCCCCGTACCCACGCCCCTACCCGGCGCGACCACGCCTCCCGCAACCCCACGCCCGGCAGGCACACCCTCAGCGGGCAGTCCATCCGATCTGACCCAATCCGCCCTCGACCACTACGACCGCGCCCAACAGGCCCTCAAGAGCGGCGACTGGCAAACCTACGGCCAGGAGATAGACGCCATGAAACGCGACCTCGACCAACTAGAACGCCTCGTAGGCACGCCCACCCCGGCACCGTAGCTTTCAAGGGTAGGTTCTTGAAAATCCAAAGAAGCCAATGAGATACCCCTCTCCCCGTTTCGCGGGGAGAGGGGAGTTTTCTAAGGGAAGGGTGGGACACCCCACCCCCTCATGGGCTACGCCCTTGCACCCCCTTCTAATTATCAGCCCGGGCAGGGGCATAAGGAAGTAGCCCCACGCTTACGCATGGGGACAAGCGTCCTCTTTATCCAAAGCCCCGTAGGGGTGGCAGACATACAGCTAAAGTTACAGTCTATTTTGTGCCGCCCCTACGGGGCTTGTTTGGTTGGGTGGCGCTTACCCCAGCGTTACGCCGTGGTACTACCGTAGTAGATGTGCAGAATAGGGGCAGCGGCGGCACTTACGTTATTCTGTCAGCACCTTACTAGCAACTGACAACTGCCGTACGCAATACGCACATGGTACAATTACATACAGAGGGCGCTAATACGCCCCACCAGATCTGATTGTGATGAATTATGCAACCAACCGGGCAATGCTCCGTTCTATTCGTAGCAGGAGGTATCCCGGAGGTTGGAAGTGTTTGCTGTGGCTATTGATGAGCATAGCTGGGTGAGCAAAGCGCGCGAGGGCGACGCCGCTGCATTCGAGGCGATATACAATCGCTACGAACGCCGCATATACGCCTTCGTCTACCGGCTCATGGGCAACGCAGAGGACGCGTACGACCTGACGCAAGATACCTTCGTCAAGGCGTACATGGCCCTGCCCCGCACAGCCCCCGACCTCAACCTCTCGGCCTGGCTGCACAGGATCGCCTCAAACGCCTGCATGGATGTCCTGCGACGCCGCAAGTTGATCCGCTGGCTCCCCTGGGAGACCTTCGACACCAACCCGGCAATGGAACCCACCGCCGACGACGACCCTGTGGGCGAGTTCAACCAGTCGGAAACGAGCGGCGAAGTGCAAACTGTGCTCGACAAGCTGAGCGCGAAGCACCGCATGGCCCTCGTCCTGAAAGAATATCAAGGTATGTCCTGCGACGAAATAGGTGAAGTGATGGGCGCAAGCCGCTCTGCGGTGAAATCGCTCCTGTTTCGTGCCAGAGAAGAATTCAGGCAGGTATACCTGTCAAAGTACGGATACGCACCAGGCTACGAACCTGATCGGGTTCGTGAACAGTAAGAGCTATGCAGCAAGCAGAACGCAATAGTGTGAGAGCATTAGTGTAGTGAGCAGTAAGGGAACATTGTGATGGATTGCACCGAAATCCGGCCGCTAATTTCATACTACCATGACGGCGAAGCGACACCGGAAGAGCGTGCCAGCGTGGAGCGTCACCTCGCAAGCTGCGAGGATTGCAGGCGCATACTGGCCGAATACAGGACCATCAGCGGCGATATGGGCGATCTCGCCATACCCGCCCCTCCCGTTGGCCTGCGCCGCGACGTGTGGCGAGCAATAGAGGCCCAGCAAGCGGGCGCGGGTGCGCGCGTCTTGCCCTCTAGCTCAACAGCGGCCACACGCAAGAACAAGCTTGTGCAGTTCCCTCAAACAAAGAAGAAGCCCGGCTTCGCGGGTATGCTCACTAACACCGGGAGCGCCTGGGGCCGAGCAATCCCTGCCGCCATGGTGGTTGGCGCGATGTTCATAGTGCTCACCGTAATCCTCCTCATGCAGCGTGGAACCACGGTTGCCGCCGCCCATCTGCTCGATAAAGGCCCCTTCAGCGACTACACCAAGACCGTACAGGTCGAGTTCGTCCGCGATGTAAACTCACTCGATGCTACCAGATACACCACCGTATCCAAGGTGGATGGCGGATCAACAGAAGTAGTCACGAACGTGGAGAAGAGCTACCAGCGCAAGACCGGCGCGCCCGGTGGTGTGCTGGAGATCAAGCCTGTTGGCACCTGGGACGCAGGCGCCACATATGAGGTCAAAGTAGAAGCCGACAAAATCAATCTGAACGTCGGCAACGACAAAATGGGGAAAGAGGCCATCACAGACAACTTCTCAACAGTGGCCTACACCTCCACGCCCACGGGCACACCAACCGAAACGCCCGTGCAGCCGTCACCCACATTCCAGCCAACTACGGTTGCGGACAACACCGCCGTGCCGACCGCTATAGTTCCCGCCATCGAGCCTACGAGCACAAGTGTCGTTGTGCAAGCCAGCGCCACGCCTGAGCCGCCCAGGCCAACTGATACAATAGCGCCCAGGCCAAGCCCGACCAACACGCAAACAGCGCCCACAGTAACAGCATCGCTGCCCACAAATACGCCCACATCCATACCGCCCACGGCTACACCGGAAGTGCAGCCCACAGCAACCAGCGCGCCTTCGGCCACAGCGACAACCCAGCCTGGCACGCCCACAGCCACCGCTACCTCAACCAGAACGGCTACCGCTACGCCGCAGCTCGGCACACCAACGCCCAGGCCCCCATGCACCACAATGCCTGTCAACGGCTTCGGCAAGATCTGGACGGAGCAGCCGCAAGTACGCGACCGCGTTGGCTGCCCGACCGAGCACGAAACCGCCATACAGACAGGGGCAAGCCAGCAGTTCGTAGGTGGATACATGTTCTGGCGCGGCGACACCAAGAGAATATATGTCTTCCTCAGCGGCAGCCCTAACGATACCGTGGGCACATGGCAGGAGTTCCCCGACACATGGAACGACGGCGACCCTGAGCCAACGCCTACCCATGTTCTCCCGGCTGGGGCATACGAGCCGGTGCGCGGCTTCGGCAAGCTATATCGCGAGAACCCGCAGATCCAGCAAGCGTTAGGTTACGCAACCGAGCCGGAGCAAGCCACAACCGCCGCCTGGCAAGCCTACGACCGAGGCTATGCGCTCTGGACCAGCGACAAAGTAATCCGCTTCATGTTCAAAGACAGCAACAGCAACAGCAACATCTGGATGCGCTTCGAAGACACCTACGTAATCCCCCCGGCCACCGCCACGCCCCGCTAGGTGATGCGTACTCCGTATTGCGTATGACGGCTGACCGCTGATGACACAAGCGCAAAGTTGGGGGACAGGGAACGCCTGCCAGGGCACGAGCGAAGCGGGGTGATGTCGCCTGCGCCCTTCCTCTGCTTCAATAGCCCTTTTCATCGCTTCGCGGTGAAGAGCGCAGCGGGAACGGGGTTGACAGGGGCCTCCCTGTCCGGGGTCTTAGGGGTGTCCCCTAACCACTTCCCCTCTTACAAGCCCCCTTTCACCGCGAAGCGGGGAGAGGGGGTTGGGGGTGAGGGGTCTCTCCCTTCCACCAATGCTTTAGGGAAACAGCTATTAGTGTCCGTCGATAATCCTACGGAGTACGCAATACGGAGTACAAATCACAGCCCCAAATCCAGCCGAGAGACTAGCTTCGACGGGAAGCCCAGGCTCCGCATAATGTCCTGTGTTTCGCCAATCTGGTATTCCACCCGCCCGAACACCAGGTTGGCGGTCCAATCCCAGTCGGCGATAGTGGCGTTCTCCGGCACATCTAGCACCATGAAAGCAGCGCGGGGATCACCATCGCGGGGCTGCCCAACACTGCCGGGATTGATAATCATGCGCGGCCCGCCGTCATCGTCGGTCGTCTCCATCTTGGGCCAGACGTTCAACTTAATAAGCTCGCCCGGCTCAGGCAGCGCAGCCTTCACCACGCCCGACATGTCGCGGAAGATCAGAGGCACATGTGTGTGCCCCACGAAGCAATAGCGCGAACGAAACAGCGGGAAGCACTCAGCCGCGTCGAAGAGATCGAGCAGATATTCCCACATAGGGTCTCGTGGGGAAGCATGCACCAGCGTAAAGCACTGCCCGAAGGCCTTCATCGTGACAGGCAGCCCCTCCATGTAAGAGAGGTTAGACGACGTGAGGTTCTTGCGTGTCCACTCCAGCACAGTGCGCGCCTCGTAGTTAAACGACTCGGCATCGAGGCGGCCAAGCATACCCCAGTCATGGTTGCCCGGAATACAGAGATGCGGGTATTGCCGCACCAGATCGATGCACTCGTTAGGCTGAGGCCCGTACCCGACAAGATCGCCAAGGCACCAGAGCGAATCGATGTCGCCCATATGCTCAAGCACAGTACGCAAGGCAACATAGTTACCATGCACGTCCGATATGATGCCAATACGCAAGTCTAAGGCTACCCTTCTATGGGACTGGATAATTACCTGCCGCCCGCCGCCCAAAAGAGCCACGGCACATGATGCATGGTGCGCCCACCGCCCCAATCTCCCCGCAAGTAATACACTGTACCCACCCATTATACAGTGTAGTGAAGACTCGCGCAGTATTACCCCCCATGGGCACACTATTGCCAGAGCATATGCAGGACGGGGTACAGAGGAGAACACCTGCGGGAATGTAAGGAAAGCGAGGGCTTTCTCCCCTAACACGACAGCGCATACCTCTTGCCAACCACTGCTCGCTATGTTATATAGCCTTGCCATGCAGATAAGCCCAGGTGCAACAATCTATCCGCTTGACACCGACGACCCGGACACCGGCTACGACACGAGCATTCCACCGAACGGGCGGCTCCGCTATGCCCCCATCATCGTAGGCATTATCCTGACAGTGACCGCCGCCATACTCTACATATACACTCTCGCCCCTTCAGTGATGCCGGGCGACTACGCCGAGTTCCAGTTCAGCGCGGCCATCCTTGGTGTGCCGCACCCTACCGGCTATCCCCTCTACATCCTGCTCGGTAAGCTCTTTACCCTCCTGCCTGTAGGCGATGTGGCCTACAGGGTCAACCTATCATCTGCAGTCTATATGGCGGGCGCAGTCGGCCTGCTCTACGCGGTGGCGGTCAAGCTGCTGAGGTTGGCCGGGCTGGGGCGCGCATGGTGGGCAGCAGCGGTGGGCGCGGCCCTGTTCGCCGTGTCGCCCACCCCCTGGTCAATGTCGCTGGTAGCACGCAGCTATGCCCTCAACGCGCTGCTCGTGGGTTGCGTCCTGTATGCCCTAATCTCATGGCGCACCACAGGGCGTGCAGGCTGGTTCTACGCCACCCTCTTCGCCATCGGCCTCAGCATGGTTCACCACGGCACCACCTACCTGCTGTTACCCGCCTACGGCCTCTACCTGCTGCTGGTGGAAATAGAGCGCCGCCGCAAGCACACCGACACAAAGCTACCCGCTCGCTGGGCGCTGGGCGTGCTCAGCTTCCTTGGAGGCTTCAGCCCAATGCTGTTCCTGGTTTACCGCTTTGTGTGGGGCAGCCCGTACTACTGGGGCAATCCCTCAACCTGGAAGGATTTCTTCAACCTGCTCACAGGCGGCCCCTTCCACAACCAGGTACTCGGCTTCGGCAACGATCTCGGCACACAGCTAGGACGCATTGCCTTCGGCATCAACGAGCTATCTATCCAGTACACTCCCGTGGGAATCGCCGTGGGCCTGCTTGGCATAGGCGCACTATGGCGCTACAGGCGCGCCGAAGCAGGACTGTTCATCCTCATGCTGCTTTTCAACTTCGCCTTCTCGATGAACTATTCGTTGGTGGGCTATCTCTACTTTATACCGACATATCTGCTCTGGGGCATCTTTACAGGTGTGGGCACAGGCTGGCTCACATATTTGCTCTTGACCAACATAAGAGACCGCTTTGCATCGGTTACTATCCTGACCGCAGGCGGAGCCATGCTCATAGCGGCTCTGGCGATAGTCACCGTCCTCCGTTACCCCACCATCGACCAGAGCCACCAGACCCAGACGCGCGACCAGGCTCTCGCCCTGATAAACGCCGCTCCGCAAGGCTCAACACTATACCTTGACTGGGAAGCGCTCTCTGTAGTGAGGTTCTACAGGTACGTGTACGGCATGAGACAAGACCTGACCCTGCACTCAGGCGACCCCTCAGATTGGGCCCAGGCGGTCTACTGCGACTTCAACAACGGCTCAACGCCATTTGTAGGCGAGTTCGCGGGCGCCAAGCCTATGAACATCGAGCGCGACTTCACACTGGAACCCGCCCCCATGGGCTGGCGCATAACAGGCATCACCAATCGCGGCCTCTACGAAATACCCCCCTGCGGCACCTGCGCGACCTGCCGGTGATCGAGGGGTCAGGTATCAGGGGTCAGGGGTCAGTTGACGACCGCGAACGGCGGACGGCAGACCGCCACGGCCCTGTGCCGCATCCTAGCTTCCTTCAGTACCACTCAAACCTCAGCGAACCTCAGCGAACCTCAGCGAACCTCAGCGCTCTCTGCGCCTCTGCGGTGAATCCGTAAATCCTTATCTCTGACCCCTGACTCCTGACACCCGATTCGTAGGTCTACTTCCCCAACCGCTTGAGATGTACCAGCAGCACCGCTATGTCTGCCGGAGTGACACCTGCTATGCGTGATGCCTGGCCGACTGTGGCGGGACGGAAGCGGTCCAGCTTCTGGCGGGCCTCGACCTTAAGTGCGGGCAGGTCAAGGAATGGGAAGTTCTGGGGTATGGGGCGTTCCTCCAGGCGGCGCGTTCTTGCTACCTCTGCTTCCTGCTTCACAATGTAGCCGGAATACTTGGCGGCGATCACTGCCTGTTGAGCGGCCTCATCAACTACCGGGTCTTCAAGATCAAGCTCCGGCAGCAGCACACCAAGCACGCTGTAGGGAGTTTCCTGACGGCGTACATACTCCAGCATTGTGGTATGGCGTCCCGGCTCAGGAGCATCTTCCCCGGCAGCAGAGAGCCGCGCACCAACGGCGTTGGTCACCACACCTTCCCGCAGCTTTTGTAGAGCATTAGCGATGATCTCTTGCTTGCGTAAGAGTTCTGCGTAACGCTGCTCGTCTATCAAACCGAGCGCATAGCCAATGAGTGTGAGCCGCAGGTCGGCGTTGTCCGAGCGAAGCAGCAGACGATACTCGGCGCGGGAGGTCATCAACCTGTACGGCTCGCGGTGATCCATGCTGGTGAGGTCATCCGTCATAACGCCGATATATGCAAGGTGCCTGGGCAAGACCAGCGGATCGTTGGCGGCTATGCTGCTCAGCGCTGTTGCTATATCAACACCTATCTCGCTTTCGCCCAACAGCAAGCCCAATGCATCAGGCACACGGCGAGCCGGAGCAGACGCCAGCCTGCGGCAATAGAGTGCAGCATTGATGCCTGCCATGATACCTTGCCCGGCGGCTTCCTCATAGCCCGATGTGCCGTTTATCTGCCCCGCCAGAAATAAGCCAGCCACACGCTTGCTTTCCAGCCACGGAGTTATCTCGCTGGGAGGAACGGCATCATACTCCACCGCGTAGCCGATACGCATCAACTCGGCGTTCCGCAGGGCAGGTATCGACCTGATCAGACGCCACTGCACATCTTCGGGGAGGGAAGTGCTGCACCCCTGCACATAAACCTCGTTGGTGCGCCACCCCTCCGGCTCAAGAAACAGCTGGTGGCTCTGCTTATCGGCAAACCTGAATACCTTATCCTCAATGGAAGGACAGTAGCGCGGCCCCACGCCCTCGATCTGCCCGTTAAACATTGGCGAGCGGTCGAGGTTGGCCCTGATAATGTCGTGCGTCTCTGTGGTCGTGTGCACCAGGTAGCACGACATCTGCCGGCGCCAGTTGCCCTCGTCCGATTGGGGGTAAGTATCGAGCGGGTCGAGCAGAGTAGCCTCCAGCCGCTCATGGCTGAAATAGAGAGGCGTGGGACTGCCCGGTTGCAACTCGGTGAGGGGGAAATCTATCGTGCGGGCGTCAATGCGAGGTGGCGTGCCTGTCTTGAGGCGCATGAGCGGAAACGATAGCTCCCCGAGCGCGCTTGAAAGCTCAATCGAAGGGGCTTCACCCGATCTACCCGCCGCAGAGGTGAACTCACCCGAGATAATGCGGCCTCTTAGAAAGGTGCCTGTAGTCAGGATGACAGAGCGTGCCCTGTAAGTGCGTCCTGTCGCAGTTGTGATGCCCACGATTTTCAGCCGCTTATGGGGCGACCTGAGCGCATCTTCGGCTGCGGCAGGACCGTGCGCTAGCGTGGAAGCGAGATGCTCTTCCGTCGCGACCGGGTCGAGAGGCTCAAGGAGCAGACCCGACACGCTTGCCTGCTTCAAATCGAGATTGGGCGTGGTCTCCAGCACGCTCTTCATAGAAAGAGCGTACATCTTCTTATCGCACTGCGCCCGTGGAACCTGCACGGCCGGCCCCTTGCGCCCATTCAGCATACGTATCTGGATGGATGTGCGGTCGGTGTTGCGCGCCATCTCGCCACCGAGCGCGTCTATCTCCCGCACAACATGGCCCTTGGCAGGACCGCCCACAGAGGGGTTGCACGGCATCAGCGCGATCGTATCAAGGTTCATGGTCGCCAGCAGCGTGCGGTGACCCATGCGCGCCGCCGCCAGCGCAGCCTCGCACCCAGCGTGCCCTCCGCCAACCACAATTACATCATAGAGTTCATCATGCCCAAACATATATCTATTTTACCAAACGCAGGATTGCAGGCGCATATGGTTTGCCAACCCGATACGCAGTACGAAGTACGCAATACCCAACACCCTTATCCCACATCGATATACGTAGGCCTATTCGCATGCTTCAGGCGGTCGATAATGGGCAGGCCGGTAATGATGCCGGTCAAGAGCCAGTTGAGGGTGACAGCAATCAAGGCGCGTAGAGCAGCATCCTGGGTGACGGCACCTCCCATCGCCATGATAGCCGAGCCTGAAAGTCCGCTCAGCATGACAAACGGCAGGTAGAAGACACCGCCCGCAGCATTCGCCAGCGTCCATGTCCACCATTCAAGCTCGCTAGTCTGGCGCAGGTGACGAGAAAGCACAAAAGCCTGGGGCAGTCCGAACGCAGCACCCGATACAGCGCCGAACAACGCCAGCGGAATCAGCACATTGCAGACCGCTATTCCTGTGTTCATGCCGAGGATAAGTACGCTGCTGATTGGGCCGAGCACCGCCCAGCGCAATACCCCGCCGACAATGCTCGCGCCCACCCATTCGCGCCATCCCGCGAACTTGATATAGCGCAGCAGCAGAAGCCCCTGCAGCACACCAACACACAGCCCCAGGATAATACCGGCGGGAACTGCTGCCAGAACAATCTCGTATATTGTGGCATCGGCAGGAAGAAGAGCCATAGTAAGGCTCTGCCCCGCGAGATAGCCTATGCCGCCGCCGAGGGTAGTGGCAAGCACCCACATACCCCAGAAACCGCAGCCAAGTCCCTTTGTCTGAGAAGCCGCATATTCGTCGCGCATCTCGAACATTTACTGTTCTCCTCCCCGAAGCTCCGACCAAACTGAAACCATGAATAGAAAATAACGGAATACAAAAAGAATGAGTTAGTCCTATGGTGGGCAGCCGTGCAAAAGCTGGACAACGGTCCTGCGTATCGGACCGCCGGAGTCCACTCCCCTGTAATGACTTTATAACACAAAGCTCTCTCGCCGGGCATCGGTCTCGTGACGGACCAGAGATCGGTCCACAGTACGTCGGATAACCATTCAAGCAGTCTGATCGGATCAGGTGTCAGGTGTCGGGTGTCAGCATGGCAGAAGGGGTGCAGGGGCGAAGCCCATGACGGGGGATGAGCGAAGCGGGGGCGGGGTGTCCCCCACTCTTCCCCTCTTAATAGACTCTCCTCCCACCTGTGGGAGGGGTATGAGCGAAGCGTGGGGCGGAGGGTCTTCCCTGACCGAGATGCCGGGTTGTTCCACCCTGAATCTGAACATATACAGCACACCACCAAATTTGACACCTCCAGCCTTATGCCGTATAATAGGCTGTTGGGTTCCATACCCGACGTTTTTACAAGTAAATAGCCAGAGACAGCCGGCGCATCCCCAGGATGCTTAAACCACAAGCCCGCCGAGGCAAGCACCAAATCGCACAGGGGGCATCCGTCCCGTGTTTGCGGTTGCTTCATGGAGCATTCCTGTCCCATGCCTCGGTCTCATTGAGGTATGGGCTTTTTGATTCAGGGACATTACCGTGCAATCAGGCTTTCGATACTTCCACGGGAGGAGGTGACAACAAATAATGGCTACAAGAAAGAAGAAACAGACAGTCAAAGAACTAAACCAGCTGTTCCAGAACAGCCAGCTGCTTATCTTCACCGACTATCGCGGCCTCAGCGTATCCGACATCACCAACCTGCGAAGGCAACTTCGTTCCAAAGGGGTGGAGTACCACGTTACCAAGAACAGCCTCGGTGAATTGGCCGCTACGCGCTCCGGCATGGAGGCGATGACACCGATGCTCGATGGCCCAACGGCAATCGCCTTCGTGGGTGACGACATCCCGGGCGCTGCCAAGGTGCTCACCGATTTCGTCCGCACATCGAGGATCCTGCAAATCCGGGGCGGCATCATGGGCAAGAGCGTGATCTCTGCCGACCAGGTTAACGACCTGACAAAGATCCTGAGCCGTGAGCAGTATATATCCCAGTTGATGGGCGCGATGAGGGGTCCGATCCAGAGCTTCGCGAACGTACTGAACGCGCCTCTACAGGGCTTCGTGAACGTGCTCAATGCGCGCCTCGACCAGATCAAGGAAGGCGGCGCAACTGACGCAACTGCGGAACCTGTCGCTGCAACGTCCGAGGCCGCAACCGACGCCCCGGCACCCGCCGAGACCGCTGCTGAGACCACAACCGAAGCCGCAGCGCCCGCCGAGACTCCGGAACCAACAGAAACTGCTACAGAGGCCGAGCCTACAACAGAGGGTGAAGCTTAGTCAAGCGGAACGAATAACAATAGTCAGATAACCGAAGAATAAGGAGAACTAGAAAATGGCAACAACACGTGAGGATATCCTCGAGTCGATTAAAAACATGACCGTCCTTGAGCTTTCGCAGCTCGTGAAGGATATGGAAGAGACCTTCGGCGTTTCCGCTGCGGCCCCCATGATGATGGGCGGCATGATGCCGATGGGCGGCGCAGGCGGCGACGGCGCTGCTGCTCCTGTTGAGGAAGAGAAGACCGAGTTCGACGTCGTCCTGACCGACTTCGGCGCCAACAAGATCCAGGTTATCAAGGTCGTGCGCGAGCTAACCGGCCTGGGCCTGAAGGAAGCCAAGGACCTGGTTGAGGCCGCTCCCAAGCCGGTCAAGGAAGGCGTAAACAAGGCCGACGCTGAGGCTGCTAAGGCACGTCTCGAAGCCGAAGGCGCCAAGGCCGATATCAAGTAAATCGCTCTTCTCTCTAATTCTTAGAGGGTAACAGTAAGAGGCCGGAATCAGGACGTTAACTTACAGGTTAGCTTCTTGTTTCCGGCCTCTTGCTTATGGTCGCAACTATGAAAGAATCCTTTTTCCAGCCCGAACGTGATTTCCGCGAGCGCGTATGGGCTTTCGTGCGGTCTGTGCCGGAGGGTCGGGTTGTGACCTACGGGCAGGTAGCCTACTTGCTGGGCATGCCAAGAGGGGCGCGCGCTGTAGGCACAGTGCTGAAGAACACGCCCACAGCCGCTGAAGTGCCTTGCCAGCGGGTGGTGAACCGCTGGGGCCGCCTTGCCCCCATTTACGGCATGGGCGGCATGGAGCAGCACAGGATGGAGCTTGAAGCGGAAGGCGTAGAAGTGCGGCCCGACTTCACAGTAGACCTTGAGGTGTACCGCTGGTGGCCCGACGAGTTCCAGCCTGAACCGTAGTTAGCCATACCTTTAGTAGAGAAATGGGAGAGGTATAAAGTATGTATAGAACACAAGCGTGCGGTGAGGTAACACAGCAATAAAAGAGGCGCATCCGGGTTGGTCCCAGATGCGCCTCCTGTTTGTTCTTTTTCGATTGCTGGGGCGGTTGTCCTCTTTACGATACCGCTTCCGATGCTTCCTCAATAGCCTGGTGGCCTCACCGGGTTTGCAGACTGGGAAGAGAGGGTTCTATGCCGTTGGAAGCAGTTTGTCAGATATCACACGCCCCAAGCAAGCCCGCCAGAACTACTTGCCTGCTGTAATCAGCAGGTTGGGTGAAGCGGCTGTCGGAGGAGCTGTGATGTCGAACTTCTCGTCGAACTTGCTCCAAGTGAGTGTGCCCTTGATCGGCTGCCCGCCCGAGGTGCCGTCGATCTTCATCTGGCGCACAAGAGGCTTGTCGGTCGAGATCCAGAGATCCAATGTGCCTTCTGTAGCCGTGCCGCTCGCGCCGCCGAGGATCGAGAGGTCCTTGGCATTAGCCGTGATGTGCTTGGTAGCGACACCATCTATTGTCTCTGTGGCCGGAGTGCCGTCCTTCAGAGCGTCTTTGGCCTTATCGACCTGGTCGGCCTGGAAGCTGTCCCACATCTTCGTAAAGCTGCCAAAGCCCTCTGTGATAGAGGCTCCCTCAGCGCCCGACTTGGAGTAGGTCGTGCCGCCATCCGTGCTCAAATAGACATCGCTGCCGACAGCTATGACGGACACTTTCTGGCCCGAAACGTCCATGTCCATCTTGGTGTTGTTGTTGCCAATGTCGATCATGCCGGTCAGAGCCACAGCCTGGCCCGCCTGGTCTACGTTGGCGGTCATCTGATAGCTTTTGGCAGCCTTCATATTTGCAGCGGCTTCTTTCAGCAGATCAGCGTTTGATTTGCCTGCAGCCTCGCCGCCGCACGCCGACAGAACAAGTGCGCCCAGTGTTGCCGTTAGAAGCACACCTGCGAGTCGAGTATTTGCCCAGTTTCTCATTGGACTCCCTCCTAAGGAATTCATGAATCAATCTTCTTATCAACATATGTCAGGGGCTTCAGCGTTTAGTGGCATCAAAGCGGTATTACCCTGCCCTGTTTTGCCATTACTACCCAACAATATGCGGGCTAGCTTCCCATAGCCCGCAACCGCCAGACAGCGCACGACAGAAGTCGATCTAATTCATACCCAAAAGCCTCAGCCATTATAGCAGCAATATGCAAATAACGCGAACAGCGGCAGGGGCGCAGCTTGCTTTAGTGTGCCTATTACACCGGCACGTGTTCTAGTCTCAGACGTAGAGCTAAGAGCTTTGCGCTGCTTGCAAAGAGGTTCGCGCTCTGGTATAATATTGTGCGCGGGCGTGTAGCTCAGTTGGTTAGAGCGCAGTCCTGATAAGACTGAGGTCCCTGGTTCGAGACCAGGCTCGCCCACCCAAGAGGCCGTAAACCGGCCTCTTTTTTTCATTTGGTGGTTGTACCGATCGCTGCCCCCTATGTTTGCGGGGTGTTCAAGAGTATTGCGGCGTTTTGGGGAAAGCCATGAAGATTCGCTATGGTTTGGCAGCCATGCTCGTAGCGTTCGTGGTTGTCAGTGTGGGCCTTACTGTGCTGCTCACGAGCAGCAATACTGCTTCAGTGTCGCCAGTGCCGCCCCCGATACCGCACACAGCAACCACCACCGCGGATGCCGACCCTCGGCCTACCGACATATCATCAGATGTCCGCTCCAAGCTCGCCGCTGCTGCCACTATTCAGGTGCCCGGTTGGTCCACACTGAACGGCATGTACTTTACGCTGCCGGTGCCTCCTTCATGGGGAGTACCAGTTCATTCGTCCAACGATTCGCCGGATGCTCTGTTCGGCGGCGCAAGCCGGTACAGCACAGTTATTGAGAGCGTTGAATGGCCGGTCACAGGCGTTGAGGGAAGCTTTGTCTCTGTGCGGGCGCTCTACCAACCTTATTCCGAGGTATTGGGCGGCAATAATCACCCGCCGCTCCCCTTCCAAGCTGGCGAACTCAGCGGAGTCCTATATACCTGGACATACACGGACATCCAGTTCACCGATATCGAGGTAGTTCTACCTGGAACCCCGGCGAATGCTGGCCCCATCTGCTACACGGCTCTGCTCGAAATGCCCTCAACGCTCTCGCAGAAGGAGCAAAGTTCGATACAGCACCAGTTTAGGGAGGCCGTGGCACAACTGGCCCCTTCGCAGAACGCCCTCCAAAACACTCCCACCGCCATACCCGCGCCGTCGGGCGTTGCTGCCTGCTCCGCCACAGACCTGCAGGCAACAGTGGACGGACAGGGCTGCACAGGCTTCTACTGCGGCAGGATAACGCTCACAAATGTCGCCGGACAGCCTTGCACGATTCGCGGCAGACCCACTACCAAATACATCACCCACGATGGCGACATCCTGCCCGACCGTGTATCTTCGCTGCCCCCTATCTACGGCAATCCCAATGCCGAGGTCGTTCTCGAGCCAGGAAAAAGCGCCTCTAGTGCGATTCGGTCTTCCGGCGGCTCTTGCGCACTCTCAGAAAGAGTGCCCATAACTGCTGCGTGGGTAATGGAACTTCCAGGTATGTCCGGCCAGTTACCGCTGGGCGAGCAGCAAACATTTCAGGCTTGCAAGAGTGGTCAATCATTACGAGGCATAGAAATCGGCACCTTCCAGATTGAGAAGTGACTCGGGCCGGGGAGTGACGAATAACATGGAGGGGCGGTATACTGGCCAGTATGGAACAAGAAAG
>JBDTQH010000052.1:0-36057 GCA_039932335.1 Chloroflexota bacterium
GTAGCCGATGGGCTCTCATTTTTCAACGCCAAAAGTGTCGTCTTCCCAACACACGCGTGGGAGGGGTATGAGCGAAGCGGGGGGCGGTGGGTCTTTCGTTATCGGGATGCCGGGTTGTTAAACCTTAAAGCTGAACATTTACACGCGCACAAACAGTTGCTTATTCCGTGCGTAAGTGCTATAATATAAAATTGTGACACAGACATTAAAGTGTGATTAGAAAGGTCACATTGGCACGGTTCCTGCCACAACGCAGGATGTGCATAACGGTCGAGTTAACGGGGCATCGCTCGGCTATAATAGGGATAATCAAATAAATTCGCCTGGCACAGGCCTTATGCCCCCTGATTATGAAGATTAGTAACACAATGCCGGTCAGGGTTCCTGACCCCACAATGGCGGCTTTCGGCTCTCAGCCCTGCTCCGAGGGGCGAGAGCCTTTATACGCTCATATACACTACTTACCGTGTAGCGAGTACCCGGTAAAGCGGCATACTTATAGTATGGCCCGCGATCTAGCAACCTCCCCAACAGTGACAGCAAAAATGAATAAAGCGGCAACAGGCTTCCCGGGCGCAAGGGCTAGCTTGCCTGTTGGCGTGCTTGGCCTGTGACCAAGAGCAACCATTGTTCGTATATATAGGTGTAATATGTGTACCTGTATCAATACGGAGTTGAACAGCCACAGCACCTAGTGATCAAGGAAAGAAACGAATTGGCAAATAACATTTTCAATCGGGCAAACGTTGACGAGAACAAAGCGAAAAGAATACTTGTGGCCGTGAAGGGCGCGGACATCGACGACGAAGCAATGCGTCTTGCATACACCTATGCGGCCGCTAAGAAGGGAAAGGGCCGCAACATCGCGGTTGACGTGGTTTATGTAGTACAGGTGCCTCACGCGCTACCTCTTGATGCAGAACTTCCAGAGCAGGTCGACAAGGGCGAGAAGGCGCTGGACCACGCTGAAGCGGTAGCGCGAGACATGGGACTTGAAGTTGATGCCTCCATCCTGCAGGCAAGAAGCGCCGGTGCCGCTATTGTGGACATGGCGCGCGAGAGCGGTACCGAGCTTATCGTGATGGCGACCGACTACCAGAAGAAGTTGGGTGAACTAGACCTCGGCCAGACCATACCCTATGTCATGAAACACGCCGCATGCCGGGTATATATCTGTCGTGCACCCATGCCGGAGAATTGTTAGGGGCATAAAATGTAGTGCGTAAAACGTGAGCGACGAAACAAATGCTGCGGCGTTTACGCATTGTGCTAGACTATCCCTGAGGAGGGAAAGAAATGAAACTAGTAATATTGGGCTGCGGGCGCGTAGGTGCCAGATTGGCACAGCTTATGGAAGCGGAAGGCAACGAGATCAGTATTATCGACTCAGATCTGGATGCACTTCAGAAGTTGCCTGACACGTTCAAGGGCCAGACTGTGCTCGGCACAGGCATCGATGCCGATGTGCTGAAGGCTGCGGGCATTGAGCATGCGGACTCGTTCGCGGCTGTCACCAACTATGACAACACGAATATTATGGCCTGCCAGGTTGCTAAGGAGATCTTTGGCGTACCACATGTGCTGGCCCGCATTTACGATCCGGGCCGCGAAAGCCTCTACCACGAGCTAGGTTTGGAAACAATTTGTCCGACCACGCTTGTGTCTACAACCGCGCGGGATATATTGAACTCGCTTGCAAATAAGCCCGTCGATACAGCAAATACCCCCTCGATCGCCGAGCAGCTAAACGAAGGCATCTCCGAAAACCGCGTGGCAGTACCGGCCACCGCGAGGACAGGCAACGGGACAGCCTCCATGTCGGTAAATACGAACACAGGCGAGAGTACCCCAACCCCGGCGAATGGGCAGCAGGCCGAGACAACTGTCGAGCTTCATAAGGCACACCAGAACGGCAAGGGTCTCAGGGGTCTCTTTAACCGCAATGCATAGATAGTGTAACCATGACGCGCGGGCAAAGCAGCCTGCGCGTTTCACATGTGCGTTACATTCGAGGAGCGAGCGATGTATATTTTGATTGTAGGCGGTGGCAAGGTGGGGTATTATCTCACCAAGACGCTGGTAAACGAGGGCTACGAAGTCCTGCTGATAGAGAAGAACCCCAAGAAAGTGGCAGTCTACGGAGAGCGATTTGGCTCAGTTGTGGTTGAGGGAGACGGGGCAGAGCTTGGGACGCTCGAAGCAGCGGGTGCGGCTCGTGCCGATGTTGTGGTAGCCGTGACAGGCGACGATGAGGATAACCTGGTAGTGTGCCAGACGGCCAAGAAGCTATTCAACGTACCGCGCACGATTGCCCGTGTCAACAATCCCAAGAACGAGGAAATCTTCAAGAAGTTGGGCATAGATGTTACAGTGTCGTCCACTAATCTTCTTCTAAGCATAATTGAGCAGGAGATACCCGAGCGCGGCCTGGTGCACTTAATGACACTGAAGCACGGGCAGATAGCCCTTGTCGAAGCCACCGTCGAAAAGGCAGCGTCTGTAGTGGGTAAGAGCCTGTCTCAAATCCAGTTCCCGCCTGATGTAGTAGTGTCGGCTGTCGTACGCGACGGAAGCATGATCTTGCCCAACGGCGACACAATCCTGAACGCCGAGGATGAAATAATCGCCCTCTCCAAAAGAGAAAGCGAAGAAGCCTTTCGGCAGATGATGACCGGGGCGTGAGGCGGGGGCGTGAAACGTGAAACGCGATGCGTAACAAGAAGGGCGAGTGATCATTTCACTCGCCCTTCTTGTTGTATAAGCCACTATCTTTCTAGCCTTTATTCTCTTGACTGCGGCTTACCTGTCACGCATCACGCTTCACGCCTCACCACGTAATCGTCACAGAATCGATCATCACGAAGAGTGGATAGTTGACCTTGTCGCTGGGGTCGAGGTTGGTAATGGTGATGGTGTTTTCGCCCTGCTTTAGTATCTTAGGGTTCAGGCGGAAGGTGACAGTGCCCCAGTTGCCGGGGCCGGCAGAGCCGCTGGTATTATCGTTCGGAAGTGGATTTGGCCCTTCATAGATTACCGAGTTGTTTACAGAAATGCGAACCGGGGTCTTGGCCTCATCTTCAGAGTCGATACCGACGATATTAAGTGTGCCAGGCCCGTTCGGCTTCTCATCGACGGTGAAGCCGACAGACATACTGCTGTAAGCGGTGCCCAGGCCGTATACCCACTGAGCAGTGCGGCCATGATAGCCCGCTGCATTGGTATAGCCCCCATGGAAATCATAGGCATCGAATGTTACGCTATTGAACTGGCCGGGCTGGGGCGTCGGATCAGGGGGCAGCGGTAACGGCTCTACTGTAGGAGGCTCGCTGTCCACCGTGGGCGCAGGCTCCACCCCCGGTGCCGGGGTATCGGTCGGAAGCGGCGCAGGCTCAACCGTAGCGGTTGGCGGCACCTCTATGGTCGGTTCAGGCGTATCAGTTGGCGATTCGGTCGGAGTCTCGGTGGCTGTTTCTGTTGGAGATGCCTCGGCAGTAGGGGTCGAAGTGGCGGTCAGGAATATAGTCGCGGTTGCCTCGGCACCTGTACCCGTGCTGCTGGTACCGGTAGCTGTAGCCGCCACAACAGATGGCGGTGTAGGCGTGGCACTCCCAGAGAATATACCAAACACATTTTGTTGCCATGCCGCAAAACCACATATGCTGAGCCCCAGCGCAACCACCACCAGAGTCAACGGCAGCCATGCATTGCTGGCACGTCCGCGGCCCGAGACACCCGCGCCCACCACCTGCATTCGAGAGGCGGCCGAGCCACCACCCCCACCCGTACCGCCCGCGCTCGCAACCATAGGCGGATCGGGGTAAACGCGCCGGGTCGCCTGGTTGCTGATGCCGGTGGTTTGCACCCGTACCGGCGGCACAGCGTTATGCTCAGGAGCCGCAGGCATTGGGATCGGGCGGCTGGTCTCCGCGCCAGGCTGTAGCAAGATGGGGGCCGAATCGGGTTGCATTGCCGGAGAGGACATAGCGTTGAGCACGACCGCCTGGGTTGGCTGGTTGAAAGCAGTGCCCAGATTAGCGAGATCGGCTGCCAGGCTTTCGGTGCTTGGATAGCGGCGGTTGGGGTCCTTGTTCAGGCATCGCATCACGATGGCCTCAAGCGAAGGCAGCACCTCCGGAGTGCGGTCGTGAAGCGGGCGCGGTTGCTCCCAAACCTGCTTGTAAGCAACCACAGCGGGATTATCGCCCGTAAATGGAGGAGCGCCCGATAGCATCTCGTACATAACACAGCCGAGCGCATAGATATCAGAGGCCGGGCCAATAGGGTCGCCGGTTGCCTGCTCCGGCGAGAGATAGGCAGCCGTGCCGAAGGTCATGCCCGTTTGTGTAAGCTCAGGGCCGGAGAGCGCTTTGACGATACCGAAATCGGTAAGGCGAACATTGCCCTTGTCGTCGATCATAATGTTCTGCGGCTTGACGTCGCGGTGAACAAGATCGTTAGCATGGGCTACGGTAAGAGCATGGCAGACCTGGGGTATGATAGCAACCACTTCGCCTGCGGAGAGGCGGCCCTTGCGGTGCAGCACGTCTTTGAGGTTGCGCCCCTCGACGTATTGCATGGCGATGAACATGGAGCCGTCGGGGGCCTCACCGAAATCGTAGATGTCAACGATATTAGGGTGGTTCAGCCCGGCAGCGGCGCGAGCTTCTATCAAGAAGCGCTTCCGAGAAGCCTCGTCATAGCTGAATTGCGGGCGAAGTATTTTGACCGCTACTATACGGTCGAGCCGCTGGTCGCGCGCACGATAGACCTCGGCAGCACCACCCTCACCGATCTTATCGAGCACGACATAGCGCCCACCGAGGACTCGGCGGGTGTCCAGGGTGGGGGTATCGCCGTCAGGACTGTGGTTCATTAAGGGAAATCTTTCTATTCAGGATAATCATCACTACATATATCATAACGGATTATTATAGAAGGTTATCACGCCCTGAGCAAAAGTTGGGCCGAAATCAGAGCACAGTCAGAGGCTGGCATGAGTTGTGCCACACAAAGTAAGTGGCCGCAAGGCATCTGCAAAATCCAGGGATATCACAATCCACAGGAGGTGTGAAACTATGTCACAGAAGAACGATAGGCAAGCCAATGCAGAGGAGATGGGAATAACCAACAGAGGTATGGAGCAAGAAGAGCCCGGGCAGGACTACGTAATGGATACCGTCGAAGGTCTGGAGATACGCGGCGAGCGAGATGATCTCAGCACGGGTGATCGCTTAGGTATGGACGATGTGCAGATCGGGCGTAACCTTGACCCTGATACATCTGACAGCGGATTGACCCCCGACGAGCAGTCGGGCGGCGAGCGCCATATAGATAGCCAGGGCAGACGCGGGGCCAACAGCCACCACGGGTAGGCCGCCACTTCATATGTGGCATAACTGATGCTTCTACTACCAGTATGCGTATGTGCAGCAATATACGCACTAAAAGAATGACCGAGAAGGCCAACTAGCATACAAGGAGGTATGAACAAGATGGCTAATCAGGATAATGACTCCGACATGGGAATGCGTAACAGGCAAGATCGAGATTCCAACATGAACACCGGCAGGAATGCCGGTAACGCCGGAACCGGCGGCATGGGAGATGAAGGCAGCCTAAGCGACATGGGTGGTTCCGGCGGCGGCATGGACGACATGAGCGAGGGTATGGGCGGCATGGCCGGCACCGATGATATGGGCGAGAACATGGGTAGCTCGGGCGCCAGGATGGGCAGCGCACGCGGCTCAGGCAGTGCCGACGATATGGGCGAGAACATGGGCGCTTCAGGCGGTAGATCCGGCAGCACAGGCATGGGTAGCTCCGGTGGCGGCATGCCTGGCTCCTCTAGCGGCTCCGGCGGCAACATGGGCGGCGGTACCTCTGACATGAGCGGCACAGGTGGTACAGGCGAGAATTGGAATGAACCCGGAGTGAGCACCGGCAGCGGCATGAGCAGCGGCAGCGCCACTGCAAGCGGTGGCAACTGGGGCGATAATTCCGGCCTCAGCAGCAACGCCGGAGGTGAAGGTGCCGGTGACATGGCAGATCCTGACTACAACAGGCAGGGGCAGTCCGGCTCCGACCAGGGCCGTGGCAGTTCAGGCTCCGGTTCCAATCGCGGCAGTTCATAATTCGCTATTAGTTTTGCAGGATGCTGAAGCCAGCGCATCGCCGATGAACATCTTACTTGATTTCTAAGCGCGCACGGCTGATGCAGAATGCAAACGTCCCTCTCCAGCCCTTCCCTGCTTCGGTGGGGAGGGGCTTTTTTCGTATTGCGTATTGCGTATGGCAGCAGACGACCGACCGCCGACCGCGTTGTCAGTTGTCAGTATTGCGGCGGGGTGCGCACCATCATTCTGGCAAATATAGAGTTGCTTGGCATAGAGTAAATCGATTCGGCATCTCATACAGCCCACTTCGTGGGCTTACCGGTACTGCCTATGTGAGACTTGCCTGAATGCTATAGCGCATCCTGCCGTCTACTGACAACTGGCAACGCCGTCTGCCGTCGTAACCGACAATTGACGAAAAGACCCTTCCCCATAACAACCGGGAAGGGTCTTTCATCTCAAGCCTCACGTTTCACGCATTACGTTTTACGGGAATATGCCCCGCAGTTGGGTGACTTCGGCGACACGTGAGATCGCAAGCATGTACGCGCCGATACGCATGTCTACTTTGCGGCTGGTGGAGATGTTGTAGACATCCTGGAACGACTGCTTCATGACGCGCTCCAGCTTATCGTTGACTTCCTCTTCGGCCCAGTAGTAACCCTGGATGTTCTGCGCCCACTCGAAGTAGGAGACGGTCACGCCGCCCGCGTTCGCAAGTATGTCCGGGACTACAGGTATGCCGCGGTCGAACAGTATGAGATCGGCCTCCGGTGTGGTGGGACCGTTCGCACCCTCGGCTATCATCTTGGCTCTGATACGCGAGGCATTCTCGGCTGTGATCTGGCTTTCAAGGGCTGCGGGCACCAGTATGTCACACTCAAGCTCAAGCAACTCAGCGTTGGTGATCGCCTCGGTGTCGGGGAAGTCGGTGAGGCGGCCATTCGTCATGGCGTACATTGTAGCGGCTTCGGGGTCGATGCCTTTGGACGAATAAAGAGCGCCATATACATCAGACACACCCACGATCTTAGCGCCATCTTCGGCCAGGAGGCGAGCCGTATTGCCGCCCACATTACCAAAGCCCTGCACTACCACGCGAGCGCCTTCCAGGCTCATGCCCTGTGTTTTCACGGCCTCCCGCACGACATATTGGAGACCACGCGCCGTGGCTTCTGTGCGGCCAAGCGAGCCTTTGATCGGAATAGGCTTGCCTGTGATGAGGCCGGGGATGGGGTAGCCGCGCATCATCGATATTGTGTCCATGATCCAGGCCATAGTCTGGCCGTTGGTGTTTACATCAGGAGCAGGGATGTCTACTTCAGGACCAATGATTGGCGCGATTTCGGCTGCAAAACGACGGGTGAGTCGCTCGACTTCGTTGATGCTGAGCTGGCGCGGATCAACGATCACGCCGCCCTTGCCGCCACCATAAGGAATGCCCACCGTGGCACATTTCCAGGTCATCCACATAGCGAGTGCACGCACTTCGTCCAGCGAAACGTCCTGGTGATAACGTATGCCGCCCTTCGCCGGACCGCGGGTGAGTGAGTGCTGGACGCGAAAGCCCGTGTAGACTTTGTAGCTGCCATCATCCATGCGTACCGGGAAGTTGACAGTCAATTCACGCTTGGGCTTGGAGAGAATCTGCTTCATTCCCTCATCAAGGTGCAACTTATCGGCGGCAATCATAAATTGCTCTACCGCTATCTGGTATGGGTTAGGCTTTATAGCCTGTTGCGTAGACATTTATAGTTCTCCTCATTGAGTCTAGTGATGTCGGATAGATTCAAGGGGCAGGCATATACAAATCGTCCTGCATTCCCTCCAATCTTCTTTTCAGCCAATATTATAGGCACTAATATAATTATAGCATAAGCGGCAAAGCGCACGAGGGTCACCAGGTTCTGTAGCATAGCTGATGCCACGCTGTGCCTATGCCCCAGAAGCTAGCCCGGCATGTCTCCGCTCCTGATATACCGACCATGACACGGCGAAGATGGGCAGACGACGCTAATTTGCCAGATACCCTTCTCCAAACAGAAAGCCCCCTTCCCAACACTAGTGGGAAAGGGGCTCACGCTTCACGTTTCACGCATTACGTTTTACGGGAATATGCCCCGCAGCTTGGTAACCTCAGCCACGCGGGAGATCGCCAGCATGTATGCGCCTGTGCGCAGGTCCACTTTGTTGTTGGTGGCGGTCTCGTAGACGTCGCGGAACGAACGCTTCATGACGCGCTCCAGCTTATCGTTGACTTCGTCTTCGGCCCAGTAATAGCCCTGGATATTCTGTGCCCACTCGAAGTAGGAGACCGTCACGCCGCCCGCGTTCGCAAGTATGTCCGGGAGAACCATGATACCCTTTTCGTAAAGAACGCGGTCAGCTTCGGGTCCGGTGGGCCCGTTGGCGGCCTCAGCTATCATTTTTGCCTTGATGCGATCGGCGTTGCGGCCCGTTATCACGCTTTCAAGAGCCGCGGGCACCAGTATGTCGCACTCAAGCTCAAGGATTTCGGCATTGGTAATAGTGTCGGAGCCAGCGTAGCCTTCGAGGGTGCCGTGCTCTTGCTTATGGCGTAACGCACCGATAGGGTCGATCCCTTTGCTGTTGTAGATACCGGACTTACTATCCGACACCCCGATAATGACCGCGCCATCTTCAGCGAGCAGTCGGGCAGTAATAGCTCCTGCATTGCCGTAGCCTTGCACCACTACGCGGGCACCCTGCAGGCTCGTCCCCTTGATCTTGACGGCCTCTCGCACGACGTACTGGAGACCACGCGCCGTGGCTTCGTTGCGGCCCAGCGAGCCTTCAATGGCGACGGGCTTACCCGTGATGAGGCCGGGGATGGGGTAGCCGCGCATCATCGATATTGTGTCCATGATCCAGGCCATCGTTTGCGAGTTGGTGTTTACATCAGGAGCGGGGATGTCTACTTCGGGGCCGATGATTGGCGCGATTTCGGCTGCATAGCGTCGGGTGAGCCGCTCTAACTCGTTGATGCTAAGCTGCTTTGGATCGACAATCACGCCGCCCTTGCCGCCACCATAAGGAATGCCCACTGTGGCACATTTCCAGGTCATCCACATAGCGAGTGCGCGCACTTCATCCAGTGAAACGTCCTGATGATAACGTATACCGCCCTTCGCCGGGCCGCGGGTGAGCGAGTGCTGAACCCGATAGCCCGTGTAGACTTTGTAGCTGCCGTCATCATGGCGCACCGGGAAGTTGACGGTCAATTCACGCTTGGGCTTGGAGAGAATCTGCTTGATTCCCTCATCAAGGTGCAACTTATCGGCGGCAATCATAAACTGCTGTACAGCAACCTCGTACGGATTCGGCTTGCTAATAATATCCGACATTGGTAGTTCTCCTCATTGAGTCCGGTTGGTTTTAGTCTTCAGTTGTAGAGCGTAGGGGCGAAGCGGGAACGATAGGTAGAGTGCGAAGGTTAAGAAATGCGAAACGGCTCAGGACACGTGATGTTTGATTACAGGATAGACCTTTTACCCTGATACACCTGTATCCTTGCGGTGTTGAATATACCAGGGTCCGTGAGCATGTTGGGGGTTGCGCAGTACGCCCTGAGTATTGGCCACGTTTTATGTGTCGCTCCCCCGAAGACCGTCCAATTTTCGCTTTAGCAACTCACGAACCATTGCTGCATCGGCCTGGCCACGTGTTGCTTTCATTATGGGACCCAAGAACGCGGATAGTGCGCTCTCTTTGCCGCCCAGGTAATCGGCTGCTGCTTTGGGGTTCGCCGACAGGGCGTCGTCCACCGCCTTTTCGAGGGCCGATTCGTCTCTCACCACACCGAGGCCACGCTCCTTTACGAGGTCGGCGGCAGATACGCCCAAAGCAAAAAGCTCAGGCAAAATTGTCCTGGCGATGTTCAGGTTGATGGTGCCGTCTGCCACCAGATCAACGAGACCGCGCAAACGCTCCGGCGTCAGCGGGCTTGTATCAATGGTAGCATCAGATTCGCCAAGCAGGTTGGGCAGGTTGTTGACAGTAAAGCCCGCAGCAATGCGCGCTTTCTCGGCGCCTGCACCTGCTACAGTGCGCTCAAAGTAGGAGGCAACCGCTCGGGAGCCTGCCAGTTGGGTGGCATCGTAGCGAGAGAGGCCGTATGTTTCCGCAAACCTATCGCGCAAAGCGTCAGGCAGCTCAGGCAGCGATGCGCGCAATTCTTCGCGATGCTCATCGGTGAACGTGAGCGGCGGAAGGTCAGGCTCAGGGAAGTAGCGGTAGTCGTGAGCCTGCTCTTTTGTCCGCTGTGAGAGCGTGATGCCGCGAACATCGTCCCAGCCCCGCGTTTCCTGCACGATTTTGCCGCCCGAGCGCAGGATCTCAGTCTGCCGCTCGATCTCAAACTTGAGAGCATCGCGCACAGACTTGAACGAGTTCATGTTCTTGACTTCGACTTTGGTGCCGTACTCTTGCTGCCCCACCGGGCGAACAGATACGTTAGCATCACAGCGAAACGCGCCTTCTTCCATGTTGCCCGTTGACACGTTGATCCAGCGCAAGAGATGGCGAAGTTGTATCAGGTAGAGTTGCGCTTCGTCGGGCGAGGTGATGTCGGGTGCTGAGACAATCTCCATGAGGGGCAAGCCTGCGCGATTGACGTCCATGAGGCTGTAGGGAATACCGTCAGGACCGTTGCGGTGGAGCAGGCGGGCGGTGTCCTCTTCGAGGTGGACGCGAATAATGCCCACACGGAACGTTCGCACTGCGTTACCACGTGCGTCGGTTTCTTCAACATCGAGATGGCCGTCCACGCAGAAAGGGAGATCGTACTGCGAAATCTGGTAGCCCTTCATCAAGTCGGGGTAAGGATAGTTCTTGCGGTCGAACTTGGAGAGAGCGGGAATAGTGCAGTCGAGAGCGAGACCTGTCAGAAGGGTCTTGCGGAGGGCCTCGGCATTAATAACCGGTAAAGTGCCCGGCATACCAAGACAGACGGGGCAGACATGGGTGTTTGGCTCTGCGTATGCGATGTTGGCGCTGCACCCGCAGAACATCTTGCTCTGGGTAAGGAGTTGTGCATGCACTTCCAGGCCAATGGTAGTGATATATTCGGTAGTCACCGCGACTCTGGTGTTGGCGTTGTCAGTAGATGTCATAGATAAATCGCCAGACGATCCTCTTGTACCGGCCATTCTGGGTTCCACTCATCGCAAAAGCAATATTAAGTATATCACGCATAGAAAAGGCACGCAACAGTGTCTGAAGGTACTTATGGGGGAGAAATAGATGTCCATGTGACACTACTGTGACACTATTGGTGACGCAGTTGGTGACAACCATGGAGAGCGATTCGAGGGTAAGATCGGTCCAGCAGCAACTGGCGTTGCTCGATGCTTTTCAGGTGAAATCAAGGAGAAAATGGTATGACTAACACGAAATACGCAGTCAGTATTGACACTCTACTGGCGGTCGCCTATGGAGGATTCGGAGGCAACCCGAACCCGGACGACCCCAACGAACCGCACGGGCCGGGATCGCCCGTGATACGGTCGGCGGCGGCTCTTGTAGCTGCCCATACAATCAGGGCGGTCTCAGCGATGTATATGCTGGTGAAGGCGATGCCGAGTGGAGAGACGCAGCAGGCATTCCAGTCGGCTGCCGATACTACCTTGAGCCGGTTCGTAGACGAGTTCTGCGGCACGCCTCCACGGGTGCACTGGCCGTGGCCCTGGCCCGATCCCGATCCGTGGCCCTTCGGTCCATCGCCTGAACCCTGGCTCGGCCCACACCCTGAGCCGTGGTTCGGCCCCCAGCCCGAACCCTGGCGGTTGGAGATTGCCCGGCTCTTTAAGGAGCCTCAGGCATCGGATCAAATCATGGCGGGTCTGCAATTTTTCAGCGCGGCCAGAGGGCTTGAAGATGGCGAATTGAAAGGCACTCTACAAAAGGCAGGCGAAAAATTGATAGAAGCGGGTATGCCGTCAGCATAGTTCGTACTATCCCCACACGGAGCAGCAGAGGAGGGCGAGATTGCACGATCTCGCCCTCCTCTGCTGCCCGGTAATTTCGTTCGATGTATGGATGGTTAATTTCGCGTCCGTTTGTGGAAATCGCGTATTTTTCCGGTCGCAAATACGTTAAACTAGTACGGGTGGGTCAAGCATCTGGTACTTGTGTACCATGACCTCCTAATCCCGACGTGTTATATTGGTGACATATCAACCCCTTCGGTAACGAAGGAGAAGAAGACCACATGGCAAGTTTGAGACCGAAAACAGACGACCCAGCGGGACGTTCTATAGGACATGCCCTGAGTGCGCCGTTGGCAGCGCTCGGCCAAACCGTGGACACGTTGCGGGCCAGAGGAAGCAAGTCGCTCGGATTACTCGGGCTGAGTGTGGCTTTGTTGCTTGGAGGCATGGTGGCGGGGGTGCTGCTTTCGACCCGCTGGCAGCCGCAGACGGCCGGAATCCTGCAGGCAGATTCGCCCATCACCAGGCAATCTGAGCGCGAGATTGTGGCCTCCACGATCGGGAGGCTCGAGTCGGAGCAAGCCGACCTGAAGAAGCAGATAGCAGACCTGCGCGGGCGCATCAACGACTTCGAGGGGTCCAGCGCACAGCGAAAATCAACATTGCAGGATACCAGCAAGGAGCTGGAAAAGCAGAGGATAGCGTCGGGTATGCTGCCGCTGCACGGGCCGGGTGTTGTCGCGACCTTTGACGACAGCACGACAAGCACAATACCGGAGAACGAAGATCCCGCCAAGTACATCATACATGACTACGACCTGCGCGACGTGCTGAACACCCTCTGGGTGGCCGGGGCCGAGGCAATCTCGGTGAACGGCGAGCGCATTGTAAGCAATACGTCGCTCTACTGTGTGGGCACGACCATAATCGTCAACGCGACAAGGCTTTCCCCGCCCTATGAGGTTCGTGCCATCGGCGATCCTGAGACCCTGGAAGTTGCGCTGCATGGCTCCACCCAGATGGAGAAGTTCAACCAGCGGGCGATGATATACGATCTCCCCGTAAGAATCGCAGTAAGCAACGATTTGCCTGTAACAGGCTATAACGGCTCTCTAGTATCCAAGTATGCAGAAGTAGGAAAGTAAAAGAAGCCAACTGCCACAATCCTCACCTTCACCCTTTCCTCACCCCCACTCTCACACCTTACGTCTTACGTTTTACGCATTACGTTTTACGCACCGCCCCGCCATGAACACAACTCGCGCACAACTTAGCCTCGGCCTTATTTGCATGTTGCTTGGCGTGATGCTCGTGATGCAGTTTCGCAGCCAGCGTGCAGCCCGCGAGGAGGTTCCGCGCTCGGCGACGGACCAGGCCACATATATTAGCCAGCTTTATGAGAGCACCACGGGGCTACGGCAGCAAGTAGAAACGCTCAAGACGCAGCTTGGACAGTACGAGGCCGATAATTCCGGTGGGAAAAGCAATCTGGACAGCCTGCAAAAAGAACTGCAAGATCTGCGTGTGGCGAATGGCGAGGTGGATGTTGTAGGGCCGGGTGTAACAGTGCTTGTAGACGGCGCCGTGACCGTGTTTGAGCTTCAAGACCTTGTGAACGAGCTACGGAACGCTTCGGCGGAGGCTATAGCCGTAAACGGTGTGCGGGTAGTCACGAGGTCAGCTATCGTGGCAGACCAGAATGGAAACACCGCCATAGATCGCCAGCCGCTTTCCGGCCCATACACACTGGAAGCCATAGGCGAGCCGGATACGTTGGTGCCCGCGCTGGAACGGAAAGGCGGATTGATCGCTCTGCTGAAGGCGGGCGACTCCACCCTGACTATTGAAGTGACCCGCCACAGTGTGGCCGACAAGGAAAGCTGGCTAAAACTACCAAAGGCCGCGCTAGCTCACGACTGGGTATACGCGCAGCCGGGACAGTAGAGTACCGAGGTGTCAGGGGTCAGATGTCAGATGTCAGTTGACTGCCTGTGCCGCTTACTCACTTCCCACGGCACAAAGCAAACCTCAAGAATCTCTGCGTAACTTAGCGCTCTCTGCGCCTCTGCGGTGAATCCGTAAATCCCTGACCCCTAGCACCCGACACCTAGTTCCGAAGAAGCTAGTTAGCGCGGCAGCCGCAGTTGCCTCCGCACGCGCAACCACCACCGCTGGAGGATGCGAATGTGCTGCCTCCTGTGGAGCGGCTTACGGCGGCTGTTACGGAGAGCATGCGCTTGACGCGGGAGTTGCAGCGAGGACAGGTAACTTCACTGTCGTTCGATTCCATAGGGCGGAGCTTTTCAAACGCGGCCCGGCACTCCGAACACCAATATTCATAAATTGGCATAGCTTTCTTCTCCTTGAGCTAAGTATACAGCGCACGAAGCGTCTCACGCCACTCGGGATAGGAGCGCAGGTCTGTGCTGTCGCTGAACTGGTCGATGCTGCCGATAAGCCGGCGGGAGGCTATGCGCTGCACGGCGGGATCGGTGATAGTGGCGGTTATGGCATCAGCGAAATGTTCGCCGTAAATAACCTTGAAGGGGCGTCCGAAGAAGTCGCGAGCCTCAGTAGGGAGTGGGGCCGTAATGCTAAGGGCATTGTGGGCACGGGCCATATATTCGTAGGCCGGAACGAGAGCAGCTTCGCGCTCCTGCCATGTGGCGGCGGTCTGCGCCTTGATGAGGGTAGGCGTCAGGTCAGGGGCGCAGGCAAGTTGCTGGAAGGCTGTGCCGAACCATTTGGGATATGGAGCATATCGACGTTCCATGAGGAAGCAATGGGTCATGACGTCGCGCACCAGGCGCGAGCCAATCACCGCGGACCCCAGTTCATCACCAATGAAGCCCGCGCGGGGCATGAGGTGTTCTTCCTGTGAAATCCGCTGCCAGCCTGAGGCGAGCATGTAGAGCCAAACATCGTGCGGATACCAGGCGAGGCGCTCGCGAACGGCTGTAAGCTCGCCTGTACCATCATGGTGGACCGCCCCCGCTGTGATGGCGAGAAGGCGTTGCGAAGGGAATGTAAGCCAATCGGCAGATTCGATCGGTTGGTCGATGTCGAAGCGTAGAAGATCACAGATAAAGGCGCGCACGGTTGTGGGGAAGACCATATGGTTGACCTGCCCTTCCGTCTTGAACTCAGGATGGGTTACGCCCTTGCCGGGTTCAAGAGCGGACTCAGCTGAATTGACCGAATAACCCCGGAAGATATAAGGAAGGCTGTTAGCCATAGCCTCACGAATTTCGCCCGCAATATGTGCATCCTGATCCCGCAGGAATATAAGCACCGAAGGCCCCCAGTTGTGATCGGTCGACATAGGGGTATCGAACCCCAGCTTCTCACTACCATCCCCCACCAGCCCCGCAGCATAAGGCAGCCCCGGAAACCGCGCTTCAAGGATAGGCCGCACCGCTTCCTCGTAGAACAGGCGGCTAAGCTGGATGCCGGGAACAAATGCTTGGGTCATCGTTGCGAATCATCACTCACATATTACGAATTACAAGTTGCAGTCAGAGAAGGGAAACATGTCGTGCAGCCCATAGGGTAAAAGGAAGTAGCCCCACGGCGCAAGCTTGGACATTGCGCCCCATGTATCCTATTATAGCCCCGGTAGGGGCGTAAGGAAGTAGCCCCATGCGTAAGCGTGGGGAATAGCCACCCCAACAACCTAGCCCCGTAGGGGCGTAAGAAAATGAACCTGCGGCTTTGATAAGCTACCTCATCTGCTAAAGTACCTTCCCTCATCATAGAGATCGTGCCGCTTCAGCAGCATGATATATTCCTCTTCAAATGAGACCTTACGATGGTGTTCCTCCTGGTTGGCGATGTAGCTCTCAACGTCGGCCATGGCAGAACGGCTCACGCTGAATGCACCATAGCCTTCCTGCCAGCCGAAGGTGTGTCTTGCCGGCCATTTCTCGTGCACCCACCGCGAGGCATTAGTTTTTAGGACACGCATCATATCAGCCACCGCAACCGTTGGCGACATCGAGGTAAGGAGATGTACGTGGTCGGGCATACCGTTGATAATGACGGTCTTACAGCCTGTCTCGCGAACAATGCCGCTCATGTAAGCGAACAGGTCATCTCGGATTTCAGCGGTAATAAGAGGAGCACGCTCTTTGGTGCCGAATACGATGTGGAGAGCCAGATAAGTATATGTGTGGGGCATTCGGGTGTTCTATCTTACGCCCCTACGGGGCTGGGTTGCTGGGCCGCTGTTACCCCACGCTTACGCATGGGGCTACTTTCTTTCGCCCCTACCGGGGCTTATCTGGTCAGTAGTGTACCTCGGATTGGTATTGCGCGGATTGTTTCGTAAGCATTCGCACCAACAAGGGCTGTCAAACACATGCTGCTAAAGTGTCCTTCAGCAACCCTTCGAAGATTCCTGACATCTGACCCCTGATCCCCGACACCTGACACCCGCCACCCACCCCTACTTTACCAGCTTCTCGAACTGGTCTATGTCCGCACGGATAAGATCGAGGCTGGAACGCCAGAAGTCGGAGGTGTGGATGTCTATGCCGAAGCCTTTTGCCAGGGTGGCTGCGTCGTCCATGCCTGTGGAGGAGAGCAGAACATCGTAGCTCACCTGGAAGGCTTCAGGGTCGCGCTGGTACTGGGCGTACAGGCCGAGGCCGAAGAGCAAACCAAACATATAAGGGAAGTTGTAGAACGACAGGCCAACGCGGTAGTAGTGCTGCTTGACCGCCCACATATACGGGTGCAGCTTTGTCTCGTCCAGGCCGTCGCCGTAGGTCTCTCTCTGCGAGTCCAGCATGAGATTGCACAGCTCATCGATGGTTAGCTCGCGCTCGCGGCGCTTCTCGAAGAGGCGGCTTTCGAAGATAAACCTGCTGCTTATGTCAACTACCACCTGGAGACTGTCCTGTATCGATTCGGCCAGGATGGAAAGCTGCTCTTCAGGGTTGGCGTCCTTCATGGCGGCGTGGCGAATGATGGTCTCGCAGAAAATACTGGCGGTCTCAGCCAGGGTCATCGGCGTGGATTTCTGCAGGGTGGTGCGGTGCGATTTCACGAAGTTGTGGTAGGCATGACCCAGTTCGTGGGCGAGCGTGCTGACGCCGCCATACCGGGGCTTGTAGTTGGTGAACACGCGGGATTCGTCGCGGCGGATAGGCATACAGTACGCCCCGTCGCGCTTGCCGCTGCGTGGCTCTGCGTCGACCCACTGCTCGCGGAATGCCCTATCCGCGAAATCGCCCAGCTTGTTGGAATAGCTGCTGAACTGCTCGATGATAAACTTCATGGCATCCGGGTAGTCCCAGACGCGATTGCCCTCACCGACAGGCGCGATGACATCGTACCAGGCGAGCTTGTCGATGCCCATTAGCCGCGCTTTGGCGTGCATGTAACGGCGGAAATCGGGGAACGACTCCCGGGCGGCTTCCATCATCGCGTCAAGCGTCTCGCGGTCGATGTTGCTGTCAAAGATGGCTTCATCAAGAGCCGACTCCCAACCACGGCGGCGCGAGAGCGTGTTGACCTCGCCTTTCACGCTGTTGAGGGCGGCGGCCAGGGGCACGGCGACGCTCTTCCAGCCCTCAAGCTCGGCCTCGTAAGCAACGCGGCGCACTTCACGGTCGGGGTCGGAGGCAAGGTTGCGGACGACGCTCATAGGCAGTGTGCGCGCCTCGCCATCAGGCATTGTAACGGGAACCGAAAGCTGTGAGGCGACGCTCATGTGCAGCTTTTCCCAGGCGCTGCCGCCGCTGAGGTTAAGCTCGGCTGCCAGGTTTTCTTCGGCGGGCGACATAAGGTGAGTGGCACGCCGCCTGGCTTTGCCGAGATTATAGGCGTGGTCGGCGGCCAGCGGGGAACGCTTTATAAGCTCTTCGACATCAAGCGAGCCGATCCAGGCGGTCCAGCGGGTGCCTAGCTGCGATATGCGAAGGCTCTGACCCTGCATCTCGCTGAAGCGGTTGAGAGCAACGCTGTCACGCGTGTCGGTGCTCAGGATGCACTGTATATAGGCGCTGAGTGTGCGGTACTCCTCCAGTGTTGTATTGAAAGCGGTTATCGCCTCCTCAAACACCGCAATCGCAGCATCGTCAAGAGGCTTCGGCTCTTGCAGACCAATGTCGTAGCGGTCGAAAAGCTCTTGAAGCTGGTCAATCTCGTCAGCCACATGGCTGAAACCGGCGTCAAACTCGGGCGATTCGAGGCTGGGGAAAATAGGAGTCATGTCCCATCGTGGGAGCAGCTTTTCTGCCGCGCTGCCGGCGGCTCGCTTGAGGGTGGTCATGTTATTGTTTCCTCTCAATCTGTGAGCGTAAGCGGTCCATTGCGTCAGCGACGCCGCCGGGCGTGCCATAAACAGCGGAACCGGCGACCAGCAGGTTAGCGCCCGCATCTACCGCCTGCCGAACTGTGGCTTCGTGAATGCCGCCGTCCACTTCGATATCGCAGTCGAGGCCGCGCTCCTGGATAGTGGCGCGGAGGCGAGCGATCTTGGGCAGCATTGAATAAATGAACTCCTGCCCGCCGAAGCCCGGATTGACCGTCATAACAAGCGCCATGTCGATATATTCCAGGATTTCTTCCAGGTCGACCAGCGGCGTCGAGGGGTTGAGAGCCACGCCCGCGCCCTTGCCCAGCGAGCGGATCTGCTGGACGGTGCGGTGGAGGTGCGGGGAGGTTTCTACATGCACAATGATGATGTCGGCCCCCGCTTTGGCGAAGTCAGCGATGTAGCGCTCAGGCTCCACGATCATCAGGTGCGCTTCGATAGGGATCGAGCAATAGGGCCGGATAGCCGAGATGATGAGGGGCCCAACTGTGATGTTAGGCACATAGCGGCCGTCCATCACATCAACCTGGATGCGGCCCGCGCCTGCCTGCTCGGCTTCGCGCACCTGTTCGCCAAGCCGGGCGAAATCAGCGGATAGAATGGAGGGTACGATTTCGATCTTACGCGATTGATCTTGTGTTACAGACATGGAGATATTATACGAAAGTGATCGGACAGAGGAAAGGACGGGGCAGCAGGGCAAGGTCTATTCATTCTCGCAAAGAAGGTGCTAGGGCGCTCCCTGTCCAGGGGATGAGCGAAGCGGAGGGTAGATATCGCCTAACTTATATTTTCCTATCAATCCTCTCCCAGGTGTGCGAGCGGTTGGAGTGGGTCGTCTCTTACCGGATTGTTAGATACACCCAGCCCTAAATCTGAGCCTTTAGAAACCTACAGCCGATTGACGAGCACAACCAACTCTGATAACATTAGCAGTAAGTGAATAAGCCCGCGATGAAGTGGAACAGTAAGCGTAGCAAGGGTTACAGCGAATCGGGGAGAGTGCAAGCCCGAAGACACCTGCCACGTCGAACCCGTCACGGAGCGGTCCGCCGAAGAAAGTCCAAAGACGAACAAGTAGGATGGAGTGGTTGGTCACCACGCACAGAATAACCAGGAGCGGTCACAGGCCACAAATGTGACAATTAGGGTGGTACCGCGGGAGTTTCTTCAGTGCTCTCGTCCCTTACGTGGGGCGGGAGTTTTTGCTTTTAAGCCGCGTTGCCAGTTGTCAGTTGTCAGTTGCACGTTATTGCGGTCGGCGGTCATACGCAGTACGCAGTACGCAGTAGGAGACACACATGAGAATGAGCAGGCTATTTAGCCAGACACTACGGGAGGTTCCGTCGGAGGCCGAGGTGGTTAGCCACAGGCTGTTGTTGCGGGCCGGGTTCATACGGCAATTGGCAGCGGGCATATTCAGCTATCTGCCGCTTGCTCGGCGCTCCATGACCAAGATCGAGAACATCATGCGCGACAAGATAAACGCGCTTGGCGGGCAGGAAATGACCATGCCTGTGGTGCATCCGGGCGACCTCTGGAAAGAAACCGGGCGGTGGTACGGCATCGGGTCGGAGCTGGGCCGCTTCGTGGAGAAGTCGGGGCGGGATATGGCGCTCGCGATGACGCATGAGGAGGTCGTAACCGACCTTACCCGCAAAGAAATAAAGTCCTACAGGCAATTGCCGCAGCTTGTCTACCACATACAGACCAAGTGGCGCGACGACACCAGGCCGCGAGCAGGGCTGATACGGGCGCGCGAATTTACCATGCTCGACAGCTACAGCATTGATGCCGATTGGGAAGGGCTGGACAAGCAGTACAGGGCACACTATCAGGCCTATTTCGATATATTCAACAGGTGCGCGCTTCCGGTAATCGCCGTGAAGTCCGATGTAGGGATGATGGGCGGAAGCATGGCGCACGAGTTCATGTACCTCACCCAGATTGGCGAAGACACACTGGTGCTGTGCGACGCGTGCGGGTATTCGGCTAACAGGCAGGTAGCCCTCTTCCGCAAGGCGGCCGCACCCGAAGAAGAAGCACGAGACATGGAAAAAGTAGCCACCCCCGGCGTAACCACGATAGATGCTCTGGCTAATTTCCTGGGCGTACCATCTTCTAAGACGGCCAAGGCCGTGTTTATGGTGGCGAAGGTAAGCGAGGGAGAGGCCGACAGGGAGCAGTTCGTCTTCGCGGTCGTGCGCGGCGACATGGACGTAAACGAAACCAAGCTAGCCAACGTGGTCAAGGCCAAGGAGCTTCGCCCCGCACACGAAGAAGAGATACTCGCCATAGGCGCACAGCCGGGTTACGGCTCACCTATCGGCGTGCACGACGCCCTTGTTGTGGTGGACGATGCCGCAGCGCAGTCGCCTAACCTGGTGGCGGGCGCGAACGAGGTCGGCTACCACTATATCAACGTCAACTACGGCCGCGATTACAGGGCGGATATAGTGGCAGATATCGCGGCGGCAAAAGTGGGCGATGCCTGCCCGAATTGCGGTGAGCCGCTGCACTTGTCGGGCGGCGTGGAGACCGGGAATATCTTTAAGCTGGGCACTCGATATAGCGACGCTCTAGGGGCGCTGTTTCTCGACAAAGAAGGCAAGCAAAAGGCCGTAATAATGGGCTCGTATGGCATCGGCGTTGGAAGGCTGCTGGCCTGCGTCGCGGAGGAGCACAACGACGAGCGCGGGCTTGTGTGGCCGATCACAATCGCCCCCTATCATGTGCATCTTGTGTCGTTGGCGAAGGAAGACGGCGAGGCTCGCGATGCCGCCGAGCGGCTTTACCGCGAAATGCAGTCGGCAGGAATAGAGGTGCTTTACGACGACAGGGATGGCACAGCGGGTGTAAAGTTCAACGACGCCGACCTGATCGGAATCCCGCTACGGATAACGGTTGGCGACCGCTCGCTGTCGCAGGGTGGCGTCGAGATGAAGCGCCGCTCCGGGTCAGCGACGGAGATAGTCGCTCTCGACGATGTGATTGCCCGCCTGCAACACGAGATCGCGGCGCTGCACAAGGAGATAGAGGCAAACATTGTGGAGGTGCGGTTCGAGGAGTAAGTTTACGCCTCCGGGTATTCTCCTTCGAGAGCAGAGGCGGCGTCCTTATCCACAAGCCATGTAACCGAGCCTAAAGAGTTGCTCAGAAGCTGGCTGGGGTATTCGTCGGGATTATACTCGCCTTCGAGAACCTGCGTGAGGGCTTCCGCCTTGCCCCCACCGCCCACCATAAATATGACATTGGCCGCGGCGTTCAGGGTGAGCGGCGTAAGCGTAATGCGGTTAGCCGAGAGCTTTTCAACATAGGTCGGGGCGACAAGATGCTCGTTATCATGCAGAACCGCTGTGTGAGGGAAAAGCGAGGCTGTGTGGCCTTCATCGCCCATGCCCAGAAAAATCAGGTCAAACCGGGGCACGTCGTCTTGCCGCAAGTCGAAGACCTGCCTGATGGTGTCTTCGTACCGGCGGGCCGATTCTTCTGTGCTAACGTTTTCGGTGGGTATGGGATGTATGTTCGTGCGGCTAATGTTGAGCGGCAGAAATAGCTCATCGTTAGCTAGCTTGTAATTGCTGGCAGGATCGTCCTGCGGAACCCAGCGCTCATCGCCAAAGAAGAAATCTACAGCATCCCAGGGCACTTCATTCCGGAAAGCATCCGACACCAGGATGTTATAAAGCAGCTTTGGCGTGGAGCCGCCGGAGAGAGCAACCCTGAATGGCGCGCCAACGGACGCCGCCTGGCGGGTGAGGCGAACGAATGCCTCAGCGGCATCCTGCGCTACGGCCCGGGTTGTTTGCTTGATGTAGACACGACGTTCAGCTGCCTGATCGCTCATAAGTCTCCTGTACACTAACCCCCTGGGCCCCTGCTTATCGGGCCTTGTGGACGACCACGAGGCTGCTGGGCCTGGGCTGCGCTGATAGGCTCGCCGCTCGATACTTTGTGCGACATCGGCGTAGATTTCGACGTGTGCTTGGTGCCGCGTATAAACGCCCCGACCACTGAAAGAGCATCTTCGTACACAACATCATGGCTGTATACTTCCAATTCTTCATCCAGCAGATCAGATTCGGTTAGAGGCTGTAGTTGGATGGTGCGCTCGGTCGCAGATGAACCCTCACTCTCTACACGCATGACAGCACAGGCGTCCTCTCTGTCGGTAAGCGACACAGAAAAGTTGGCTGCCGGGATGCTGCCGGGCTGCGCTCCGGGCACTTCCAGCCTGATTGAGTATATATCGCCCGGCGTGTCTGTCTTCCGGCTAACGGCATTAAGGTCTACGGTGATATTGCGCTTCCCCGATCGCAAGGTCAGGTGAGCACGCGGTACGGGACTTGTTTCGCTATGGATTAGCTGGTAGATATTGTCTGCGGTTTCCCAGCCAAGACGGCTTGCAAGCCACCCTGCGAGCAGAAGAGCCTGAGCGCGGTTCACATGGCCGTGGTGCTCAGGGGTAAGAGCATATTCAATGTTGACATGCCCGATCCGGTCGAGATAAGGCCGCATATTGGGCGCGTCGAAGAAGCCGGCTACCATTTCGCGCCAGGGTGTGAGACGGCCCCAGTTTATATCGGTAACCGCGAGCTTGGGCCACTGCGTCTTGAGCTGGGTAGACATCTTGGACAGGGTGCCTTCCGGGCTTTCAAAATGAGCAGAGTCGACAATCAGGCGGTTTAGCGAGTCCGACAGGTTGCGGAACACATATTCATCGAACGGATCGCCTTCGGGCCACCAGCAAAAAACCGGCAGGTCAGGAAGAAGCAGCGGGATAATCGCCGCAGCCATTCTCCGTTCCGACTCGCTGCCTGCGGCTACAGTTACCAGCTCACAACAGACCTGCCGCCCACCCGATGGTGGAAGTTGGCAGTGTATGGACACCCATGCCTGCACGGGCATTTCGGCGTCCTCCTGGTCGGTGGCGGCGACAATCACACGGGATGGATGGCGGCCTGTGATAAGCTCGATGGCTTCGACGTGGCTGTTGGCCGCCTTGTATGACTTGGCGCGCACAACCAGATTCAGCACCTGGGCTGTTGTAACGGATTGGGAGCCACCCATGGCCTGGGCAGCCATGGCAACGTCGCGCCACAACTCGACCAGTTGTGCCTCCACGTAATCGACAGCAACAGGAATAGCCGCACCGGAGTCGACTGTCGTGTTGTCATGGTCAGCGACAGTATACGGCTTTACGTCGATAGCGGAAGCCATATCGTCGGGAACCGGATTGCCGGGACTTCCCAGCCCGTTCGAGTTTGTGTCAGCGCCGGGCTTGCCGGGAGCACCGGGAGCACCGGGAGCATTAATAGTATCGGCCATTACACACGCCTCCACGTTCGCCCATCGCGGGCAATAAAGTCGTCAGCTACGGCAGGACCCCAGCTACCGGCGCGGTAGTTAGGGAAAGTCGGGGGTGGAATGCGCTTCCAACCTTCAAGTATCGATGTTGCCAGCTGCCACATCAGCTCCACCTCATCACGGCGGGTGAAGAGGGTTGAGTCGCCAATCATGGCGTCGGAAAGCAGGCGCTCGTAGGCGTCGGAGGACTCTACGCCAAAGGACGCGCCGTAGTTGAAGTTCATATCGACCGAACGCAGTCGTATCTCCTGGCCCGGCAGCTTGGACTCGAACTTAATCGAGATGCCTTCGTCAGGCTGGATGTGCAGGACGAGTACGTTTGGCTGTAGCTCATCGGCAGAGGTGGCCTGGAAAAGAGCGAGGGGAGCGGGCTTGAACTGGATAGCGATTTCGGTATCGCGCTTGGGCAAACGCTTGCCGTGACGCAGATAAAACGGGACACCTGACCAGCGCCAGTTATCCACAAAGAAACGGGCGGCCACGTATGTTTCGGTCTCGGAGTCGGGTGGAACGCCTTGCTCCTGACGGTAGCCGGGAACAGGCTTGCCATAGATTGAGCCGGGGCCGTATTGCCCTCGAATTGTGTTCTGCGCCACCTCGGCCGGCGTGAAAGGCTTTATTGCACGAAGCACCTTTGCCTTCTCGTCGCGGACGGATTGAGCTTCGAATGCCGTGGGCGGCTCCATTGCGACCAGAGTAAGAAGCTGCATCATGTGGTTCTGGAGCATATCGCGCAGGGCACCGGCATTGTCGTAATACGATGCGCGATCTTCGACACCCAGGCTTTCAGCAACGGTAATTTGCACGCTATCGATGTAGCGGCGGCTCCAGATCGGCTCCCAGATGCCGTTGGCGAAGCGGAAGACGAGTATGTTCTGGACCGTCTCTTTCCCCAGATAGTGATCTATGCGGTAGATTTGGTCTTCCTGGAAGACTTCGCTGATCTGGCGATTAAGCTGTTGTGCGCTGGGCAGGTCATGACCGAACGGCTTTTCAACGATGATGCGCCGCCATGAGGTGTCGGTCTGGGGCAGAGGCTGATGTATATTGCTGCCGTTGCCGTTGGGCGAGGCCACAGGGCGTGTATTAGCCAGGCCGGCAGCGCCAAGGTTCTGCACGATAACGGGATAGGCATCGGGCGGAGTGGAGAGGTAGTAGAGGCGATTGCCGAGCGTGCCGCGCTCCTGATCTACCTGCTCTAGCTGAGTAGCGAGCTTTTTATATCCCTCCGGATCGTCAAAGTTGCTCTGCACATACGAGAGACCCTGCGCGAAGGACGCCCAGACCCCGGGGCGCTGCGAGGGCTTGTTGCGTGCGTACTTCTCGACCGACTCCTTAACCCCATTAATGAAGTCCTCATGCGAGAGCGGGCGGCGGGCCACGCCAACCAGAGAGAAGTTGCCGGGCAGCCTTCTCTCGACCGAGAGATTATAGAGGGCTGGCAGGAGCTTGCGGTGCGCAAGATCGCCTGTTATGCCGAAGAGAACAAGCACGCAAGGTTCTGGAGTGCGCCGCATCCGGAGACCGAAGCGTAACGGATTTTCTACTACAGGTGTACCGAGGACAGTTACCATATTCCTTTATCGTCCCTTCTTTTCTGGCTTGCGGTAGATTGCCTACCCGCGCTGCCGGACTTTTCGGTAAATAGACTTTTGTGTTCTGCGCCCTTCCCTACCTCTATTTTACTCCTATTTGCTACTCTGCGAGTGCCTGTTTTGCAGCAAGGTCGTGATCTATGAAATAGTGCCGCCAGGGGCCTGAGCCTTGTATGAAGGCTTGCATGATGGCGCGCTCACCCTGCACTGTGTGGTTGAGGTCGTGGGCAGCCCACTGATTAAGCATATCTTCGAGCGTAACAGGGCCAAGCGCCGTATGGACGGCTGTGCGTTGCAGGTGGGCCGGCGTTACTTGCTCAAGCAGGGCAAGATTCTCGGTACGATAGCGTGCGAATTCGGCTGCAAGCTGAGCGGGGGTCCACTGAGACCGGTCTGTCCCCTCACTGTCTGGGTCGAAGCCGGGAAATCGCTCACCACCTTCCAGGAAGACATGCAACCTGACCGGGAAAACCGTGCTTTCGGTATCAAGCAGATGGTTCAGGCAGTCCACAGCAGACCATTCACCAGAACTTGCCGGGCGGGTCAGCATCTCTGTAGAGAGGCTTTCCACGAGGCTGATCCAGTGTGGGGCGGTGGTAGACAAAAGAGATTTTGTGCGAGTGATTATGTCGGGCAATGTTTACTCCCGTGTTGGTGAAGCGTGACCCGTGAGCTACTACGTACTGCGTACAGCGTATGACCGCAAACCGCGTTGTCAGTTGTCAGTTGTCAGTTGTCCGCCCGAGCGATTAGCTAAACCCAAAACCATGGCGTCTTGGCGCCTTGGCGTTCTAAACCCGTCTTACGTTTCACGTTTTACGGATCACGCTTCACGAATCCTTCCCGCTGGTCTTGTAGATCTCTTGTGCGGTGCCCTGTATTTCCTTTATCACGTGGCCTGTATCAGGCGCTAGTTCTGCTTTGTCTTCGGCTTGCATGGTCTTCTGCATTACTTGTTCGGCTGCCGCCTCCTGGCTCGTGCCCAGGGGTGTAGCGGGTGTACTGGGTGTGCCGGGAGCCACTGACTTGAAGGATTCGGCGGCTACCTGCGACTCTATTGCGTCGGCGGTACGTACTGCATGGCCGCCAAACTGGTTGCGCAAAGCGGCCGTCACCTGTGCGCTGAACGATTCCGGCTGGCGCGAGTAGAAGCGGGCCATAAGCGACAACGTGATTATAGGCGCCGGTACAGAGCTTGCAATCGCCTCCATAACGGTCCAGCGTCCCTCGCCGGAGTCCTCAACGTAGCCTCGTATGTTGGACAGGGCATCTCCATCTTGCTCGAAAGCGCGCTCGGCCAGCTCCAGGAGCCAGGAACGCACCACGCTGCCGTTGTTCCATACCTGTGAGAGACGGGACATATCGACGTTGTACTGGCTGGCCTTGATGATCTCGAAGCCTTCACCGTATGCCTGCATCATGCCGTATTCGATGCCGTTGTGGACCATCTTGGTAAAGTGGCCCGCCCCGTGGGTTCCGAAGTAGTCGTAGCCGTTTTCGTTGGGGCCAAGAGTGGCGAAGAGGGGACGGAGGTGATCGAAGATATCGCGCTCGCCGCCAATCATCATGCAATAGCCGTTTGCGAGGCCCCAGATGCCGCCCGATGTGCCCACATCCATGAAGTGGATGTTGTGCTCGGCTAGCATAGAGGCACGAGCGATGGAGTCACGGAAATTGGAGTTGCCGCCATCAATTATAATGTCGTCGGGATTGAGCAATGGTATAAGACTCTGTATCTGAAGAGTGGTCGGATCGCCCGCCGGAACCATAGTCCAGACAGCCTTAGGCGAGTCCTTCAGGTTTCCCACTAACTCTTCAAGAGAGAACGCGGGCACAGCGCCCAGTTCGGCTATCTCGCGGGTTTTGTCAGGCGAGCGGTTATATGCAACCACGCGATGGCCGCCAAGAAGCAGGCGGTGTACCATGTTCGCGCCCATGCGTCCAAGTCCTATAAATCCAAGTTCCATCTGGTTTTCTCCTGTTGGGGTTTCTATCAGGCAGGTGGCGGGGTCGCCGGGAACAACCCCGTTGCATCCTGGGTTGTTCCCGACTGAACATGCTCTTAAACGCCGAGGTTGGACACAGCGTTACGGATTGCCTCGCGAATATGCTCAACTCCAGACGCGTGGTCTCCTCGTATATGCAGACGTATGGCCCTGCGGCCGTGCTTCTGGAGCGATTCTATGTCACCCATAGACTGGGCGCGGATCAGCGTCCCGAAGGTATACTTCTGGCCGGGTATGGGCAGGTCGTGCGGGGCGTCGCACGTAATCTGGATAAAGAGGCCCGTGTTGGGCCCGCCTTTGTGAAGCTGGCCGGTGGAGTGCAGGAAGCGCGGACCATAGCCGAAAGTAGTCGCAACCTTCAGTGTGTCGCGCAGGGTCACGCGAATGTCCTGGAAAAGCTCCTCGTGCTCGCCCATGGTCGGCATATAGGCAAGCAGCGCAACGTAGTCTCCGGGGTGAGCGGTGTGGAAGAAAGCGTTCAACGCGCTGCCGAGAGTGCCCTCGGATCCTGCGCGGGAAAGTTCTTCCTGGTTACCGTAGAGCGAGATACCGTCTGACTGAAGTATTGGCTCTACCTCGGGCAGCTTGCCTTTTTCCTCGTAGATGCCGAGCAGCCGCCTGGTGTTGTCTTTGCTCTCCTGCACGTTGGGCTGGTCAAAGACGTTGACGCCTATGAAGTGGCCCGCCGTCGCGACGGCCATCTCCCACCGGAAGAACTCAGCGCCCAGGTCAATCTTGTCTGCCATCTGGAGACGAACAACAGGCTGACCTGCTGCCTCCAGCTTCTCAATGTCATGCTCCTGACCCGAATCAGTCGCGCCCTGCACACTGAGGTACACAAAGAGACGGTCGCGGCCGTAGGCAGATGGACGGCCCACAGGCTCCCCGGCCACAGGCACGAGGCCCTTGCCTTCCTTACCTGTGCTTTCGGCGATAAGCTGTTCGGCCCACAGGCCAAAGCTGTCGAGGTCGGGCGACGTAAAGACGGTTACTTTGTCGCGGCCAGCCTGGAATGCCTTGCCCATAATAGTGCCAAGCCACGCACCGGGATTCTCTTCAGCCGAGCCGCCCGGCTTGCACGCATCGACCATACTTTGCGCGCTTGCCAGCAAGCGGTCGATGTCAACACCCATGAGGGCGGCAGGCACTATGCCGAAGTAGGAGAGCGCAGAATAGCGGCCGCCGATGTCGGGCATATTGAGGAAGGTATGGCGGAAACCGTTGTCGGTCGCCAGCTTCTCCAGCGAAGTGCCGGGGTCGGTGATGGCTACAAAGTTTTCGCCTGCTTTTTCACGCTTCTCAGCATCAACCAGAGCACGGTAGTGGTGGTAGAAACTCATGACTTCCGTAGTGCCGCCCGACTTGGACGAAACAATGAAGAGGGTTGAAGTGGGGTCGATGCGGCGGTCGATGGCCTCCACTGTGCCCGGATCGGTGGAGTCAAGCATGTAGAAGCGTGGGTAGCCCTCTGCCGCACCCAGCACGCGATGAATCACCTCTGGGGCGAGAGAAGAACCGCCCATGCCGAGCAGCACCACGGATTTGAAGCCCGCGTCCTTCACTTCCTGCGCGAACGCCTTTACTTCAGAAGCATGCGCCTGCAGGGTTGACACAACATCCAGCCAGCCCAGCCAGCTTGTGATCTCGTTCTGGACAGCGGGATCTTTCTTCCAGACGGTGCCGTCATGTGACCAGATGCGCGAGACGATCTTCTCTTCATCTACCTGCCGCAGGCCCGCCTGGACCTGCGGCTCAAGCCCCCCCAGGCTCGCACTCTGCCTTTCCGGTGCCGCTGACAGCAAAGTATCACGCTTCTCGCTTATGCGCTCGGCAAGTGTGTCGAAGCTCTTGGTGAACGATTCTACACCCTCTACAGTTAGTTCCTCCGTAATCTGCTTGAGCGAGATGCCAAGCTTCTCCAGTTGGGCAAGCTGCTGCTTTGCCTTGTCCATATTCGCGTCTATGGTGCGGGCAACCTTGCCGTGATCGAGGAACGCTATGATGGTCTGGTCCGGCATAGTATTGACGGTATCCGGCCCGATCAGATCTTCCACATACATTACATCATTGTACTCAGGGTTCTTGGTAGACGTTGAGGCCCAGAGAGGACGCTGCACTCGCGCTCCCTTCTCCTTAAGGCGGGTAAAGCGGTCAGCGCCAAAGACTTTGAGGAATTCCTCATATGCTATCTTGCTGTTGTTGATCGCCGTTGTACCAAGCAGGCCCTTGATGAGTGCCTTACGCTCAGGGTCTTGCTCTTTCTGCAATAGATCGTTGAGGGCTTTATCAGCCTTCGTATCAACGCGGCTCACAAAGAACGATGCAACCGACGCAAGCTTATCTACCGGCTTGCCCTCGTTTACACGACGCTCAACGGCGCTAAGGTAGGCTTTCATCACGTCGCGGTAGACGTCCACCGAGAAGATGAGTGTGATATTGACGTTGATGCCGCGATAGAGAAGCTCCTCGATAGCCGGGATGCCCTCGGCGGTGGCAGGCACTTTGATAAAGACGTTGGGGCGCTTTATCAGGTCGTGGAACTCGACCGCTTCCTTGATCGTGCCCTGGGTGTCGTGGGCGAGACCCGGCGCTACTTCAATAGAAATGAACCCATCCAGGCCATTTGTGCGGTCGTATACCTGTCGGAATACGTCAGCGGCAGCCGAGATGTCCTCCACTATGAGGATCTTATAGATCTCATCCGAAGTTTTGCCTGCCTTCACAAGCTCCTCTATGGCAGAGTCATAGTCGTTAGAACTTGAAATGGCTTTCTCGAATATGGTGGGGTTGGCTGTAACGCCGACGATACCTTTATCGATAAGCTCCTGCAAGCCGCCGGAAGAGATCAACCCCCGACGGATATTATCGAGCCATGGACTCTGTCCGTAGTCCGCGAGTTGTTGTAATGTGGTTTTTGCCATCTGTTTGCTCCTATTAAAGTTTCGCGTTTGTCGCGGCTTCAGCACTTGAGAAGCCTGTGCAAGTAGAAGTACATTACCGAGGAGGCATAGGTGTGATATGTAGTCAGTGGTGAATGCCGGCGTCTGGAATGGTGATGTTCTGGAGGTGCGTACTCTCATGGCTGGTCGGCACTTAAGGGTACGCACCTCCGGTACGGGTCAGCTTTGCTTTTCGGCGGGGGTCTCCATTTCAGTCTGCGTAGCGCCCTGTTTCTCCATATCGCGCTCGTGAGCAGCGGATTTATCGTGGCGATCTGGCTCGGACGATGTGACCTGGGGAGGAACAGGACCACGCTTGTCCATGAGAGCAAGGCCGTGCTGCACAACATTGTCTACTGTGAAGCCATACTTCTCGAAAATGATCTCGGCAGGGGCGGAAGCGCCATAGGTCTCCACCGCGATGATATCGCCTTCGCTGCCCACCCACTTAGCCCAGCCCATGGGCGACGCTGCTTCGATAGATATGCGCTTCTTCACATCAGGAGGAAGCACTTCATCACGGTATGATTGGTCTTGCTCCTCGAACAATTCCCAGCAGGGCATAGACACTACACGGGTCTTGATACCTTGCTCCTGCAAGAGAGGGCGAGCGCCAAGGGCCAGGTGTACCTCAGAACCCGTGGCTATCAAGATAAGGTCGGGCTTGCCGCCATCGGCATCGGCAAGGGTGTACGCACCGCGAAGCACGCCCTCAGCTGAGGCCACTTCATCCCGATTGAATACAGGCAGCTTTTGACGGGTCATGACCAGCACGGTAGGGCCGTCACGTCGGGTGAGCGCGACCTTCCAGGAATATACGCTCTCGTTGGCGTCGCCGGGCCTGATGGTCCAGAGGTTAGGCACAGAGCGCAAGCCGGATAGCTGCTCTACAGGTTGGTGGGTAGGGCCGTCTTCGCCGAGGCCGATGCTGTCGTGCGTATAAAGCATTAGCAGCGGGTTCTTCATAATGGCCGCCAGGCGTAGAGGCGGGCGCATGTAATCGTAGAAAATAAGAAAGGTCGAGCCGAACGCGATAACGCCCTTGTGGAGGGCAATGCCTTGCAGAATAGCGCCCATGGCATGCTCGCGAATGCCGTAGTGCACATTGCGTGCAAGGAAGTTGTCGCCGCTGAGATCGCCGCCACCCTTGATATAGGCATCAGTGGAGGGATACAGGTCGGCGGCACCCGCCATGAGATTGAGCACTTTCGAGGCGATAGCGTTGATGGTCTGGCCGGAGGTGGTGCGAGTCGCGAGGGGGCCTTTCTCGGGAGCGAAGCTGGGAAGATCATCGTCCCAGCCTTCGGGCAAGCCACCCGACAGGAACAGTTTGTACTCCGCAGCCGCGGCGGGGAACTCGGCTTCATAACGGGCCATGAGATCCTGCCATTGCTCGGTTAGCTCTTCGCCGCGCACGGTGGCGAGGCGGGTATGCTGAAGGGCTTCGTCGGGTACATAGAACGATTCTTCTGACCAGGGCCAGCCAAGATTCTGCTTGGTGAGAATTATCTCGTCTTTGCCCAGCGGCGAACCGTGGCTTTCGGATGTGTTGGCCTTGTTGGGCGAGCCGTAGGCGATAACGGTCTTCATGATAATCAGGGAGGGCTTGTCGGTTACGGTTTTGGCTTGCTTCACAGCATCACGCAGGCTGTCGAGGTCGTTTATGTCGGAGATGTGCTGGACGTGCCAGCCGTAGGCCTCGAAGCGCATACCAACATCCTCGCTGAAGGCAAGGTCGGTGTGGCCGTCAATGGTGATGGTGTTGTCGTCGTAGAAGTAGATTAGCTTGCCCAGCTTGAGGAACCCCGCGATGGAGGCGGCTTCAGAAGCCACACCTTCCATCAGATCGCCATCGGAACAGAGAGCATAAGTGTAATGGTCAACAATGTTGTAACCGGGCTTGTTGAAGCGTTCGGCCAGCCACCGCTCGGCGAGCGCCATGCCGACACCGTTGCCGAAACCCTGCCCCAGCGGCCCTGTGGTGGTCTCGATGCCCGGTGCGTGGCCGTATTCGGGGTGGCCCGCCGTCCGAGAACCCCACTGGCGGAAGTTCTTCAGGTCGTCAAGGGTCATGCCGTAGCCGAACAAATATAGCGCGGAGTAGAGGAGCATGGAGGCGTGGCCTACGGAGAGAATGAAGCGGTCACGGTCGGGCCACTGGGGATCGCGCGGGTTGTGCTTCATGATCTCGTCATAGAGCAGATATGCTAGGGGAGCGTTGGCCATAGGGGTGCCGGGGTGACCCGAATTGGCCTTCTGGACACCGTCCATTGAGAGGGTACGGATGGTGTTAATGCATAACAGGTCCATGTCCATGCCGTAGTATTTGTTGCCTTTATCATTGCTTGTCACAGTGATTTCTCCTGTCCCGAAAATAGGCGTGCAATTATGGAATCATTTTACACCTTTTTGACTAGCACACAATATGCCAGCGTAAGTTGCAGATGATAAGGGTGGTTAGGGCATGAGGCGTCCGGATCATTCGCAAGCAAATGGGGTATAAGAAGGGGTGCATGGGCGAAGCCCATGACGGGGGATGAGGGTGCTTTGGTAGAGACAAGACTTGAAGATTACTCCACCCCAAGTCTGAACACTACCAACCGAGGTAAGGGTTCAGACTTGAGATGCAGAGGGGGTGCAGGGGCGAAGCCCATGACGGGGTTTTAGGGGTGTCCCCTAACACTTCTCTTTTCTTTCTAGACTCCCCTCCCACGCGTGGGAGGGGTTGGGGGTGGGTCTCCCCATACCGAGATGCCAGGTTGTTCCACCCCTAGTCTGAACACTACCAACCGAGGGTCGTTTGACACCCTCCTACCCCTGCTTTACAATTAATGGCACGTAGCATCCATTGCGGGGCGGATGTGGATAACTGCGAATCGTGCCGGCCTGTATATTCTCCAGCATAGCGATAGAGACGCGACCACATGGCCGGGCGCGTGAGAAGGATATTTTCTTGGTTAGCAGCAATGGTGACAGCGGCGAAAACGGCAGCGGCAGCAGTGCGGGACGTGTGCTCAACGGGCGATATGCGCTCATGGGGGTGGTTGGCGGCGGCGGAATGGCGCAGGTCTACAAGGCTCGCGACAACATCCTGGGACGCATCGTAGCCGTTAAAGTGCTGCGCGAGCAGTTTACTACAGATGCCCAGTTTGTGGCCCGCTTCCGGCGGGAGGCCCAGGCAGCGGCCAATCTCACGCACCCCAATATAGTCAATGTCTATGATGTTGGGCAGGACGGCGATCTGCATTATATCGTGATGGAGTTCATCTCCGGCCACAGCTTGAAGGAGCTTATCACACGCAGTGCGCCTTTGCCGCTGGAGCAGGCTATTTCCTTTGCCGCCCAGATCCTCGCCGGGCTTGAATATGCTCACCGGAGCGGTCTCATTCACCGCGACATCAAGCCGCAGAACGTGCTCATCGGCCAGGATGGCGCTGTCAAAGTAACCGACTTCGGCATAGCCAAGAGCGTATCGGACCTCGGCCTTACCGAGGCGGGACAGGCGCTCGGCACAGCCCACTATTTCTCACCGGAGCAGGCTAAGGGCGAGCGAGTTGTGCCGCAATCTGATATTTACGCAGTGGGCGTTACCCTCTACGAGATGCTCACCGGGCAGCTACCCTTCGAGAGCGAGAACGCGGTCGGGCTTGCCTACAAGCACATCAGCGAAGCGCCGCCATCTCCCCGTGAACTCAACCCCAATGTACCCCCCAAGCTGGAAGCCATTGTGATGAAGGCTCTCTCTAAAGACCCTCAGCACAGGTTTGGCAGCGCGAACGAAATGGAGCGTGCGCTGCGCAGCATACAGCTTAGCGGCCAGCAGCCAACTATGGAAGTGCGAGTTCCGGCAGCGCGCCCGAGAGTAACACAGGCTGGCGCGCAGGCAGGAGCACGCACAGGCAACCTCAGGAACTCTCCTCCCACCGGGCCGCTCAGATCAAGCGGCGGCGGAATACCGCGTGGAACATACGCAGGAGCAACAGCCGGGGCATCCGCACGGCAGGTTACGAGCGCGCTAGGCTCGCCGACATCAGCAGCCATACGCCCAACAGCGGTGCGCGTGCAAGCGGGCAGCGGTGGGTGCAGCCCAGCGGCAATCGCTTTCCTGTTGCTCGGCGTGGCCGCATTGATCGTTGGCCTGGCTATCTACCTGGCGCCTCAGTTCCCGCGCTTCTTTGGCGAGGTTGTGGTGCCAAGCCCTACGCCTACACCGATTATACCCACCGCTACTCCATCTCCCACGCCCGTGCCCCCAACCAGCACGCCCACAAGCACGCCCACGAGCACACCAACAGCCACGGCCACGCCTATATCGGTGCCCGTGCCGCAACTGGTCGGACTCAGCATACAGGACGCCACCACGCTGGCCAAGCAGAAAGGCTTCGTTCTCTTCGAGCTTGAGCGCATAGAGAGCGTCGAGTATCCTTCGGGCGTGGTAGCCCAGCAGGACCCGCCGCCCAACGCCATTTACCAGCAGACCAGGCAGATCAGCGTGCGAGTCAGCACAGGTCCGCCGCCATTCAAGCTGCCCGATCTCGCGAACACCGACCCGGACGCAGCGCGGGCCACACTGGAAGGTGCCGGTCTGAAGGTGGAGATTGTGCAAGAGGGCAGCACCACGGTGCCGAAGGGCGTGGTGATAACTACCAGGCCGGGTCCGAACTCAAGCGTGAGGCCGGGTGAGCCTGTACAATTAATAGTCAGCCTGGGAGAGACATCAACAGTGCCCAACCTGATAGGCATCGAAAATGTCGATCTTGCGCGGCAGCGGCTTGAGGCCGAAGGACTGGTGCTGGGTAACGTCACGGAAGAGGCCGACCCGGCAGAAAGCGTACCGCCAGGCGCAGTGCTGCGGCAGAACCCTGCCCAGGGCAAAATAGTAGAGAAACACAGCCCGGTCGATGTAGTGTTGAGGGCGAGATAGGGGCCTCAGGGATCAGGGGTCAGGGGTCAGTATTACAGCGATCGTAACTGACACCTGACCCCTGATCCCTACGGAGTACGCAGTACGAAGTACGTAGCGCGCATGGAGCAACGACGTGATAGAAGGCCTGGAGATTGCTGCTGAGGTTTGGGTGCTCCGGACCGTCGAGACGGGGCGCAACACCGGCGTTATCCTGGGCGAGAGTGGTTCGACGGTAGTAGACCCCGGCGCCGAAACCGAAGAGATAAATGCCGTCGACCGGTTTATGGTCGATATGGAAAGCAAGGTTGAGGCTGTGGCGTTCACAGGCAACGTCGATGTGTTGCCTTTCATAGCGAAGTGGCCGGAAGCATCTGCTATTCCGCATTCCGATCTCGGGATAGCTCACCCTGCAGCGCCAGGCTGGGAAATGACCCCCCTGAACGATACAGGCCGTATGGGATTATATAGCAAGAAATCGCGGATCATCTTCTGCGGGGACATGCTGCGAAGCGACACTATACCCAACCTGAAAAGTGGGCTTGACGGCTACTTGGAGGCACTCGACCGTATAGAGGCTCTTGACATCAAGGTGGTCGTGCCGCTTTACGGCGTTGAGGCGAGAGGCAAGCGCGAGATCAAGGCGCGCATAGAGCAGGACCGCAGCTATACACTATCGTTATTGCGCCATGTCGCCACAGCGCGGGCCGCCAATGCCCCACTGGAAAGGGTTCTGGCCGTGGCCGAGCAGGTGTACGAAGACTACCCGCATCTGCAAGCTCACCTGCGAAACATCGAATATGCATGGTCTTAACTAGGTCTTATCTGCAAACTAGAGCCAGAGAAGGATGGCAGCGATGGTCAAGA
>JBDTQH010000053.1:0-36051 GCA_039932335.1 Chloroflexota bacterium
ATACCAGATCCTAACCCTTTACTTCTATCTTTGCAACTGAGCAGGGACACCCCTAATACCCCGGACAGGGAGTGCCCTGTCAACCCCTCCCGCTGGGATGGAGACCGCACACCCGTAACCGCACACTTCGCTCATAACCTACTCTGAACACATACTGTGCTTCCCGGATCACCCTACGCGCTTTAGGTTGCGTGTGCCGTACCACAGGCATAGGAGCGACAGCAGGACCAGGGCGGAGGGCACAATAATGTCCCAGATGGGCGGCATGCCGGTGGAGGCCAGGGTGGGGCGCTGGATGGCGGCAGTCAGGCCGTTGAGCAGGTAGCCGGGCTCTACAAGGAGCGGTGAATTGGCGGGGTCGTAGATAGTGATAGGCTCGCCGGGGTCGCCCGCCAGATAGAGGCCGTAGGAGCGGTAGTAGACCTGGAAATCGACCAGCGCGCCGGGAATGGATACGAGAGCGCCCAGCGCGGCCAACGCTATCCATGAGCCGGATATGAGGCGGCGAACCGTTGTGGAAGCGGCATGAGTGGCGAAAGCGCCCAGCGAGGCGAGCGGCCACACCAGCAGTGGCAGGATGGGCATAATGAGGCGAGGTCCCCAGGCGAAATTGCCGGTCCACGCCCACCAGAGCGCGTTGAACAGGAAGCCGGCGACCGTTTCGGCCAGGATGAGCACGACAGTGAGTTTGCCCGAACCGCCGCGGCTGCGATACATGAGCCAGATGCCGAAGGGCACCAGCAGTAACACGGGCGCGTATAGGAATATGCTCTTTCCGGGGCTGAAGAGGAGGCCGCCAAGCCCCTCCAGCAAGGGAGTGCTGAAGCCTGCCTCTTTTTCGTAACCTGTGCGGAAGATGGCGTCGGGCAGCGGCTCATAGCGCACATAATTGTAGACGGCCTGGACAATCAGGGCGACGGCAGGCCCGATGCCGAACATGACAAGCGGCACAAAACGTGCGGCAAGAGCAGAGCGGCGGTCTGCCAGAGCGGGTGCGGCGAAAGGCTGCCGCCTGAAAACCAGCCAGAGAACCGCTAGACCGGGCGCGACCAGATATACCGCAAAGGCGGGCTTAAAGAGGATCATCGCGCCAAGGCACGCACCAGCATAGAGCAGCCTCCGCGGCTGTACAGGCTCGTCGGGATTGCGCGGTATGATGAGAAGGAGAGCAGCCAGCAACAGGAGAGCACCGGCAGGCTCGGAGAAGAAAGTGCGCGCATAATTGAGCGCAAGGGTCGCGACGAGATAGGTGGCTGCTACAACAATGGCTACGGTGGTAGACGAGAACCGCCGTGATGCCCTGTAGAGAAGCCAGCAGGTGAGAGAGGTGACTGCAAGGTTTGTGAAGGAAACGGTCAGGCGTGTAACAGGATCGAGCGCCCCGCCGAGCAGCACACCCAGCTTGCCCAGAAAATAGAACGGCACGGCTATCAGCGGTTGGCCGAAGCCGTACTTGGTCCAGGTGTCAAAGCCGGGGTAGCGGGTTGGACGGCCGTATTCCGCGATGCCAGCCGCGACCTGGAACATGCGGTCGGCGTCAAAGGCGTTCATATAGCCCATATAGAGAAGCAATAGGGCGAACGTCAGGCTCAGGAATATCAAGAGGGAGTGAGAAATAATGCGCGGGCGCGATGAGGTTTCCTGCCCTGCACGGCGAGTGGTTTGCCAATCAAGAAGGCACATCGCCAGTAGAGCGAGAGAAGCAACCCACGCCACGACACCTGTCCAGGGATCGCGGTAGACGGCAAATGTAGCGAGGAGTGCGAGAAGAGATACGCCCGCTATGGTTGAGATGGTGAGGTTCGTGGTGCGGCGGTAGAGGAAGGCGAAGAGGAGCAGACCAGATATACCGAGTAAGGCAATATGCAGGAAGACTCGCAAACGGGCCTCCGGCGCGTAGATTTCGAGGCTTTTGACCAGCAGGCCGAGGGTGCGGCTGTCGCCGGGCGCGGTGAAAGGGGGCGATTCCAGGGTGACTGTGGGGTTGAGGCTGGAGGAAACGCCCCATGCCTCGATTTCCCAGGGCTGGCCGGGCTGGATGGCGGTGCGGGCGACGGGTTCGCCTGCTATTGTGAGGAGGGCTTCGCTGGACGATGCGCCAACACCGCTGATGGCGATGTGTATTCTTCCGGCACCCCAGCCGGGCAAGGTCAGTTGGGCGAGAGGTTGGGACCAGCGGTAGATGCCCTGGTCGGGGCTCTGCTGCGGCTCGTAAAAGCCGTCGGTGATGTAAATGCGGTCGGCTTCGGTGCCGATCGGGACCGTCTCGTCGGCCGATACGCGCCACGCAAGCAGGCCGAAGGCAAACGTGAGGACGACAATCAAAATGAGGGGTACCAGCGACGATCTAACGAAAAGCAGCGGCTGCCTGCCGGCGGGTACAGGGGGGGAGATGGTATCAGTTGCGGCGCTACTCATTTGTCAGGATAGTCTGCTTTGCATTGAGGGATAGATCCGATGGTCATGTGTGCTATCGGCAATCAGGCTAGGCCAAATGGACGAGAAATTATAACACCTAAGCAGCATACAGCGCGTTATATTCTTTGCTAGTATTATCTGTAGGTAAAGCGATAGACCCTGCTGATACATTTGCTACTACCGACAGTATATATCGGAACGAAAACAGGGGGTGATACGTTATATATGTGAGAAAGATGCGGATTTCGTAGCATAGCTAACGATCGTTAGCGTATAATGGTGCTAAGCTTTTCGGGAATCTATAAAGATGGGCTATTTAACACCGTGCATCAGGATAGCAAGAAGGAGATATAGTAATGGTTGGCAGGTTAGATATCAGGCGGATTGGAGTCAGTATAGCGGCTATTATGGCAGTCGCAGCGATGGCATTTGGCTTCGCGCTCACTTCCGGGCAGATTGCGAGCGCACAGGGGACACAGAATTTTTCGATTGGGAGCCTGGTTGCCACTACTTCGCAGACTGATCTAAGGGAGCAGCCGGCGGCTTCGGGCGCTGTTGTGGTAGCGATGCCGGTAAACGCGCAGGCTATCGTGCTTGGCGGGCAGTTCAATGACGGTTGGTACTGGCTCAACTACAACGGCACACAGGGCTATGCCCAGGGCAAGAGCTTCGTGCCTGTAGACGCTAATTATCAGCCCGTGCAGGAAGCTACTTCTACACCCACGAGCGCGCCCAAACCGGCCGCGACCGACACACCTTCCGCAACCGGCACTCCTGCTTCGAGCGGCACACAGGTGGCTATCCCTTCACCTACCACAGACATAACGACACCCAGCACACCCGGCGATTATTCGGGGTTGTGGCTTGGTGAGATGTCGACCGGCGGTAATGTCCGTGTTGGGCCTGGCCTCGACCAGAAGATCCTTAAGGGTTGGTGGGCAGGCAGGCGCGTGCTTCTGTACGAATCGTCGGTGGACAGCACCGGCGGCCTGTGGTATCGCGTGTCTGACCCGCCTGAGGCACCGATGTGGGTTCACAGCAGCCTTGTAAAGAAGATCGCGCCTGTGAAGTATGAGGGTGCGAAGTACAAGGGCAAGTGGATCAACGTGAATATCACCCAGCAGATCGTGACCGCGTACCAGGATGGTACTCCTGTGAAGGTGACGCTGGCTTCGACCGGTATTGTGGCGAGGACCGTCAACCCAACGACAGGACAGCGCGACGACAACCGCACAGAGCTCGGCGTCTGGAAGATATACTATAAGCTGCCCAAGCAGGACATGAAGGGCGGCAGCAAGGCCGGCGGCGACTACTACGATCTGAAGGATGTGCCGTTCCCGCAGTACTTCCACATTTCGGGTGAAGGTCTGCATGGTACGTACTGGCACGACGATTTCGGTCACCCGCGCAGCCATGGTTGCGTGAACCTGAGCACGCCGATGTCGGAATGGTTCTACAACTGGGACAAGATTGGCACGGTTGTGTGGGTGCACAACTAAGCTAGGGCGAACACTGTTCGCTGTCGGGCCCTTTCTCCTTTTATGAGGAGAAGGGGCTTTTTGTTTGGATATGGGAAAAGGGACTCGCTGTCAAACCTTCTTGATTGAGTAGAACGCCAAGACCCCTCTCCCCCAACCCCCTCTCCCCGCTTCGCGGTGAAAGGGGGCTTTTATTTGGTAAGGGAGAATGGGGGACACCCCCATACCCCCGTCATGGGCTTCGCCCCTGCACCCCTTTTAGAACGCACTAGGGTGATCGGCGGTCCGCCATCGGCTGTCGTAGACAGGACCGCAGCGGCGAAAAGGTGGGTTAGGGCGCTAGGGTTGTGGTTGCGGCGGGGCCAGTAGGGGGGTTGCTGTGGAGGTGGCGGCTAAGATAGCAGTGGCGGTGGCGATGGTTGTGTTGGTGGCTGTTGGGGTCAGGGTGATGGTTGGGGTGGGGCTGGGAGGGGGGTAGACGCCTATTACTTCGAGAGCGCGGCGGGCTGTGGTGCGCTTCCAGGGATAGAGCACGCCGTAGCCGTTGTTCGAGCCATAGCCGGGCGCGAACTTGTTCCCGTAAGGATCGTTTACGATGAGGTTGCCGTCAGCGGTGTAGCCGACGACAAGCAGTATGTGTCCTTCGGATGTTAGCTGGTTGCCCAGGAGAACCGGGTGGCCGCGCTTGAGGGCCGCCACGATGCCATCCCAGGTAGTAGACACCCACTGGCTGCTCAGACCATGCCACTGCAGCACGGAGATCATGGTAGGCCAGCTTGCGAAACCGGTGGGGCAGATTGTGCCGTAGAGGCCCGATACAAGGTGGCCGCGCGGGTCGCGGGCCTGTGCGCTGTATGTGTGGCCGTTGTAGGTGTAGGGAGTGGTGACATATGGCGCGAAATCCGTACCGACGGGTTTAGCCGTCGCTTGAGGCGTAGCAGGTGCGCCCATCGCGACTATGTTGTTGTTGGCTTCGTTGCGCTGCCACGGCTCTATCTTGCCGTAGTATGCCAGCGACATGGCGATAGATGTGGGGCCGCACGCCCAGTTACCGTCTACATTGTCGGCGGTATCGTTCACCTGGTGTATGTAAGGCACACGGAGTTGAAGTTGCGCCGCGCCCGGCTTAGCCGCCACTCCCACATACTTTGTAGCCGTTACTTTGCCGGTGCTGTTATTCAGCGTGACCAGGCGGGTGGTGGGGTGGTCGGAAAGGACCACCTGTGAGCCGTCCTGACTATAGGAAGAGACACCCAGCCCGAGCAGCGATGTGCCGAGCGCGACACGGTTGCCATCGAGGTCCACCCGCCACGATGCGCCGCTCCTGACCCCTCCTGCCAGAATCGCGGAGCCGTCGGGCGTCCAGGAGAGATGGGTGTAATCTTCAGCGTCGCGGCGCAATAGCACTACATTCACACCCATGGTGTCTGAAGTCATCAGTCCCATGCCAGCAGGGCGCGTCAGCTTGTCGCGCGTGGGCACTTTGGACTCGATATGTATGTTGGGCACCATGCTGGGGATGACTTCCCTTACGTTGGAATTGGCAGCCGCCAGCGAGAAGTCGCCCTCTGCCAGGTAGGCTACCTTGGGGAAGCCTTGCGGCTGCGACCAGAGCGCATAGCGCGAGTAACGCAGGGCGGGCTGGCTGCGAAGCAGCACGGTGGCCGGCTCGCCGGAAAGAGGTAAATAGACTAGGTGCTCGAGGGTGACGTTGTCGCGGATTTCGCGGCGCGTGGCATAGATGCCCAGGCCGTCGCTGGAGAAACCGAGCAAACGGTCGTTGCCCTGAGAGCTTTTGAGCTTGACCGCCTGGAAGCCCACCGAGAATAAATAGATGTTGCCGTAGGCGCCGTCCATCAGGGCGGGATCTAGGGCAGGAGCAGCACGAACATAGGCCAGCGTATTGCCTGCGGGCGACCATGCGTAACGGCCCATGCCCTCTGATGTCGTTTTGGACGCGGCTATCTGAACGTACTTGCCAGTCTTAGTGTTGACATTGTAGAGGCTGGAGCCGCCCAGGCGGTCCCCGGTGACCCTGAAGGCGGAGTATGCACCGTCCATGGAGAGGCGGGCGTCTATGTCGGCGAAAAAGACGCTGTCAACCTTGATGCGGGCGATACGGCGGTCTTTATTGACGCCGTCGGCCAGCATTATATCATAGCCGGTTGTCGAGTTAACGGCAGCGTAGGTATAAGGCTGTGTGGGGATGGGCGCGCTCAGAGAGGCGTCCGCGACACCTGCAGAGGTGGCAACCGCCAGCAGACCGAAGGCAAACAAATAGAAGGCCAGCAGCAAAGGATGGTTGCGAAACAGGCCAAACAGGGATGGTACGCCGGTACGACGGGTGGACAGTAGAGACAATGGACCCGGTTTCCTTCGAGGTATTTGGGATGGGTGTCAGAAACTGTAGAATAGAAATCGGCGTCGAATGGCCAAGCACAGGCTCTGAACATTACGGCAGGGCGACCGGCAGCACGGATAGTATGCTGATATTACCAGAGGCAGTAGCGCGGAGTCAAGACGGGTGGGCAGCGTAAAAGTTCAGATTTAGGGTGGAACAACCCGGCATCTCGGTCAGGGAAGACCCTCCCCCAACCCCTCCCACGCGTGGGAGGGAGTCCAAGAAGAAGGGGAGAATGGGAGACCCCCCCATACCCCCGTCATGGGCTTCGCCCCTGCACCCCCTCTGCACCATAAGTCTGAACACTTACTGGGCAGCGTGGGTGCGTGAGGCGTAAGGTGGAGATGGGGTGTGAAACGTGATGCGCAGCGGTCGTTGATGCGTTACTTTATTTGCGTTGAATTGAGTTAGAACCAGAATGGATGAGCTGACTGCACACTACAGGCTCGCGATATTATCGGCGGCTAGACCATGTTATGATAGACGAAACCATAAAAAGAAGGGAGCATTATGAACAATAACAAACATCGAATGTATACGATGAGCTTCGCAAGGGTCTATCCACTTTATGTTGCTAAGGTTGAAAGAAAGGGCCGTACGCGCGCGGAAGTTGATGAAATTATTCTTTGGTTGACAGGTTATAGCAAGGAAGATCTGGAGGCGCAGCTGGAAAAACAGACAGACTTCGAGAACTTCTTTGAGCAGGCTCCGCAACTGAATCCTGCGCGGGCTTCTATTAGAGGCGTGATTTGTGGTGTTAGACTAGAAGATATCGAAGAACCAACTATGCGAGAAATTCGCTACCTGGATAAACTAATCGATGAGCTAGCAAAGGGAAAAGCAATGGAGAAGATTTTGCGGACTAACGCCGGTTGACGTTAGGGAGCATTCTAAGGTGCGGGCTGAACAACTTGTAGGCTTGCTTAAGAATGGCGTTCACGGTGGCCCTGAGTGAGACGCATGGCACCAACATCAGGCAGTTTTCCCAACAGGCCCGGTCGTTCCTATTACCTATTTACACCGCTGGGTTACGGTGGTTCACTTGGTTGTGGGGGTTGGTAGGGAGGCTGCGGTTTGGACCACTTTGCGCTTCTGCCACCAGCGATATATGGAGATTAGCGCCAGCAGATAGGCGAAGCCGAGGGCATAACCGGCGAGCGCGTCGGAGGCCCAGTGCTGGCCCATATAGACGCGGGAGGGGCCGACCAGCACAATCATGGCGGCAAAGAAGACCAGCAAAGTGATGCGCAACGCAGTAGGTTTAGTTAGATGCACATAGCAGAGATAAAATAGAAAGCCGAAGAGGATCGTATAGCCGGTAACATGGCCACTGGGGAACGAATAGCTTTTGAGGTTGCCTGTCACTATGGCGAAATCGGGGGTGGGGCGCGGGCGGTCGACCAGGTTCTTGACGATTTCGGCCAGGATGCCCCCTGCTCCGGCAAAGGCTACAAAGATGGCATCGATTGGACGCCGCAGGACGAAGAGGAAAATAGCAACCAGGACGGCTCCCATGATCCAATTCCAGGGTTGAAAGCCGGGGGCGCTGACAGCAACAAGGATAGCGCCAACGGGAATCGCGGGGAACTCCTGTATCTCGTGAGTTACCGTGATGTCCCAGGAAGTGGGCTGCAAATCCGCGCGCAAAACCAGAAATGTTACTAACCCGAACAATACCGTGAGCAGCATCACGGCAAACCAGACAGCGCGCCCAACGAAGAGCGCCCATGCGTCATGGAATGGCGAATGCTGGACGGTGGGTGCTGCTGACGGCGTGCTCGCAGATAAGACCGGCTCATCTACAGGTGTACCCGATAGTGATGGAGGCTTGTTCATAGGGCTATTTTCTCCAGCAAAAAGTGCGCCGCGAGATATATAACAGCAAAACCCGGTGTGGTGTTACCTAACAATGCCATTTTGCGTAAAAGTATTGACAAGGCTAAGGGCATATGCTAGAGTACGCCCAAGCGAAGTTAAGGCACATGTTGTGCCTGCCTGACTATCTATCGCCTGGTGTATCTCAGCACATCCTCGGTGAAATGAGGTTACACAAGCCCGCCTCAATTCTATTCAGTATGCCGACGGGTAGCGCCCGCGGAAAGGAGATCAGACCCATGTCTTATGATCCGCAATCGGGTGGGAACACAGAGCCGACCGGTGGCAGCACAGAGCCAACGGGAAGCGGAGGGACGCAACCTACAGGCGGTGGGTACACTCAGCCTACGGGTGGCGGCCAACCTACGCAGCCGGTCGGGGGCTACACACCACCTCCGGGTGGTGGATACACTCCACCGCCACCGACACCACCCACCGGTGGATACACCCCGCCTACCCCACCCCCCGGTGGAGGTTATGGGGGCTACGGCGCGCCACCACCCCCGCCTCCTACAGGTGGGCCGGAGCGTCCTGCGGGCGGCCCAAACGTGAACGTTGGTAACATGGGCACCATAAACCAGGCCAGCCTCCAGGATCTTTTCCAGTCGTATATGAACGCCCTCACCAAGCCTAATGTCAGCACCTATGAGGGTGAAATCCACAAGGCAAGCTGGCTGAAGGTATTGATTGGTGTAACGGCAGTAGCAATCATTGGGTTCATAGTCAGGTTGATATTTGCCGGGGCTGCTATGTCGTCACTCAGCACGCTGCAGACCCAACTGAACAACTCGAATGTGAACTTCGACACGAGCGCTTTTGCCGGTGGTGTGGGAGTTGGAGGAGCCTTCGTCGGCCTTATTGGAACGTATATCACGTTCTTCCTGGGAGCCGGCCTCCTCTGGCTGATGGCCAGGATGTTCGGCGGCACAGGAAGCGACTTCATGACGCATTCCTACTTGCTGTCTATCAGCTACACTCCGTTGCGGATTATCGCCAGTATCCTTTCGATAATTCCTGTAGTGGGCGGCATTATCGGGTTTGCGGCGACTCTGTACCAGCTATACAGCGCAGGTCTGGCTATGCAGGCCTCTCAGAGAATGCAGCCCGGTAGAGCGCAGTTAGCGGCCTTCTTGCCGATGCTGGTCGGCATAGTGCTGATCTGCCTCTGCGCTGTGCTCGCCGTCTTTGGCCTGGCTGCCGCATTCAGCGGAACAAGCACCCGCTAAAGAATCGCTTCTCGCAATACGAGCAAAAAGAAAGGCCGTCCCTGAGTGGAACGGCCTTTCTTTTTGCTTTTTTGTTGCGCTAACCGCGCCTGCTTATGATGTTGAATACGTTGTAAAGGAAGAGGATGGCGACGATAACCAGCAGCAAATGCCAGGGGGCGCGCTCGCCCCAGCCGAGCAGAAAGCCTGCTGCATAGAGAGCAAAGAGGGCGAAGAGGACCCCCCAGGAAAGTCGTTGGCTTGATGTCATGCTTTATTATACGCCGGGCGATATTGGCGGGATTGCCGGTGAGGGAATAAGGAAAGGGTGTAGCACTTCTAAGCTACGCCCTTTTGTTTGCTGCTTGCTAGACCGTTTTACGACCTGTGAGCAAGTTGTAGGCAATTACGATGATGGCCACTACCAGCAGCAGGTGGAGCAACCAACCGAACGCGCCCGCGGCCAGGCCAAATACAAGGCCAAGCAACCAGAGAACAATGAGTATCACGGCTACGGTCCAGAGAATATTAACCAAACTTCCCATTACGTGTGCCTCCTTTTGTATGCATAACCATTTCCTACTATCTATAACGACAGCAGCCCGCACTTGTGACGCGGGTGTGAAACCGGGTTAGAGTGACGCGGTAACAAGAGAATGTGCGTGCCCGCAAACGTCCGTGTCTCTAGCACCCACCAGGCAGTGTCATTCTGAACGAAGTGAAGAATCCGTCTGGGTAGCAATTAGTATGGAGGTTGATTCTTCACTTCGTTCAGAATGACACCGCCAAGAGGGCACGCTTGCCTGCCACTTCTTTGTTAGCGAGGCATTCAGAATGACAACACGCCAGGGACGCGGAGACACTGACAGATCGTTGTAGCACGGTACTGGGGCAGCACGAATAGCGGCTGTGTCTGAGAACCGGGGGCGATGGGCATTAACTATATGCAAACGGCTGAGATGATTGTGAGCAACGCGGCGCAAAGCAGGTGAAAAGAAGGAGAAGAGAATATGCTCGAACTGGTGAAAAGCAGAGGAGAAAGGGAGCGGAACGGGCAGGGCAGCAGTGACAGGTGGATGGAGCGAGAGATCGAGACCCTGCGTGCGGCGTTGAGGCTGGCCCATGATAGCCTGACCGCCGGGGAGGGCGATATGAGCAAGATAGCCGCATTAGAGGCGCGCCTCAGCGACTCGATAGGTCGCGCCTTGCTCACCCAGCAAAAGCTGTCGGGAAGCAACGATCAGATTGCGCGTGACATCGAGGAGATCGACCGCATGATGAGAGTGCTTGGAAGTAATGAGACAGCGGAATCCCACGGCAATGCGGCAGCATTTGATAAGGAGGTAACGGCATGACAGCAGAGATTCGAGTGTTAGGCGGCGCTGCGGCGAGCTTGAATAGCGATGAGCATGAGAATGCGCCGATCAAGAACGAACAGGAGAGTCCGCCCATAGACGATAGGCCGAGATCGGTTTACGAGATAGTAACACGGCAGATGCTGGAGGAACTAAAGGTTGATGTAGGAGAGGTAAAGGGTCGGGTCAACACGCTTCTCTGGCTAGTGGCCGGAGGGGTAGTGCTGGATATGGTGCTGAGGCTGGTACGGTGAGCAGAGCGAGCGGGTATACGCCGGCAACGGCAAAAAGCGGAGCGGGATAAGCGTTATGTACAGCATCGGCGAGTTTTCAGCTGTGTGCTATCCGCGCTGCAAGATGCGCGAGTACCAGCGGGTGGTGGCCGAGCAGATAGTGCGGTCGGTTGAGAGAGGCGTGGGTAGGCAGTTCGCGGTGGTGTTCGCGCGGCAATCGGGGAAAGACGAGACACTGGCGCAACTGGAGGCATACCTGATGTGGCGCTTCCAGCGCGCGGGCGGTTCGATCGTCACGGCCAACCCGACATATCGGCCGCAGGCACTGATAGCGCGGCGCAGGCTGCTCGACAGGCTCGATACTAAAGTTACAGGCGGATATAAGGCAGACAGCTATACAGTGGCCCTGGACAAGGCAACCTGCACGTTTATGTCGGCCAACCCGCAGGCGCAGGCACGCGGTGAAACAGCCTCCATGCTGCTGGTGTGCAACGAGGCGCAGGAGGTATTGCCCGCGCGGTGGGACGCTGTGTTCGACCCAATGGGCGCGTCGGCCAACGCCACGCAGGTCTTCTCGGGTACCGTCTGGACATCGCGCACGCTGCTGGCCCGGCAGATGGCTTATCTTGGCGAGTTGGAGCGTGAGGACGGGCAGAAGCGGGTGTTCAAGGTTGGTTGGGAGGAAGTGGCCCAGTATGTACCGGAGTATGGCGAGCAAGTCAAGGCGCGCATTGCACAATTCGGGCGCGATCACCCGTTCATACGCACGGAATATTTCCTCGAAGAGATGGACGACGAGGCCCGTCTTTTCCCTGCTGCCCGCCGAGCGCAGATGCGAGGCGATCATCCTCGCAGGCGAGCCGCGCTGCCGGGCAAGCTCTACGCGATGCTGCTGGATGTTGCGGGTGCTGAAGAACAAAGCATGGATGCCGGCAGGTGGGCTGCTGAAGAGGCAACACAAACAGGGCAAGCATTGTCTTCGACAGGTGGGCGAAGAGATGCAACGGCCCTGACGGTGGTCGAGGTGGACCTTGAGGGGCTGGACAACCCACTCGTTATGAGACCGCGCTATCGTGTGGTGGACCGGCGGCTGTGGGTGGGAACGCCGCACCCACAGCTACACGCCGCCATCGCCGACCTTGCACGCAACGTGTGGGCAGCGCGCAGGCTGGTGGTGGATGCCACGGGGGTTGGCGCGGGGCTGGCAGGCTTTCTGGCCCAGGCGCTGCCGGGGCTGGTGGTGCCGTTTGTGTTCAGCGCGCAAAGTAAATCGCACCTTGGTTGGGATTTTCTTGCACTGGTAGAAGGCGGACGCTACAAAGAATATGCCGAGGACGGAGAGAGCGACACGGGCCTCTTCTGGACGCAGGTCGAAGCCTGCACGTCACAGGTGGGCGACGGTCCTAACAGACCGCTCCGCTGGGGTGTCGAAAACCCCACCACGCACGACGACCTCCTGGTCAGCGCAGCAATGACGGCCCTTCTCGACAGGATAGACTGGCGTCCCAGGGTGGCGCGGGGGAGGTGAGCCGTACTGCGTACTGCGTATTGCGTATGACCGTTGTCAGTTGTCAGTTGTCAGTTACGATGGTAGACGGCAGGTCGCCATCGACGCGGACAAAGGAAGGGGTAGGGTAATTGAGAAGGGAGTGCAGGGGGAACGCCTGCCGGGGTATCAGGGGTGTCCCCTAACCTCCCCACCATATAAAAAGCCCCCTTTCACCGCGAAGCGGGGAGAGGGGACTGGGAGTGAGGGGTGTTTGAGGTAGACCGATGCAAAGGCCAACGATAGATCAGGTGTGCAGCACCACTAGCGAAGCTTGTACACCCAGATCTCCTCGCTGGAGCTTGTCACAAGCATGTTGCCGTCGGGCGTATAGGCCACCGCGTTCACACTGCCGTAGTTGGACACCTGGCTGCGCTCTTTGCCGGAGGCTACATCCCAGAACCGGATTGTGCCGTCAAGCGCACCCGATGCAACGGTCTTGCCATCCGGCGCGAAGTCGACACTCTGCACAAAGTTGCGGTGACCCTCCATCGTATAGAGCGGCATGCCGTCAGCAACCTTGAATAGCTGCACCATGCTGGCGCCTGTGCCGGTGGCGATTGTCGAGCCGTCGGGCGAGAAGGTCACGGATCCCTGGGTTGCAGGCGCGGGGTCGCCGTCATACTGCCAGAGGATCTTGCCGTCGGCCACATCGCGGAGAATCAGGTGATTTGAGGTGCTGCCTGTAGCGAACGTCTTGCTGTCGGGCGAGAATGCAATGCTCTCGACGCCCTGTTCTGCCGTATAGGTTGCCTGGGCGGTGAGATCGGGCAAGGTGTAAAGGCGTATCGACTTGTCCCACGAAACGGTGCCGAAGAGCTTGCCATCGGGCGAAAAGGCCACATCTGCCACGCGGCGATCGTAGCCGTCGAGAGTCTTCACCGGCGTGCCGTCGGACACCTGCCAGATGCGAGCAGTGGGGTCCTCATCATCGCCACCTGTCGCCAGCAGCTTGCCATCAGGCGAGAATGCCACGCTATACACACCGTCCCCGAAGCCCTCCAGCGTCTTTGTCGTCTTGCCGGTGGCGAGGTCCCAAAGGCGGGCCGTCTTGTCAGACGATACCGATGCGAGGGTTTTGCCGTCAGGCGAGACTGCGAGCGCGTTTACATAGGTTGTGTGCCCCATCAGCTTTTGCACTACCGTGGGCGTGCCTGCCGGTGCGGGTGCGGACGTGGTGGGAGTATTAGCAGTCACCGGGACATCGGTCGTGCCGGATGCCGCAGCGGTAGGCGAACCAGGGGTTGCGGGCACGGCTGTGGGCGTGGTAGCTGCGCTATCGCACCCGGCGAAGATAACCAGGCTGACGCCAATTATTGCCGTTGATAATGCTTTCTTGGTGATCATTGCTTTTATGTGTACTCCTTTGTCTTTGCTTTCTACTTGAGATGAGAAGTGCGAGTATAGCTCGCGATTATATGGATAAGTTATTACATCTCACAGCCTAATGCTACAGGATAAAGTTGTACTCCGGTCGATACATTAAGGCGTACAAAAAGCGGGACGAAGTACCGAGTGTCGGTAGTCAGTTGTAAGTTATGGCGGTCGGCGGTCTGCCGTCGGCGGTCGGGGCTCTCCCAGACAGGAGAGCCTTTTGTTTTGGGGTGGTCTGGATAGGCCGGATGGGGGATCTTTGTTGATTCTGGGCTGAATTGTGTCCGGGTTTGGGGTGGCAATGGCATTCCTTTATCAGAAGCGAGCAACTTGAACGGGCGGAACAATGATAGAGGAGGTTAGCGGTATGGCAAGGAACAGGCAGGGCGAGACGTCTACGGGCGTAACGCCGGGTGGGGCGGGCATGGTCCCGCTGAGGATGTCGCAAGCTGACGCGGGGCGCATCGCGCTCTACAGGCTTTATCTCGATTTCTACAATGGCAACCAGTGGGAGGGTTTGCCCGCGCCGAGCGAGAAGAGGCTTACATTCAACTATGCGCGCATCTTCGTCCATAAGGCGGCATCCTACCTGATGGGAAAGGGTGTTGCCTTCGCCGTGGAAGCGCCAAAGGGTGCGGGCGAAGAAGGCGCTGCGGCGGCACAGCACTCTGGGGGACTGTTGCAGGCTTGCTATGAGAGCAACGCCCTCGCGCTGGCCGATCTCGATACGGCTGTGGATAGCGCGGTGCTGGGCGACGGTGCGTTCAAAGTGACCTGGAACGCGGAAGAGGGCGTGCCGTCGGTGTCACCTGTCGACCCGGCAGGGCTGGTTTGCGTACGCCAGCCCGACGACTACCGCCGGCTGCTCATGGTCCAGCAGACATACCATGTCGGAGATGGGAACCAGAGTTGGGAAGGCTCGGACTATGCGCGGAGCCGTGGCAAGATCGTGGAAGTGTGGACCGCCGAAACACTCGAAGTGTGGCGCGACGGTGAGCTTGAGCGGCGTGTGCTGAACCCCTACGGCTTCATCCCGTATGTGGTCTTCCCGAACCTGCGCGTGCCGAGGGAGCCGTGGGGCCAGAGCGATCTGGTTGACTTGATCGCTATCAACCGCGACCTCAACTCGCGGCTGTCGATCCTGTCGCACATCCTTGAGGTGTCGGGCAATCCTATCGCGGTGCTGGAGAACGTCACCGACTCAACGGGCATCAAGGTTGGTCCCGGCAGGCTGTGGGAGCTGCCAAAAGACGCCAAAGCATATTTGCTGGACTTGCTGTCTGGCGGTGGGGTAGGGCTGCATATCGAATATCTCAACCTGCTCTACAGGGCCATGCACGACCTGGCCGAAATGCCCCGCACAGCATTCGGCGACGGTTCGGGAACGGCTCGGTCGGGTGTCGCGCTGGAAGTTGAGCTACAGCCGATGCTGCAAAAGATAGCCCGGAAAAGGGCCATCTGGTCGTGCGCCCTCGCCGAACGCGCACGGATGGTGCTGCGCCTGCACGGCTTACATGGCGATGCGCGGGCAGCGAGCGTGCTCGACCCCCACAACGGCTACGCGGTGAAGGTGGTCTGGCCGCCTATCCTGCCGTCGGACCGCACCGAGCTAGTGCAGCAGGAAACCACGCTGGTAGCATCGGGCGTTCACTCGCGCCGCCGCGCCATGGACCTGCTAGGGGACGGCGACTCAGAAGCCGAGTGGGGCCGCATCCTTGAGGAGCAGGAGGCTTTCAGCGGGTGAACGTAGTCAGTTGTCAGTTGTCGGTTGACGACCGCCGACGGCAGACCGCCGACCGCTACAACTGACAACTGACAACTGACAACGGTCACCCGATACCCCGAAAGGACTAAACATGAGCAATAGAACAGAGCTTCGCACACGGTTGCGGCAGGAGCTTGGAGATACGGGCACAGTCACTGTATGGAGCGATGGGCTGCTGGACAACCTGCTTGTGGAAGCAGGGAGCTGGTACAGCCGCCTTTGGCCTCGGCAAACCGAGGCGTATAGAGAGGTAGCAAGCGGTCAGCGCACGTTCGATCTGCCGCCGGGTGTGCTCGGCCTGGTGGGTGTGGAATGCCCACCGGGAGGGGCGCTGCCGCAGGAAGCAGAGGGCGTGATAGGCACGCCACCGAGCAGCGGCATTCGCCAGAGCTGGAGCGTATGGGGCGATGTGGTCTACCTGGGCAGGGCAGCGAGCGGAGATGAAGTTGGCGCTACTCACCTCGTCATGCGCCTCTTGATGCCATGGGACCGTCTCGACCCTGTAGAGCCGTGGAATGGGCCTGAGGAGGACGAGCGGCTGCTGGTGCTGTGGGCTGCGACGGAGGCATGGGCCTGGCTCGATGGCGAAGACCAGAAGCGGGGCCGTCCCGCACGCTCCGGCGCTATGACCAAACGCTATGCCGCGCAACTGGAGCAGGAAGTCGCGGCCCGCAGGCGAGCAGCATCTAGTCGACGCCTTGTAACAGGCTAACAAAAGGAAGGAGGCCCGGTGAACGATTACGACATCTATCTGAGGCACGCATCTGTGCGCGACGGCGATTGGGTGGGGTTTGTGCTGGGTTGGCGCGGCCTCGCGGGCAAGGATGGTCTGCCGCAGCGCCCACAGTTGAGGTGGCGACCATGGATTCCCGATGTAACCGATCCCAGCGATCCCGCGCTGGGCCATGCGGGCAAGTGGCAGTGGCGCTTCGACGTGGCGATGTTCGATGGCATGGTGGGCCTGCTCTGGACATCGCCCGCCGACGGACGCAGCAGCGCCGACATGCGTGCCGATTTGCTCGCCTTCGTAGACCTGCCTGCATTGGAGCTAAAGGATGCAGACGGCACGGTTTACATCGCCAGGGCGACAGCATATCGCGAGCAATGCATGGAGCAGTATACGCCGACACATCCCGACGGAGGTTGGCTGGCCCAACTCGACTTCGTAGAGACCACAGTCTAAGGGCTTCCCGAAGCGAGGAGATGCCCCGACACGACCAATCTTGTTGCAAAGGAGGTGAACAACATGAGGAGAATGCCACTCTTTAGCCCGGAAGGCGAAGCTACGGGCAGCAGCACGCAAAACAACCCTGCTCCCGCCGAGCGCCTTGCCGAAGTCGAAGCGCAGGCAGCAGCGGCCATAGCTCGCTACCGCAATGTCATAGCGGGAGGGCCCGACATCATCGCTGAGATGGTAGGAGGCAGCACGCTGGCGGAGATCGACGCTTCGGCTGAGACTGCTCGCCAGGCGTACGCCAACATCAGCCGCCAGATCGCACAGGCACACGAAAGCGCAGTACCGACAGGCAACCCGGCCCGCTCGTCATCCATAATCGGCGCGGAATCTCTCAAGCCCGAAGCAAAAATCGCGATGGGCCTGCGAGGTAAGTAAAAGCAACCCGACAATCCAATTACGCAATACGCAATATCAACAAGGAGATCAGAATGCCTCTAACTTTAACAGACGCCGCCCACTTGAGCCAGGATATGCTGGTGCGTGGGGTGGTTGAAACGATAATTGAAGAATCGGCCGTCCTGCGCTATCTGCCGTTCGTGCAGATCGTGGGCAACTCGCTGCGATACAACCAGGAAGCCACGCTTGGAGATGTCGCCTTCTACTCTGTGGGCGACACATGGGACGAATCGGCCATGACCGTCACTGAAAAGACCGCCCAGCTTGCTATCCTGGGAGGCGATGCCGATGTAGACGCCTTCCTCCAGCAGACTTATTCCGACCCCAACGACCTGCGGGCGCTGGTGGTCGCCGCCAAAGCCAAGGCGATGGCGCACACCTTCAGCGATGCCTTCTTCAACGGCGACGCTACGGCCAACCCCGACGAGTTCGACGGCCTCAAGCTCCTATCGGCTGGAGCGCGCACTATCTCGAAAGGCGTGAACGGCGCGACCCTGACGCTCGACCATGTCGATGAGCTAGTGGACATGATAAAGCCCGGCGCGCCCTCTGTACTCTTCATGTCCAAGCGAACGCGCCGCAAACTGTCCAGCTTGCGCAGGGCATCGGGCAGCGTGCTGGAAACAAGCACAGACGCGTTCGGCAGGCGCGTCATGAGCTACGACGGCATACCCGTCGAGGTGGACGACCACATAAGCGACGTGGAGACGAAGGGCACAAGCGAGGATTGCTCGTCCATCTATGCTGTGCAGTTCGGCTTCCAGACAGGCCTGTGTGGGCTGGACAACGGCGGCATACAGGTGCAGCCGCTCGGTGCGCTCGAAACCAAAGACGCCTGGCGCACACGCATCAAGTGGTACTGCGGCCTCGCGCTTTTCCGCAACATAGCACTGGCGCGGCTCGAAGGCGTCCGGAACTAACTAACCGGCAAGCAAACGCGACGAGCGAGCACAAGGCATACCTACCTCGTGCTCGCTCGTCGAAAGGAGGGAGACATGGACAACTTTCTCAATGGCATTACTCTGCTGGGCATACCGGCTCTGATACTGGTGCCGCTCATCGTGCAGGGGCTGAAAACGCTCGGTCTGCCTGCTCGGTGGGCAGGGCTGGCTGCGATGGTGGTGGGGTTGATTGTGGCGGGATTGGCTGAGGCGGTCACAGCCTGGCCGGATGTCACGCCGTTTGTCCGCTTTCTGGTGGCGGGCGTGCTGCTTGGGCTGGCGTCGGCAGGCTCGTACAGCCAGTACAGGCTCTTCAAGCAATAGAAGAACGGTCGAGACGATACAAGAAGGGAGTACAGGATGCTGGAGATCATCGACGTTATCGACAAACTGCCCCGCAAGCCGGGTGATCGGAACTGGCGCACTCGTCCGCTCGACGCCATCACAAAGATAGTGGTGCACTATGATGCCGTGCGTGCGCCCGCTGCCTACGACCCTGTAAAGAGGTATATAGAGCAGGCCCGCTATCACATCGGCAAGAATTGGAACGAAGGAAGCGGCCCGGCTGTGCGGGGCTTCGGCCTGATGTACCATTACCGGGTGAGCAGCGACGGACGTATCTGGCGCACGCAACCCGATGAGCTTATAACGTGGCATGCACGCGCCGCCAACTATCACGGCCTGGCAGTCTGTTGCGACCTCGGCCCCGGACAGATCACCACAAAACCGCAGACAAGAGCTCTTGCCGCCCTACTCGACCACCTCTGTTACCACAGGCCGGACTTCCCGGCAGGCCGCCGCGATGTCTGGGGCCACGGCGAACTAACAGCAGCCGGCAACCACACCCCCTGCCCCGGCGGCCTGCTGGATTTCGTGCAGGCGTACAGGACGGATTGATGGAGGGGGCTTTACGACCGCCGACCGCGTGGTGTCAGGGGTCTAGGGTCGGTTGTCAGGTATCGGGTGTCAGGTGTCAGTTGACGGCATGTGACGCATAATTACTTCCCTCAGCACTCACAAAACCTTAAGAACCTCTGCGTAACTCCGCGCTCTCTGCGCCTCTGCGGTGAGTCCGTAATCCTGAGCCCTGACTCCCGACACCTGACACCTGATACCTGACACCCCGGCACGCCCCCGCTTGACGCCCCACACTGTATGTGTTACAAATTGCCAGTGCGCGACAGCACAGGACAGCCCGAAAATACCTGTGCGATAGGCTATAGTCTAGAAATCAAGGTAGGATAAATGTCACAACCTCCCAAGAAGAACAGCGGCAGCAGTAGTAGCGGCGGCAATCGCCCTCAATCACCGAGTGGCAGGGCCAACCAATCATCAGGCAGGCCCGGCAGCGGTTCAGGATCAAGCAAAGCCAGCCGCCCTGTTTCCCAGCAGCCGGGCAGACCACCCGTAACTCGCCAGCCAGTCGGCGGCAGGGGAGTACAGCCTGAGAAGGCAGGCTTTATGGCGAACGTAGATCGTGTGCTGCCCCCATTTACGGCACAGCGGTACGTGGTTATCTGGCTGCTTGGTATGATCCCTCTTATCCTCATAATCTTGCTATTGACGCAGCCCTGGAAAGCCCCATCGAACAGCGCAGCCATCGTATCGCCCACCTCCACAGCCGTGGAGGCGTTCGATAACGGCGCGGCTTCGGGCAATGCATCGGCCGCGCCGCAACCCGCCACCGGCGATACCGGCACGGCGGCTCCAGCGGTCCAGGCGACACCAACAACAGGCACCACGGCCGCACAGCCACTTACAGGCCCCGGCAAATACATGACGATCGATACCGTAAAGGGCAAGATTGTTTGCAAGCTCTATACAGACCCATCAGCGGGCGTGACCAAGACAGTCGCCAACTTCGAGACCAAAGCTAAAGCTGGCGAGTTTAACGGCCGCACCTTCCACCGCGTGGAGGACTGGGTTATCCAGGGCGGCGACCCGCTCGGTAACGGCACGGGCGGCGGCGACATGCCGTCTGAGTACAACCAGATCGACTTTGGGGCGGGTGCGCTCGGGGTGGCACGTGGGCAAGACCCTGCCATCAACAACGACAGCCAGTTCTTCATCACAAAGACGCCCTCCAGCTTCCTCAACGGCCAGTACACCAACTGGGGCCAGGTGGTAGAAGGTATGGACGTGGTGAGCAAGATCGCTATTGGCGACAAAATCAACAGCATCACGGTTGAAGACCGGCAGCAGTAAGAAGAGCGGTATGCAACCAGCAGGCCGAGCGCCGGGTATGTTCTGCGCTCGTTCGTCTCTTCTCAAGCGTAAAGGAGCAACAGAATGAAGGTAATGGTCATAGATACTCCGAAAGGCACAATTGTGTGCAGCGTCGCGACCGACCAGGCAGCTAACGTGCCGGGCACCATCGCTAACTTCGAGAAGAAAGCCAAAGAAGGCTTCTTCGATGGGCTGAAGTTCCACCGCGTGGAGGGTTGGGTTATCCAGGGCGGCGACCCGACAGGAACAGGCAGCGGCGGCGGCAAGATGCCCGCCGAGTACAATATGCTGCCGTTCAAGGAAGGTGCGCTCGGCGTGGCGCGTGGACCGGACAAGGCACGCAACAGCGACTGCCAGTTCTTCATTGTGAAGAATAACTCGAACTTCCTCGACGGAGAATACACCAATTGGGGCCAGGTTATCGAGGGTATGGACGTTGTAAAGAAGATCGCTATTGGCGACAAGATGAACGTCCGCTTCGAGGAAAGATAAGGCCGTATCCGGGAAGAGCGCGCTATGAGCTACGACACCCCGCGCCGAACGCCGCCGGTTGCCACGCGACAAACCAGCGCTTTTCGAATACTTTCTTTTGTCTCAAAGGCAGGAGCAGCACTTATAATTGTGCTGCTCCTGCTTCGCTTTGGGATGCGCGCGCTCGGTGTGCGGCCGGATGTCTCTTTTCCCGGCCTTGTGTATGGGCTGACAGCCCCGCTCGTGCAGCCTTTCTACCGCTTCTTCCCGGCGGGCGAGCGGTTCGACCAGGCGGTCATTGAATTCGCGTCTGTGGCGGCTGCGGGTCTGGTATTCGCTGTGGCGCTCGGCGTATATGTGGCAGGCATGATATTGCTTGGCAGGCTCGGTAGATCTGCGCGGCTGCGTCTTTAGTAGAGGCAGAGCGCCAGCCGCTTTGTCCTCAAACCCTGCTACGTTATCCTGCGTGGGCGAGCGCATTCAGCCGCAGGAGGCTGACCGCGCCGTGGCACGGTGACACCGTTGCGACGACCACCTCTTTACCTGCGGCCTCGGGCCGGGTGTAGAGAGCAAGGATGCGGTCACGTGCATCGGTATATTCGTGGAGGTACAGGCGGTCGATGCCGGGAACCCGGAAGCGCGGCTCAAAGACGACCGCTGCCGCCACGCTGCTGCTATGGCTGTCGGCGTACTCGTTAACGGTGCGCGAAAGCTCCCAGGTGCGTACGTCGCGTATCATCGGGCAGATATGCGGGGCGCGGCAGTTGGTGGGGCAAATCCAGTCGGCGGCGCTGATGAATCGCGCCCCGCTCGGCGCAAGATATTCGTAGGGAAGCCCGCCGAATTCGTGCGACATCGGCTCTACCGACACTACATCGGTGCCCAGCCGCTCGCACAGGCTCCAGACGAGCCACTCGAAAGCAAGGTGCGGCGCGATGGGCGCGGGCACGACCTGTGTGCCTGCGGGGAGACGATCCCAGTTGGCCTTCATATACTCCAGCCAGTCGCTCTGTACAAAGCTGAGATGCCGGTTGTCCGCCACCTCCGGCAGGTCGAGTGCGGGCGGGTGGGTGTTGCGGTCGAGCACGACAATGCGGGCCTCAGGGGAGATGCGCCCGCGCTGGCGGCCCTTCTCAATACTTCGCACATGGTGCGTGCCAAAACAGCCGCCCCCAAACACTATAAAAAGCTCGTCATTATGCTCCTGCATACTTCTATCTTATCAATTTTCCCCGAAGAAACAAACCTGTGCCCTTCCGGGCGGGGGTGTAGGGGCGATCCCCCTGCCGGGGTTGTGGGGGTGTCCCCCACTCTCCCCTTCTTCTTAGACTCCCCTCCCATGACTGGGAGGGGCTGGGGGTGGGTCTTCCCTTACCGATATGTCAGGTTGCTCCACCCTAAATCCGAACATTTACTACTGCGAATATGTTTGCATGACACATGGTGTTCTGCTATACTCTGCACCGGACGAGCACAGGATAAACTGCCCGCCACATGAGCACCTCTAGGAGAAATACAATGGGAGACAGCATCACACGAGATGATTACTGGAAGGTAGTCGCGGAAATTGTAGGTACATTCTTTTTCTTCTTCATTGGCTTCGGGAGCATCCTTGTCACCGCCGCCTCCGCACCTGAGTTCTCCCTGCTGATCGCGGGCATAGCCCATGGCCTGGCGCTGGCGCTGGCGATCAGTGCGCTCGGCCACATTTCGGGTGGGCACTTCAACCCGGCGGTCACAATCTCCATGATGGTGACGCGGAAAATCAGTCCCCTTCTGGGATTGCTCTATATAGTCGGGCAAATGATCGGTGGCATACTGTCATTGCTGGCTCTCAAATACGTGGTGCCGGGCAGCGCTTACCCTGCCAATCTTGGCACACCCGCGCCGGGAGCGGGCGTAGATTTCATGCAAGCGACTGTGATGGAGGCTATCCTTACTTTCTTCCTGGTGCTGGTCGTGTTCGGTACTGCCGTAGACAACCGGGCGGCCAAGGTGGGCGGCTTCGCCATTGGCCTTACGGTGTTCGTTGGAATCCTGGTAGGCGGAAAGTTCACGGGCGCACAAATGAACCCCGCGCACTCTCTCAGCGCAGAGCTTATCAACGGGCCGCTTGACGGCAATGCATTGATCTACTTGATTGGCCCGATCATTGGCGGCCTGCTGGCGGGCCTTCTCTATAACGGCATATTCCTGCCGGGCGCTACCAACCAGGCTGAAGAAGCACCTGCGAGCGAGCCTGGTCTCCTCAAGAAGGGATAGCTCTGTAAGTTAAAGGCCGCTTAATGAGTTATAATGGGCAACAATGCCTATCCAATCTACTCATCCTGCGGCCTTTAATTCTATGAAGCATCCTCTCATCACACTCTTCGTGCTGGTCGGCATTTTCGCTGCCGCACCCCCTACAATGACTGGCGTGTCAGCCCAAACCACACAGAACAACTGCACTACTTTCCCCGAAACCGGAAAGAGTCTTTGCGGCAGGTTCATGCAGTACTGGCGCGAGCATGGCGGTATTTCACAGCAAGGCTTCCCTCTATCGGGTGAGTTCCAGGAGCGGTCCGACATAGACGGCAAGACGTACACAGTACAGTATTTCGAGCGGGCAGTCTTCGAGTACCATCCAGAGAATAAAGCGCCCTATGACGTGCTGCTGTCGCTGCTCGGCACGAAGCGTCTCAAAGAGAAATGGCCGCAGGGCGCACCTGATACCGACCCCACCATTATGACGGGCGAGAGCCAGACGTTCCCGCAGACAGGCAAGACGGTCAGCGGTATCTTCCTTGACTACTGGCGAAAGAACGGCGGATTGGCCCAGCAAGGCTATCCACTCACAAACCCTCTCTACGAGAGTCTAACTCGCACCACGCCCCTGTATGTCGTGCAATATTTCGAGCGCGCTATTTTCGAGCTACATAGCGACTCTAATGGCAAGCCCATAGTGCTGCTTTCGCGCCTGGGTGCGGACCAGTTCGCGCGCAAGTACCCCAAGGGCGAGCCTATCGTCGTGGCTACCCCACCACCCGGCGGCGACGTATGGGCCAGTCTGCGTGCCCGACCACTCAATCTGCCTACTGTAGCGGCTGGAGGCCAGTGTCCGGCCACACCAGGCAAGCAGGTCAGCCCTGATTTTGGCCTGGCATTGGGTAGCGGGCCTGTTTACCCTGTGGGCTTCGGCGCTGACGGCGTGTACCCGATTGGCGGGACGAACGAAGAGGGAGGCTGGCTTTACATCAAGGTACTCTGGGTAGCAGACCCGGCATATAATGGCCCCGCCCTTGTGCGCGGGCGGCAAGTGGATGGCGCGGGTGAAATGCGCTTCGAACGAGGAGCCAACCCCGCCACGGAGCTACAGCTCGCGCCCGACACAGCGCTCACCAACGACGGCACATGGCCCAACTGGCCCACCTACACACGCCTGAAAGGTCCAGGCTGCTATTCCTACCAGATCGACGGCACCAACTTCAGCAAGGTAATCACGTTCCGAGCCGAAAAGTAGCAGAAGCGTGAGGCGTGAAATGTGAAACGTGAGCTACTGTGTACTGCGTATGACAGCCGATGGCAGACCGCTGACTGCGTTGTCAGTTGTCAGTTGACCGCCTAAGCGATTATCTAAACCCATAATAACCTTGGCGCCAAGGCGCCTTGGCGTTCCCCTATTCACGTTTCAAGTTTCACGCTCCCCGCCTCGCGTTCCCCACCCCTTCATTTCCTTGACGGTTTTCCGCCACAGATGGTATACTTTATACGCACTACGGGCCTGTAGCTCAGTTGGGAGAGCGTTCGGTTCGCATCCGAAAGGTCAGCGGTTCGAGTCCGCTCAGGTCCACAGCACAAACCATCTACGGCGCTTATAAAAAGGCTCAGGGCATAACGCTCCGAGCCTTTTTGCTATTTCCGGATAGTTGAGGTCAGGCACTCTTGCGGCGTGCCAGCGCGGCCCTAACAGCGGCGAACTCGTCCCAGGGTGTCTCTTCCGTGCCGTAGCACATCGAGTTCTCGTGCGATTTGCCGCAGGTTATCACCATATCTCCGGGCTGGGCCTTTTCTATGGCGAAGGCGATAGCTTCGGCACGATCGTGCACCTGCCAGAAATCCACGCCTTCGGTGCGCCCTTCTTCAACAAGAGCGCGCGCTATCTCCGCCGAGATATCCTCTATACGCTCGGTGCGCGGATCCTCGGCTGTCACCACCGTGAGGTCAGCCAACTTGCCCGCCACATGGCCCATGAGGGCGCGCTTGGCACGGTCACGCAGGCCAGCCGAGCCAAACACGGCAATAACACGTCCATTCCGTGCTGCCACCAGATGGCGCGCCAACTCTAACGTCTTTTCAAGGGCGTTGGGCGTATGCGCGAAGTCCACCACCACGTCAAAACCAAGGGGGTTGGCCTCCTTGATCCACTCCATGCGGCCTTTGATTTGCTCCACCGCCTCAAGGCCCCTCTGAATCGCGTCCTTCGACACGCCAAGTGCAAGCCCCGCACCAATGGCGGCCATGGCGTTGTAAATGTTGTGCTTGCCGGGTAGATACAGGCGCACTGGTATGTCCGCAATCGGCGTCTGGACTGTGAAGCGCGTGCCATCAGCTCGGAACTCAAGGTCATCGGCGGTGATATCGGGCTGTTGTTGGCGGTCAAGGCCGTAGACGTATTGCATATCAGTGGGTATCTTCTTTAGCCAGGCATATGATTTGTCGTCAGCGTTGATGACCGCTACCTTGGGCGTGCCCGGCTTGCGGTAGCTGCTGTTGAGCATCTCGAAGAGCCGAGCCTTCGCGGCCATATAGTTCTCCCAGCTTCCGTGCCAGTCCATATGCTCGTGAGTGACGTTGGTTATCACAGCCACATCGTAATCGACACAGAGCACGCGACCCTGGTCGAGCGCGTGCGAGGTGGTTTCCAGCACAGCCACATCGGTGCCCGCCTCGACCATATCGTTGAGGTATCGCTGCACGTCGAAGGCTTCAGGTGTGGTTACATGGAAACCTGTGTCGTAGGAGCGCCCGGCGATCTCGGCCCTGATAGTCGAGATTAGCCCGGCCCTGCGTCCTGCCGCCAGCAGAATCGAATGTATGAGGGTGGATGTGGTGGTCTTACCGTCAGTGCCTGTCACGCCGACCACTTGCAGCTTGCGCGAAGGATAGCCAAAGAACGCCGCCGATAAGAGGGCAACCGCTCTACGGTCGTCGGGCACATGCACATAAGGCACGTCGTCGGGTAAATCCCCGGGACGCTCGTCGCGCACACCCGCCACGGCTACCGCGCCGCGCGCCAGCGCATCAGCAACAAACTTGTGCCCGTCATGTACGCTTCCACGCACGGCCACGAACAATGTGCCCGCCTGCGACACGCGCGAGTTTTCCGCTATGTGGGTTATATCAACTTGCCCGCTTGTGTCACCGACTATGTGTGCGCCGGGGATATTTGCGTCTGTAAGTAGTTGTTGTAGGTTCATGGATAGAACTAGCGTTTCTCCACTAAATGGTTTTCCAGCCACTCTGTAAAAGCTTTCCTGCGCAGTTCGCCCGCCGCCAGTCTAATATTACCTCTTCTTGCTCTTCAACAGCAGCAACCAACTCATAGCCATTGAGGACAAGAAACGTTTCTGTAGCAGCATGACCAATGCGCTTGTTTCCATCAACGAAAGGGTGATTCATTACGAGTGAAAAACCGAGTGCGGAAGCCTTTTCGGCAATACTGGGATAGAGGTCGAGCCCTCCAAACGTCATAAGAGGTTGTGCAATGGCTGACTCAAGTCCGGCCATGTCACGAATGCCAATTGAGCCGCCGGACTGAGCCATTACACCCAGATAGAGTTCAAGTAATTGTTCAAGACCGAGATATGTTATCACGCCAAACGCCGGTACAGCTCAGCATTCTTCTTGAGCACATATTCGGCGGCTTGTTTAAAGCGTTCGTCCTGACGATTTAGCAAACCTTCAACGCTGGCACGCAATAACTCTTCAGGGCTAACGCCAAGCTGTGCCGCCAACTCGCGCAATTTCTGCATGCGCTCTTCAGGTAGATCAATTGTAATGCTGCTCATGTTGCATTCCCCTATCAGATGCTGGCCGATTCACTATCTTCAGTATAGTGCCTTCTCAAGCAACACTCAAACCCGGCACTACCCATAAGTGTTCAGATTTGGGGTGGAGCAATCAGACATCCAGGTAAGCCAAGACCCTCCCCCAGCCCCTCCCACGTGTGGGAGGGGCTGGGGGAGGGGAGAATGGGGGACACCCCCATACCCCGTCATGGGCTTCGCCCCTGCACCCCCTTACCCTAAATCTGAACAGTTTACACTACCCGCCTGCCTCCAGCTTCTTTAGCTCGGACACAACGCGGTCAAGCACGTCGTCGGCGTTGCGCACTATGCCGAACGCCTGGTGTGTGCCGCGGTCTACCAGCTTCTGAATTACCATCTCGTCCTGGTCTACCACAATCGTCCAGACAGGCTCTATCTTGCCGTCCCGCTCTACATAGGTCGAGACCATATTGCCAGTTGCGATAGAGTGGAGCATGGTCGCCAGCATCACTACCAGCGTAGCCCCTTGCGTGAAGAAGCGCATCTTGTCCTGGGCTTCCAGCACATCGGTAATGACGCCGGGCAGCGGACCATCGTCGCGTATCGAACCCGCAAGGATGAACGGCACACCGTAATTGACCAGCGAGTGCATGATGCCGTCGGGTATAATGCCGCTCTGTACAGCCCCGGAGATGCTGCCCGCTCGGCGCACTGTATTGATGGCGTCCATGTGGTGCCTGTGGCCGCCTATTACCGTATGGCCTTCCAAATCCATGCCAAGAGCGGTGCCGTAGAGGGCGCGCTCAAGATCGTGGACCGCCACGGCGTTGCCGCCAAACACAGCGCCCACATAGCCGTTGGCGATTAGCCACGACATACTCTCTCGCGCCCCGGCATGCACGACAGCGGGCCCAAGCACCCAGATGCTGCGGCCATTGCGTGATCTATCCCATGCAATCAGCTCAGCGATACGCTTATAGTTCAGCGGGCGCTCCCGCGATGCGCCGCTCGCCATAAAGGTGAACGCTTCACCACCGGGCGAGTCGCCGCCCGGCAGAAAGCCAGCATGGTATGCCAGCAGACCTGTGCTGCCGTCTTCAGCAGTACCCGTAACAACTGCTTGCCCGGCGCGTACCTTCCGCATCTCGGTACAAATATATTCCTGCGCCTTCTCGTCCCACACGATCACCGCGTCCATGCGCGGTTTCTTCGCAAGCAGCCACTGGCCGTTACGCTTGATGTATGTGGGGAAGTTGGTAGATGAGTAGAACGCCGTAGGAGCCAACCCATCAGCAGGCGCAGGCTCAGTCTCTTTGTCCGGCGCTTCCACAAAGTGCGGGCGGGTAAAGTCGGGCGGGGTATATTGAAGGTCGAAGTTATATTGTGCCAATTGGCTGAACTCCTTTGGAATTGTCAGAAATGAGAAGTGAGAAATGAGATACAGGGCGCATTAGACCCGCACTTCTCATTTCTCATTTCTCGTCACGCATTGGTATCCTTATGCCAAACCGCTCCGCTGCCTCTATGGCCTCATCGTAGCCGGCGTCGGCGTGGCGGATGATGCCCATGCCGGGGTCTGTGGTGAGCACGCGCTGTAGGCGCGCTGCTGCTTCGGGCGTGCCGTCGGCCACGGTCACTTGCCCGGCGTGCAGGCTGTATCCTATACCGACGCCGCCGCCATGATGGTACGATACCCAGGTAGCGCCGCCCACGGCATTGATCAGCGCATTGAGTATAGGCCAGTCGGCTATGGCGTCGCTGCCGTCCTTCATCGACTCTGTTTCGCGGTTGGGCGAGGCCACACTGCCTGTGTCGAGGTGGTCGCGGCCTATTACTATGGGCGCGCTCAACTCACCTGTGCGCACCATCTCGTTCACCACCTGCCCGAAGTGCGCACGCTCGCCATAGCCGAGCCAGCAAATACGCGCCGGGAGACCCTGGAACTTCACCTGCTCGCGGGCCAGCTTTATCCAACGCACTACGGAGGCATTATCGGCGAACTCGCGGAGGACCATGTCGTCAATCTTATAGATGTCCTGGGGGTCGCCCGACAGCGCCGCCCACCTGAATGGACCTTTGCCTTCGCAGAAGAGCGGGCGAATGTACGCGGGCACGAAGCCGGGGAAGTCGAACGCATCGGTCACGCCCTGCCCGAACGCCTGCTGCCTGATGTTGTTGCCGTAGTCGAACACAACCGCGCCCATCTTCTGCAGATCGAGCATCGCCCGCACGTGAACCGCCATAGAAGCAAGTGACAACTTCACATACCCTTCAGGATCGCTCTTGCGTAGGGCTGCTGCCTCACTTACGTCGTAGCCAACGGGCACATAGCCGTTGAGCGGGTCGTGCGCCGAAGTCTGGTCGGTCACCATATCGGGCACTCTGCCGCGCCGCACCAACTCCGGGTAGATCTCAGCCGCGTTGCCGAGCAGGCCGATGGAGAGAGCACGACGCTCGGCTATTGCTTTGTCGGCCATCGCGAGGGCATCGTCCAGGCTGCCGGCGGAAGTGTCGAGATAAGCGGTCTCCAATCTGCGCTCGATACGCGAAGGGTCGACCTCCACGCAGAGCGCCACACCGCCGTTCATAGTGACCGCGAGCGGTTGGGCGCCGCCCATGCCGCCCAATCCGGCCGTCAACACCAGCTTGCCCGCCAGGTCGGCATCAGGACCGTAGTGCTTGCGAGCTGCCTGCCCGAACGTCTCAAACGTGCCCTGCAAGATGCCCTGTGTGCCGATGTAAATCCAGCTTCCGGCGGTCATCTGCCCGTACATGATAAGCCCTTCAGCCTCCAGCTTGGAGAAGACCTCGCGGGTAGCCCAGTGGGGTACAAGGTTGGAGTTCGCGATTAAGACACGAGGCGCGTCCGTGGTGGTCTTGAACACGCCCACAGGCTTGCCGCTCTGCACAAGCAGGGTCTCGTCGTTTTCGAGGGAACGAAGGCAATCCATAATCTTGAGAAGAGAGGGCCAGTTGCGCGCTGCCTTGCCGCTGCCGCCGTACACAACGAGATCCTGCGGGCGCTCGGCCACATCAGGATCGAGGTTGTTCATCAGCATCCTGAGCGCGGCCTCTTGCAGCCACCCCTTACAACTTAGCTCTGTGCCGTGCGGCGCACGTATAGACTGCATTGTCTCCATGGTTGTTCCCCTTCTTTGCCTTGGACGACCACCGACGGCAGACCGCAGACCGCGTTGTCAGTTGTCAGTTGTCAGTTATGGCGGTCGGCGGTCTGCGTAGCTCACCCCAATTTTAGTCGAATGCCGACTAAACCGCTATGTCGTTCAGCTCGATGCTGTAGACCAGATCGCTCTGGCGCACTTTGAAGCCTACTCTTTCGTACAGCAGATTGGCACCCGTGGGGCTTTGCGAGTCGACCGTGAGCAGGGCGGTATCGAAGCCATCGTCCTTCAGTGAATGGAGCCCATGGAGCAGCAGCGAGCGTCCCAGCCCCTTACCCCGTTGTGCGCGGGTAGTGCCCAGCAACTCTATCCAGCCTTCCTTCACCCCAAGTTGCTCGTTCGCCTCGGTATGTACTACGGTAATGCAGAAGCCGCCGAACTTGCCCGGTTCGCCATCTATCTCGGCCAGCCATGAAAGGTCAGGTCGGCGCGATGGAGCCGCGATGCCCTCGTCCCAGCCCTCGTAGCTTTCGTCGTAGTGGTCCCAGTGGTCGCTGAAAGAATCGTTATAGGCGTCGCACGCGCCGTGGTTGTCTTCAGGCCGCCTGTATGTACGCAGGGTCACACCCTCTATCGCGGCGGGTGCGTCAATGGGGTCGCTGAGAGAGCGTTCCATCAGCAGGAATTGCCTGCTGAATGTCATGCCCAGCCGCTCGAAGGCTTCCGTTCTGCCCGGCAAGCCCTTGCGTGCGCCGGCATACACGCGGCCGTCGTCTACAGGTGGTAAATCGGGCCGCGCTTCGTTCTGCTGTATTAGCTTGAGAATCTGCTCCATGATGGCCGTTTCGATACCATGCTCGATAGCTGCAGGGTGCGACCAGAAGTGCATGATATAGCTTCGCTGCTTGCGCTCGGCGCTTGTCTCCTGTGTGAAACAACCGCCGCCAAGCAGCGCGCCCGGCGCTACGCCCTCAAGTTGCGGACCCTCCACAACGATAGCCGAAAGGGAAGGGTCTACGCCCGACCCACGGAGGCGCACAACGAGGTCGCCTTCATCTATCATGAAGCCAAGCCCGTAGGCCATCTCGCGCGTCTTTATCAGAGCGAGGATAGAAGGGATGTCACCGGCGCGGTAGGGGCGCACATGCCAATCATTGCTGTTATCGGGTGTGTGACTCACAGGTTCACCCTACCATCGAGCTAGATGCGCACTTCGTCGAGATTGCACGCATAGCTGAAATCGCGGCTGCGGATGCGGAAACCGACCGACTCGTAGAGCCTGTTCGCGCCTGTGGGGCTTTCCGAGTCGACGCCCAGCAATGCCGTATCCATGCCAGCGCTTCTGAGCGAATGGAGACCGTGCAGCAAGATCGAGCGACCTAATCCCATGCGCCGCCAACCGCGGATCGTGCCGAGCAACTCTACCCAGCCCTCGCAGACGTCGCGCTGCTTATTGTCGCTCTCAAATATCTCGATTATGCAGAAGCCCGCGAAGGTGCCAGGCGTAGCGTCTACCTCAGCGAGAAGCGACAGGTCGGGCCTGAGTTGAGGCTGGCTAAGCCAGTGCAACCAATCTTCGGATGACGTCGGGTGGTGATCCCAATGGTCGGCAAACGAGGCATCGAACGCTATGCGCGCTCCTTCGTCATCGCCGGGGCGATTGAATGTGCGTATGGTTGCACCCTCGACGGCGGCAGGCTCGTCTATAGGCTCGTTGAGCGGGCGGGCCATTGTCCAGAACTGCCGCACCTCTCGCAACCCTAGCTCTGCCCAGAGTGTGCGCAAATGGTGAACCTGCTCGAAGGACCATGCCCTGACGCTGGCTTTCGGTAGCGGCTTCATCGTCGAGTCGGCCTGGTAGCCGCGCACAATTTCGAGCAACCTTGAAGCGAGAACCCGCTCAAGGCCAAGCCCCTCGGCGGCCGGATGCATCGTTATTCGCAGGTAGAACATTCGCTCGCCTGCCTCGTCATCGTCATCATACCGCACAGCACCGTAGGCGACAGGCATGCCCGCAGGAATGCCCTGCAGAACTGGGCCTTCGACCACTACATATTGCCTTTCCGGGTCGGAGCGCGGCCCACCTAGCCGCGTGCGGAAGCTCTCTTCAGTGATGCTTTTCGGTACTTTGTAGCTCTTGAAAACAGTATTAGCAAGGGCAACCAGCCCTGGCACGTCGTTATCTTTGAAAGGGCGAATAATCCACTCGATGTTCGCGGAGGACTCATCGATGGTGGCGCTATCGCCGGAATGGACTGTTGACAAAGATTTCCTCTCTATCCTTGCAGAAGTTTGGCTTTTGGGATGGGGTCATGCGCCATCCAAATAGCGCCGCCATTGTATCACATAAGTGGCCCGGGTGAGTAATGAGATAGTGGGGTGTGAGGCGTGAAACGTGGGGTATTGCGTAAAACGTAAAACGTAAGACCATAATAACCGTGGCGTCATGGCGTTTCAAGGGCGCACTCACGTTTCACGCTTCACGGTTCACTCGTTACGTTTTACGTTCTCGCGCACTAGTGCTGGGAGAATATCGCGGCGGCCGGCTTGGGGGTGTCATCGGCTCTCAGAACGCCATAGTAACCCTCTGAGTTGGTCGAGTGTGTGGGGAAGTCGTACAGCGTCCAGATCAGCACGCCGCTGGTGTCGGTCTCTATCGCGTCACGCATTACCTGGGCGAGAAAGCGCGCCTGCTCCGCATCGCCGTCGGGGTTATCCAGGGTAGACTCCCCGGCCTCTTCTATAAGGATGGGTTTGCGCGTCAGCTTCTTCAAGTCGCGCAGAACGGAGGCCGCGCTCTTACCGCCATAGTTGCGCTTGTAATAGTGCACAGAGACAAAGTCAACTATGTCGAGCATATTCATCCCGCCTCTGCCTGGAAGCAGGTTGGAATCGGCAATAGCCACGCCCACAGTGAGCGGGTGGTTCGGGTCGAGGCGGCGCACTTCGGTTGCCATGCGCGCCAGCCAGTACACGCGGTTAGCGCGGTGCTCGTCCCAGCGCCATTCCAGCTCGGTCACATGGTCGGGCTCATTATAGACATCCCACCCGAGGATGGTAGTCTCGTTTTTCCAGGGGGTTATCACAGCCGCAAGGTAAGCCTTGTCTTGCGCGTCCTCCGGGGTGCCGGGTGCGGGCCAGTTGTCCCAGCCGGTCTGAGGAACCTTGCGCGAACCGTCGAAAAGGCTAACCAGCAAGTAGAGACCATGCGCCTTCGCCATCCTGACGAAGTTAGCGAAACCCTCCTGCTTGCGCCAACCCTCCGCCGCACCGCCAAAGGCATCGTACCTTATAAAGACGCGCAATGTGTTCGCGCCCAGCCGCTCTGCCTGCTCCAGTTCGTGCTCCACCCTGTCGGTGGGCCATGCACCGAAGTCGGTCCAGCCGTAGTCGCGAGGGAAGTAGTTAAAGCCCTTTAGCTTGAGCGGCGTAAGACTCTGCCCTGACACCAGTTGGCCGTCCACCACCTGCACAAAGCGGCTGGCTTTATCGCGCAAACGGAGCATCTCGCGGCCCAACTGCCCCAGCAGCACGCGGTATGGCTCTACATTGTCGGGGTGAAACTCGAAGCGGGCGCGCTCGAAATACTGCACAGTGTAAGTGCGGCGGTCTGTCGTGCTCGTTTCGGAAAGCTCCTCGCTGATCGGGTAGCCGAAGCGTTCGAGCCCACCCTGTAACCGCCAGTAATCAAGGAACTCTCCACCGAGGCTGTGCCGCGTTTCAGCGAAGTAATTGATACCGCTCGAAGCGGGCGGGATGAAAGTAGCAGGCGGGAAGTCGCGGGCCGAGGTTAGTTGTAGACCAAGATGCCCAAGCAGCACTTCATACTCGCTGCCCGCGTTCTCAGGGTGATACTCCAGCCGTGCCCGCTCAAAATACTGTACCAACAGGCCGCCTTCCTCAATCTCATCGGTGATAGGGTGTCCGAAAGAGGGCAAAGCGCCGTGTGACTCCCAGTAATGGAGGAACGGCCCACGCATTGTTCGGCCCGTTTCCGAGACGAATCGTGTCGCGCTTCCCTCTTCCGCATAAACAGTATCCACATGTGCCGAAGGTATTTCAGATAAACAGATTAGAGCAACGATAATTCCACACCAGACATAAGATCGGGCGAACAGCTTCATTCCTATTCCTGTGTTAAAAATAGATGCCGCCTATAGGCAATAGGTAGCACGAGCCACATGTCAAAATAGCCAATCTGATAGCATTTCTGCTTCCTGGCAAAGAGATTATAGAGCATCAAGCGACTTTGTGATAGACTTATTCGTTAGACTTTCGTGATATAATTCTTTAGTTACAGTTCGGAGACCCTTCAGTTGCCCGCTAAGATAGATAATTCTCCCGGCAGAACGAAAAGATACGCAAAAATCCTCCTGATTATTCTGGTGGGGCTAACTCTGCTCGCAGGTGGCGGGAGCACTTCGGCCCGCTCGAATACCGCCGGTGCGAGCGAACAAAGCTCGCAGATTGCCCTTATCGAGCGGGCTATCACAGCCGCCACCGCCATCACCAGCACAGCCACCGCCGCCCTGAATAGCGCGCAATTGGAACGCTCCACCCTTGCGCAGCCCTACACAGGCGATCCCATAGTGTCACGTCCCGCTCCCGGCACGCCCGCACCTTACACGCGCTTCTACACCGAGACCGGGCATTATCTGGGCGGCGAGTTCCTCGATTTTTATAATGCCACTCCTAATGGCGCTTATCGCTACGGCCTTCCGTTGACCGAAGAGTTCCCGCAGCAATACTGGAACGGTGCTATATTCCGGGTGCAATACTTCGAGCGCGCCCGCTTCGAGTGGCACCCGGAGCTTCCAGAGGGCCGGCGCGTACAGCTTGGCAGCCTCTCGAATACTATACTCAAGGACCGCACTTTCGACCGTATGCCGCCCGTCGCTTCTACAGCCACGAGAGCTTACTTCTCTGAAACAGGGCATATTCTGGCGAACGGCTTCCTGAAATACTGGCTGGCGAATGGTGGGCTGGCTGCTTTCGGCTATCCGGTCACCGAGGAGATTGGCGAGGACGGCACGACCGTGCAGTACTTCGAGCGCGCCCGCTTCGAGTTCTACCGAGGGCTGGAGGGCACACCCTACGGCGTGCAATTGTCGCCTGTAGGTTACATGGCGCTGCGAGCAAGCGGGTTCAGCCTGCCAATGGGCACGCTTGTCGACTTCAATCCGCCCACAGTAGCCGAAGGGCATACGGCAGTTGTGACGGTAGCAGCATCGGCGGGCATGACCGTAACCGGGCAATACGAGGGGCGGACGCTCTTCTTCCACCACGAGCCTGAGCGCGGGATTGCCTGGGCGATGCTTGGCTCGGTGCCATTCGCTGATGTGGGCACCCGCACTGTCACAATCAACCTGCAAAACGGCGACGGCGGCAAGCGCGCCGTAGCACGATTGCTGCAGGTGGTCTCCTACCCATTCCCCGCGGAGTCGCTGCAATTCGACCCGCAAACGGCTGCCTTGCTCGACCCCGCGCTTACCACGCCCGAACTGGAACTGCTGGACAAGATCTTCTCGCAACGAACGCCGCAGCAATACTGGAACGGGCCGTTCAGGATGCCCCTCGATGGCAGCATACGCATTACATCGGCCTTCGCCACCCGCCGCTGCTATAACTGTCCCGACGGTTCCAGGCCAACCAGCTATCACGGCGGCATGGATATGTCGGCTGCTGTGGGCACGCCCGTACATGCGCCCGCAGACGGTGTGATAGTGTTCGCCGGCAAACTTGATGTGCGCGGTAACGCTATCATAGTCGACCACGGCATGGGCGTCTTCTCGCTGTTCGCACACAACTCTCAGTTGATAGCGACAGTGGGCCAACGCGTCAAGCAAGGCGACGTAATATCGCTGTCGGGCAACACCGGCCTCTCCAACGGCCCCCACCTGCACTGGGAGTTGCACGTCAGCGGCCCCGCCGTAGAGCCGCTGGAGTGGGTCAACCGGCCGTTGCCGTAAGACGGGGCCGGGT
>JBDTQH010000054.1:0-35303 GCA_039932335.1 Chloroflexota bacterium
ATACCAGATCCTAACCCTTTACTTCTATCTTTGCAACTGAGCAGGGACACCCCTATCCCCGGCAGGCGTTCCCCCTGCACCCCCTTGCCAGGCTGGCACTAAGCGCGGGCCCCCGGACAGGGAGTCCCCTGTCAATCCCTAACATAACGCCTGGATGGAGACCACGTGCCCTTGCCCCCTGCTTGCCTTATACATGGCTCTGGACACTTAGGAATCGTACTCGGTCTTGCCTTTATGGCCCGGTTGGCGGTACAATTATAGTGTAATATGAGGAGTTCTTACGCATTGATTAGGAAAAGGTGACGAGGTCTGGAGATAGGGCGCTTTTGGACGCCTGGGTCTCCAATATTCTGGAGGTAGACCGGTTATGGAAAAATCCACATTCACCACGAAGAAAGGCCTTGCCCAGATGCTGAAGGGCGGGGTGATCATGGACGTTGTTACGCCCGACCAGGCCCGTATCGCAGAGGAAGCAGGGGCATCGGCTGTTATGGCGCTGGAGCGCGTGCCCGCTGACATTCGGGTGCAGGGCGGCGTTGCCCGCATGAGCGACCCGGAGATGATCCTGAGTATCATGGAAGCGGTGACTATCCCTGTTATGGCGAAGTGCCGCATCGGTCACTTTATGGAGGCCCGCATTCTTGAGGCTATCGGCACCGATTATATTGACGAGAGCGAAGTGCTGACACCGGCAGATGAGCGATACCACATCAACAAGCATGACTTCAAGATTCCGTTTGTTTGCGGCTGCCGCGACCTGGGTGAGGCTTTGCGCCGCATCGGTGAAGGCGCTGCCATGATTCGCACCAAGGGGGAAGCAGGCACGGGCAACGTGGTCGAGGCTGTGCGCCACATAAGAACCGTGTGGGACGGCATCCGCAAGCTGCAGAATATGCCCCGCGAAGAGCTGATGACCGAGGCCAAAGAGCTTGGCGCGCCGTATGACCTGGTTGTGTGGGTAGCGGAGAATGGCAAGTTGCCTGTGGTGAACTTCGCGGCCGGCGGCGTGGCGACCCCCGCCGATGCTGCCCTGATGATGGCCCTGGGCGCTGACGGCGTGTTCGTTGGCTCGGGTATCTTCAAGTCGGGCGACCCGGCGCTGCGTGCTCGCGCTATCGTGCAGGCGGTGACCCACTACAACGACCCGGCCATACTGGCGGAAGTGAGCAAGAACCTGGGCGAAGCGATGGTAGGCATCAATATTGCCTCCCTTCCGCGGGAAGAGCTACTTTCGGTGCGAGGCTGGTAAACCGCTTGGACGTGGGTAGATCACAATTACTATGAAGATTGGCGTACTGGCCCTGCAAGGGGCATTTCGTGAGCATATTGAGGCGCTGCACGCATTAGGCGTGGAGGCGGTTGAGGTTCGGCTGCCTGAGCAGTTGGAGGGGCTGGACGGCCTCATTATTCCGGGCGGCGAAAGCACAGCTATAGGCAAATTGGCGGTCAAGTACGGCCTTCAAGATGGGATCCGGCGTTACGTTTCGGAGGGTAATCCCGTATATGGTACATGCGCGGGCATGATTATGCTCTCGAAAGACGTTGGGATGGACCAACCGCTCTTCGGCTTGATGGATATAAAGGTCGAGCGTAACGCGTTCGGACGCCAGCTTGAGAGCTTCGAGAGCGATTTATCAATACCCGCCCTGGGAGAGAAGCCTTTCCCGGCCATCTTCATAAGAGCACCCAAGATTGAAGAGGTCGGCAGGGGAGTAGAAGTGCTGGCGGAACTGGAAGACGGCACGCCGGTAGCGGCCCGCGAGGGCAATATCATCGTGACGGCCTTCCACCCTGAGCTATCGGACGATCTACGCTTCCATAGATACTTTCTGGCAATGGTTGAGGCCTCCAAACGGCCGGCAGGCCAGGTATGAACCGCTAATCGACAACCCTGAAGCGGCGCATAACTCACCGTTGTCGGTCTAGCAACCATGATTCCCCGAAGGGGGTAGTATGGCACATGTGATGCGCCAGGCCAACCTGTTCGACCTACTGAGTATTGCCGCAACACGCAGCAAACAGCGGGTGCTGCGGCTCAATCCTCCGTATACCCTTGTGCAGCCCGACGCGCTCTTCACTGACCTGGTGCGATCGCTGCTTCCTATGCGACCTCGCGTCAACTTCGTATATGTGTACAGCGTGCGGGGCATCGTGCAGGGGTATGTGCAGGCGCGCTGCCGCTGGCAGAGGCGGGACGAGTGGACCATAACGACGCTGGCCGCGACCGACAAGGCCCCGGACCATGTCTGGGAGCGTCTGCTTGAAGAGGTGTGCAGAGCAGCCGGGGAAGAGGGCGTAATTCGGCTCTTTGTGAAGGTGCCGGGAGACGAGTTCCAGCTCGGCACGTTCCGCTCGCTCGGCTTTACACCCTATACGAATGAGCAGATGTGGGGTCATCTTTACGTCAGGTCCAGCAAGAGCGATGAGGACGACGATCCTTACCGCAAGCTGCTTCGCAGGCGGACAAGCGGCGACGCGTGGGATCTGATGCAGCTTTACTCTGCGGTCACGCCGCCCGTCGTGCAGCGTGCAGAGATGCTGACAACCAAGCAGTGGCACATCAGCCACATCCCCAGGCCCTGGTTCCTGTCGCAGGGCTTGCTGGAGAAGTCTTACGTATGGCAGGACGAGAGCGGGAGGGGAGAAGGACTCGGCGGCTACGTGCGCCTTCTCACAGGGGCAAGTGGGCACTGGGTTACCACCCTTTACCGGCCCGACCCCGGCAACCGCGCAATAGCTCCGGCTGCTCTGGACCACGTATTGTGGAAAGCCGCACGTCACGGCAATAAACCTGTATATTGTGGAATTAGAGAATATCAGGCCGAAGTGGGAACCCTGCTGGAGGAACGTGGTTTCCACCTGTTGAGCGAGCAGGCCTTGTTGGTCAAGTATCTGGCAGAGCCAATAAAGGAGCGACAACCCGCCCTTGTTCCCTTCCTCGTCAATAACGCAGACTTCGTAGCCACAAAATAGGGCTACAGACGGAGTCGAACACCGACCGTGGACGGTGTTAGAAGCAGAGCTACTGTGTCACAATATAGAGTACGGGTATTGCGCCTTCCCGGCGTGAGACCCGCGAACGTTATATAAGTGTACGGTTGCCGAATAAGCCCAATTCCGCTATTCGTCCATGGCCCCTTTCTTGCAATCAGGAAGGTTACATTCATTATCCCCGTGCTGAGAAGCATGGTTATAACCCAATAAAAGGGGTGATCCTTTAACAATATGCAATTGCCTGAAGAAAGCCAGTCCAGGTTAGACTACGAAGGCTCTACCATGAGCCTGCCACACAACGATCACGCGCCCGTCCAGACCCCAGCAGGGGCAATCGCGGAGCATAGTCGTGCAACTGAAAACCCGAACGAGATCATAAGAAATGGGGGCGAACATGTTGTCACAGACGACCTGGACGCCTTGATGGCCGCACTGCCCGCCCCTATTGTGGATCCGCTCACGCGGCTAAATAACCGCGGCAACCTGCTCGAAGTGGTGATGGACCTGGGTCGAAAGCCCGAGGCCCGCTACAGGGGCAGTGAAGCTACCCTGAACGAAAACGAGATCACACGCGCCGAACTCGATTATGTTATCGCGCACATCGGCGAGTTTGGCGGCGATAATCGTGCAGGCATCGAGCGCACTCTTCACCGAATCTCGTGCATACGCAACCGCAAGGGCGATGTGGTGGGTCTAACCTGCCGCATCGGGCGGGCTGTTTACGGCACAATCTCTATCATAAAAGATCTCGTTGAGACCGGGCAGAGCATCTTGCTCGTTGGGCCTCCCGGCGTGGGAAAGACTACTATCCTGCGTGAATGCGCGCGCATCCTTTCCGAGGAGTTGCGTAAGCGCGTTGTGGTGGTAGACACATCGAACGAGATAGCGGGCGACGGCGACATCCCGCACGCATCTATAGGGCGTGCGCGCCGTATGCAAGTGCCGTTGCCTGAGAAGCAGCACGCCGTGATGATCGAGGCTGTGGAGAACCACATGCCGGAGGTCATCATTATCGACGAGATCGGCACAGAGCTTGAGGCGCAAGCCGCACGCACCATCGCCGAGCGCGGCGTGCAGCTTGTAGGGACAGCCCACGGCACCAGCCTCGAAAACCTGATGCTGAACCCCACGCTCTCCGACCTGGTTGGCGGCATCCAGTCGGTTACGCTCAGCGACGAAGAGGCGCGGAGGCGCGGCACGCAGAAATCGGTGCTGGAGCGCAAGGCCCCGCCAACTTTCGACATCATAGTCGAATTGCTTGATCGAGAGCGCGTGGCGGTCCACAGGGATGTGGCCGAGACGGTCGACTCCCTGCTGCGCGGCGAGATAATCCCGCCGGAGATCAGGACGAGACTGGCCGACGGCACAATCCATACGGAGATCGCGCACATCCCACCGCCCGCACAGCGCGGCAGCGGCGGCTTCGGCGCGAGCGTACCGGGCCAGACGCAGGGCGGCAGAGGTGGACGCGGCAGAGGCTACGACGACAGGGGCCACGGCAGTGGCTTGCCCAGTGCTCCACGCCGCCAGCAGCAGCCGGAGTCGCCCGCGATGCGGCGTGACAGGCGGCCTGACGGCGGGCGCGGCAACGCAGGCTTTGGTGAGCCAGGCGGCCGCACAGGTGGTACAACCTACCCTTTCGAACGCGAGCGGGTTGAGAATGGTTCGGCATACGCGCTGCAGGAGCAGGCCGGAAGCAACGTCAGCAGTGACGATGCGGGCCAGGTCTACGACCAGCGCGACCTCATGCAGGCACAGCAGGAGGAGCGCGAACGCTCAACTCGCATAGGCGCAAACGCAATGAGCGTGGTAAACGGAGTATCGGCAAACAAGCCGCTGCGCGTCTACCCGTTCGGCGTGAGCCGCAATCGCCTCGAAAGCGCGATAAAGAACTTGCGAGTGCCCGCAACAATCGTTCGTGACATGGACGATTCCGACATGGTTATGACGTTGAAGAATTACTACCGCAAAAGCCCGCAGGCCCTCAGATCTGCCGAGTCGAGCGGGGTGCCTGTGTTTGTGCTCAAGAGCAATACGCTCATGCAAATAGAGTCGGCGCTCGGTAACGTCTTCAACGTTGAACCGCCCGGCGACCCTATGACGACCGCGATGGTGGAGGCTGAGGACGCTATTAATGCCGTGCTTGAAACCGACAGGCCGATTGACCTCGCGCCGGCGTCGTCGCAGATAAGGAAATTGCAGCACCAGTTGGCGGAGAGATACAACCTGGCTTCGGTGAGCAGGGGCAAAGAGCCCTTTCGGAGGGTCCGAATCTTCCGCCAGGACTAGCCGGGGGCTGGAACAGTAAATGTTCAGGTGAGGGGTGGAGCTATCTTACATATTGGTAAGGGAAGACCCACCCCCAGCCCCTCCCATAACTGGGAGGGGAGCGAAAAAGAAGATGGGGAGAATGGGGGACACCCCCAGCCCCCCGTCATGGGCTTCGCCCCTGCACCCCCTTCTCGTAAACCTACACTTGAAAGCCAAAGCCCTGGACGGGAGCGCTCTGCCAACCCCGTTTCAGGTGAAGTAAGCTTAGAAGGGGCACTTCTTCGGGGGTGCCCCTTCTATGTGTGGAGCACTTTAGTAACCACTGCGAACCTTCTGAAGGCTCCTTAGGTTGCGTGACTTTCATTCAAACAATCAGAGACACTAAATGGACGTCTTGGCATTATTGTCTATAATTGAGTTATGAAATATGAAGATGTATGGCATCATGACGGCACCCTGAGGGATATTTACATCCCTGGCGTCACCATATCTCATTGGCAGCGAGTGCTTGATTGGCTGCATACCAAACCTTATCCAATTGAGTTCTATCTTGGCAAGCAATCAGCGCCCTTGCCCCGCGACGTTTCGACAGTCTTTGAGCAAAGGAACGAGATTGGAAGCCTCCTGGCGATCGACGTCGCGAGCGTGATGGTCCACTGCCATTTCTTCTGGCACAAAGAGATCGAGTTCGATTTAGACCCGCGCCATGTTGACAGTGAGGGAAAAGAACGAGGCATTACAGACTTTATGAGGGCATTGGGCGTGCTCTTGAACAGCGAAGTTATTCTAACGCCAGAGAACCAGCAAAACATAGTTCTCCTGGCCTATCTTCCGGAGAAGGATAAGATCGTTCATAACGCCATATCGTTAGAGCCAACTGGAACGATAGAATTGAGCCGTGAAGAGGGACTAAGGCTCATGGCAAGAGCCTATGGAGTGGACGAAAATGACGAGGCAGCAGTTATTGAGAAGGCGCTGGAGGCAGCAAGTAAACCGGCTTACGAAGAAGACTGAACTGTTTTCCCACTACTTGACGCTGCAATTGGTGGATTATTCGCATACACTTGCAACCCCGGCACGTCACAACCGCACTTTGAATAGGCGCTGATTATGAATTAGCTCTGTAGCGACAACGCGGCAAATGGGGTAAAATGCGGGCGGGTGACATAGTGAAAGCGGTCGGTGCTCCCCCTCGATAATGAGGGTGGGCATATGACGCATACTGTCCGGATAGATGGGGACGATGCAAGAGATGGGCAGCAAATTACAAAGCATGGCGCGCACAGTACAGGATGGGCAGGCGGGCCGGCTGATTCGGCAGCGGTGGAGCTCGGAGCTGGTCAGCTATGGTCTGCGGCGCGACCTCAGTGTGCCTTTTGTGGCACCGCAAGCCAACTTCCCCATCAGCTTACGCCCGATCAGCGACGCCGACCTGCCGAAGATACTCAATCCCGACCTGCCGGGTATATCAGGCGAGACGCGGGAAGAGATTGTCACGAGGCGGCAGATGCTGGACGCGGGTATAACGGCCTGTTACGTGGCCGTTACGGCGGAAGATGTGCCGTGTTATGTGCAGTGGATCATCGGGCCGAAGTTGAACGGGCTGATGCAGAGTTATTTCCACGGCCTGTACCCGGTGTTGCGCAGCGATGAGGCGCTACTTGAGGGTGCATTCACGCCGGAAGCCTTCAGAGGCCAGCGCTTGATGCCTGCTGCTATGGCGCAGCTTGCCGAGAAGGGGGCTGAGCTCGGGGCACGGTATGTCATCACGTTTGTGACGCACGACAATATTCCGTCGCTGAAGGGGTGTAAGCGCTCCGGCTTCTACCCCCATCTGAAGCGGGTTGCCCGCTGGGATATGTTCCGCAGGCGCATTACGTTTACGCCGCTGCCCGAAGGCACGCCTTATCCGTTCGACTGAACCAGCCATGACCGCCATCCGGAACAGCGCGAAAGCGATAATTGTAGAGCAGGGCAAGCTCCTTGCTGTGAAGCTGCGTGATAAGGACGGCGATTGGTATACTCTACCGGGAGGAGGGCAGGAGCCGGGCGAGCCTATCCATGAGACATTGCGCCGAGAATGCCGCGAAGAGATAAGCGCCGACGTCGTTATAGAGCAGTTGCGCTACGTGCGCGATTTGGCGGGTGTGCAGGGCATCTTCCCGTTCAACTATGGCGACGTTCATGTCATAGAGTTCATGTTTACTTGCAGGTTCGCGGAAGGCTCGGTGGCGCAGATGGGTGCCGAACCTGACACGGAAGCGGTGGGCCTTGAGTGGCTGGACATCTACAGGCTTGACAGCTACCGCCTATATCCTATAGGATTACGAACGTTGATGCAGCGGCATGACGACCCTGACATGCCGGTGTATATCGCGGGGGTAGGGGAGTAAGACCGTTGTCAGTTGTCAGTTGTCAGTTGACAACCGCCGACCGCTGCTGATGGTTGGGTTCTCATAATAGTTTTACGGGTTCACCGCAGGGGCGCAGAGGGCGCTGAGTTACGCAGAGAGCGGTGAGTTACGCAGAGGTTTTTAAGGTTTAGTGAGTGCTAAGGGAAGAGAATAAGCGGCACAGACCGTCAACTGACAACTGACAACTGACAACTGACAACGCCGTCGCAATACGCAACAAGGTTCACAACACCATGAAGGCAGTCGTAGCAATTGTGCAAGGCCAGGACACCATCAAGCTGGGGAATGCCCTGCGCCAGAAGAATATCCCCTTCACCATGCTAGACAGCACGGGCGGCTTCCTGCGCGAGCGGAACTCGACCTTTATGCTCGGTATGCCTGATGAGGGCCTCCAGCATGTGCTCGATGTGATTGCAGAGAACTGCCACACCCGCAGCGAATACGTCTCCTCCTACCCCAGCGCGTTCGACCCCGCCGAGTTCTACATGCCCCGTCCCATCGAGGTGCAGGTGGGAGGGGCATCGGTGTGGGTGCTCGACGTTGTGTATTTCGAGCCGCTATAGGTGGCGCGCACGGTCCGCCCGCGCCCTCGCGCCTCGTGTACTGTGGCGACCGCACTTGCCACAACTGTTATAATGTTATATACAAGCGGCCACCCTTTGCGCGCTGGCCGCTTTTGCTTGATACCAAAACGCGGCCTTTGCGGGCTGTTGCCCTGCGGGGCCGGGAGTATAACAACAGAGCGATGACGGAAACAATTGCACAGTTACTTAGCGGGTTCGCGGTCTTTCTACAGTTCTTTCTTGCCTGCGCCGGTGCATACTTGCTGGCCCTCTACTTCGCCACCATCGTGTGGGCGTACCGCGACATCACCGCCCGCACCCGCGATGTCTTCTCAATCGCCCTCGGTATGGCGCTCGTCATCCTCGTCCCCTTCGCGGGCCTCATCCTCTACCTCGTCCTCCGCCCCAAAGAGACCCTCTCCGAAGCCTACGAGCGCGCCCTCGAAGAAGAATATCTCCTCCAGGACATCGAGGACACCGAAATGTGCCCCTCCTGCAAGCGCCGCGTCAGCCAGGACTTCCTCTTCTGCCCCCACTGCCGCACCAAACTGCGCGACGAATGCGAAAACTGCGGCCGCGCCATAAGCGTCCGCTGGGCCGCCTGCCCCTACTGCGGCAAACAATGACGTCCGGGCACGAATTACGAAACTCACCGCAGAGGCGCAGAGAGCGCAAAGTTACGCCGAGGTCTTTAAGGTTTTAGAGAGTGCCCGGCGAAGCAAGTACGCGACACATGCCGTCTACTAACCCCTGACGCCGCGCTCCCTTCCTGCACGGTGCCGCATACCCTCTGCCCCAGCACAATGCAAACCTCAAAAACCTCTGCGAAACTCTGCGCCCTCTGCGCCTCTGCGGTGAACCCGTAAATCCCCGACCCCCGCCTACCACCTCGGCCACGCCTCCACCGCCTCCGCCCTCATCTTCACATAGCTCTCATACCGCATCGGGTCAATCGCCCCCGCCACCACCGCGTTCTGCACCGCACAGTCCGGCTCGCTAATATGCGCGCAATCACTAAACCGGCACCTGTCGAGGAAAGGCCGGAACTCCGGGAAACAATCGGGCAGCTCGTTCGGCGGGACCAGCCACAGCCCTACCTCCCGCAGACCCGCCGTATCCGCCACCGAAGCCCCCTCCGGCAGCCTGATCAACAGCCCCCCCACCGTCGTATGCCTCCCCGTCCCGTACGCCTCGCTCACCTGCCCCACCCTCAACCCCAGCCCCGGATAGAGCGCGTTCAGCAGGCTCGACTTCCCCACCCCCGACGGCCCCACCAGCGCCGACTCCTTCCCCTTCAGCGCCTCCCGAACCTCCTCCAGCCCTTCCCCACTCTTCACGCTCGTATAATGCACCGGATACCCCGCCTCCGAGTACGGCAGCAACATAAGCTCCAGCACCTCCCTCGGCACCAGATCGACCTTATTCACCACAATCCGCGCTTCGAGGTTGTTCGCCTCGACCACAACCAGGAAACGGTCCAGCGTCCCACGGGTCGGCTCGGGTTTGGTGGCCGCAAAAACGACGATGACCTGGTTAATATTCGCGATCATCACCTGCTTCTTGACAGTGGTACCAGCCGCCCGCCGCACCAGCGCACTCTTCCGCGGCAGCACCTCCGTAATAACATGCCCCGCCCCCGCCCGCTCGATCCGCACCATGTCCCCCACCGCCGGCGGGTCCGCCCTGTACAGCCTCCCCCTTATCGCACACTCAATCAGGCGCTCCCCCACCTGGACAGTCGCCACCTCCGCATACAGCCTCACTATTTGCCCCTCGATAGCCTCCTCTGCCAACTCTCCTCCCCCGCGCATCCCCTCACGCCCTCACTCACGCCCTCTCCCTGCGCCCTCTCCCCTTCGCCTCCGCGATACCAGGCTGCATTATAGTTGCGCCACGCGCGGACAGTCAACCGTCTTTAGATGGGTCTGTACTCACATTCAGGGTGGCGGTTAGAAGTCGAAGCCTACTTGCTCGCCTTCGCTACTCTTTTCTTTTGCGGCTTGTTTGAAGGTGCCGAATTGAGGGGGCATTTTGATTTCTGCCCCCTTGAGCAATTCGTCTACTGTAAGTATTTGTATCTTGGGATAGTCTTTGCCCCAGCCCGGCGAGTGGTAATAACCATGCTGGATAGCTTCCGTTCGCATCTCCCCGGTGGAGCGTTCGAGCGTGATGAACACCCCGATGGCCGCGCCTTCCCGCCCGATTGTCCCTACGAGGTCGCGTATGTCGCCTGATTTGACGTGGCCCGACTTGACCTGTATGAGGGCGCGTTTCGGCTTGCCTGTGTTGTCGTCTATGAAATTGATGACGCCGTCTATCCCTTTGTCAGAGCCTTTCTTGCCCTGTTTGCTACCCTCTTGCCCGCCGAGGGGCTTGGCCTTGACCAGCGAGAGCGCCCACCACTGGAACTGGTAGCGATCTTCGGCTGCAAGCTGTTTGGCCGCGCCCAGGTCTTCCGGCTCGCCTACCACCTTGAAGGTGATGTTGGGGTACATCGCGACCAGGCGGTATTTGAGCAGGGCTATCGAGAGGTGGGTTACGTCAATGCCTATCCAGCGGCGGCCCAGCTTCTCGGCGGCTGCCACGGTTGTGCCGCAGCCCGCAAACGGGTCCAGCACTATATCGCCGGGGTTGCTGCTGGCCTGTATGATGCGCTCCAAAAGGGCTAGGGGTTTTTGGGTGGGGTAGCCTAGTCGTTCGGTGGCTTGTGCCCCGATGGGCGGAATGTCATCCCATACATCCTGTAAAGGCACGCCCGACATGTCATCAAGAAAGCGTTTGAACGATGGGACTGTACCCTTTGGAGGCCAGTAGATACGACCAGCAGCGTCAAGTTCATCGAGTACCTTATGGGGTGCGAACCAATGCCGTCCCTTGGCAGTAGGATCAACGCCTCGCCATGCCTTCCCAGTCTCGCCATTACGTGTTCCCGCACCAGTGAGATCGCTGAGCCGGTACCGCCGCCCGTTCTCGTCAAGATAACGATAGAATTGATCTACATAAGTAGCATCATATGGCTGGAACTGCTGGTTCCAAGTGTAGTTATCTGTTTTAGAATAGAACAAGAGCACATCGTGGATGGGGCCATGCCTATTTGCAGAGCTGTGTGCGCTCGTACGCTTCCAAATTATTTCTGCACGAAAGTTCTGTGCCCCGAATATCGTATCAAGTATCACCTTCAAATAATGCGAAGCGGTGGGGTCACAGTGGAGATAGAGGCTGCCTGTGGGCTTCAGGACGCGGTGCAACTCCACCAGGCGGGCGGCCATCATGACGAGGTAGGCCATCATCTGGTTGGGACCGATGAATTGGCGGAGGGCGGCGACCATCTCCGAGACGCGAGGGCTGGCCTGCGTGACAAGGTCCTGATAGGTTTGGGCGGCGGAATGGTCCCAATGCCATGTGTCCTCAAAGGCCGTGATTTGTGCTTCGCTGTCGGCTCCGCTCTCATCCTTGAACAGAACATTGTAGTTGCGGTTAGAGTTGAAGGGAGGGTCGAGGTAGACGAGGTCAACGCTTTCGCTGGCGATATATTCACGCATGACGGGAAGGTTGTCGCCATAGAAGAGAGTGTTTTGCGTAATGGGTGATGGGGGCAAGGTGCAGCAGCCTCCTTGAAGTAGATGGTTCTGAGTATATGTTGAGGGGTTGGCGATGTCAACAGCCTCCACGCATTGACGTAGTCATGCAGCCATGCTATAGTGCCTTCTCTGTCCGCTGTCGAAGCGTTCAGTGCGCAGTTCACATCTCCAATCGTCTCAATATTCTGCGTAACTTTAGTTCAACAGATGGAGGTTTCTAACTATGGCCACTTTGTTTGTAAAGCACGCAGTTCAGGATTTTGGCAGATGGAAGTCCGTATATGACGATCTTGGGCCGACACGCCAGGCGATGGGCGTCACCGCGGCCAGTGTCCATCAGGACGCCGGTAACCCGAATATGGTTACCGTCATGCACCAGTTCAGCACTATGGCCGCCGCGCAAGCGTTCGCCGGCTCGGACGAGTTGAAAAATGCGATGAAGAATGCTGGGCTGGCAGGAGCGCCGGATGTTTGGCTCACGGATGATGTCGAGCAGACCGCGTTCTAAGTCCCGCTAATGGTTTTAGGTTTCTCTAGCACCTGATCAACGAGATAGCCAGGCCCTACGACAAGTGTCAGCAGTTATGGCTTGGCTTTGCTGTGGGCCGCTCTCCATTGGCACCAGTGTAAAGCGATCTATAACCGGGTGCCAGGCTAGATGAACGTATGACGGTTGCCACGCTACCGTTTCCCCGTTAGCTCCCCATAGTGGGCCGGGCAGTACGTCCCGCGCAGCCTCACAACCTCCCTGCATCCTGCCCGATGGCAGTAAATCGGACCTTGTTTTTTCAATTGAGAGAGAGTAGTTAACTTAACCCTATTCTCTTTAAGTTCTATATTAATTGGTGCCTGCGTCACGCCTACGGATGTCCGATCTAGTATGACATCCTCGTCCGCTTTTGTGTCGTGGCTGTCATGTCTCATGTCGTGGATGTCACTATGCTTGACGTCCACGACACATAGACGAATTGTCGCCGGATAACCCCGTTTCTGGGGTGGGCCGTAAGCAATATAACCCACTTCTGTAAGCTCTTGGATAATCCTAGCAGTATGCCGCAGGCTAAGATGTGCTTTACTCGCAATCGTGGTCAGCTTCGGCCAGCACTCCCCCCGCTCATTAGCGTAAAACACCAGCACCAGCATGACCACCAGCCGCGAACCCTGTAGTTCGGTGGCTTTAGAAAGCACTTCCGAAAACAGCTTTATGTGCATAAGATAGACTCCTAACCAACGCCAAATAGTGTACAATCGCTCCAACGAGGTGCCACATGGACAATACACTAGGCAAGCTAATAACTACCCTTCGCCTGGCGAAAGGAATGACGTTGCAAGACCTTGCGCATCACAGCGACGTGCCGCGCTCGACTCTTCGCGATATTGAAGCAGGCCGCGTAAACCACCCTCGCGCAACTACGTTGTCCGCCATCGCTGAAGTATTGGGAGTCACCGTCGATGATCTCACCCAACGACCCCAACCGCAACCATCCTCCAACGGCACCCAACCCACAGCAGGCGTTCAAGTACCCGCCGCGCAACTCGCCCTGCTGATTACCAAATGGGGCGAGATGCGCGACGACCAACGTCTACTCACTCTAGGCTTTATTGATCTTCTCCTGGGAGCGGATTAACGTAGGCTAACGGTCCAAACAACTCAATCGCTTTGGCGTTGTATACTCGCGCGGCCTCAATCGGGTCAGCGAAACAGCCCAGGTTGTAGTGCATCCCCTTGCACTCTATTTTCGCCACCCAGGGGTGGAGGCGGTTCCGTTTGTCAAAGTGAACCCCACGTAGCCCGCTCCGCGACCCCGCACAGTTCTGTACGTTTTGCCCAGGCGTAGCCCACCGCAAGTTATCCCGGCAATTGTGCAGCTTGTCCCGGTCCTTGTGGTCAGTCACTAACGTTGAATCGCGCTGCAAACGGCCCCCAATCACCAGACGGTGAAGGGCCACCATGGGCCGCCCCGTCGTGACAACATAACCGCGCCCATCGAGTGTCCACTTATGCCGAGCAAGCAAAGGCGCATCTTCCGGGCTACAACGGAAGAACCCACCTGTCGTTAGCGGTATTTCGACGCAATTCCCCTCACAATACTTACCATCGTCCACCGGCCCACCTCCATTTGTTGCGTAGTGGTCGGCGTGCCCTGTCGCGGCTTACCCTGATTGCCGTAAACGCAGCCTGGGCTGTATCGCTCCGGTGTACAAGAGCCTGCACATAGCTGGCGGCTGTTCTTGTCGCCAACTGTGCCGCCAACGGACTGATATGCACAAGGAACGCAGCCCGCGACCCCATCAACTTCAGTTGCGCGGCTGGGTCGCCATCTCTTGCCGCCTGGACGAGCTTCCTCGGCCCCATCTTGTACGCCGATTGCGACTGCAACGACACCACCAACAGCGAGTGCCAGCAGGGGTAATGCCCCTTCCCGTCCGTGTAGGCCGGACAGCGGCACTCCGTTTCACCGTTGGGGTAGTACACCACCAGATAATCCAACTCCGGCGACGTGGCAGACGGCACGCGCCAATATACCCTCCCTTTCATCTTGTTCGCAGCCTCCACTTTGATTACTCAACCACCCTTTTGGTGGTCGGGGCTGCAATATACGATAAGCTGTCAACTTGTGGCGGTTTTTCCACCATTTCTGACGATAAACCGCCATATTTTGGGCTGTTTTCCACCATTATTGACGGTATTCCGCCAATCGTGATATATTCCACGCACGAGAAAAACACCAGGAGGCGGAATAGTGGCGGTAATATCGTCAAGAAGGCGGTTTAGAGTTGCAAGGCAGACATACCTTCAATGGTTGGTGATGCCATTGCAAGAACGCATACCAAAGACACAGGCTGAGCTTGCCGACCTCCTCGGTGTTAGTCTCGATTTTCTCCACGTTCTACGCCGCGAACCGAGCTTTATGAGTGAGTTGGGGTTGGCGATGCAGGAGGCCGTTATTGACCTTGTTCCTGAGCTTGTCGGCAAGCACATGGGCCGCATAAAGGAGGCGAACCCAACCGACACACGACAGATGCTGGAGGAACTTGGCATATTGCGGCCCCGCGATGCAGCAATGGACGGACCCAAGGTAATAATCGGCGTGGACCCGGAGAAAATATGAACCCAACCTACCACCGCTATGAGCCGAGAGGCGCGGCGTTAGAGATGTTCCACAGCCAGGAGACAGAAATTATCCTGTACGGTGGCGCAGGAACCGGAAAGACCCGCGCCCACCTGGAAAAACTCAACCTGTGCGCCGAGATGTACCCACGTATGCGCGGCCTCATGCTACGTAGTACCCGCTCGGCACTCACTGAAACCGCCCTCGTGACCTACGAAAACGAAGTGCTAGTCCCTTCCCAGAACGTGTCCATGAATGGCGGCCAGAGGCGCACAAAGTACGAATACCCTAACGGCTCAGTGGTGGTGGTCGGCGGCCTCGACGACGCCGACAACGCAAGCAGCATCATGTCCGGCCAGTACGACCAGATACACGTTATCGAATGCACCGAAATAGGCGAAAAAGCCTGGACTGCCCTGACCACACGACTACGCAACAACCGTATGCCCTACCAACAGCTAATCGGTTGTTGCAACCCAACCCCAAACTCATGGGTGTTCAAGCGTGGCAAAAGGGGCGATTGTCAATTGCTCCACAGCCGGCACTCAGACAACCCAACCATCACACCCCAGTACCTTGAAATCCTCCGCAAGCTGCGAGGCGAACAGGGCCGTTCTTTACGTGACGGTCAATGGGGTAGTGCAGGCGGCAGCGTACAACGCACGAAATCTCTACTTGGCCTACCTCCAAGGGGGTAACGGTGGAACCTCAATACATCGGCACCAACCAACATCAGGCATACAGCCAGAGCGAACGCGCAATTGCCATTATGCGTGCCTGGGACGCCTACTATGGACGCTACAAACGTTCTCTAAAAGTCAAAGAAGGGGCGGTTGACCCCAACATTCGCGCCAACTATGCCCGTGTACTGGTTGACAAGGCCACTGCAATGCTCTTCGGCAAAGAAATCAGCCTTGACGTTACCCAGGACGAGCTAACAGGGGACACAGCAACCATTGACGCGGCACAGGCTTACCTTGACGCGACGTGGAAGCACAATCGCAAGATGGCACTACTCCAAAAAGCAGCAATGAACGGCTGCACTTCCGGTGACGTGTTCTTGCAGCTTGTCCCCTATCGACCCTACCCGCGCATTATCAACCTTGACCCGGCTTTGGTCACGGTCGAAACAGAACCTATGGACGTTGACAGCCCAACCCGCTTTATCGTGGAGTGGGAAACCAACGAGGGACGCGAACGGCTCAGTTGGCGGCAGACGTGGACCAACAACGGCAACCACTGGTTAGAACGGCTTGAAGTACGCTCCGGTTCACATGCCGACTTCACCCCGCACATGATCGGACTGTGGCCGCACCCGTTCCCGCCAATCATCCATTGGCAGAACCTACCCGTTCCCAATTCCTACTACGGCCAACCCGACCTGGGCGACGATGTTCTACACCTTATCGACCGCATCAACCTCACACTCTCAAACTGGAACAAGACCGTTCTACACCACGCCCACCCTAAACAATGGGGTTCCGGTTTTGAGGCCGAGGAACTAACCACCGCAATTGACGAAACAACAGTCCTACCCAACAAAGACGCAAAACTCGGACTGTTGGAGATGAAGGGCGACATTCAAGTAACCGACCAACTGTTAGTCAGGCTCAAAGAGGCGTTATACGAAATCGCCCGGCTACCCGAAATAGCCACCGGAAAGATGCAGAACATCGGTGTACTTTCCGGCCTGGCACTCAACATCCTGTACGAACCCGCACTGGAGTTGACGGCCCAGCGGCGCATGCTTGCAGGGCCGGAGCTAGAAGAACTATCCCGGCGCATTCTTGTGCTTGGTGGTTTTGATGCACTCTCGGTGTCGTGTGAGTGGCCCGAACTTCTACCCGGCGACCCTGAACTTGAAGGCAAAGTTTTGGAGAAGGACCAGAAGTTAGGGTTGGTATCCGACGAAACCTTATCGCGCAAACGTGGGTACGACCCCCGCAAAGAAGCGGCGCGTAAGGCAAGAGAAAACAAAGGAGAAACAACAACAGGCGATGGACCCACAGACCCAACCCCAGGCACAGCCGCCAGTGAGTGACCGCACTTACACCCAGGCTGAACTCGACGCGCACTTGCAGCACGTCCGAAACCAATCAGCCGCCTATCAGATAGCAGCCAGCCTCGGCGTTACTGATAGCGCACTTCTCGAACGGGTGCTTGACTGGAACAGCGTCACCACCGACGACAAGGGCAAGCCGACCAACCTTGACACAGTTGTTAAGGACACGGTTAGCAAGCTCAAAGCAGCGGTGGGTACAACTCAGCAGCCCACCACCCCGACGAGCCAACCCATCAACCCACCGGCCAACCGCCAGCAACCCACCCCGCAAACAGCCTTTGGCATGATCGAAGCGGGCATAGCAGCAGCGGAAAAGTAAACCAACCAACCAACCAAAAGGGAGAAACTAGAAAACCATGCCACTAACAATTGCAGACGCGGCGGCCCTGTCCCGCAACATGCTCCTGAAGGGCGTTATCGAAACCATCATCACGGAAAGTGCGGTGCTGCGGCACTTGCCTTTCGTCAACGTCGAGGGGAACAGCCTCAAATACAATCAGGAAGTCAGCCCCGGAACCGTCCAGTTCTACGCGGTGGGCGACACATGGAACGAGGATGCCATGGACACCACCGAGAAAACCGCCAACCTCAAAATCCTCGGCGGCGATGCCGACGTAGATATGTTCCTGCAACAGACCTACGGCGACACCAACAACCTCAAAGCCCTGGTGATTGAGAAGAAGGCGAAGGCAATCGCATACGCTTTCAACGATGCTTTCTTCAACGGCGATGATAGCGTTGACGTCAACTCTTTTGACGGCCTCCAAGTGCTGTCGGCAGGGTCACGCACCATGACAAAGGGTGCAAACGGCGCGACACTGGCCCTCGATCACATGGACGAGCTAATCGACATGGTGAAGCCGGGGAAGCCTGACGTGCTTTTCTGCTCCAAGCGCACACGCCGCAAGTTGTCCAGCCTGCGCCGCGCATCGGGCAACCTTCTTGAAGTTGGCGTTGACCAGTTTGGGCGGCGGGCCACCTTCTACGATGGCATACCGCTGGAGGTTGACGACAACATCAGCGACGTAGAGGAAAAGGGCACGTCCTCTGACTGCTCTTCTATCTACGCTGTCAAGTTCGGTTTCCAGACAGGGTTGTGCGGCCTACAGAACGGCCCCATTACGGTTGTTCCTATTGGCAACCTTGAAACAAAGGACGCATGGCGCACCCGCATCAAGTGGTACGTGTCGCTGGCCCTCTTCCGCGACGTGGCACTCGCCCGCCTCGAAGGGGTACGCGACTAACCAGAAACAAACGACCGGGGCGGGCTGCGGCCCGCCCCACTCCACAAAGGAAACAAATCACTATGGCTAGAACTACTATGTCGGACCTGATCGCTTATGTTCGGGTTCTGATTGACGATGAAGGTGGTACGCCCGTATTCACCGACGACGAGATACAAGCCAAGCTGGACGCCAACCGGACCAAGGTTGTCCAGGCCAAGCTAATACCGCACCCCATCAACACACCAAGCGGGCAGAGCTGCATTGACTTTACCTATCCCGCCAAGATGTGGGAAGGCGGCAACGCAACCACGCTTTATGACAAGAGCTATAACGTCATAGCCGAAATGACGTATGAGGAAGATGCTTATGAAGGTTGGTGGGTGTTCTCAACCAACCAGATAAACAACATGCCCCTTTACATCACTGGTTGGGTTTATGACGTGTTCAAGGTGGCCGTTCAGCTACTTGAAGCGTGGGCCGCCAAGTTGAAGTTGGAATACAGCTTCACAACATCTGGTGTGCAGGCGGGCACTCATTCGTCCAACCTATCGCAGAAGGTCAAGCAAGTGTTGGCCCTGGCCGACGACTTACGGCAGTACATGAAAGTCAAGACGGTTCCGAGCTATCGAACCGATTTGGAGCCGTAACCATGCCACGCTCAACAGCCGACAACAACTATGAACGGGCCGAGGCCGAAGCCCTGGCACTACCGGACAGGTGCGAAGTCAGAATATGGACTATGGTTCCTGACGGTGGCGGTGGACGGGTACTGTCCGGCAGCCCGCCAGCATACAGCGACTTACCATGCCGCCTTGATCGGGACGGTTCGGGCATTGAGCGTAGCGATGCCGACGGTGAACGCATTGTGAGCGACTACATTCTCAAAATGGGCGCCAACAACGGCATTGATGAAGTTGAGTTAGGTGGGCTGGAAGGCACTTACGTTGATTTGCGGGTTACCTGGCTAAATGGTGGCCCTAAAAATCGCTTCTTTTACCTTATCAGCTATGGCGAAGTGTCGGAGATGGGGCTACGCCAACTCTACGTGCGGGAGATAAAGCCATGACGTGGACCCATACTGAAGCATGGGCTGTGCAGAAGATGATTGTAAGCCGCTTACAGGCTGATGCTGTTCTGTGGGAAAACATCGACGGGCGAGTGTTCGACGAGGCGATCCCAAAGGGTATGCCAGCTAACGCTTCCTACTTGTACGCCATCGTTCGGACAGTTGAAGAACCGCAGGCATACGGGCGATACAGCAGCAATAACGGTTGCATGGTTCTTCCTGTTTGGCGGTCTTACTTGTTCGACGTGTTTGTGACCCGCCAAGATGAGTCATATGGTGACGTGTTAGCATCAACCGCAGCCCGCATCTTCGCGGCCCTCGACAGAACACGCGAGTACGGCACAGACGGTGACTATATTGTGCTGAATGTGGTGAAGCCCATTCATAGGCGATACAGCAAAGATGGGCGCGTCTACAAGGAAATGGGGCACAGAATACGGGCATTGGTTAGGACTGAGGAGGAGCCGTGGACAACGGCCAATGAGATTAGCCTGATATGGACCGTAACCCTCCCGGCCCCGAATATTTACGTTATCGGCTCGTATTGCGATAGCGTTGTAATCGACTACCAACCGAACGCAGATGGCACATTGAAGGAAGCGTACTTTCGTTGTGCTGGCCTCTATGGGGAGCACGTCACGCTTGAGGACTTACCCGCGCACTTCCTGGGCGGGACCAGTGGAGTGCTTGACTACGGACCGAATGGGAACAACGTTGGTCAGCGGCGCATCTGGAGCGACGACGCTAAAATCATTGACTTCCACTGGATACACGATGACCTAACGGGGCCAATGCGGTGGGCGATGACGATGTACGCGGCAGGGCTAAGCATCGGTTCGTTCACGGACCCAGGTGACGGCTGATGATTGATTGGCTGCCCATACTCGCACAGTTAGTGCAAATCGTTCTTGTGGTGGTCGGCGCGACCTTCGCAGTACGCCGAGAAGTACAAAACCAAGCGGATAGTCTCAACAGCGAAGTTATCAGCTTGCAGGGACGGAAAATAACCCTGCTGACTGACGAGTTAGCGACAGCCAACAAGCGGATTGAACAATTAGAGGGCGCGGTCGCGGTGCTTGAACGCAGATTGATGGCACGCACGCGCCGAAACACAACAAGGAGCAACTAAACAACCATGTATGACCCGAATATTGTCTTTGGCATGAGCGCGAGTGCTCTTGTCGTTATCATCGTCCAAGTGGCGAAGGCATTGAACCTTCCAATGGCTCTTGCGCCGTGGTTCGCGCTTTGGGCCTCCGTTGTCGTGGTAGCGTGCGGCATATTGCTGCACTTTGTACCGACAATGAGCATCTTCGTGGAGGGTGCGGTACAAATCCTGTTCGTTTTCCTTATCGCCACCGGGCTTTATGAGGTTGGCAAGAGCATAAATAAGGTGGTGCAACGTGGCAGATAGCATGATTATGTTACCGAAGGGCGTTGACGTGTCCCATCATCAAGGACCGATTGACTGGGACAGGGTAAAGGGTGCAGGAACGTCTTTCGCGTTCATAAAGGCCACAGAAGGCACAGGCTTCGTTGATAGTGCATTCACACGCAATTGGGAGGAAGCGGGGCGTGTGGGCATCCTCAGAGGCGCGTACCACTATTTCAGGCCGTCGCTTCCAGCCGACAAGCAGGCAAGACACTTTCTGAACCACATACCGCCGATGGTGCAGGGCGACATACAACCAACGCTCGATTTTGAGGAAACCGACGACCAACCATACGAGCAGGTGCTACGGGACGCACGAAAATGGGTTGATATTGTCGAACGGGCGTTGCAACGGCAGGTAATCGTCTACACATACCCCTACTTTTGGACCGAGCTAATGCACAATAGCGAGATGTTTTGCAACCAACCGCTATGGTACGCCGCATACAGGAGCGACATGCCGAAACAACTACCGGGCGGGTGGCCGCGAATGTCGTTTTGGCAGTTCACAGCGACCGGAAGCGTTCCAGGCATCAAAGGAAGGGTTGACCGAAACATGTTCAACGGCACTCTAGCCAACTTGCGGAAGTTCGCAGGCTACAAATAGCAAAACGCGACGGGAAAGAGGGTGGGAAACCGCCCTCTTTTTGTTTACGCACCAACACGCACCGACCAGACACCCACCGACATAGGTGCAGACGCGGGCAACTTCATCGTATACGACATCTCCCCGCCCGCCATCGCCTACACACCCCTGCGCGACACCTCATTGACCGGCGACAGAACCATCACAGCCACACTCATCGACGCAACCGGCGTCCCCACCACAGGCCCCCTCGTGCCGCGTATCTACTACAACAAAAACCTCGGCAGCCCCGGCCCCTACCTCTCCCGCCCCGGCACACTCCAGTCCGGCGGCCCCACAAACAGCCACTGGTCCTTCACAATCCCCGCCGCCGACCTCCCCGCCCTCACACTCGGCGACAACATCTACTACTTCATCGTCGCCCAGGATACAGCCTCCCCCAACCCCAACCTCGGCTCAAACCCCGTCGGCGCATCCGGCCCCGACATAAACACCCTCACCACCCTCCCCACCTCCCCCAACATCTACATCATCGCCCCCGGCATGGCCGGAACCTACCTCATCGGCACCGGCCAGCCCTACACCAGCCTCACCCGCCCCGGCGGCCTCTTCGCAGCCATCAACGCAGCCGTCCTCACCGGCCCCATCACAGCCACCATCCTCACCGACACAACAGAAGACGGCACAACCCCCCTCAACCGCTGGCCCGAAGATGGCCCCGGCCCCTACACCCTCACCATCCAGCCCGGCGGCGGCGCACCACGCCTCACCTCAGGCTCCTCCAACACAGCCCTCATACGCCTCAACGGAGCCTCTCGCGTCATCATCGACGGCCTCAACACCGGCGGCAACACCTACACCATCCGAAACACCTCCTCCACCGGCTCAACCCTCCGCCTCACCAACGACGCCACCCACAACACCCTCCGCAACCTCACCCTCGAAGGCTCAACATCCTCCCCCTCAAGCGGCGTCCTCCACATCAGCACAGGCAAAATCGGCGGCACAGGCAACTCCCACAACACCATCACATCCAGCATAATCCGCGACAGAACAGATGCCCCCGCCGTCCCCGCCAACCTCATCTACAGCGCATCCACCCCCGGCCTCGGCATCAACACCGCCAACCTCATCACCAACAACCTCCTCTACAACTTCACATCAACCGCCATCACCCTCAGCCCCACAGGCAACGCCGCCACAACCATAACCCGCAACACAATCTATCAAACAGCCCCCCGCACAACCCCCCTCACCGCCATCCTCTTCAGCAGCCTCATCTCAGGCACCATCACCGCCAACACCATCCGCGACCTCACCTCATCAGCCCCCGTCACAGCCATCGAGCTCCTCGACGCCCGCACAACAACCGTCACCGACAACATCATCACCTCCATACCCTCCACAAACGGCTCCACATCCCCCCTCACCGGCATCCTCAACACAGGCAGCCCCGGCAACCCCTCCTCAGTCACCCTCGCCAACAACCAGGTCACCATCATCCCCCCCTTCACCAACAACCAGCCCATCTACGGCATCCGCGACCTCGCCCCCGGCACAAGCACCCTCACCTCCCTCTACAACACCATCCTCATAGGCGGCACAGCCACCGGCAGCTCCTCCACATGGGCATGCATCCGCGGCCCCTCCACCCCCGACCAACACACCCTACTCAACAACATCTGCTTCAACAACCGCACAGGCGGCACAGCCAACCACTTCGCCATGGGTGATCAATCCCCCGGCCTCGGCACATTCACCTCAAACCACAACCTCTACATCGGAACAGGAGCCATCCCCGCCCAATTCATCGACCTCAACAACGCCCCCGTCACCTTCCCCGCCTGGCAAACAGCCACCGGCAACGACCTCGCCTCCCTCGCATCCCTCGCCGCCGCCATCCCACCCGCAACCCTCTTCACCAACCCCTCAGCCGGCAACCTCAACATCCTCACAGGCTCAGCATACGCCCCCCCGCCCATCGTATCCAACGCCGCCACACCCCACCCCGCCATCCTCACCGACATCGAAGACGACCCCCGCCACCCCACCCTCCCCGACATCGGCTCAGACGAATTCATCGTCACCCGCACCCTCACCACCCCCGGCACAATCCTCCCCGGCAGCTACGACAACATCACAATAAACTGCCCCGCCACCGCCACCCTCGCCGGAAACATCACCCTCACCGGCCTCCTCACCGTCAACTGCCGCCTCGACACCGGCCCCTACACCATCTCCGGCCCCGGCACCCTAATACTCAACGGCACCCTCGCCCTCGGCTCCCTCAACCCCACCGATGCCCTCACCGCAAACATCGCCCTCACCGGCCCCATCACCCTCAACCCCGGCAGCACAGTAGAACTCAACGCCACGTCCCCCCAGAACCTCGCAGCCCGCACATTCGCCACCCTCACCCTCAACAACCCCGCAGGCCTCACCCTCACCGGCCCCGTCGCCGTCACCGAAAACCTCACCCTCCTCCAGGGCATCGCCGCCACAGGCCCCAACACCCTCTCCCTCGGCCCCGACGCCACCATCTCAGGCGCGGGCCCCACCAGGTACATCACCGGCAACCTCAAAAAGAGCTTCACAAGCCCCACCCTCGCTCCCCACCCGCCCTTCCAACCCGCGGGCATGTTCACCTTCGAGATCGGCACCCCCAACGGCTACTCCCCCGTCACCGCCAACATCACAGCAGGCACCTTCCCCGCCGACCTCACCGTCTCAGCTGCACAAGCCCCCATGCCCTCCCTCTACGACCCCACCCGCGCCCTCAACCGCTACTGGACTCTCATCGCCACCGGCGGCATCACAGCCGACCTCATCTTCAACTACCTCGATCTCACCGACATCCCTCCAACAGCCAACGAAAACGCCTTCGTCCTCTTCAACTACGACGGCACCACCCTAACCCAGCCCGGCGGCACAGTCGACCCCGCCGCCAACCAGGCCACCATCACAGGCGTAACCACCTTCGCCGACTGGTCCCTCGCCGAACCGCTCGGCGGCTTCACACCCACCCCCCTCGCCACCCACACCCAAACAAGCACACCCACCGAAACGGCAAGTGCCACACCAACAACCACACCAACAACCACATCAACCTCCACTTACACCCCCACCGAAACCGCCACTGAGACCGCAACAGTAACTAACACAGCCACTTCCACATACACTCCCACCCAAACACCCACAAACACACCTACTGAGACCTATACTCCCACCGAAACACCCACGGAAACTCCGACCGAAACAGCCACTGCAACAACGACAAGCACCTCAACCACCACTCACACACCCACATATACTCCTACCCTCACTCCCACAAACACGCCCACCGAAACTGCCACCAGTTCGAGCACCCCATCGAACACTCCCACCTCCACACCAACCGACACAGCCACTGCAACAGCCACAAGCACTTCAACCCCTACTTACACGCCAACATATACTCCCACCCTCACAAGCACGTCCACTGAGACCCCCAGCAGCACACCCACCTCAACCTCCACTCCTACCAATACCGCCACGAATACGGCAACCGCAACTCCGACCGAGTCAAGCACATCGACGCTCACCCCAACGAATACCGCGACTAACACCCCAGCCCCCACAAATACCCCAACCAACACTCCATCAAACACGCCAACTCATACACCGACCCCGACCAGCACACCTAGCTCCACGCAGACGCCCAGCCACACACCAACGAACACAGCCACCTCCACAGCCACGCCGACGAAGAGCGCGACGCCAACGTACTCGCCTACCAGCAGCGCGACTAACACGGCAACTCTCACCGCTACCAACACAGCAACCCTAACGCCAAGCAACACCGCAACCGAAACAGCGACTGCGACATTGACCCCCTCGCAGACATCCACGAACACACCTACCTTTACTCAAACGCCCACGAATACCCCAACAAGCACGAGCAGCCCGACAAATACAGCCACAAATACCCCGACCACCACCGCAACAAGCACAAGCAGCCCAACTGCCACGAACACACCAACAAACACAAATAGTCCGACCGTTACTTCAACGAGTAGTGCAACCGGAACATCTACTAGCACGCCCACAGGCACCGTGCCTACCTCCACAAACACCAGCGTCGCCACCATCACCCAAACAGCCACAGTTAGCCCGACTAACACAGCGACAATGAGCAACACAGCCACCGGAACAGCCACCAGCAGCCAAACGACGACCGCAACAAGAACGCCCAGTGCGACGCCAACCTCATGCGTGATGCAGTTCTCCGATGTGCATCCCGGCGACTGGTTCTATGACTATGTAGAATGGATGTATTGCAACGGCATTGTGAGCGGATATAACACGTCGCCACCGTGTGCTGTACCAGGCAGCCCATGTTTCAGGCCGTTCAGCCAGACCACCCGTGGACAGGTGGCGAAGATTACAACAAGAGCCTTCAACTTCCCGATCAACACCACGGGCGGCCCTCACTTCAGCGACGTGTTGCCTGGCTCTACCTTCTACCCGTACATCGAGACGCTTTACACCCTGGGCATTGTGAACGGCTACACGGATGGCACTTTCCGGCCAAGTGGCAACGTGTCTCGCGGACAGATAGCCAAGATTGTAGTGTCGGCGGCCGCCGTAGCCGACCCTGCCAACTGGATCATAGAGAACCCGCCCAGCAACAGGTTCGAGGATGTGCTCCCAGGCTCGACTTTCTATAGCTACATTGAGACTGCCGCATCACACAGCATAGTCGCGGGCTATCCATGCGGCACAGCCCCGGCGGGACCCTGCGGCCAGGAGAACAAACCCTACTTCGTGCCCGGCAACGACGCCACCAGAGCGCAGATAAGCAAGATCGTCTACCTCGCGGTCACCTACCCACCACGACGATAACACTGCACCACTCACATTATGAGGAGTGCGGAACGGGAAGTGCGGAGTGCGGAATGTACGTGACAGTAAGGAATTCCGCACTCCGCACTCCCCGTTCCGGATTCGGGGTAAGTGTCCAGACTTGAGATGCAAAGGGGGTGCAGGGGCGCAGCCCATGACGGGGGTGTGGGGGTGTCCCCCATGCTTCTCTTCTTCTTTTAGACTCCCCTCCCGCGTGCGGGAGGGGTTGGGGGTGGGGCTTCCCTTACCTGGAGGCCATGTTGCTCCACCATAAATGTGAACACTTACCATTCGGGCGCATCTTGCACGCCAGCGCCGCTATCTTATACAATAGATAAGGGCCCCAGCGTGGGGGCATACCAAATGCTCAAGACTCAAAGGAGCAATCCAAGCAGGCCGGGCCGGTTCGCGATCAGGAACGTTTCGATTCGCAGCATACCGGCGCCCCGTCCAAGCTGCATGACAAACAAGGGGGTTTATAAATGCAGGAAACAGCGTCGGCATCCGACACTAACGCAAGAATCAGCATAGACGAATCGAGGCACAACCTCACAACCGCTATCCTCTATGAAGAGGCCGTGCGCAACAATGAAGGAATACTGGCGGCCGGAGGGTCGCTCGTAGTGAGCACAGGCCAGTACACAGGCCGCTCGCCCAAAGACAAGTTCGTTGTCGAAGAACCGACCAGTAAAGACAAAATCTGGTGGGGACCCGTCAACCAGCCGATGAGCGAAGAGAACTTCGACAAAATCCGCGACCGCATGATAGCCTACGTGCAGGACAAGCATCTCTACGTGCAAGATCTGTTCGTGGGGGCCGACCCCAAGTACCGCCTATCGGTGCGCATCTACACTGAAACCGCCTGGGCTAACCTCTTCGCCAGGAACCTCTTCATCCGCCCCACCCAGGACGAGCTAGCCGCCTTCAAGCCCGATTTCAGCGTGGTCAATATCCCCTCCTTCAAAGCCGACCCCAAAAGTGAAGGCACCCGCACCGAGACAGTCATCGCTCTCAACCTGGGGCAGCAGATGGTCCTCATCGGGGGCACCGAGTATGCAGGCGAAATCAAGAAGTCGATGTTCACCGTCATGAACTACGTGCTGCCCATGCGCGGGGTCATGCCGATGCACTGCTCTGCCAACATCGGTCCGGACGGCAGATCGGCCCTCTTCTTCGGGCTGTCGGGCACCGGCAAAACCACCCTCTCCGCCGATCCCAGGCGCACCCTCATCGGCGACGACGAAACCGGCTGGAGCGATCACGGCGTCTTCAACTTCGAGGGCGGCTGCTATGCTAAAGTAATCAAGCTGTCGCAGAAAGCCGAGCCCGATATCTGGCGCGCATCGCACAGCTTCGGCACCATCCTCGAAAACGTGGTGATCGACCCTGTAACGCGCAAGCTCAACCTCGACAGCGCCGAGAGGACGGAAAACACCCGCTCGGCTTACCCGATGGAATTCATCTCCAACGCCTCCCTCACAGGCACAGGCGGCCACCCCAGCAATGTGCTCATGCTCACCGCGGATGCCTTCGGTGTTATGCCGCCGATTGCTAAGCTCAGCGCGCAGCAGGCCATGTACTACTTCCTGTCAGGCTACACTGCCAAGCTGGCGGGCACCGAGCGCGGGGTCACCGAGCCGGAGCCTGATTTCAGCGCCTGCTTCGGCTCCCCTTTCCTGCCCATGCCCCCCATGATCTACGCCCGTATGCTCGGCGAAAAGATATGGGAGCACGGCTCAGACGTTTGGCTCGTCAACACGGGCTGGACGGGCGGCCCCTACGGTGTAGGCAAGCGCATGAGCATCGCCTACACCCGCGCCATGGTCACGGCAGCCCTCGACGGCTCACTCTCCGGCGTCGAGACCCGCCCCGATCCCACCTTCGGCATAGGAGTGCCCGTAAGCTGCCCCGGCGTACCCTCCGAAGTGCTCTGGCCGCGCAACACCTGGGCCGATAAGGACGCCTACGACAAAGCCGCCCAGAACCTGGCCACGCGCTTCCAGGCAAACTTCGCCAAGTTCGAGGACCAGGTAACGGTCGAGGTCCGTAACGCAGGACCAAAAGTAGGCTAATAACCCGGCTGGAATTCGGAAATAGGAATGGGGAATGCGGAATACCTTCGTAACAGAAGACGTCGCATTCCCCATTTCGCATCCTCGTTCGCAACATGACCTTAGTCACATATCTGCGTTACTTTGCGCGCCCCATCTTGTGACTTTCCCATCTGTCGCTCCCACATCTCCCCTGCTACCATAGAATCGGAACAACATAGCGAGGCTGTTAGAAATTAAAGATCAGACGAGAACGGTTTCCAAGAGTGACCGGTCACGCATCAGGTCTCATTTATCACGCTTCAAGTTTCACGCATTACGTTTGGGGAGCAACATGAAGAGCATTTTATCAGCAGAAAGAACAACCACCGCACTGGAGGCCGTCACTACCACATCCAGCGGCATCATCATCGACATAGCAGGGTTAAGCGTCTTCTATGGCGATGTTAAGGCTGTGCGCGGCGTAAACTTGCAGGTAGAGCACGGCGAGATATTCGGGCTGCTCGGCCCCAACGGTGCTGGCAAAACTACCATGCTATCCGCCATCGAAGGCATCGTAAAGCCAACCGCAGGCCGCGTCATCGTGCTCGGCCGCGATGTGCAGAAGCAGACCGAAGAGGTACAGCGGACGCTCGGCATAAGCCTCCAGTCAACAGCTTTCTTCGACGAGCTAAAGCTCTGGGAGCTTGTAAAGCTCTACGCGGGCATGTACGAAGTCTTCCTGAGCAAAAGCGAGATACTGGCCCTGCTAGCGCGCTTTGATCTAGCGGAAAAAGCAAACGCTCTCACCCGCCAGCTTTCGGGCGGCCAGCAGCAGCGCATGGCCCTCGCCCTCGCCATCTGCAACGACCCTCAAATCGTCATACTTGATGAGCCGACCACGGGCCTCGACCCGCAGGCACGACGCGCCGTGTGGGCTATTATACGCGAGCTGCGCGCTGAAGGCCGCACAGTAGTCCTCACAACGCATTACATGGAAGAAGCCCAGGAGCTTTGCCACCGCATTGGCATCATCGACCGCGGCGAGCTAATCGCCCTCGATACTCCCGCCGGACTCATCAGGAGCCTCAAGGCCGACAGCCTTATCAGCACAACAATCCGACTTCCCGAAAGTGAAGTAGAAGCCCTTCCCGGCGTCACCGGCGTTCGTTGGGAAGGCGACCACATGTTGGTCCAGACTAACGACGCACAGGAAACCGTCTTCGGCCTCCAGAAGCTGGCCGTCGAGCACCGCCAACTACTGACCGACCTCACGATCAAACAGCCCGACCTGGAAGATGTCTTTATCGCGCTAACAGGCCGGAACATCCGTCAGTAAGTCACCTTTCAAGTAAGGAGAAACCCATGGCAACCAACGCGAGAACAATGACCCGCACAGGCGGCAGGAGCGCAACTTTCAGACGCTTCATGCTGCTGGTCCAGGCAAACTTCCTGATGTATATCCGCAACAAAGCAGCCATGTTCTGGGTGGTTCTCTTTCCTATTGGCCTTATGCTCATATTTGGGGCTATATATGGCAATCAAACAATCGGGCCTGAGAGCAGCGGACTAACGCTAATCAGCTTCATCACGCCCGGCCTCATCGTCTTGAGCATCATGTCCAATGGGCTTGTCGGCAATGCAGGCGCGATGGCCAACTTCCGCGAAAAGGGCATCCTCCGCCGCGTCCAAACAACGCCCCTGCCCGTCGCCCACCTTATCCTCTCACGAGTGGTCATGCAGTCGTGCATAATGATCGGTCAAGCGGCGCTCATGCTGGCCACAAGCGTAGTAGTATTCAACGCGCGCTACGACGTTGCGGGTCTGCTCTCCGCGCTGCCATGGATCGTGCTTGGTTCTGTCGTCTTTATGGCAATGGGGCAGGCAGTGGCCGCGCTGGTACGCAAGGAAGAGACGGTCTCCGTGGTCACTCAGGTCATCAACTTCCCTCTAATGTTCCTTGGTGGCCTTTGGATGCCTGTAACCTCCATGCCCGATTGGCTGCAGGGCGTCAGCAAGTTCCTGCCCAGCACAATGCTGGCAGATCTGGTCCGCACACCCATGCTATCCAGCTTCCACATCGAGCCCACAATCCCCTTCGCGATGGCTTTGCTCGGCATAACCGCCTACCTGGTAGGATCGGTAGCACTGTCGGCTCGCTTCTTCAAGTGGAGCTAGCCTCTTGAGCTAGCAGCATAAGAGATGTGCCCGTTCTGAAGGCACATCTTTTGCCCGCGGGTGTATCATAAGGTGTAAGAAAGGCCAGCAAGTAGACATACGATGAACGGAAATAACGCCAAAAACGAAAACGAAGTAAGAGCCGGCATATTACCGCCGCTCATTAATTGGGCGCTGCTTCTCTTTTACGTCATCACATGGCTGAACCTGATTTACACCGCCTACCTGGCCTTTGTCATAGCACAGGGTGGTGACAGTCGCTTCCTATTCCCGGCGGGCCTGACCATACTGCTTTTCATCGCATTTCTGGCCATCAATTACATCCACTACAGGCGGCACGGCGGCAGCATTCCCGACATTCTATGGGGGTTTGATAAACCTGCTTGGCGCTCCTATGCGTTCATACTCATCTGGTTAGCCCTCGTCTACTGGACTAACGCGTTAAGCCCTGACTTCTTCTGGCTCTACACTGCGCTCATGGGAGCCACCTTCGGCCTATTCCCGTTGCGTGTGGCCATTGCGCTGGTGGGCGTGGAGTTGCTGGCACTCTTTTCGCAGATAGCCGCCTCAATCTCCACGGCCGGCCTTTATGGGCTTGGGTTCTTCTTAACGATCAGCTTCACCCTGATCGTGCTGCTCACTCAATTGATCCGCTCTCGCATCGCGTCCGAAGTGCTGGTGCGCGAGCTACGAGAAGCGCAAGCCCAACTTGAGCAAGCCGCCCGCAAGGAAAAAGAGGTGGCCGTCCTGCGCGAGCGCGATCGCATGGCTCGCGAGATGCATGACGTGCTGGGCCACGCCCTGGTGCTGGTCGCTGTAAAGATTGAAGCCGCGCAACGACTGCAAAGCGTAAACCCTGAGCGCGCAGCGGAAGAACTGGATTCGACCAAGGAGTTGGTACGCCAGAGTATGGCCGATCTCCGCACTTCGCTGGCTGACCTGCGAAGTCCTGCCTTAGAGGGCGATGCCGTGCCCCTGAGCCAATCTCTTCGAGAATGGATGGCAAGCACACTTGTCGCCGGCAACTACAGGACAACCTTCAACGCTGAGGCAGGCACCGACAATCTGCCTGCCCCCCTGCAAGACGCCTTCTGGCGGGTGGGGCGGGAGGCGGTGCTCAACATAGTCAAGCACGCACGCGCCCGGCAGGTGGAGATTAACCTCTTCACCAAAGACGATCAGGTGTTCCTCACCGTTACCGACGATGGCGTTGGCATCCCACACCTTGCCGATGGAACCGCACGGCTGGAGATCGACGGCCACTATGGGGTGCGCGGCATGCGCGAACGCCTCGAAGCGCTGGGAGGCCACCTCATTATCAAGCCGGGACGCGACGGAAACGGTACAATGGTGCTGGCAAGCGTCCCACTGCCTGCCGGGAAGCAAGAAATGGCATCGAGCAATACGACGACCGCTCCGGGGCAAGACTCTCGGCTGCCGTCGCTTTTCCCACGTTCAAGGGAGCCACGCTAAACTATGACAGACTGTATTAAGCTGCTCATCGCCGAGGATCAAACCCTGATGCGTCAAGGTCTGAAAACGATACTTGGCCTTGAGCCAGGCATAACCGTCGTGGGCGAAGCCGAAAACGGCCAGGATGCGGTCGAGCGCGTGGCCGAGCTTCGACCCGACGTTGTCTTGATGGATGTGCAGATGCCTGTGATGGATGGCGTGGAGGCCACGCGCATTATCACGAGCACGCATCCCGAGACGCGGGTGATTATCCTGACCACGTTCGATTACGAGGAGTACGTGTTTGAGGGAGTGAAGGCCGGCGCGATGGGCTATATTCTGAAGGATACGCCCGCCCCGGAGCTAGTAAACACGATCAAGCGGGTCCACGCGGGCGAAAACTTCATCCAGCCTGCAGTAGCCAGCAAGATTCTGTTCGAGTTCGCCAGAGGCGCAGCCAACAAAGCCCCGGCGAACGCGGAATACGAGCCTCTAAGCGAGCGCGAAGTTGAACTAATAGGGCGATTGGCGCAGGGTATGAGCAATAGAGAAATTGCAGACGATCTAGCGCTGGCTGAAGGCACGGTCAAGAACTACGTTTCATCAATCCTCTCCAAGCTCCACGCCGCAAACCGGGTTCAGGCCATAAACCTCGCCCGGCAGCATAAGATTATCTAGGGGCCAGGGGTTCACGGTTTCACCCCGGAGGCACAGAGCGGCTGCGCCCTGCTGAGGGAAGTGAGTATACGGCACATAACATGACCCCTGACAACGCAAGCAAGGAGCAAAAGACTTGGCCGGAGCTATACTTGCCGCAGTGGTATTGCTTGGAGCGGCTTTGCTCGCGCTGGTGTGGGCCGGCAGGCTGCGGGCCGCGAGCGGGGTGCCCGACGGCGACATTGTCTCGCAGGATACGGCAGGCGAAGAACGTGGCAAGCCGCTCTACTCGGCGCGGTATGGCCTGACGGGCACTCCAGACTATATCGTGAAGACGTCCCGTGGACTTGTGCCTGTGGAAGTTAAGCCGGGCCGCACAGATGCAGAGCCGCACGAATCGCACCTCTTGCAGGTGCTCGCCTACTGCTTGCTGCTCGAAGAGGCGGAGGGCAGGCCCCCTCCCCATGGACTGCTTAGATACAGCAGCAACACGTTCAAGGTGGACTACAATAGCGAAACCAGGAGCTATCTGCTGTCGGTAATGGACGAGATGCGCCTTGCCGCCGAAGAGAGCGAAGTCCACCGCAACCACGACAACCCCCAGCGCTGCCGGGCTTGCGGCTATCGCTCAATCTGCGAAGAATCGCTCTACGATGCCTAGCCGGTCGCCTTCTTGAGATAGCCGATCAGCGTGCCGATTGTCTCAAGGCTGTCCAGGTTCAGGTCGTCGGCGGCAATATCCACGCCGAACACCGTTTCGATGCCCGCCAGCAACTCCAGCCCGGTGAGCGAATCGAGTGAAAGCCCGCCGCCGAACAGGGGCATGTCATCTGCCAGCATTTGCGCCTGGGCCGGGTCAAGCTCCAGCACGGTGGCGAGCAGTTGGCGAACCTGTCCGGCTATATCGCTGTCGTCAGGGTTTGCGCTCAACCTGTCACGCTCGCTTCAGGTGTAGAGATGTGCAGCCAATCGGGGTAGGCAGGCAAAGGCTGTGAGAGATCGCGGGCCACGGTTACGAAGTCGTCTCCCGCTAACTTTGTAAAGCCCATCTGCTTGAACAGCAGGCGCACCGGCAAGTTCTGCTCGTTCACTCTATACACGGCCCGCAGCGACTTCATGCCTGCATCCTGCGCTCTGCCCATTATCCAGCGCAGCAGAGCAGCCGGGATTCCACGCCCCTCGACCCGGCACGACAACATTACTATCTCAGCGAGCCACACATCAGGCGGCCACGGCGCTTGCGTGTCAACGATAGCCGCGCCAATCGTGCCGTAGTCGCCGAACCGGTCGCGCAGACGAGCCACAGGCACGAGCCAGCGCGGGGCGCCCACTCGCTCCTTCACCTCGTCTGCGCTGTAACGACGCCCGGTTGAGTTTAGCTGGTGGGTGCGCTCTGTTAGCTCGATGATGCGCGGCAAATCGGCCTCGGTCGCAGGCGTGATGGTCAGCCGCATATCGCACCACCTGAGAAAATCGGCTCTGGTGCCCGCGAAGCCCGCCTCTGCCTCTTTGCGCTGCTCCTCATGCCTGTACATCTCTGCCCTGCGCTCGCCTTCTGCGGTAAGCTGTCCGGGGTTGAAGGCGAGCGTCCCGATAGCAGCCGCCATCTCCTCAGGCGCAAGCACAACCACTTCCGGCAGCATATAGCTCACCTCAGCACGCTCAAACGCGCTGTCGTCCACAAACGCCAGAGCGTCGAGGCCAATATTGAGGTGAGCGGCGATCTTCCTGATGGATGTGCTCTTGGGATCCCAGCTAACCTGTGGCACGATAAACTTGCCATGCAGAACCGGGTCAGCCAGCAGGCGCTCCAGCATAACGGGATCGTTGCGGCTCGCTACACTGTTGACGATGCCGCGCTTCTCCAACTCAGACATTATGTCAAGGATACTCTGATCAGGGGACGGAACTGCGCCGTTCGGATCCTCGACCGCTACGCCCTGCCAGAGCGTATTGTCGAGGTCCCACACCACGCACTTGATGATACGGCCGGTAGAAAGGAGGTCAGCGGCGCTCATGGGGTGCGGACGCGTCACATGCGGCGGGTGTGTTCGAGAGGCCGGGGCCCGAGTCGCCGCCGCGCACAATGCGGCGCACGCTGGCGTGGCGGGGCTTTATGCCTTCGCGAATCACTTCAAGCACTTTGTCGGTGTTCATGTTGCCGCAGGTGAAAATGTCGAAGGCGGCGAATCCTTCGTCAACCCAGGTGTGCACCGAAATATGCGATTCGGCAAGCAACAGGAAGCCGGTCACACCGCTGGGGCTGAACTGGTGAAAATATGAGTGCAGAATAGTCGCGCCTCCTGCTTCGGCTGCTCTGCACATTATCTCTTGCATTGGCTCTACGGTTGCCAGGATTTGTTTGTCCTCAACCCAGGCGTCGTAAAGCACATGGCGATTTATCATTTCTATCCCTTTTATCCTCGCAGTATGACTGCACTCTCTATTTATATCCTACACCGGCGCGTATCTATAATTCCTTCTTCATCGTCAGGTGCTCGGCCTCGAAGCCGAACTTCCTGTATATGATCCGCATAGCGGTGTTGTTTACATGCACCTTGCCGGTAATCTCCGTCACACCCTTGCTTCGTGCATATTCTATGCCGTGCGCGAATATAGCTTCGGCGATATCCGCGCTCTCAGGCCCGTGATCCGTGGCAAGCGAACGGAAGGTTGCGTACTGTGCCCCGGTCAGGAAGTTAGTATTGAGTGCAACCCAGAGCCAACCCACCACTTTGCCCGTCGCCTTGTCCTCGGCAACAAACATCCCCTCCCTGTCTCGTTCGAGCGCCTTCGC
>JBDTQH010000055.1:0-33176 GCA_039932335.1 Chloroflexota bacterium
CGAGTGCCTTTCCCTCCTCTCTGCCCCAGCCACACCATTACTCTGAACACTTACCTGTGCATGACCAAACCGGCTCTGTTGAGCGTTTCTTTCAGCCTGTGCCGAGGCTAGGGATTCTAAGCTTCTTGCGGTATTATAACCTGGCAGCCCGCAGGCATTATGCTTCACTACGACGATATTCTATCTTACTTATCTGGTTGGTAATATGCCCGATATTATTGCTACCGGCGAAATGCTTATCGACTTCGTGTCCACTGAGGCAGGTGTGTCGCTGGTGGATGCGCCAGCCTTTACTAAAGCGGCAGGTGGCGCACCCGCTAATGTTGCTGTGGGCGCGGCGCGGCTGGGGCTGTCCAGCGGCTTCATGGGCATGGTGGGGGACGATGTATTTGGCCGTTTCCTTCAGCAGACCCTTGAGGAAAACAAGGTGGATACCTCTGCTCTTCGTTTTTCCACGGAGGCACGCACCGCGCTCGCCTTTGTCTCGTTGCGCGCAGATGGCGAGCGCGACTTCATCTTCTACCGTCACCCCAGTGCCGATATGCTCTATTCGCCCGAAGATGTTGACCCTCAGTATGTTGCTTCGGCGCGCATATTCCACTATGGCTCGATCAGTCTTGGTGCCGAGCGCAGCATGGCTGCCACCCTCCACGCTCTTGATATCGCCCGCCAACACGATCTCTTTATTTCGTATGATCCAAATCTTCGCTTGAACCTTTGGTCGTCCGAGCAGGCGGCCCGCAACGGCATCCAAATTGGCTGGCCCCATGCCAACCTCGTTAAGGTGAGCGAAGAAGAGCTTTATTTCCTTACAGGCATCGCCGACCATGATCAGGCGGCGCGCAGCCTCTGGCATGATCGCCTGAAATTGATGGTGGTGACCCTTGGCTCGCGGGGCACGCTCTACTTCACACCTGACGCCAGCGGAAAGGTTCCCGGCTACAGTGTGCCTGTGATCGACACCACAGGCGCCGGCGATGGCTTCCTGGCAGGATTGCTCTATAAGCTTGCTCCCTCTCTGGACGCTTTAGCCGCATCGAGCCTGGAGCAGCCTGTCCTCCATAGTGCGCTTCGCTTCGCCAACGCTGTGGGCGCTCTTACCACCACGCGGCGGGGTGCGATCCCCTCGTTGCCAACCCTATCCCAGGTCGAGGCGCTTCTGCCCCCGCCGGAGTAGCCCGTTCCATGTGGCATATGTCATGCCCATCAATACGGTCTCGGCCGCCGTTCTAACCTCATTTGGTATACTTATAGTAAGAGGGCATAATATGGCTGCGACCGGCAACTACAAAACATCGGAAATAGACCACGAATTGCGTGCAAGGGGCGTGCGCCTTACACCGCGACGACTTATGGTGGTCGAGGTCCTCGCCGCGCATGGCGGCCACGTTACCGTGGAAGACATCCTGACGCAAGTCATCGCGCGCCACCCCTCCACGAATAAGACTACCGTATACCGCACGCTGGAGCTACTCAGCAGCCTTGGCATAGTCAATGTTACCGATCTCGGTATGGGCCGCCTTGAATACGAGCTGCAAAGCCATCCCCACCACCATCTTATTTGCGAGAAGTGCCACGCGCGTATCGAAGTTGACGACAGCCTGCTTGAACCACTTCGCGCCAGCCTGTTACGGCATTATGGCTTCGTCACCAATCTAGACCACTTTGCACTCTTCGGCATCTGCCCCGACTGCACGCCCCGGAGCAAGAGCTAGTATGTGGAGACAAAAGACGTCCTGAGTGCTTGCCGCGAACGTATAATATATAGATAGCAAAGGAATCATCAGTAGGAAACCAAAATTGAGTATCACAACGCAACCAAACGAGCCCATCATACTTCAATCCGCCGCTCAAACCCCCCAACACCCTTATGTAGAGAACCCGTTCGCCTACCGCCGCCGCAAGACCCGCGAGGTAATGGTGGGGAAGATAGGCGTGGGCGGTAACAACCCTATCCGCATCCAGTCTATGACCACCACGCTCACCAAGGACGTGGAGGCAACGCTCGCCGAGACCTTGCGGTTGGTCAATGTGGGTTGCGAGATCGTACGTATAACCACACCGACCTCGCAGGATGCTCGTGCGCTTGGTGAAGTGAAGCGCAGGCTGCTCGAAATGGGCATTGATGTGCCGCTTGTTGCCGACATCCATTTCAGTCCCAGTGCCGCCATGGAAGCCGCTCTCTATGCCGACAAGGTTCGTATTAACCCGGGCAACTTCGCTGATGAGAAGCGCTTTGGTGTGCGCGAGTACACCGACGAAGAATACCTGGCTGAGCTGGCGCGCATAGAAGAGAAGTTTCGCCCTGTGGTCCTGCGCTGCCAGGAACGCGGTATATCGATGCGTATCGGCACCAATCACGGCTCGCTGTCTGACCGCATCATGAATCGCTTTGGCGATACCCCCGAGGGAATGGTCGAATCGGCTATTGAGTTTGCCGCTATCTGCCGAAAGTACGACTACCACAACCTTATCTTCTCGATGAAGGCCAGCAACCCGAAGGTGATGGTGGCTGCTTATCGTTTGCTTGTGTCGCGGCTCGATGCGCTTGGGTGGGACTATCCGCTGCATCTTGGCGTTACCGAAGCTGGCAACGCTGAAGACGGCCGTATTAAATCGGCCATCGGTATTGGCTCTCTACTCGATGATGGGCTGGGCGATACTATTCGCGTGTCGCTCACCGAGGATCCGGAAGAAGAGATCCCGGTCGCCTATGCTCTCGCAAAGCCGTACAACGACCTTATCGCGGCCTCTAATAAGCCGTCCGGTGGCGCTTCTACACTCACTGACCTACGTGATCCCTTCCATTATGTGCCGCGCCTCTCATATGAGGTTGCTACCGGCGCTGTGGCTGTTGGCAAGCTCCGGCCTGTGGCCGTGGTTGCCTCCGTGGGCGATGAGTCGATTTGGCCGGATGGCGACATTTTCCCCGCCGTGGCTGATCTCGCAAGGCGCAAAGGCCAGAACGCGATCCGCCCTGATATTATTCGCGTGCCCCTTGCGGGTATGGCTGCAATCAAGCCTCTGGCTGATGAGCTACGCCGCCGCAGCCAGGAAGAAGACCCGAGTGCAGGCAAATCTGCGCTCGGTCTTATTGTGGATGCTGCCAACGACTATGCTGCCGCTGCTGAGATAGCGCCGCGGCTACAGGACATAGGTGGAATCAAGCTGGATGCTGTGGTAGGGAAAGTGCCCGACTGGGACGCTTACGAGCGGTGCGTGAAGGCTGCTCTTGACGCGCATGTTCCTCTTTGGCTCCAGGCCAAGGATTTTCGGTCTTCTGAAGACCTTCTTAAGGACGTACTTTCAGGGGCCGACAATTTCCCTGCTGTTGACCTCGTGCTGGAGATGGCTCAGCATGCTCATGCTCTGGGACATCGCGGCCTCACCCTATCTCTCTACGCTCACGACTCCGCGCCTTCCTACCTGGTTCGGGCATACAGGTTGCTGAATAGCCGCCTGATAGAAGCCAACCGTAAGTACCCGCTTCACCTGACCGAGATAGCAGAGGACCCCGGGCTTTCAGTCGTCGAGCACTCCGATGCCTGGCTGACTGAGCCTTCGATTGGGCTTGGTTCGCTCCTTTGTGATGGTATCGGCAGCAGCGTCGAAATTGCGGGTGAGGGTACCGTTGAAGAGCGCGTTGCCCTGGCTTTCAACATCTTGCAGGCCTCAGGTTCGCGCACAATCAAGGCCGAGTTTGTCGCCTGTCCTTCGTGCGGGCGTACGCTCTTCAACCTCCAGCAAACAACCGAGCGCATCAAGAGTGCGACCGGACATCTGCGCGGTGTCAAGATCGCCGTGATGGGCTGCATAGTCAATGGACTGGGCGAGCTTGCCGACGCTGACTTTGGTTATATGGGCGGTGCTCCGGACAAAGTAAACCTGTTTGTTGGCAAAGAGTGTGTGGAGAAGGGCGTACCGACCGAGGAAGCGGTCGACCGTCTGATTGACATAATAAAGACGCATGGCAAGTGGGCCGATCCAGTGACCCGGCCTAAGGATTAGCCATCAATACGGCAAAAGCAAACAAAGAGGGCCGGCAGTATACTCACTGCCGGCCCTCTTTGTTTGAGGTTGGTCATACTAAGTGAACATAGACTGACCAGCGTTCCCCATAAGGCAGAACTCTATCTCAGGGGAATCCGCACACGCACGCTGCCGATTCGCGTGATGTTGTCGGCGATGTACGTAGCGTTGTCGGCATCGGCCGGCATCCCACCATTAAAGGTGGTACCGCCTGTGAACTCCTGGCCGTTTTGCAGGGTGACCGTCTGCACTCCGCTGGGGTTTGCCAGCTCAAGAGGCTGGTTCGCATCATTGAGCAATTTCTGGTCGGCGTTGGCGAGTACAAACGTCACCTGCTCCCCGCTCTCGTTCTTCACCGTGTATGTTACATCGGTACGCTTCGCAAGTCGATCCAGCCTGATAACCGTAAAGACCATGCCGTTGCGCCTGACGGGATCACCAATATCGACCATGGCGGGCGGCAGAGCGGTCGGCTGTGCGGGCGCGGTGGTGGGTTGCGGAGTGGCTCCCGCTCCCGGCGTGCCCGACCCGTATTTGCGCTTGAACTGGAACGTGCCCAGCTGCGACAGCAGTACATCGTTAGGCGCTGCGTTCTCCGGATGTAGCTCAAATACTGCACGCTCGAAGTACTGCACGGTATAAGTCTGCCCGTTCAACTCAGACTTCTCCTGAAACTCGCTGCTGATGGGGAAGCCCTGCTGTGCCAAACCGCCGTGCTCCTGCCAGTACTTGAGGAAGCGCCCGCAAACCGCCTGCTTGGTCTCGGGAAAGCTCTGGCAGCTATTCTGCAAGAGCGGGCCTGCCTGGCTTGTCATTGTGGATGATACGCCGACAGCGTAGCCCGTCAGGAGCAGGCCCACCGCCGCAATAATGTAGAAGAGTCGTTTCAAATCCTTGTCCTCCTATCAGACTTAGATACAATTTCGTGACCGAATCCCGTCCAAATGGCATATTGCATGCCAATTATACGGCCTACAAATCGCACGTCCAATAGTACTTTCCGGACTCGACATCCATACATTATGCGGCGGCTTCGCTTATACGTGTACTCCGGCTATCTGGCGGGAACGTTCTTCTCGATGAACGACAGCAGCTTCTGTGTCAGGTCATCGCCATGCTCGGTAGTGAAGATATCGGTGGCGTGCGCCCGGCCAGGGTAGATCAGTTTTTCTTTGGGCTCAACCGCCAGCGCGTACATCTCCTCGATTCGCGCCGTAAAGGGATCGTCTGCCGAACCTGCGAACAACTTGGGCACCGTGATATTCTTCAGCTCATCGGTTGATACTTCTATGTTCGGTAGGGTCAATGGCGACGCGAGCACAATCACTGCATCAGGCTTTTCTGTGGCGCTCGCCTTCAACGAGATAGTGCCACCGCAACTGCCGCCCGCCAGCACTATCTTCTTAGCCCCCTGGCTGCGTGCAAACGCGATTGCCGCGTGTAAGTCGGTATCGAGCAGGGTCATATCGGCACGTCCGCCCGATGTACCCAGGCCGCGATAGTAATATGTGAGGGCCATATAGCCCTTTGCCGCAAGATTGAGGGCAAAGCCGGTCCAGCCATCCTTTCCATCAGGGGAGCAAATGGCCGACAATATGACTGCTGTGCTGCCTGTGCCGTATTGTGATCCTGCCAACTTCACGCCGTCGGTGGTCGTGAAGTTGACGGGTGTGCCCTCGAGTGTCTTCTTCCTGATCGTACCTAGCTGAGATAGCAGCACGTTATAGGGCGGTTCGTTCTCAGGGTGAAGCTCGAAGACTGCACGCTCGAAATATTGCACTCTATAGCTTTGGCCGTCAATGTCGGACTTCTCAGTGAACTCGTCTGAGATGGGTAAGCCTTGTTGAGCCAGGCCGCCGTTCTTCTGCCAGTAGTCGAAGAAAACCCCGCCCACCCTTTTTCCGGTCTCATTGTATAATACCGATCCTGGCGTGTTGTTCGGCTCTTGCCCTGGCGCTCCATCGGGATACTTTTCTTTGTACCGGAACGTGCCTAGCAGCGACAGCAATACGTTGTTTGGGGCTTCGTTCTCAGGGTGAAGCTCGAAGACTGCACGCTCGAAATATTGCACGAGATAGACCTGTCCGTCGGTTTCGCTTCGCTCCTGGATGCGGCCTGTGATCGGGTAGCCCTGCTGCGCCAGCTTGCCGTGATCCAGCCAGTATTGCAGGAAGTCATAGCAGACCTCCTGCCCTGTCTCCTCAAATGTGCTGCAACTGACCTGGGCTTCGCTCTTCTGCGGCCCCACGAGGCCAAATCCCATCACCATCAGCAAGAGCAGAATAATCCTTACAGTGCGGCTTCTCATAATCCTTCCTCCTCTGTGATAAAGCTCCTGCATTACTAACCCCGCACGTAGCACTCCGGTTCCCTGTTAAAGCAAAAGACAGGGGTATCACTGCCCCTGTCTTTTGTGCTATTTGCGCTGTGCTCGATTTTCTACTTCTCTACAGGAATCATCTCCGCGAGCTTTTTGCCTAGCCTGATACTGTAGTTCTGCCCGCGATCCTGCGGATAGACCTGGAACATATTGCCCATGTATACGTTCGGCAGGGGCGTCTTGAGCGGAGGAATGTGCTCCTCGTAGTCCTGGGTGACGATGGGCTGTGCGAAAGGCGCCTTGAACACCCAGCGATCAGTTATCCAGTCGGGATCGAAGTCAGGGTTGAGCTTCTTGAGGTGGGGCAAGAACTCCTCTATTACCTCTTCGTCGGTCTGCTGAAAGTACCTGTGATTCATTGGCAAGTAATTGCCCAGGTAGAGCAGGTGGCGGCCGCCATATTCCTCAGGAGACCGCATGTTAGTGTGGTCGACTGCGACAAGGAAGGGGTAGCCGGGGTCTGCGATGCTGAGCCAGTATACAGGGTCGAGCAGCGATTTCTTCAGAGCGAGTATAACAACGTGCGCTCCCAGTGCGTTGCCCCAGTCATACTGCTCTCGGTAGCTATCGGGCAGACCATCTGCCAGCTTCAAGAACAGCTTAGTCGGCAGGGTTGACAGCACCGAGTCGAACTCGTATGATTCGCCGCCCGCCACGTCGACCCGCGTCTTGCCGCCACTTATTGGCACGATGCGGGTGACTGCTGTACCGAGCCGAATTGTGCCGCCCGCCTTCGTTACCTCTTCGCCCAGCCTGTCGTACATCTGCTGGAAGCCGCCCGACAGGTAGCCAAGGCTTATGCTGCGCTCATGTACCCGCGACCAGAACCAGGGCATGGCGATCTGGCGGTAATAATCGTGGAACTTGCCTACCAGCACAGGCTTGAACTGCATCTCGTATGCTTCCTTGCCGAACCACTTTTCGAGCCACTCAGCCGCCGTGTATTTGTTGAACTTCTTGTAGTTGCTTGTCGCCTTCAATAAGGCTGTGACCGCCGCCAGCCTGAAGCGGCTCGGTATGGAGATAGGATAGTTCAGGAGGATATCTTTGGGGGTGAGCCGCCAGAGCTTACCTTTGAAGAGGGTGGAGGTATTGACGTTGTGCCAGGTCAACTTATCGCCCAGCCCAAGCTCATCAAGCAGCGCCTGGATGTCTTTGTCCGACTTGAAGATGTGGTGATAGAACTTATCGAGGTAAGTTCCGCTGTCGCCAACCGGAAAGCCTGCTGCCAACCCGCCAAGCTCGTTTTCTTTCTCGATAATCGTCACCTGTGCGCCGCGCTGTGCCAGCTTCATAGCTGCTGTAAGCCCGAGCGCTCCTCCACCCAAAACACCAATGTGCATCCTCTATCTCCTTACAGGACAAAGGACGAAAGAGATGCTTTCGTCCTCGGTCAGCCGTGTATGTTTGCTTTGCGATGAGAGTAAGTGCGTACTGCGTACTCCGTATGACCGCAGACGGCGGACCGCCGACCGCAGAAACTGACAACTGACAACTGTTAACACGGTCCTCGGTCAGTCTTCCGAGTAAATATCGAGCGTCTTGCTTCCTAGCTTGGGATCGAAGCCGGGGAAGGGCTTTCTTGTGTCCCACTGTTTAAGACGCCTGGCCTCGTCTTTGGTATATAGATCGCCGCCTTGCATCGCGTACTGGTCGAATACCGAGGAGTATGCGCCGCCGGGTGCACCGTCGCGCCGCATGCCGTCTGACCCATAGGTGCCATAGTGCACCACAACGAGAGGAGCTTTTGCTTCGGCCGGAACTATTGTTTCCTGTAACGGCTGCCAGAGGCCCGAGTCGAGCCATTCTCGCTCCTGGCGTCCCCTGGCGGTCAGCACGCGAAAAACCTTCTTCTTTTTCTTGCCGTCGCCTGATTCTACAGGCACCCACGCGCCGTCATTGCCGCCCTTTTTGAGTTTTACCTTGGGCATCCTTTTCTCCTTAAAGAGATCAGAAGTCATGCATATTACGAGGATAATCGGTTTGTGTTATCCAGGCAGCCGCAAAGCTGCTTACAATAGAGGATGATAGCATGTACAATGCCAGCTTGTCAAAGTATTCACAATCTGTCAGTGTTCAGATTTAGGGTGGAGCTATCGGTCATCAAGGTAAGCCAAGACCCACCGCCCCCCGCTTCGCTCATGCCCCTCCGAGTGATGGGATGGGAGTCTAAGAAGAAGAGATAAGTTAGGGGACACCCCGCCCCCGCTCCGCTCATCCCCTGGCAGGAGCAAAGCCCCTGCACCCCCACTACCCCTAATCTGAGCACTTACCACAATCTTTGCCGGGGCTGATGCAAAGTCGGTTTGGAGCGCGCTTATCTGGCACATCTCTGTTAGCGGGGCATTCTGAATGACACAGCCTGGTGGGCTGCTGTTTCGGCCACAGTATGGCATCGCCTGGTGAGGCACGCTTCTCTTGTAGGTCTTTGTTGACACAATCCTGTGTCGTCTGCGGTGACGTTCGTTAGAAAGTATCCTCAGGCCGCCACCGTCCGGTAGGCTTCCCTCAGCCGGGCTTCGGCCTTTCGCCAATCGCCATCGACGTCCAGAGAACGCTTGCCCGTTATGCTATCAATAAAATCGGTGGCCTGTGCGCGCAGCACAGCCGACTTCCTTGCTTCATCAAGGCCAACTCCGAAGATAACGGTGTGCAGGCTGGCCAGGCACTCGACATATGGCTCTACATCGCTATTAGGGTCGATACCGCGCTTTCTGTGGAGATCCCAATAGACATATTCGCGGTTGCCCGCCTGCACAGGATCAAACGTGGCACCTCTGCCGTATGTGGCCGCCAGCCTGTAGAACTTGCGTATGTACCTGTGCGTTGTCCGCTTGTCGGCATCTTTTGGAGCCCATGCCAGCATAGCTCGCACAACATAGTACGGCGCCTGCACAGACCTCAGCCACGACAGGCCGAACTGCTCGTGCATCAACTCGATTATCAATTGGAAGGCCCGGAACCACTGATGGTCGTAATAGGCCCGAAGCCCGGCTATCTCAAGGTATGCCAGCCGGTCGGGGTCGAACCGCACCCCAACGGCCATCTCTGATCCAGCCACAACAGTGCTTGACATAACAGAACACCTCCGGACTTTTCAGCATAAGTCCAACGTATACGCCAGTATAGTACAGCGAACTGTTTAATCACTATAGCGTGTAACGAGATTGAGCTTGTAATGGATTGGACTCAGTCAGTGCTTTTCCCGTACAATTTTATCTATGATTGCGAAAGACGACCCTGCTCAACCACTCGAACCCGTACCCGACTCGCCCGACCTGGGCATCAATTCGCCAAATCTCACCACAGCTACTGCCGAAAGCGCTGTGGTCGCTGGAGCGTTTCCCGTAGAGGAAGGTGAAAGCGCGCCAAGCGGAACCCCACGACGCACCTCTCCATGGCTGGCCCTTCAGCACCGCGATTTCCGTCTCTTGTGGGGCGGCAGCTTTGTATCCCAACTTGGCAGCCAGATGCGCGTTATGGCCATTGGCGTGCAACTGTGGGATCTCACTCATAACTTCGCCGCGGTTGGTCTGCTTGGCCTCTTCAATCTCGTGCCTGTTCTTACTCTGTCGGTCTTCGGTGGCGTAATAGCAGATGCATTAGACCGCCGCAAGCTGCTGATGATTACTCAGGCCATTATGGCGATCTCCTCTGCTATGCTGGCGCTGGCTACAATTTCCGGGTGGATATCTGCTCCTCTTATCTATATTATGAGCGCAGTGGCGGCAAGCACGGTTGCTTTCGACAATCCCGCACGTTCGGCGCTCATCCCCAACCTGGTGCCGCGCCGCCATCTTCCTAACGCCCTCTCGCTTAATATCATAGTGTGGCAGGTTGCCACCATCATTGGGCCTACCGTCGGAGGGCTTTTCGTTGCGCTTCACGCTACAGGCTTCGCTATTATCTACTTGATTGACGCGGTGTCGTTCTCGGCTGTGATTATTGCTCTTTACATGATGAAAACAAGGCCGCAAGAGGGTATCACGCGCAATGTCAGCTTTGGGGCCGCGCTCGATGGCCTGCGATTCCTTCGTAAAGCGCCAATCATCATGTCCACGATGACACTCGACTTCTTCGCCACCTTCTTTGGGGCGGCGATGGCGCTGATGCCTGCTGTGGCGGAACAAATTCTCCATGTAGATCGCCAGTACTGGGGGTTGCTGTACGCTGCTCCCGCCATTGGCGCTGTAGTGGCGGGCGTCGCGATGTCGTGGCTGGGCAACGTGCGCCACCAGGGGAAGATTGTGATTGTCTCGGTGGCGGCCTATGGTGTGGCGACCCTGCTCTTCGGCCTGTCTAATCTTTACTGGCTCACTATAATTGCACTGGCGGGCACTGGAGCTGCCGATACCGTCAGCATGGTGATGCGCCAGACGATACGTCAGCTTTCCACCCCTGACGACCTCCGGGGGCGCATGACCTCGGTCAACATGATCTTCTACATGGGCGGCCCGCAGCTAGGTGAACTGGAGGCAGGTTTGCTGGCAACTGTGATCGGTCTTGGCCCCGCCATAGTGGTAGGCGGCATCAGCGTTGTGGCTGTAACCGGGCTGATAGGCCTCTTCGTGCCCTCGCTCCGCAACTATGACCGGGATAAGACTGTGGAGGCGTGAGGCGGGGGCGCGTGAAAAGTGAAACGTAAAACGTGAAACGTAAGGATGGGGTTGGAAGGCGAAGTCGGCAAGTCGTTAGCGTAGTGCAATTTACTCCGGCGGTCAACTGAGTACTCGGTACTCGGTCGCTCTTTACTCTTTTGCTGTCCAGGCTCTGGCTATTTTCTTGATCATGGAGAGAGCTTCTTGTTTGGAGAGTCCGTCAGTGTTTACCAGCACTGCGTCGTCCGCTTTGCGGAGTGCCCCGGCTTCGCGGTTCATGTCCTGCCTGTCGCGGTGGGCTATCTCCGATTCGACTTGCTCATAAGTGAGCGTGCTGCCCCGCTCCTGTAGCTCCATGTGCCGCCTGCTTGCACGCTCGTGTAGCGATGCATCGAGGTAAATCTTGAGGTCGGCATCGGGCAGGACGTCCGTCGTGATGTCCCGACCTACCATTACCACAGGCCCTAGACGTGCCATCCTGCGCTGCTGTCTCACGAGCGCCTCGCGTACTTCACGGTGTGAGGCCACCTGCGACACGACCGCTTCGACCTCCGGCTTCCTTATCTCCCAGGTGACGTCCTCGTCGTGGATCAAAACGGTATAAGTGCGCCCGTCTGTTTCGCCCGGCTTTGGCTTCTCGATATGGATTGGCAGCTTATCGGCAAGCTCAGCAAGTAGCTCTTCGTTGGTGGGGGAGATACCTCGCCTTAATGCAACCAGCGCTACTGCCCTGTACATTGCGCCTGTATCCAGGAAGAGATAACCTAGCGTTTCGGCCAGCATGCGGCCGATGGTGCTTTTTCCCGCGCCTGCGGGGCCGTCTATTGCGATGGTGCGTGGAAGTTTGCCGCTATCCTTCGGTGCCAATTGCTCTGCTCCCTTGCTCTTCTGCTCTGCCGTCACTCGTCTCTCCTTGTCGTTTGCTTTGAGCATTGTAACCGAAAGTGGGCGTGCCTCCCAACCTATTCCACGTAGTGGTTGTTCGCTGTAGGGGTAGGGAAATCACGCAGATGATAAGGGCGCGACCCACCCCGGCCCCTCCTATACATGGGACGGGAGCTGAAAAGTAACAGGAGAATATATAAGAGGACGCCCTAAGGCCCTGGACAGGGAGGACTCTGTCAAACCCCAGTACCCCGTTTTATCTTGGCTTAGCTACGTTCGGGACGCAGCTTTACTGCTTTTCTCAGGGCGTGTACTTCGTGCAGGGCGAGGTATCGCCACTTGCCGGGTTCGAGGTTTCCCAGCACCAGGGGGCCAAACCTGATACGCTGCAATTCGATTACCGGGTGGCCGACGGATGCACACATCAGGCGCACCTGTCTCTTGCGCCCTTCGTGTATCACTATGCGCAGCCACGTCTGGGCTCCGCGCTTGCCTACCTCGTCCACCTGCGCGGGGGCGGTCTTCTCGCCTTCGATTTCCACTCCCTCACGTAGACGCTTGAGTGCATCGGCGTTGGGATTGCCTCTTACCAGGGCCCTGTATTCTTTTTCGATGCCGAACCTGGGGTGTGTCAGGCGAAATGTGAGATCGCCGTCGTTGGTAAGGAGCAGTAGACCTGTGGTGTCGGCGTCGAGCCTCCCCACCGGGTAGACGCGCTGCTGTACGGCTTCCTGCTGTCCTGCCGGTTTTCGCGGGTCGGGGGTTGGCTTTTTGCTTTCGCCCGCCATGGGCCTGACCAGATCGAGCACTGTTGGCCTGCCCTGTGGGTCTCGCGCTGTTGAGACCGCTCCCAGCGGTTTGTTGAGCATGATATAGGTGTGCTCATGCCCCTTCTTCGCATCAGGCGGCGCTTCGAGAGGGCGGCCGTCGATCTCGATCTTGTCTAAAGTTGGGTTTGCCCTGCTGCCCATCTCGGTAACGATCTGGCCGTTGACTTTCACCCTGCCTGCCTGGATCATCTCCTCGGCTGCCCGGCGCGATGCCACACCCGCATGCGCCAGTATCTTTTGCAGGCGCTCTCCACCTTCCCGGCTAGTCGTGTCAGGAGGTGCGGTTTCCTTGACGCCTCTATGCTTCATTGTGGAATGCTGCTGCTTCCTGGCGCTCGTTCTGTTTTTGCCTGATCAGCACCTGGGCGACCCGCAGGCCGTCCAGTGCCTCGACGCGCAGCGTGAAACCGTTGTGGCTGATTTCGTCGCCAAGCTCCGGTTTGCGCCCAAGCACGCCAAAAACATGCCCACCGATTGTATCCGACTCGCTGTCGATATTGAGGCCAAGTGTCTCGTTCACGTCGTCTATGGAAGCAAGCCCGTTTACCAGCGTACCTTCGGGTGTGACCACTATGTCGCCTGTATTGGCATTGCTCGGCTCGAACTCGTCGCGCACCTCGCCCACGATTTCTTCGACGATATCTTCCAGGGTGACAATACCTGCTGTTCCACCATATTCGTCGATTACAACGGCCATCTGCTGGCCACCTTGCTGCATTCTGTTGAGCAGGTCGGCAACAGGTAGCGTCTCGGGCACAGCCTGTATGGGGCGCATCAGATCGCGGATGCTGAAAGCTGCATCTGTCCCATCGCGCATGGGCACACTATCTCCCTTTGCCCCTGGCATTGCCTGTGCGCCCGCGATGACGATGAACAGGTCTTTCACATGCAGGATGCCCACGATGTGGTCGAGGTCGCTTTCGTACACAGGCAGGCGGCTGAACCTATGTTCGGCTATAACCTTCACGGCTTCATCGAAGGTCGCGTTGGTAGGAATTGCGTGAATCTCGGTTCTGGGCCGCATCACCTGGCGTGTCATTAGCTCTCCGAAATCGAACACATTTCGGAGAATGACCTCTTCCTCACGGTCCAACACGCCTGCCTGCCTGCTGGACACAACCAGCATTTCAAGTTCTTCGACCGAGTAGGCGGTTCCATGCGCATTATCAGGTGGAAGGCGAAGCAAGCGCAGCACGCTGTTGCTTAACACATTGATGAGCCAGATTAGCGGCTTGAATATGACTGAGATGAACATCATCGGCCTGATGACGGCCAGAGCGACCGCCTCGGCGCGTTGTATGGCGGCAATCTTGGGCACAGTCTCGCCAAGTACAAGCTCTACAATTGTCACCAGGAGTAGTGCGAGCACGAACGCGATGCCATGTATTGAGATGAACTGTTCGACAAGATCGTGAGGCAGTATGGCCTCAAGGATAGGAAGGATGATCTGAGCCACGACAGGCTCACCGAGCGCACCAAGCCCCAGGCTTGCCATTGTAATGCCGATTTGTGCCGCGGCCAGGTAGGTCTGAAGGTCGTCAATAGCCTTCTTTACCTGTACCGCCCCCGCCCGGCCCTCGCTCACTAACTGCTCGACGCGGGTGCGCCTTATGCTCACCAGTCCGAACTCAACGGCCACAAAGAAGGCCGTAATCAATACCAGTAGAAGTACCAGACCTAAACCCAGTAACATATAGTTGTTTGTAATTCCTTTATTTTCATACCAGCCCAGCCGAAGTTGTCGCCCGCTTGCGACAATGCTATTGCGTGAGCATAATTTAGACCTGCAGCCATTATATATTATGTGGTAGCAGTTATGCTGTATCTACGCTGTGATTATTATGTTACCCCGGTTGGGATACATAGTCAATAGGGCTGCGGCCGTAGTCCACGGCAAGATCAGGAGACCTTTTCGAAGAGAGGTGTAGGGACGCTCCCCTGGCGGGGATGAGCGAAGCGGGGGCGGGGTGTCTCCCATTTCCATCATTCAGTGCCCCCATCCCACACGTGGGAGCTTTCAAGGGTAGGTTTTTGCAAATCCTAGCAAGAAAGCCAATGAGATACCCCTCACCCCCAGCCCCTCTCCCCGCGAAACGGGGAGAGGGGAGTCTTATAAGGGAAGAATGGGGGACACCCCCACACCCCGTCATGGGCTTCGCCCCTGCACCCCTTCTCATAAACCTACCCTTGAAAGCACGTGGGAGGGGCCAGGGATGGGCCTTCCCTTACCGAGATGTTGGATTCCTCCACCCCTGATACGGACATTTACCCTCTTTGTTAGTTTGACACAAGCTTGTCTCTACTATATAATTAGTTTTTGTCTGCGGATGTAGACGGGTCGAATTGTCGCACCTGTACTGCGTCAAATGTAGGCACATCACTTCGCGTCAAGGGTGACTGTCCGGGCACGTGCCTGGCGCTCATGCCATTCCCGACACTGAATAGAGGAGCGTTTTCTTGCGACAGAATATTTATGCCTGGCTGGTTGGCATTCTCTTGCTCACACTTTTGGCGGGCTATGTGGACCTTTCCAGTGAGATAGGCTTCGGCGACATGCGGCGCGACGTTCGCACCAGGACGGGTCTTGACCTTCAGGGCGGCTTGCAACTGGTAATGCAGGCGGAGCCGTTGAAAGCCGGCGATACTATCACGTCTCAGCAGCTTGAAGCTGCCCGCAACATTCTCGAAGACCGTGCCAACGGTACGGGCGCTTCCGAACCGGTCGTACAGACCGCCGAAGGCAACCGTATCCTTGTTGAACTGCCTGGTATTGGTAATCTTGAGGAGGCACGCGGTGTTATCCAGGAAACAGCTTTCCTGGAGATCCTTGACGGTGGCTCCGCACCACCCAACCAGGATCAGCTTGTTTGTACTACCCTGGGCAATCCCCGCACAGAGCAGACCAGCCAGGCTAATGCTGCCCCCACCGCCACAGGCGCTGTTACAAGCACAACCTCTACCACCACAACCGCTCAGCTTACCCCTACTGCCACCGCCGGTTTCAGGTGCGACAAAGTCTGGACCACGGTTATTCGCGGCGACCAGATCGACGGCAACAAGGTTGCGGTCGTATTCGACTCGGCCAACAGGCCTGAAGTACAGTTTGGCCTAAAGAACGGCGGCTCAGAGCTTTTCGCTGATTTCACCAGCAAGAACGTCGGCAAGTATATGCCGATCACACTCGACAAGCGAGTAATTAGCTCGCCTGTTATCCAAAGCCCCATCACAGGTGGCAGCGGTGTTATCAACAACATGACCCTCGCTGAAGCCCAGAAACTGGCCCTCCAGCTCAAGTATGGTGCTCTCCCTGTCAGCTTGACGCTCCAGAGCGAGCGCAAGATTTCGGCTACACTGGGGCAGGAAGCCATCGACAAGAGTATCGTTGCCGGTATCGTCGGCCTCGGCCTCGTTGTCTTCTTCATGATCGCCTACTATCGCCTTCCGGGCGTGCTCGCCAGTGTCGCACTGGTGATTTACTCAATCCTGACGTATGCGGTCTTTAAGCTGGTGCCTGTCACGCTCACGCTGGCCGGTATTGCAGGCTTTATTCTGTCGATTGGTATGGCTGTTGATGCTAACGTGCTTATTTTCGCACGTATGAAAGACGAGTTGCGTTCGGGCAAGACCCTGGGCGCTGCGGTGGAGGCCGGCTTCGACCACGCCTGGCCCTCCATTCGTGACAGCAACGTCTCGACTTTGATTACGTGCGCCATTCTCTTCTGGTTTGGCTCGACCTTTGGTGGGGCGAGTATCATCAAGGGATTTGCCTTGACCCTCGCAATAGGTGTGGCCGTGTCGCTCTTCACAGCCATCACGGTGTCACGCACGTTCTTGCGTGCTCTCGTCAATACACCGCTTGCGAAGAACAGGTGGGCCTTCCATCTTGATACCGTCAAATTGCCTAACACGGCCACAACCACAGGATCCACGACGAACACTACCGAAGTCCTGTAGCGGAGCCAAACGCTGTAAGTTAGAGATCAATCTGCCCACAGGCAGCAGGCATCTAACTTACAGCGCCCAACTTCTAACTCCAACCTTGTAAAGACAGAGGAACAAATGATTGATCTAGTCGGCAAGCGTTTCTTATTCCTGGCAATCTCGTTCGCCATCATTGTGCCAGGGCTTATCGCGGTGTTCATGGGTGGACTGAAACCGGGTATCGACTTCACCGGCGGCACGCGCCTCACCGTTATTCCAATAAGTCAGGAAGCCGCTGATACAGAATTGTTTAAGTCGGCGCTCACTACAGTGGGCTATGGCGACTCGCTGGTAAAGGGCGGCACCATCGGCAGTGTGGAGCCTTTTACCCCTACAATGAGTATGGACATCCCGCGTATCGCTGCCCTGAACGACGAGCAGCGCGAGGTGGAACGCTCCAAGATTGCCAAAGCGCTTATAGACGCCAAGCTGGTTCCGGGTAGCCTTGTTACCGAAACGATATCTATCGCGCCCTCCGGAACGATCACGCCTACAGGCACCGAAACCGCTACCGCTACGATCACAGCGACGGAGACGACAACAGGCACCACGGGCACTACTGCTCCTGCCAGCACAGACAAAGTATTGCAGGTGTGGCGCATCAATGATACATCCATCATTGACTATAATGCTGTTGGCCCTACCGTCGGCCAGGACCTGATAGGTCGTGCCTTCCTGGCTATCGTAATTGCGTCTATCGCCATCCTGATATATCTGACGATAGTGTTCCGCAAGGTTCCTAACGCATTCCGTTACGGTGCTTGCGCTATCTTCGCGCTTGTCCATGACGTGCTTGTTGTGGTTGGTGTGTTCGCTATCCTCGGTCTCTTTATCAACGAGGAAATCGACGCCCTCTTTATCACAGCCATGCTTACCGTGATCGGTTTCTCCGTCCACGACACAATTGTGGTGTTCGACCGCACACGCGAAAACCTGATGAAGCGGCGCTTTGAGCGATTTGAGGATGTGGTGAACTACTCGCTGGTGCAGACCCTCGCCCGCTCGATCAATACATCCATCACAGTTATGCTCACACTGTTCGCGCTCTTCCTCTTTGGCGGCGCGAGCATCCGTAGCTTCGTACTGGCATTACTCATCGGTATCGTGTCGGGAACGTTCTCGTCGATCTTCAACGCCTCTATGCTCCTGGTTATCTGGGAGAAGGGGGAATGGCGTCGTATCTTCGGTGGCCGCAAGAGCGAAACACCTGCCCCATCGCGAACAGTGGCCCGATAACGTAAAATTAGCCGCGTACTGTCTGACCTGTGAAACGCTACACCATATGCAGCAGGCAGTACGCAATAGTTCCTCTTTACACAATTGAATTGCAGCGAATAATGTGCTACAATTCACACGCCTTGCCCGGTTGCGTAACTGCGTGGCCGGGCATTCCGATGTACAGGCAAGGGAAGGCGGTGCAGCACCCGTAGCAGAGGCTGCGAGATTTCCTCCTTCTACGCCTATATCTGGAGGAAAGCATCATGGGTAACCGAGTGTGGCAACGGGGCCGCGCTTCGAGGTCTATAGCATTGGAGGAGAGGAGAGATAATGGATCACAATACGGTAGTTGATTTGCTCACCTGGTTCGTGCCTGTGGCCGGCCTCATCGCGGTAGGCTTTGCGCTCTACCTCGCGAGGGACGTCCTGGGCAGGGATAGGGGAACCCCCGAAATGCAGGAGGTCGCGAGCACAATCGTTGAAGGCGCTATGGCCTTCCTGAGACGTCAGTACACCACAATCGCTATACTGACTGCCATCACCGCTGTGCTCGTGGGTGTTCTGCTGTGGCAGATCCCGAACAGCACACAGGGTACAACAGTGGGCGCGGGCACGCTCGGCCTGCTGACCTCAATAGCTTTCCTGCTTGGCGCTGCCGCTTCGGCTGTGTCAGGCTATATCGGTATGTACGTAGCAGTGCGCGCTAACCTTCGCACAGCGTCTGCTGCTCGCCGCTCGCTTGGCGAGGCTCTAACAGTGGCTCTCCGAGGCGGGGCGGTATCAGGTTTCCTGGTTGTATCGCTTTCGCTGCTCGGCGTCTTTATCATCTACTTTGCTTACTCGCTGATCGCGGGCGGCGGTGCTGATGGCAACTCGCAGGCTCCGTTCCTCATCGTGGGCTTTGGCTTCGGCGCTTCATTCGTGGCTCTATTCGCTCAGTTGGGCGGCGGTATTTACACCAAGGCCGCTGACGTAGGCGCTGACCTTGTGGGCAAGGTCGAGGCCGGTATTCCTGAGGATGATCCGCGCAACCCCGCTGTTATCGCCGACCTCGTGGGCGACAATGTGGGCGACTGCGCGGGCCGCGGTGCCGACCTTTTTGAGTCGACCGCCGCCGAGAATATCGGTGCCATGATCCTCGGCGTGCTCCTGTATGAAGTCACGGGCCGTACTAACCTGGCCTGGATACTCTTCCCACTGGTTATCCGTGCATTCGGCCTCATCGCCTCGCTCATCGGTATCCTCTCGGCCCGCGTAAGTGGCAAGGGTGGGGAAGACGTAACCGACAGGGCAGCCCTGGCCGCTCTCAACAACGGCTACTTCATTATGGCAGCCATCTCTGCCGTCTTTATGATGGTCGTAAGCTGGATCATGCTCCCCGAAACCGCCACCAATGGCCTTACCTCGGGCATCTGGTTCGGCCTTGCCGGTCTGGTTGGTATTGCTACCTCAGTCGCGTTCGTGTTCATCACGCAGTACTACACTGCAGGCGCGTGGCGGCCCGTCAAGGAAATCGCTGAGGCTACCCGTACAGGCCCGGCAACTACGATCATCTCCGGCATCGCGGTTGGCTTTGAGTCGACCTTCCTGCCGACGATCTCGATCGTCACAGCCCTGGGCCTCTCCTACTGGCTGGGCACGCTGGGCAACCCTTCCGCACAGGCTGTAGTCTCGATCACGGTTCCCGGTGTCGCGCTCCCATTTGATGTTACGACTAGCGTGGCGTCGGGTATCTTCGGTACAGCCGTTGCTACGATGGGTATGCTCATGTCCTGCGCCTATATTCTGGCTATGGACACGTTCGGCCCCATCACCGACAACGCAGGCGGTATCGCTGAAATGTCGCACCAGGCAGCCTCGGTCCGTAACATCACCGACGGCCTGGACGCTGTAGGCAACACGACCAAGGCGCTGACAAAGGGCTATGCTGTAGGCTCGGCTGCACTCGCAGCCTTCCTGCTCTTCTCTGCTTACCTCGACAAGGTGCGACAGGTCAAGCCTGATGTGCCGCTGATCAATGGGCAGGTGCCGATCAACCTGTCGCAGGTACAGGTGTTCGTTGGCGCGTTCATTGGTGCCATGCTTGTATACCTCTTCTCGTCCCTGGCCATTCGTGCCGTGGGCCGCGCAGCAGGCCAGATGATCGAAGAAGTACGCCGCCAGTTCCGCGCAGACCCCGGCATCATGGAGGGCACATCTCGCCCTGACTATGCCCGCGCAGTTGACATCTCGGCCCGAGCCGCACTCCGCGAAATGATTGCTCCTGGCCTATTGGCTGTGTTCACCCCGGTCGCGGTTGGTCTGCTTCTCGGTTGGGAAGCGGCAGGCGGCTTGCTGATGGTCGGCACAATTGCGGGCGTACTGCTCGCTAACGTGCTGAACAACGGTGGTGGTGCCTGGGACAACGCCAAGAAGTTCATCGAGTCGGGCGGTCTGAAGGATGGAAACACAGTGCTCGGCAAGGGTAGCGATCCTCACAAGGCGTCTGTTGTCGGTGACACCGTTGGCGACCCCTTCAAGGATACCGCAGGCCCCTCGCTCCACGTGCTGATCAAGCTCCTCGCGACAATCACACTGGTGCTGGCCCCGCTCTTCATCCGGTAATAAGAGTCAAACAAGACAAAAAGAGACTGCCCAGTAGGCAGTCTCTTTTTGTCTTGCTAGATTACCAGTGCAGCGCCCATTCCGGCGCAATGACTTCGGTGAATCGTTGGGAATTGAAGTCGGTTATCTCTCGCGCATTTTCTAGGAGACCTCCCGGTTCAAGCGCGAATAACTTGCCATCTCTGGTAAGTACGAGCCTACCCTTTTGGTCGAAATCAACCCATGTTACGTCTGACATGCGGATTTCTTTATTCGACGTGTGGTCGAGCAAATAATAATCGTACTCGTGGAAGGTAGATGACTTTCTCAGGATACTATATTTGGATTGGTAGTTGTCTTTGCGTAATATCTCAGGCTTGAGCGCTCTGCCCGGAGGGAATTGCCAGACACGCTCTTGCACTTGAGTCCACCCGTTGAGGTCATCTTTACCAGGCAATTCTCCAGCCTGTTCGGACGCCGAAGTAATGACCTTCAAGTTCTCTGGAATGCTTCCCTTTTCGGGTTTCTCTTCAGCATCAGAAAAGAGATAGACAGTGCGTTTATCTATGAAATAGCCGCCGCCCATGTAGAAATGGTCGAAATTCGGCCAAAGCGAAAGCGCCGTTAGATAAGGCGGTTTACTCATTGCAGTCCACTTCCGGATTAAGCCCGGCGCATGCAGCATGTCGCGATTTCTAAGGTGATCCCGGACCGCAAAATAGAGGAATGTGGAGCCGTCGGGAGACAGATCGCATACCCTATCGTATATTCGGCCATGAAACCACTGGCCGTACTCAAAGGTGTCGTTATTTGTATGCCAGAGAATAGCCTGAACCCATTTGCTAGGCCCACGGCGCAGGATTACAGCTACATGCACTTCCCGGGCGAGATGGACGAACAGCCGCGCCGGGGCGGGCATAAGCTTGGCTGGCATGCCGGTCAAACGCCCGTTCCACCACTGTCCGCCAACACATGCGCCTTGAGCACCTTCTCAATGAACACTTTGGCGTCTTTGTCCCTGTCGGAGACATCAACGTCCACCCTGATCTTTTCGCCGGGTTTCGCAGGCCAGACTGTGACCCAGATAAGCCCATCACCAAAGAATGCAACCTGGTTGCCCTGCTCCGCACTCTTCTTCATGCCAAGCCCGCCTTCAGCGTCGCCAAAGAAGCTCTTGGCAGCCTCAAATACGGCCTCGCGCTTTAGATGGGTGTGGGTTTCGTATCGCAAAGTGGATTCCTCCTGGTGAGGCGGGACGCGTGAAACGTAAAACGTGAAACGTGATTACGGGTTGAAACGCCAAGACGCCATGGTCTTACGTTTTACGCTTTACGTTTTACTTCTCACTTCTTATTTCTCATTTCGTACGTTCACGTTTCACGCGCCCCGCTCCCACACACCGCTTTTGCCGCCTTCTTTGTGTTCCAGCCTTATGTTGGTGATGGTGGCTCCACGCTCGACTGCTTTTAGCATGTCATAGATGGTGAGGGCTGCGACAGACACTGCTGTGAGGGCTTCCATTTCTACGCCTGTGGGTCCGGTGGTCTTTGTGGTGGCTGATATTGCGATGCCCCATTCCTCGATGCCGAACTCCATCTTTACCGAAGTCAGCATGATCGGGTGGCAGAGGGGCACAAGTTCGGACGTTTTCTTGGCTGCCATTATGCCGGCGATTCGGGCTACCGCGAGCACATCGCCCTTGGCGGCACGCCCTTCCTGCACCAACCGCAGCGTATCTGCGCTCAACGTGATTTCGCCGCGCGCCACCGCTACCCGGTCGGTGTCCGGCTTCGCCCCCACATCCACCATGTGCGCATTCCCCTGCGCATCGAGATGTGTTAGCTCTCTGGATTGAGGCTCGTTGCTAGGGCTGCTTTCACCTCGTTCATCATCGTTCAGAGCGGTCTGCGGTCTGCCGTCGGCGGTCATACTCTCTTACCCATCCCTAGTAAGCGTTCTTTCCCTTGAACATCGCGACCAGCGTGCGCACAATGATCTTCAGGTCGAGGAGCAGCGACCAGTTCTCGACATAATAGATGTCTGCCCTCATGCGGTCCACAATTGAGCTATCGCCACGCAAGCCGTTCACCTGCGCCCAGCCGGTCATCCCGGCCTTTTCTCTGTGCCTGAGCAAGTAGTCGCGGCCTATCTTCTGGGCGAACTCTTTGACATATTCCGGCTGCTCAGGGCGTGGGCCAACCACGCTCATCTCACCGATCAGCACATTATAGAACTGGGGCAGCTCGTCCAGCGAAAACCGCCTGATGAATGTCCCGACAGCAGTACGCCGGGGATCGTTCTCGGTGGTCCAACCGGCAGGATCGGCATCGGTTCTCATGCTGCGAAACTTCACAAGGGGGAATGGCTGGCCGTCCAACCCCACGCGCTCATGTATAAAGAAGACAGGGCCGGGGCTGTTCAGCTTAACCGCCAGGGCGATTAAGAGCATGATGGGCGCTACCAGCACGAGCACAATAGCGCTGAATACAATATCGAAGGTACGCTTGAGCCGCCTGTTCCATCCTCTCAGCGCTACGTCCTTCACGCTAAGCAATGGTAGACCGCTCAACTCGCCCACGCTCACTTCATACTGAGCCATCAGTTGGGACGCATCTGGATATATTTTGACCGACACGGCATCGTCTTGCAGCAGTCCGAGTATATCGTGCAGATCACGATCTGACGCTCCCGGCACGGCTATCATTACCTCGTCCACCTTTTCACGGCGCACAATATCGGCAAGGTTAGACAGGTTACCCAGCACGCTCACGCGCCCGATCTTCTGCGGCGTGTCGTCATCCTGGTAGCTTTCGCTCACCATGCCCACGACTTTATAGCCCAGCGCTCTGTGCCTATCTAGCTTGGCCACTACTGTGTTGGCGGTCGGGCCTGTGCCGACCACCAGCACTCGCGCCCGGTCAACTCCATGCTTTCTTAGCTCGCCCACCACAATGCTGTAAAGGATGCGGCCTGCTGTGACGAAGCCAATCGCCATCAGCCAGCCGATAAGCAGCATCTGGCGCGAGTAAACGAAGTTGTCGCCCAGGATAAGAGAGTTGATGGCCAACGATAGCACCGTGCCCATGGACACTGCCGCCGCGATCTTGTAGAACTCGTCCACTCGCGAGGCGCCGCGTTTCAGGTTGTAGAGCTTGCTGAAGTAGAACGTGATGATGACGGTAGTCACTGTTACGCCAAGCATTGTGGCGTAAGTGGGGTTGTCCGGCTCCGTGTACTTTGGAATGATGTCCGATCTGAAGCGCAACCAGTATGCCAGCCCGAACGCTCCGGCAATCGTAATAATGTCGGTCAGCGTCTGGAGCAGCACGAGCGCCACAGGCGTGAAGCGTATGGGTGCATGTGGTGCGGGAGGTAGGGACGGTATCTGCGCGGGTTGGCCCTTTCTCCGGCCCTCGCGGTTCTCGCGATCTTCCCGCGAAGTGCGGGCTATCTTTGTGGCTTCTTCTGGCGTGAGCGGCCGGGGATGCGTACCGGTTTTGCCGTTACCTGTACGCGGCTCGGCCACGGGCGCATTACTGGCAGCAACCAGCCTGGGCGTGCTGCGTGCCCCCTTGTTCCCCCCTGCTAATCTGGACGGATTATCTAGCGTCATATCTTGCGCGTCTACTTAGTCCTCTAGCCGGTGTGCTACCGCCACACCTGGTATGCGGCCTACGTTACCCGTTTGCGTTCGTTGGACCGGAGCGCATTCTGCGTCAAGGCCAGTCTGCCTCTCAAGGTAATGCCGAACTTCACCACAGCATTTACCAGGCCATTATAGCGTTCCGCGTAGTGCTTGCGATAGAAAATGTGCATAGCTCTATAGAACTCGCGGATGGAGCGCTCGCTCTGCTTGCGGCTGCTGGCACCTTTGTGGTGCAGCACTTCCACGCCGGGGTGGTAGAATACCTTCCACCCGCGCTCCTTGACCCTGTATGCGAGATCGAGGTCTTCGCCATACATGAAGAAGCGTTCATCGTAAAGCCCGGCCTCTCCTAGCGCATCCGATCTCACCAGCATGTATGCGCCCATCACCGAGTCTACTTCCGCCGTTTCATCATCGCTCAGGTAAGTCAGGTTGTATTTTGCGAGTGACTTGCTTTTTGGGAAGATCTTGCTCAGTCCCGCCAGCTTGAACAAACCGGACGCCGGGGTTGGGAACGACCGCCTGCACGCAAGGTCGAGGTTGCCATCGGGTTTAACGACCTTCGGGCCCATAATACCCGCCTCAGGGTGCGCTTCCAAAAAGCCTACTGTAACGTCAAGCGCGTTTTCGGGGAGTACAGTGTCGGGGTTGAGAAAGAGCACGTATTCGCATGGGTAGCGGTACGGCGAGCTACCCTGCTCCGGTATTTCCTCGTGAGGCTGCTTACCCTGTGGAGGCCCGCCGGCGCGTATGCTGCTACCATAGGTACCGTTCCCAGGGAAAGTAGGCTCGGCGGCCAGCCATCTGAGGGCGAGATTATTGGCATAACCGAACCCGCCGTTGCGGTCGCTCAAAATGAGGGTGGCCTGCGGAAAGCGGGCCGCAACCATCTCGGCGCTACCGTCCGAGGAGTGGTTGTCTACTACGATGAGATGATAGCGGTGCTCTGTCCGACTTACGTACACGGACCGCAGGCAGTGAGAAAGCATCTCGCGGGTGTTGTAGTTAACGACGATTATAGCCAGTCGCGCCATTGGCTCCTTCTTAATTTATCCTTACCGGTTGTGGTTCCATGCCTTACTCGAATCTATCAATGCGGCGCATATAACATTTATGCGCGTTGCCCACGCCTAAGTAGGCACATATTTCCATGTAATTATACTATAATAACGACGCTTGGGATACAGAGGTTTTGCAGGAGTGCATTCAGGGTCCGCGAAACCGTCCTGGGCCAGGAGGACACCTGTTAGAAAAGCGCCGACTTGCTGCGCACTTCCTCGCCTATGCTGCCAGTAGGAGTGCTGTACCCTATTCTCAGCAGCGGGGAAATCATCGCCGGCTGATAGATAGAATAGAGCCGAACCCCAAAACGGGGCTGGCTCTATTGTTTGTAATGTTGTAACCAAGGCCATCAATCGGCGCCGTGTTTACGGCACCTTTGTGGCCCCAATCAATGGTAGCGACTACTAGTCGCGACCGCCGCCTCCGCCTCCTTGGTTGCCGCGACCGCCGCCTCCGCCGCCTCCACCGCCCTGGTTGCCGCCACGGCCACCACCGCCGGAGCCACCCGAGCCACCCGAGCCACCACCGCCCTGAGAAGCTTCGCCGCCCTTGCGGCCGATCTCAGACATGTGCTCGCGATCTTCGCTAACTGCCTCACCGCCCTTACGGCCTATTTCGGCCATATGCTCGCGGTCTTCACTGACTGCTTCGCCGCCCTTACGGGCAATCTCGCGCTGCTCATCAGAGTCCATTGCGGCAAAGCCGCGCTCGTCCGAGCCGCCCTGATTTCCGCCTCTATTTCCGCCTTGATTACGGTTAGACATTTGTAGTACTCCTTTACTGGTTTCGACCGGCAGACTATCGCCATTGAAGTCACCATTGGCATGCCATCGACATTGCTAGCTCTGCCTTGAGCATCGTCGTTGGTCAGGAAACGTGCCGGTCGTAAAAGGCCATCCTGACTAGACCACCTATATTCGTGGCTAGTAGGTCTGTGGAGAAATCCCTCGCGATGGAACTTCTATGCCCTGTAATAGAGCAAGCCACCGGCCAGCCGGTGCGAAGAAGTGCCATAATATACAAATCTTTACACTGCGTCACACTTATTGACACACTGTAAAGCCTGCGTGAACACTTCTGCCTATACGGGTGAAAAGTGCATTCTTTCGCGCTTATGCGGAGGGATAGAGGAGGTGTTGTGCCGGGGATGGGCATGACGCGGAGACTGTTGGCATAGCTGCCAACAGTCTCCGCATGAGCAGGCTGGGCGAACAGGGATGGTGCGCCCGGAGGGATTCGAACCCCCGACCCACGGCTTAGAAGGCAGTTGCTCTATCCTCTGAGCTACGGGCGCATTCATATTATTCCCTGCTATAATATGGTATCAAGAATCCTATGTCAAGACAAACGCGCTTATCTGTTGCTGTCCATCCGACGCGTTCCGGAGGTAAATTGACTTCAATGCACATTGGTCGCCGCTGGCGTGACGACCCGCGTAATCTGCTCCTGAGGCCATTCGACGGATCCCCGGACGATCATACTTCGCTTGCTCGCGTTCGCAATGCTACCCTGCGCGCCATCAGCCTGCCCGAGGACTTCACGGAAGTCACGGCAGAGGATATGCGGCAGTTCTACGGTAGGCCGGGTTACACTCTCGCGGATAATGCCTGGCTGTTCTTTCTCGGTGACCGGCCCATCGCAGCTGCTGTACTCTTCCCCAGGTCGCTCTTTCATGACCGCCAGCCCGGCAACTTTGATCTGTACGTTGACCCTGACTACTGGCGTCACGGCATCGGCTCGCGGCTTCTGGCGCACCTTGAACAGGCTGCCGTAGCGCGGGGTCACCGTGTGCTTGAGACCACCATCGCGCTGGAAGACGCCCAATCGAACGCCTTCCTTGTGCGCCACGGATTCGCTGTGGTCGGCCAGCTCATGCATCTGACGCGCCATACCATGGATAATCTCCCAACCCCAGCCGTGCCTGAAGGGTATACCCTCCGCTCGCTCGCCGATTTGAACGAATCGTCCGATCTCTACATGCAAACGGCCAACCGCCTTGGCTCTTATGACAGTGGCTACTCGCTAATTAGACCGGAAGAGATGGAGAGTATAGCAGGTAGTCCGGCATGGGATCCTGAGGGCGTACTCTTCGCCTTCGACCCAACAGGGCGCATAGTTGGCTTGATTCGTGCCTCCGTTTCTGCGGGTGGGCGTGGCTATCTGCACGAGATACGCATTGAACCCGCTTCTCGCGGCCTTGGCCTCGGCAGAGCTATGTTGGCAGCCTCATTGCAATATCTTGCCCGCAGAGGCGCTCTCAGCGGCGATCTCGACACAGCGGGCGACAACACTGCTGCGCACGGTCTGGCCCTTAAGGCGGGCTTCATCGTAACTCGCCATTGGTTACACTACCTGAGAAGGCTGGCCGTCCCCACCGTCTGAATTATGCCTACCCGGAGAATACAATGTCTGTTAAGCTGGAAAACGATCAGAGCATAGACGAAATACTTGAACACCTCCAGGAGGCGGGCATCGACACGCAGTCTATCGAAGGCACGCTGATGGCTGTTCTCGAAAGCGGTGACATAGGCCCTCTACGCCGTTGGGCGCACGACCAGGGCGTAGCTCATGGTCACTCAGGCGGCACTGTAGCGATGCTTGTAGAGCACATCGCTCCGGTGGCGGGTGTTCTCAAAGGGGCGTTCTCCAGTGATGAGGATTTGCTGGCTAATCTCATTGGCGCTGCCGTGGAGGGTTACATGTCTACAGACGGGCATGCGCAGGGTTCCCCGCCTCCTCCAGCCCAAATGCGCGACCGCCTCGCCGAGCTAACCGCACTTCACCGCATAAACAGCGCAGCAAACTCCTCCCTCAAGCTGGTCGACATGCTCAGTGAAATAGCGCAGGCTGTCGTCGCTGTGACCCATGCGGATGTCTGCTCCATATTCCTGTACGAACAGGAGTGGGATCAACTGGTGCTTACGGCTACCAGCGGCCTGAACCAGGACTCCGTCAACAAAATCCGCCTCCGGATAGGCGAGGGCATCACCGGCTGGGCTGCTCTGCTCGGCAAGCCTGTCCCTGTAAAGGATGCCTGGTCGGACTCGCGCTTCAAGTATGTGCCTGCCCTTCAGGAAGAACAGACTGTTTCTATGCTTGCTGTGCCCGTCGTCCTCTTCACGAAAGAGAAGCTGGTAGGGGTAATTGACATCCATATGTTCGAGGAGAGCGACTTTAGCGAGAACGAGATCAAGTTCCTCGAAACAGTGGCAGGTGAAATCGCAATTGCCATCGAGAATGCGCGCCTCTACGAGCAGACCGACAGTGCGCTCCGCCAGAAAGTAGCCGAGCTAACCACTCTGCAAGGCGTATCTGCTCATATCGCCGCTACGCTGAACCTCACCGAGGTGCTTTCGCTGATAGCACACCAGGCCGCGCACCTGGTTCGCGCCGACTCGGCTGCTATCTATGAGCTCCATAGCGATGCAGGCATACTGGAAATGGTAGCGCAGTACGATTTACAGCACCCAACGCATAACATCCACGCGTGGAAGGCAGGCCCACGCACCGTCCTGCCTATCGAGCAGAGCGCCATCGCTAAGGCTGTGATGCGCGGTGTTCCCGTGCCAATGCCGCCCGACTCCGATGCCGATCTTGCCCTCCCCTTTGCCTCCGAGGGCTATCTGTCGATGTTCTGCGTTCCTCTTGTAGCACCTCGCGGCATTATGGGCGGCATCTGTCTTTACAATCGTGCTGAGAAGACATTCAGCGATGAGCAGGTGCGCCTTCTGGATGCGTTCGCGCACGAAGCCGCTATCGCTCTGGAAAACTCACGCCTGTACGACTCTGCTCTGCGCGGTCTCCAGACCAAATCGGCCATGCTCCAGGAGATGAACCACCGTGTGCGCAACAACCTGCAAACTGTGGCGGGCCTTCTCTCTATGCAGTTGCGCCGAATTCCGCCTGACAGCGATGGCGCGGTGGCAGTACGCGAAAGTATTTCCCGCGTGCAGAGTATAGCTGCTGTACACGATCTGATGATGAACGGTGATGTCGAGATTGAGTCAATTAGCCTGTACGATCTGGCGCGCAGGATATCGGATGCTGTGGTTTCGACCCTCACCAAGCCGGGCTTCAGGCTGCAAATAAATATCAATCAGGAGGAGGCGGAGAAGATACGCGTTGGCTCGCACGAGGCCACGTTGCTGGCGCTTCTCTTCAATGAGCTAATTTCCAACGCCATCCTTCACGGTTTCGCGGGCATGATGAAGGGCACCATCACTATTACAGTGAAAGAGGAATCGTTACTGGAGGACGCTTTGCCCACCACGACCACACGCAATTCCTCGTCGTGCATCACAATTACGGTAGAGGACACAGGTGTTGGGCTTCCCGCTGACTTCGACTCCCAGCGCAGCGCGAACCTCGGGCTTAATATAGTGCGCACCCTCGTGATGAGCGATCTGCGCGGCACGTTCAAGATTGAACCGGGCACACGTGGCAAAGGCACTCGCGCTACATTTTCTTTCATGCCGAACAGCTATAGTTAGCTTTGAGTACCGGTCTGGTGCGGGTTCAACAGCTTTTCAATCATTGCAGGTAGCGAGCAGCAAGCAGCCAGCAGTATGATATGCCTGCTAGCTCTATCGACCTTAGTATTCTATTCAACAAGAGAAGTGCCATATGGCAGGCTATATGGCACTTCTCTTCCGTTGTTAAGTTGGTTCTGTTTTGGGCGGATTTAGCGGGGAGTCACTGGTGGTTCGGTAGTTTCGACAGCACCTGGTCCGGCGGTCTGTTGACTCTCTGGCACTTCAGCCTGTTTGGTGGGCACGTCTAGAGGGTTTTTGCCCGGGGTGGCAGTTGGTGCTGTGTTCTTTACGACTGTTGCGGTGGCTGCGGGCGAACCACTGTCGCAACCTGTTATTGCTACCGGTGCTATTACAGCGAGCGCCAGAGCGCTTGCCAGCATAACCTTATTCTTGAATACCAACTAGGTGGCTCCTTTCAGAGAAACAATCGACTGCGATATTTGGGAGCGGGCTATCGTGGGGCACATAGTGAAGATTGTAACATGTCCCGCGCATAATGTACAATCAGAGTATGAGCGTAGATGTTCAGATTAGGGGCATGAGCGAAGTGGGGGTGGGGTGCAGGGGCGAAGCCCATGACGGGGTATTAGGGGTGTCCCCTAACTTATCCCTTCTTTTTATTACTCCCCTCCCACGTGTGGGAGGGGCTGGGGGTGGGTTTTGGCTTACCTGGATGTCTGATCGCGTCGCCCCTGTTCTGGGCATTTACTTATGAGCGCGACCCTGCCGAAGAACAGCATCATTCCGTCGATGCCGGGCGATGTACCGGGCAAAATACCTGTTGGCCGGTTGGTAGACGTTGTCAAGGCTTACCCGATGGGCAACCGTGAATATGTTGCTTTGCGGGGCGTCAACCTCACGCTACACGCGGGCGAGTTCACAGCCATTGTCGGCCCATCCGGCAGCGGCAAGTCTACCATTCTCAATATGATTACAGGCATTGACCGCCCCACCAGCGGGCAGGTACTTATGGCCGGGCGGCCTTTGCACCTCATGAACGAGAATGAGCTTGCCCAGTGGCGCGGCGCGAACATAGGCATCGTCTTCCAGTTCTTCCAGTTGCTGCCCACTCTCACCGCGCTCGAAAACGTCATGCTGCCAATGGACTTCCTGAACACATACGGCACCAGGCGTCGCGAGCGCGGCCTGTCCCTCCTGGAGCGCGTGAACCTGAGGCCCCGCGCGGGTCATCTTCCGAGCGAGCTATCGGGCGGAGAGCAGCAGCGTGTGGCGATTGCACGCGCCCTTGCCAACGACCCGCCGATCATCATTGCAGACGAGCCTACGGGCAACCTCGATACAGCCACAGGCGAGCACGTTATGGGCCTTCTCTCCGAACTGAGTGACCAGGGTAAATCGGTGGTATTCGTCACGCACGATGTACACCTGGCTAGCCTCGCCCGCCGGGTAATCCGCGTGCAGGATGGCAATATCGTCGCTGACGAATACCAGTAGCAGTAGCCCCGAAATGCAAAAAGAGAGCCGTCCAGTAGGGGCGGCTCTCTTTTGTGTTGCTCGTTAGAGGCTTTATCTTAAGCGCACCGCGCCTGAGTAGCGTGAGATATAGTAGCTGCTATTGAAATCGCTGATCCTGACGCCTGTGCTCTGGTTCTCAGCGTGCACGAATTTGCCGTTGCCGATGTAGATACCAACGTGCGACAGGCCCCTCTTGTATGTGTTCGACCAGAACAAGACGTCGCCTGGCTGGAGGTTCGAGGACGACACGTGTGTGCCGCTGTTCCACATGGTGCCCATATCGCGTGAAACGCTTACGCCCATGTTCCGCATGACGTAGTAGACGAAGCCGCTGCAGTCGAAGACCTTCGGGCCGGCGCCACCGCTCACGTAACGCGAGCCGACATACTTCAATGCGAAGTTGACTATAGACGCGCCCTGGTTGGCCGGTGCAGCCTGTGCGGGCGGCTCAGCGCCTCTAGCAGTGCCTGAGCGGGCGGGATCCTCGGCCGCGGCGGGTTGTGCAACCGGAGCGGGGGAGGATGTCTCGGTAGCAGGTGCCGGGGTTGCCGCCGGAGCTGCGGGTGCTGTCTGGACGGGCTCCTCTACCCTGGCCGCGGGGGGGGCGGCAGGCGCTTCCGACTGGATCAAGTATTCTGCCATCATCCAGCCTGTTTGCCCGTTACCCGAAACCTGATACCATGCGGTTCCTGCGCTGTCAACCGTTGGGCCTTGCTTGACCGCCACTGATGTGCCGGGGGCGAATTTGTCGATTACAGTGCCGTTGCCGGTCGGTTCGGTGCGAAGCCGCACGGGATCTCCGTCCGAATTGCCGACTTTGGCAAAGCCGGTCAGCTTGTTGCCGGCTGGGTCTGTTCGCTGTTGGGCGGGTTCGGCTGCCGGGGCTTCTTTGCCGGCCAGGAAATCGTTCATTATCCAGCCTGTGCCGCCGGGTGCCGATATTTTATACCAGGCCCTGTCCGAGCTATCCTTTGCAGGCCCGTCCAGTACTGAAACTGTCTCGCCGCCATGAGCTTCGGCTACTTGCGAGTAGCTTGTGCTTGCGCCACTTCGGACGCGAATATTGTCGCCGTCAGTGTTTGTTACCAGTGCCTTGCCACCAACAGATACGGGTGTTGCGGCGTAAGAAGAATGGGGATTCGCCGCCATTACTCCGAACATGATCGCCAGAGAAAGTCCTGCTGCTCCAGCGGTCCTCGCTATACGTGAGCTGAGATTCAAGTTTGCGCCTCCAGAGTAGAATGTGAATGAATTACCGGCGTGAGCGGGAGCTGCGCGCCTGTGGTCGACTGCTGTACGTTCAGTATTGTTCCCGGATTAGGGACGGCGTGATGCCTGCCTTGTTATAAGATGTGATCCAGTTCTGCCCGCTGTGATCACTAACAAGCAATACTGATAATGCTGCGTTTATCTGGGGAAGTATTGAAAGGGGAGGCCAGCCGCGCCTGCATTCGCATACGGAATGCGCAGTTCGACACGCTGAACCTGAGACGGGAGGATGGCAGGGGACTGGGATTTGCCCTACCGGGGCGGAGATCACGCCGCGAAAGCCCTGTGCCGCGCAAAGAGAAGGCGATCAACATGTAGAGGACGAACCTCATACTGTGTCGCAAAGCGCGAGAGCTTGAATAGGAGTCGTTGGCTTGATGCACGCTTTCATTAGCGGCAAGAAGCAAACAGGTATTTCTCCATTCGTGGACGTTGAACATTTTCCTCCCTGAAACGCGGGACTACTATACGCAGCCCCAATCGCTTCCAGAGAATACCACTTTACCGAAAAGTGAGTCAACGATTCCTATACGTAATAAAACGTATCTTCGCATCATGCATCTTACTTAGCTTTTCGTCATGCGTCACAATAACTATCTTGCGTACATCTTAAGGAGTATTCCCAAGGGCGCGTAAGTGTTCAGAGTAATGGTGTGGCTGGGGCAGAGAGGAGGGAAAGGCACTCGG
>JBDTQH010000056.1:0-33171 GCA_039932335.1 Chloroflexota bacterium
CTCGGTACTCGGTACTCGGTACTCGGTACTCGGTACTCGGTACTCGGTACTCGGCCTGGACGCCAGCTCGCCCTGGAACTTTTCACTTTCGTATTGCTGTTATTCACCATCTGTTCACCCACGTGTACCGCCATCGTAACCCCGGCCTAGTACACTGGTATCAGATCGACGGAATAGTAAAAGCAAGAACGGCTTGCCGCCACCATTCTGTCAGGGGCCACAAAAAGGAACAATGACCTTTAGAGTGGCAAGCCGTTTACAACAACTCAAGTACCAAAATATTAGGAGGAAAATAAAATGAATAAGGATCTACGTTGGAGAATCATTAGTCTACAGGTCGTTTTGATTGTTCTATTCGCATTCGGTTCCGGACTGGCCTTCTACGCCAGCAGCTTTACAAATGACCAGATCAAGGGCCAGCTCGCCCCCCAGAAGATCTTCTTCCCCAAGGACATCTCGACCGTCCCTGAGCCCGAGAAGACAGCGCTGACGCCTTTCGTGGGCCAGCAAGTATTGAATGGCGAGCAGGCACACGTATTCGCAGAGAGCTATCTTGGCCTGCACCTTCGCGAACTGGCAGACGGCAAAGTGTACTCCGAGCTTTCAACAGAAGCCCGCATAGAGAAGGACCCGGCCTTGAAGGCACAGAAGGACGAGCTTGTACAGACAGCGTTCCGCGGTGAGTCACTCCGCTCGATGTTGAACCAGGCATGGGCCTTCGGCACAATCGGAAGCATAGCATCATACGCCGGCATCGGTCTCATAATCGCAACACTCCTGGTCGTCGCTGCACTGGCCTTCGAGCTCTTCGTAGCCCCCAGCAAGGCAACGCAGATGGTACGAACAAGCGCCACGCCAGTCAAGGCCTAACATTAGAACCTGACAACCGAATAATAAAAGACCTGCCAGTGGTTCTTCACTGGCAGGTCTTTTGTTATTGCTACCCCTTATGGGTGGTGGCTTAGCACTTCCCCCTTGACGATGCCGCTGATTGCCGACCCCACAGCCGCTGACGCTCGCTCGGAAATACGATATACTGGTTACTGCGTACTTCGTATTGCGTAAGGTTAGAGGCCCTATTGAGTTCTTTGAGCCTTCGTGCACCCCTGGTTCCAGTCCCCTACTCGGTACTCGGTACTCGCTACTCACGACCAGACATGGAGAAGAGATAATGACCAGGAGCAAACCCAAACACTTTGCCCTACTGTTGGCCCTATCGCTGCTCATGCCGGCGATGACGGCTTTCGCGGCTCCAACCAACAATGCGCTCGCACTCGCAGCCGCACCCACAGTTTCGAAGCCTACCCTCATAGCAGGCGGAGTGGGCAACCAGATGAATCCTAGCCTGGTAGGTGATACGCTCGTTTACGACGACTGCCCGCTCCCCTACCTGCCGTGTACCCTCAGTGCATACGATTTCAAAACCCAATCGTCACACCAGATCGCCAACAACGTGGACTATCTTGACTTCCAGGGTGTTGTGCAGCGAACTGATGGTGCGTCGGTGGTCTGGACGGACGCCGAAGCGCAGCAGGGTCTTCATGTAGCCAGCCTCCCCGATAACGGCGTCAGCGATCTGGCTGCCACCCCGGCCACGCGGCGCGAAGTCGCTATCTGGGTCAATATTGTGGTATGGACGGATGGGCGCAACTCGCCACCCGACCAACCGCTTAACAACGACATCTACATGTTCGATACAACATCGGGCAAAGAGACCGCTGTCTCAAAGCACGATGCCGACACGAGCAGTCCTGCTACCAATGGCAAGGTCATTGTCTGGCAGGATGGGCGCAATGCAGGCGCGAACAGCTTTAACACGGACATCTACGGCTATGACATCGCCACTGGCAAAGAGTTCGTGGTCGCCGGTACCGCCAATAGCGAGCTAACGCCTTCCATATCAGGCAATACCGTCGTGTGGGCCAGCCGTGACATGAGGAATAACTCCTCTATAGTGACCTATGACTTGCAAACGAAGCGCAGCACCACTATCGCAAGGTCAACACCGCCCGCACGGCAGGGTGGGTTTGTGATCCTCAGCGATCCGGCTATCTGGGGCAACGTCGTCCTCTGGGTATCAGAGGAATATCCGCAAGGCCCCGGCTATCCCGTCAGATCGGGCATCTTTGGCTACGATATTGCGTCGGGACAAGCGTTCACCGTTGTGGACGACGATAAGGCTATCCGGCTCAGCCCCACCGTCAGCGGCAATCGCGTTGTATGGGTGGAGTTCGCGAAATCAAGCTTCTCGGATGGACGCAGGGATATTATGGGCGTCACGCTCAGCGGCGTAACGGTCGCCCAGGTAAGCACTCCCACGCCCAAGACGGCAGCCACCAGCCGAACATTCCCGGAAACCGGCAAGACGGTGGAGGGACGCTTCCTCGACTACTGGCGAGAACACGGCGGCCTTGCCCAACAGGGTTATCCCATCTCCGATCTTATGAGCGAAGTGAGCGACCTTGACGGCAAAGAATATGCAGTCCAGTACTTCGAGCGGGCAGTGTTCGAGATGCACCCCGAAAACAAGCCGCCCTACGATGTGCTGCTCTCCCAGCTAGGCACGTTCCGTTACAAAGTGAAATATCAGCCATAAGAGCGCCTGCACAACCGAAAACAGTATGTGCTGCGTACTGCCTGTATAGCCGTCTGTCACCCGTTGAACAAAAATCACACGAGGTTGAGTAAGTGGCACACATTGGAGTTGTGGTTGTAGTATAATCCGGGAAAATTGGAGGTACACTGAGTGGAAGAGCTAAGAGAGTCCGGGGTTGTTACTAAGATTCGGTATACAGAATGGCCGCAATTCGAGCCGTTGGTGCGCCGGATACTGGAAGAGGGGCGCGTTGAAGGTGACCGCATTCTAAAGATCGACCACTTCATCAACCACCGCATCGAGCCATCGTTTATGCGCGTACTCGGACAGGCGCTCGCTGAACGAATCGCGCCCTACGAGCCCGATTTGCTCCTTACCGCTGAGGCCTCCGGTATCGCCCCTGCCCTTGCAACTGCTATGGCCCTGGATGTCGACCTGGTGTACGCCAAGAAATACTCTCCGCTGGCCGCCCCGGTCTCCTACTCGCGGCTCGTCCCGTCACCGACCAAAGGCGTGGACAGCCTACTTGCGGTATCCGGCCTCTACATAAGGGAAGGCATGCGCGTAGCCCTGATAGACGATTTCCTCGCCAACGGACGCACAGCGATAGCACTCGCTGAAATAGTGGCGGATGCCGGTGCGCACCCGGTTGTTGCTGCCTTTCTGGTGGAAAAGCTATTCCAGGGAGGTCGCCGAGGCATAGAAGCCCTCGACATCCCGGTAGTAGCTCTAGCCAGCATAGATAGACTGGAAAACGGCCGCGTCATCATGGCAGAATAGGGGCTGCGGTGTACCGAGTACCGAGTACCGAGTTGTCAGTTGACGATCTGTGACGCCTACTTTGCCTCAGCACAATGCAAACCTCAATAAAGCTCTGCGTAACTCAGCGCACTCTGCGCCTCTGCGGTGAGTTCGTAATTCTGACCCCTAGCCCCTGACCCTTACACCTCCTGGTCGGCGGTCGCACTGGCATGCTTCTTGATAGAAAGTTGCAAGGAACGCTCCCTGGTCCGGGGATACTTTGGCCAAACATTAGGGTGTCGTCGAGTTAGCGCGTAATCAGGTATTCACGATTATTGCTGTCTGGCTGATGGCTGCTCGCAGTTATGCTAATGTTTGGTGTATAGTTATCGTCTCGACGTGCTGACAAGGCAAACAGCAACACTCCTATATCGCGCACGGGCGTGAGACGCGCGAACCTCATCACATTTACGCCTGGAACAGTAAGTCTGCGGCTGCATTAAAGACGGCTCATATCCTTTCCGGACAGGGCACATGCTATGAGTGCTTATGCTCATAGCTCGCAGTAACCCATTTACAAGCTCAAGGAGGAGTTACGAAATGGACAAATCTTTACGACGCCGGCTGCCTTATTTATTCATGCTGGTAGCATTGGTCCTCGTGCTTGCAAGCCCCGCCAACGCGGCTAAAGCCCCCGAGCGTGTGGGGACAGGCACATACACCAATCCCCTCAGCATACGGATTCCGGGCGACGGCAGAGTCGAAAGCTGCGCCGACCCGAACATAATACGCGGCCAGCAATCGGGCGACCCGTACTGGTATATCTACTGCACCACCGACCCGTTGAATGGCGACGACCGCAATGCTAACGGCGACTTCAACTTCCACCTGATACCGATCCTGCGGTCGTTGAATCTCACGGATTGGACGTATATGGGCGATGCGTTCGCAACCCGCCCGTCGTGGATCCCGGATTCAGCAGGCCTGTGGGCACCTGAGGTACAGTACTTCAACGGGCAATACTACCTCTACTACACGGCATCCGATACCAGCCTGCCGGGCGGCGGAAGCGCCATCGGCGTGGCGACCAGCCCTAGCCCGCTTGGCCCGTGGGTAGACAGTGGCACACCGGCGGTCGAGCCACATGAGGCGCCCTGTTGCCCCGGCAGCCGCAGGTGGGTCTTCGATCCGGACGTGGTAACTGTAGGCGGGGAGAAGTATATCTTCTACGGAAGCTACTATGGCGGCATCTCGGCCCGCACACTCAGCCCCGACGGCCTGCATTCCGACCCCGCCAGCCAGGTGCAAATCGCTATAGACAACCGCTATGAAGGCTCCGAAGTGATATTCCATGACGGATACTATTATCTCTTCGTATCTGCGACCGACTGCTGCCGTGGGCCGTTGACAGGCTACAGTGTCTTCGCGGGCCGCTCTCAGAACGTGCTTGGGCCCTATGTAGACAAGCAGGGACACTCGCTGCTTGAAGGTCGAGTGGGCGGCACACCGGCACTCAGCATGAACGGCAACCGCTGGGTCGGCACAGGCCATCAGGCTATCTTCCAGGACTTCGACGGCCAGTGGTGGACGGTGTACCACGCCGTGGACCGCAACGACCCCTACTTTGATGACGCTGTCGGCTTTACCAAGCGGCCTGTGCTGCTGGATCCGCTCGACTGGATCAATGGTTGGCCGACTGTACGCGCCGGAGAGTGGGCCTCTGACAGCAGGGTGCAAGCCCCGGCCGCTCAACCGGGCCAGCACACCAACTACCAGCCGCGAGTGCCGCAAGAAATTACGCCCGGTGGGCTGATCGCCTCGGCATCCGACGAATTCAACGGCGCGAACCTTAGCCCTAAGTGGAGCTGGGTCCGCCAGCCCGACAGCACGACTTACGGCTTGACCGGCAGCACGTTCCGGTTTGATACGCAGGCTGCCGACCTATTCGAGGATAGCAACAATGCGTCTGTGCTCCTCGAGAACGCACCGCGAGGCGACTACATGGTCGAGACAAAGTTGAGCCTCAACGTACCGCCGGAAGGATGCTGCTTCAACTACGTGCAAGCGGGCATGGTGATCTATGGCGACGATAACAACTTTATCAAGCTCGCCCACGTGTCGATATGGAATACCCGCCAGACCGAGTTCGCGAAAGAGCTGTTCCCGGTGCAGCCCGGCTATCCACGCTACGGCAACACAGTAGTAGGGCCTCCAGGCGACTGGACATACCTGCGGATAGCGGTCCAGCGCGGCCACGGTAACGGCCAGGAAAGCGAAGACCTCTACACATCGTACACTAGCCCGGATGGCGTGAACTGGGTGCGCGGCGGCACATGGACTCATAAGCTGGAAAATGGCCGCATTGGCCTCGTGTCCATGGGAGGCTCCGGCTTCACGGCCAACTTCGACTACGTTCGCGTATACGAAATCCGGCACTGATAGGGACGGTGAGTGTAGCGTGAAGCGTGAAACGTAAAACGTAAGAAAGGAGAAGTGAGAAATGAGACGTGCAGATTGTAAGAACCAGACGGTCTAAACAATAAGCGCCGAGGCTTTTGTCGTTACGCGTCAAGTTCTGTGCGCTTCTCATTTCTTACTTCCCGTTTCGATCGTCCTTACGTTTTACGCTTTACGTTTTACGTTTAACAAAAAGGAGCCGCCCATCCGGCGGCTCCTTTTTGCATACATTCTGCTTTTTGGCAGGTTATGCTTTATCTTTGCTGCTGACGAACTTTGTCAGCTTGATTGTCTTGCCGTCCCGCTCGACTGTTGCTGTGGCGGCCTTGCGGCCATTCTTGGCGGTAACGTACTCAACTTTGTCGTCCGGTACCTCGATGTAATCTCGCAGTTGTACGCTGTAGAATTTCATTTTGTCATTCCTCCATGATGGATTGGTTTGTTCTGTACACGATTGTAGCTACGCCGCTCGCATTCGCGACAGATACAGAGTATCACGGAGCGTACAGTAGCACAATCTCGTGCCTGCGTCAAGCAAATACGGGCAATTTTAGCATAATCGGCGCGAAAATGGACTTATTTCCACATTCTATGCCGCCAAGCATAGAATGTGCCTGTTTCGTGCCTGGAGGGCGAAGGTCCACGCGTGACAGACAAGACGGTTGTTCGCGGCTACCGCTTGAGCTCTTTCTCGCTAACACGCACGAGCAGCACGGGGCATGTGGAATGGCGTACCACTTCATCGGCAACGCTCCCTACGAGCGCACGAGCGACTCCGCTGCGGCCGTGTGTGGTCATGGCGATCAGGCTCGCGGGCAGGCTACTGGCACGCTCGATTATTACGTCTGCGGCAGAACCCTCTGCCTGCTCTGTCACGACCTCGAAACCGTGGTCTTTCAGCTTTGCGGCGACACTTTCCAGATAGGTCACCGACTCACTCTTCTCTGCCTCCAGCAGACTGTCCATGGCCTCCAGGCTCTCAGGCCGGAGTAAGTTCCCGTAGCCTGTCATGTCGCCCATAGGCATACCCATGCCGCCCGGAGGCACAAGTTCTTCAGGCGGGATGGTGGCGTGCAACAAGGTCACGGTCGAGCCGAACTTCTCGGCCAGTGCCTGCACGTGCGGTAGTACATGCTCGGCTAATTCAGAACCATCAAGAGCAACAATTATCTTTTCGTACATTAGCTTCTACCCCTCCTGTTTGAGAAATGACGCGTGAGGCGTGAAACGTGAGATACTGCGTACTGCGTACTACTTATGACCGCCGACGGCAGACCGCCAACCGCCATAACCGACACCTGATCCCTGACACCTCACGTTTCACATTTCACGTTTCACTTTCCCGCTTCACGTTTTACCTTTTACACGTTACTATAGCATAGACGCAATGACACGAGCGTTTCAGGGCGGTGGCGTGTGGCTTACCGCTTGTTCCGCCGCCGGTTTGTACGAAGGAGTGTGCCTTGGATGCGCTGGTGAAGTATGACAACAAGCCGGGATCCGTCGAGATCCGGGAGATGCCACTGCCTGAAATAACGCCGGATCAGGTGCTGCTGAAGGTAGCAGCGGTCGGCATCTGCGGGAGCGACCTGGAGATGTACCACCACAAGATTACCTTCCCTGTCAATCCGCCTGTCATCTTGGGGCATGAGTTCTCGGGCATTGTCACTGAGGTGGGCGAGAATGTGCGCGGCTTCAAGATGGGCGACCGCGTAGTGAGCGAGACAGCAGCCTATGTGTGCGGCGTTTGCCCCGAGTGCAGAGCGGGCAGCTACAACCTCTGTCCAAACCGACGAGGCTTCGGCGTGCTGATTCACGGGGCGGATGCGCCGTATGTGGCAGTACGGCAAGGCATCCTGCATCATGTGCCGCCTACCGTTGGGCTGGACGAAGCGGCGCTCACCGAGCCATTTTGCGTGGCTCTCAACGCGCTCATGGTAAAGAGCCATATCCGGCCGGGCGATACCGTGGTGGTGCTGGGACCGGGGCCGATTGGACTTATGTCCGTGCAGGTTGCGCGGATTTGCGGGGCCAGTAACATCGTGCTTGCCGGGCTGCCGAGAGACGCTCAGCGTTTGGAGATGGGGTTGAAGCTGGGGGCGACGCATACGGTGGATATGGACCGCGACGACCTGCCTGCGCTGGTGCAGGAGCTGACCGATGGGCGTGGGGCCGACCTTGTGGTGGACGCTGCGGGCCCGTCAGCGACCGTGCGCATGGCTATGGAGGTTGTGCGGCGCAACGGCCAGATTACCAAGATCGCGTGGGGGCCCAAGCCACTCGACCTGAGCCTCGATCCTCTGCTGGCAAAGGCTGTTACCCTGCAGGGTGTGTTCAGCCACACCTGGGACACATGGGAGCGTGCCTTACGCCTTACCGCGTCGGGCCAGGCTAACCTTCTCGACATGATAAGCCACCGCGTGCCGCTCGTGGATTGGAAGCAGGCATTCGACGCGCTGGAGCGAGGCGAGGCGGTCAAGGCGCTGATATGTCCCAATGGCGTGGAGGTTGTATAGATGAAGCCAGTTGTGCAGTTATCGCTCGACCTGACCTCTATTGAAGAGGCTCTGGCGCTGGCCGAGATAGGTATGCGGGCAGGAGTAGATTGGCTGGAAGCAGGAACACCGCTCATTCTGGCTGAAGGGCTGCGGTGCGTGCAGGCTTTACGCAGCCGCTTCCCCGATGTGCCCATTGTCGCCGACCTGAAGACGATGGATGGCGGCTATCTTGAAGCCGAGATGATGGCGAAGGCAGGCGCGGACATGGTGGTGGTCATGGGGGTGGCTCACCCGGCCACGGTGCGCGCTGTGGTCAGGGCCGCGCGGGACTACGGCATAAAAGTGATGGGCGACATTATGGCCGCCCCGGACAAGGTAGAGTGCGCCCGCCAACTGGAGGCTAACGGCGTGGACTACATCATCGTGCACACGGGCTTTGACGAGCGCCACGAAGACACTACCCTCAGCCCATTGGACGACCTCGAAGCTATCATGTCTGCCGTAAGCATACCTGTGCAGGTAGTGGGCGGCCTCACCATCGAGCAGATCATGCGGACGCCCACTCTTGGAGCGCCCCTCGTAGTAGTGGGCGCACCACTCGCTATCTCCAACGAAGCCTTCAGCGCCAGCGCCCCCGACGACGTGCTGGAAAGCGTACTAAGACAAGTGGTAGCGGCGGTGAAAGGATGACCGGCAGCGGCGAGGGGTCAGGGGCCAGGGATTAGTATTAGACATCTGTCGTAGATACTGATCCTTGACCCCTTACGCAGTACGCAGTACGAACTACGCCTACCGAGCTAGCGCCTGGCAGTTCGGAAAGAAGACGCCGCTTACTATCTTTGCGGCCTGGCCCCTGGTCAGGCTGCCGCCGGGGCGGAAGTAGGGGAGGTTGCCTGTGCTGCATGGCTCACCTACACCTCCACAAGGATAGCCGCTTACCATACCGGTGGAGGCGAGGGTATTAATCCACAGGTGGAAAGTGTTGCCGTCAGGCACGTCCTCGAATAGCTGCTGGGCGCTGGGTGGGGCAGGCATACCTGACGCCACTACTACTATCTTGGCCGTCTGACCCCTGGTTACACCTGCGCTGGGGCGGAAGTATGGCCTGCTACCAACCGCACAGGGCTCGCCAGAGCCGCCGCAGGCATAGCCGTTGATGATGCTTCGCGAAGCGAGACGCTCCACAAAATCGTAGAAGGTTGAGCCGGCCGGCACGTCCTCGAACGTCTGTACAGTGGCTGGATCGGTGAAGCCTGCCGCGTTCGATACTATCTTGGCAAGCTGGCCTCGTGTGATGGGATTGCCGGGCCTGTAAGTGCCGTCGGGATACCCTGAGATGATGTCGTGGCAGGCGAGGCAGCGCACGTATGTGTAGAAGGCACTGCCAGGCAGCACATCGCTGTACTCGATTATGCACTCCACAATAGGCGTACCTGTGGGCGTGCTTGTGCTTGTTGGGCCGCCGGGCGTGCCTGTCGCTGCCGGTTGCGTGGAAGTTCCGGTGGCCGCGCCGGAAGTGGCGCTGGCCGCAACTGTACCCGTTGCTGTGGCTGCTGCTTGTGTAGGTGTGGCGGTCGAGGAGGCTGCGGTGCTTGTGGTGGTCGGAGTGTGCGTATTCTGTGGTGTAGGCGGCACTCCTGCTTGCCCGTGCTGCACGTCGATCCTGTACGAGCCGAACGGCTGTGCAGGCATGAAGTTAGCGAATCCGATCAGGTAGCTCCCACCGTTGGAAGCGACCGCAGGGTTTACCTCGGGCGTAAACTGGTTGCCTACAATGAACCCATTGGGATCTAGCACACTGCCGCTGCTGCTAACCCGCGTAGCATAAATGTCGCTGACCGGCCTCTCAAGGAAAGGCGTGGAGCGGTAATCTTCGTATGCCACCACGTATTCCGCGCCGTCCCAGGCAGCCGAGGTAACAAACTGCGCCCGTGCGGCGGATGTCACCTGGATACCGGGGTCCGCATCGAGGAATGTGCCGTCGGCTGTGATACGGCGGGCATAAACATCGCCATTATCCTGAAAATCTGCCGCTGTCTGGAAGTAGGAGATTAGCGCCTGGTCAGATGACGCGGCCACATCGGGTGCATTTACGCTACGCCCTGAGTCAACCCCGGCCACCACGAATGCTCCCGCGCCTGTGCCGTCGGGGTTCACGAACGCCGCATAGACGAACGATGTGGGGTTGTCGTGAGTGGGGCTACGCTGCCAGACCGCTAGCCAGCGGGTGCCCACTGCCGCCACGCGGGTGAGGATGGAATAGTTGGGGCCGATGCTCACAGGCGAGCCAAGTACAGCGCCTGTGCCGTCCACTCGTACAGCCATCGGGAACCTGATGTGATTTACCTGCTCGTAGGTGTCTACCACGAGGAAGGTGCTGCCCAGGGCCGCCACGTCGGGCATATTGCCGGCCATGATGTCAATGGGTGTGGCGTCGAGGACGGTGCCCTGAGGGCTAATTCGCTTACCGAAGATCGCACCATGCACGAACCCGCGGTTTACGCTGGTATCCTCCCACACCACCAGATAAACGGAGCCGTTCCAGGCCACTCGCGGCCTGACCAGTGTATTGGAGCCGCCCATGACAAGGAAAGGCTCGGCATCAACCGCGAGGCCATTGCTGTCCAGCCGCTGTGCCTTGATGCGTGTCTCGTTGGAGATGTTGCTCACGAACACCGACAGGTAGGCATCGCTGCCGTTTCCCGCTATGTCGGGTCGAATCTGCGAGGGTGCACCGAGGGCCACGGCTGCTGACGGTCCCACCGTGCCATCGGCGGCGAAGGAAGCCGCGAATATGTCAAGGTTGCCCGGCCCGGCCAGATGTGAATCGCCCCACGCAAGGAAAGCACCGCCATCCTGCCGCTCAGCGATTGAAGAGACCGTGCCCGAAGGGGCTACGAGTATGCCGCCCGGATCTGTTACGGTGCCATTGGCCGCCACGCGAGCCGCGTAGACGTTACCCAGCGTGGCAACCCAGGTGATAATCCACTGAGAGCCGTCCCATACAGGCTGCGGTTTTGGGAAGCCGCCATGAGAGGCCGAAACGTCAACGCCAGTGCCGTCAAGCACGCTGCCTCCGTGGGAAACGCGGCTCATGAGCACACTTGCGGCCTGCTTCCAGGTCACAAGGAAGTCCGTGCCGTTGCTCGCGACCCTCGGGAAGTTACCCCTCGATATCTGGACCATAGAGCCTATCGCTTGCAAGGTTGGCGATACACGCAAGGCTCTTATCGCGTTGTTGCCCTGCCAGGCCACCAGGTATTCGTCGCCCGCAAAAGCCAACGAAGGATTGGCAGGAATATCGGGGAAGGCGGCTGCATAGACGGACACTCCACCGGGATCGAGTATAGTGCCGTCGGGCGTGATACGCGAGGCGTCGATCCGTCCATCGTCCCAGCCATCCATCCACATGACCACCCAGTTGGTGCCGTCACTGCTCACCATCGGGGCAAGCTCGCTGATGGCGGGATCGCTGTCCAGCACGAGCGCAGGGTTATCGAGGACCACACCCGCAGCCGACACGCGAGCAGCCATGACATCGATTGTTGTACTGCTGCCGGTAAGCCGCTCAGTGTTCCACGTCACGAGCCAGGCGCTGCCATTCCAGGCTACCTGTGGCCTCGTCTGGTTCCTTACCGCCTGTGAAATGGCGATTGGGGTCTGGTCTACCGGCAGTCCGTTAGCATCGAGCCGCGTTGCGTAGATATCCTTTAGCAGCTGGCTGCCCTCTTCACCACCCTGGGGTGCGAAGTCGACGAGGACGCTGTTGTAGTTAGTTCTCGAGTCCTCCCAGACCACCAGATACTGATTACCGCCGCGCACTATCTGGGGGTTATCCTGGTGGAACGCGGCGGGGGCCGGTACGGTATCGCCGGGCAGCAAGGCATCCTGCACGGCTGCGCCGGGCTTTCCAGTGGCTGCGGCCGCTCTTGTCTGGGCCGATAGGGTCGCACCCCCTGCCACAAGCAAGAATAACGTTACCATAATTACGTTCACTATGTGCTTTGTATTTGTAGTCATCGATTTTGTGTAAACCTCTCTTTATTATTAGCTCCGCCTGTTAACTTACCGGAAGGGGTTACAAGCGGGTGTCATGCGTACTCCGTATTGCGTACTGCCAACAACAGCTAACGGCTGACGGCCGACCGCAGGATGGGGTTTAGACGTCAATACGCCAGAGGCGAGGGGATTTCAGGAGGCGTGCAGCTGTGAATCCGCTGTCTACTTAGGGCAGCAGTCAACCTGGGAGCAGTAGGTGCTCAGGTTTGTTTGGAGCCGGCGGCTAACTGATAGGAAACGAGGGCTCAGGGCAGGCAAAGATGTTTCGAGAAATGAGTAGGAAGCTAATTGCGCCCGTTCTCATTTCTCGCGTTTCATTTCTCACCCCACGTCAAAGACAGGGCGCTCTCTGTCGGTGAGGTTTACTACCTGGGCGGCGCTGGCGATTATGAGATTCCCGGGCGTGATCATTATCTCCTCGCCCCATTGGCCCGCGCCTACGCCGAGCAGAGGCTCTTGCATTAGACTGGCTTCCAGGAATGAGCGGAAACCTTCAGGCTGCCAGTGGAAAGGCGGGATCGAGCCGATGCGGTAGCCTGTGGTGGCAAGGACGACTTCGGGGTCCGCTAGACGTATGTTGCGCGAGCCGAGCGCTTTCTTGAGGTGGCCTGAGATTGCGTTCTGGTCGCCGCCAAGCATCACCAGCACCCGTTCGCCTTTGTCGGTCTCGAACACTAAAGTCTTGACCATCTGGCGCTCTTTGTAGCCCAGGGCGCGGGCCACGTTGGCAGCGCCTTTTTCGGTAGTGTCCGGAAACGAGAGGCGCTCGTAGGGGATGGCGCGCTCGTCAAGATAGGTATGCGAAGGAAGTAATAGCATGCTGTTGTGCCTCGTTCTGGTCGTAATTCATACGCCGCAAGTATAGCATGTTGGGCGGGAGACATCAGGCGAGCGCGCCCGGGGTAAGTGTGCCTGTTCCTGCGAGAACACCTGCCGTTGAGAGATGGAAAAAAGAGAAGTCTGTGTTCTACAGGCTTCTCTTTTCTTTTGATGCTATCATGCCTTGCCTGGCTAGCTACGTTGCTAAGGTACCAGGCTGGCGGCAGTGGTCTGCTCTAATTGCGCTAGTAAACTCTTTACCTGATTGACCGGAATTGCGAGGCCGACACCTGTGAAGCCCTCGACCGGGCTTTCGATCATGGTGTTGATGCCGATTACCTGGCCCGCCGCGTTCAACAGTGGACCACCACTATTGCCGGGGTTGATCGCCGCGTCCACCTGGATTAAGCCTTTCAATGTCGCGGAGCCTTGCGAGTTGGAACCATCGCGATCAAGGCCACTTACGATGCCCGAAGTAACACTCTGGCCGAGGTCATAAGGGTAACCAACCGCGATCACTTGATCGCCAATCTGGACAGAAGAGGAGTCGCCTAGCTTGATGGGTACAAGCAGATTGGCAGGTACGGCGGCGTTTATGACCGCAAGGTCGTTTTCAGGTACGGTGCCGACCACTGTGGCGGTGTAGTCAGTGCCGTTGGAGAGTGTTATCTTGATAGAGGTTGCCCCCTGTATTACATGGTAATTGGTCAGGATATTCCCCTTCGTATCGAGAACGGTTCCGGTGCCGGTTGCCGTGCCACTTGTTCTGAACCTGCCGTTGCTCGCCTGCATGAAAGACGTGATCTCTACCACGGAAGGCGATACCTTCTCATATATGCTCTGTATCGTGGCCTCGTCGGTGCCGGTTGTCTGTGCGGCCAGTGCGACGGACCCTGTGTTCGCTGTTCCGGAGCCGCCGATGGTAATCGCACCGGCCGCCTGCGAGGAGGGAGCGGACAAGCCCGAATTGTTGCCCGCCACAAGCATAACAGCACCGGCCCCGGCCCCTCCGAAGAGCATACCGAGCAGCAGCATGGCGACTAGCATTAGGCTCGCGAAACCGCCGGGCTTGCGGTCCGCCTTTTGTGGGGCTAGAGGAGTTGAAGGCCCGGAATGTCTCTGCACCACCGGAATGTAGTTCAGCTCAGCGGGTGAGCTTGCCGTGTGCATATCTACCGTGACGTCCTCTTTAGCTTCGATGTCTTTGTTCTGTGCGTCCTCTGAATAATAGTTCGTGTCCATTTTGAATAGTCCACCTTTCTCACTGTATTTTCTCTGTTGTGACCTGAGCAATTTCTGCGGTACAACTTTATCTTAGCGCCCCAAGGTTAAGGCTTAGCGACAGATAAATTAGAAAATAGTGAGATTGTTCTGCCCGTTTCGGATTCGGAATAAGGCACTATTGACAAAGCAACTTTGTGATGATATCATGAGAGCGTTCCCACGAACGGGAGCATCGCACGCTGCGTTATGCCTACCGACGCTGATTTTCACGCGTAGAGTGGCATAAATCAATGTGAACGCTCCCACGAACTCTAACAGAGAAGGTAACCATGTCGCCTACACTGGTGGAAATCGCCAAGCACGCTGGCGTGTCTCGCTCTACTGTGTCGCGAGTGATGAACGATCACCCGAATGTCGACCAGGAGACGCGGGCGCGGGTTCTATCGGTCGCGGAAAACCTGAACTACCAGCCTAACATCGCCGCGAGAAGCCTTGCTTCGGGGCGCACGCAGATCATCGGGCTGGCTATCCCCACCGGCGTCACCACCCTTTTCACCGACCCCTACTTCCCCCTGCTGATACAGGGCATCACATCAACGTGCAACGCCAACGACCATTCGGTCATGCTATGGCTCGGAGAACCGGAATACGAGCGGCGCACGATACGGCAGATCCTCCAGGGCGGGCTGATTGATGGAGTAATCCTGGCCTCGGCGCTGATGGACGATCCTATCCTGGCCGCCCTGCAGAAACGCCAGCTACCATTCGTTCTAATCGGGCGTCATGTGCCCAACGAGCCTGTCAGCTATGTTGATGTGGACAACCTGAGCAGCTCGCGGGAGATGGTATCGTACCTGTTGCGCCTGGGGCGCGAACGCGTGGCGACAATTACCGGCCCCAGAAACATGATCGCGGGCGTTGACCGGCTGGAAGGCTATCTTATGGCCCTGCGCGAGCGAAGAATACCCGTTGATCCCCGCCTGATTGTTGAGTCCGATTTTACGGAAGAGGGCGGCTACAGGTCTATGCAGCGGATCTTGCCGTTCGAGCCGGACGCTATATTCGCGGCAAGCGATGCGATGGCGGTCGGCGCTATGCGCGCTATACGGGACGCGGGCAAGCGTATCCCCGAGGATATAGCTGTCGCGGGCTTCGACGATATTCCTCTCGCAAGCCGCACCGATCCACCTCTTACTACGGTTCGACAACCGATTCAGCGCATGGGCAGCGTTGCGGTTGAAACCTTGATAGATATAATCAACCACCCCCACGCACAGCCGAGACGGGTTTTGCTGGCAACAGACCTCATCATCCGTTCCTCCTGCGGCTCTGCATTACCACGATAAGGATGCCTGTCACATGGCACCCGTAACGGCCTGAACCAGGAAGGCGCAAGAACGACAAAAAGCAGCACGGAGTATATGGGCAATACTCGGTGCTAGAGAAGGAAAGCTCTTATGGGACAAAGACGTCCGGGTGTACGTGAAGGCTTGCTTTACCCGTACACAGAAGACCCGACCCCCGATAGCACTATACGAGTTGGCTCTCCCGCCTGGTACGCCTGGCTGGAACAGCACTCTGTGTTCTGTTTCGAGATTCCCCTTGCACACTATACAGCGCGTAAAGAGAAGCGCTCACGCGGCTGGTACTGGTATGCGTACCGGCGCAGGCAGGGAAAGCTGCACACGTCGTATATTGGCAAGTCGGTCGAACTGACACAGGATAGACTGCACGCGGTCGCCGAGTCTTTACATCAGGTAGAGATCCCTCGTGATGCGCCCGATCCCTCTCACTCAGCTTTCCCTGCCACCCGCATGGGCACGCGTGCTCACAACCTGGAAGCGCAGCTAAATCCGGTGGGCACTCCGCCACCTCCACTGCCCATCCCTCTAACCCCGCTGATTGGGCGCGCGCAGGATGTGGCCGCGATAATGTCGCTCCTGCAACGCCCCGATGTGCGCCTTGTCAGCCTTACCGGTACAGGCGGCGTAGGCAAGACGCGGCTTGCACTTCAAGTTGCCGGCGATCTTAGCGAGCAGACCCCCAATGGTGTTTATTTTGTGGCCCTTGCGCCTGTGCGCGATCCGCAAGTTGTGCTGCCGACTATTGCTCAGGCTCTTGGTCTGAAAGAAGAGTTGAATCTGCCGCTGATTGACCGGGTTAAAGCGTTTTTGCGGGAACGAAATATCCTGATGGTGCTGGATAACTTTGAGCAGGTTATGCCTGCGGCGTCCCTGATCGTTGACCTGCTCAGCACATGTCCTCAACTCAAGCTGCTGGTTACCAGCCGTGAGATATTGCACCTGTGCAGTGAGCACCACTTCCCTGTCGCGCCGCTGGCCTTCCCCGACCCCAACAATCTGCCGCCCCTCGATTCGCTCTCTAACTACCCGGCGGTGGGCCTCTTTCTCCAGCGTGCCCAGGCGATTATCCCTGACATGGCGATGAACCCGGCAACCATTTTGGCAGTTGTCCAGGTGTGCGCCCGCCTCGAAGGGCTACCTCTTGCCATCGAGCTTGCAGCGGCGCGAGTGAAAGTGCTGCCGCCACAGGCGCTGGCGACAAGGCTTGCACGACGCCTGGATGTGCTTACGCAGGGCGGGCCGGACCTGCCGACACGGCACAAGACATTGCGCGCCACGTTCGCATGGAGCCGCGATCTGCTCAGGGAAGAAGAGCAGCAGGTACTTCGCAGGCTGGCGGTGTTTGTGGGCGGGTGCACGTTAGAAGCAGCCGAAGCGGTGTGCGGTATCTCCAGCGAGGCAACCACGCCTTTGCTCGACATTGTGTCGTCGCTAGTAGATAAGAGCTTGCTGCAAACGGGCAGCCGGGACGCCAGGGAGCCCCGACTCCACCTGCTGGAAACGGTTCGCGAGTATGCTGCCGAGTGCTTGCTGGAAAGTGGCGAGATGGAGCAGGTACAGGAGGCTCACGCGGCGTACTATTTGTCGTTTGCAGAGCAAGCCGAACCTGAGCTATACAGCCACGAGCAATATCTCTGGTTGGACAGGCTGGACCTGGAGAACGAGAATCTTCGTGCTGCCTTCAACTTCTTCATGTCGCGGCAGGATCGCAACCGGGCGACGCGCATAACGGGCAGCCTGGGCTGGTTCTGGTACATGCGTGGGCGGCTGAGCGAGGGACTGGATTGGTCGGAGCAGGCTATGTCGGGCGCGGCGCAGGGCGACCTTGTTCCATCGAGCAAGAAGGTGCTTTTCGCGGCAGGGCTATTCGCGAGCTATCTCGGACAACGCGACCGAGCACGAACCTGGATGAAGGCGAGTCTTGCCATATCGCGCAGCGATGGCGACCGCCAGGGCTATGCGAATGCAGCATTTGCGCTCACACATCTCCTTCTGATGGATGGAGATCTCGTGGCGGCTCAGGCGCAGGCCGAGGAGACCCTATCGTTTGTGCGTGGCAGCGCGGACCCCTGGACGATGGCAAGCGTACTCAATCAGCGCGGACTTGTGACGCTCTGCACGGGCGACCTGCCGAGAGCCGAGATACTATGCGAGCGGAGCGTCGCCCTCTTTACCGAGGCGGGCGACCTGCATATGCGCGACCAGGTGCTCCTCACAGTGGGCAATACATTGCTAGCGCAGGGTGATGAAACGAAAGCGCGCAGCCTTATCGAGAAGCTGATCACGGGGTCGGATGCAGGGCGTTCTTTCTGGATGGCGGGGTGGGTGCTGTGCACTTACGGTGAAATCGCCTTGCAACAGGGTGATACTATGCGCGCCCGCTTCCTGCTTGAGCAGGCACTAGAGCAGTCGCAGCGCATGGGCAATCAGCACGGCATGACACGGGCATATTCGCTGCTGGCACAGGCCGCGCTTGCATCGCACGATTGCGAAGAGGCACGCAGCCTGGCTTTGCAGAGCCTCAAGATAGCGGGGCCGTCGTGCGATAGGGAAGCAGTTGTCACCTGCCTTGAAGGGATGGCCGATATAGCTGTGCGTCACGGGCAGGCGACCTGGGCGATACGCCTCTGGGGAGCCGCCGCGCGACAACGCGAAGCAGGCTGCATTCAGGCTCCAACCGCTACGCCCGCTAACCGCAAGGCTCACATCGAAGCCGCGCTGAAAATAACCGGCTCGGAGCAGTTCAACGAGGCATGGAAAGAGGGGCGCTCGCTTACGCCTGAGGAGGCCATCACTTCGCATGACATGGAACGGTTCGAGTCGGTGTATAACGCTTCGATCTCCCCGCTGGGGCACTTCACGCTCACATCGAACCGCCCGGCGGGTCTGACCCGGCGCGAGATGGAGGCGCTCCTACTGGTGGCCGAGGGCCTCACTAACGACGAGATCGCAAACAGGCTCGTGGTCAGTACCGCCACGGTCAAGACCTACCTGAGCGCCATATACAGCAAGCTGGGCGTCTCGTCCCGCACAGCCGCAATGCGATATGTCATCGACCACCGCCTCGACACGATGTCTGCCGGTGCGGGCAGGGTGACGTATGCGTAAAACGTAAGTACGGTATTGGGACGCCAAGACGCCAAGATGCCATGGTTATTATGGTCTTACGTTTTACGTTTTACGTTCTACGTTTTTGGCCCCTCACGTTTCACGCTCCGGCCCAAACAGCATCAGCATCCTTTCTATGGCTATGCCGCTGGAGAGGAGACGCTCTCGGTTGTCGCTGAGGAGTTGTTGTGTCCAGTCGGTGAAGCCGCCGTCGCCCAACATGTATTCTGTACCCTGGCTATCGCGCGCGTGGATTTGGAAGCGTACCCATTGGTAATAGCCGGGCACAGTGGCGGGGTTGGGGTCGAACTCAAGGAGGGCAGCAGGGAACTGCTCGGCCAGGGCTGTTATTACGTGCTGTAGGATCTCCCGTTCGGGATCGCCTGCCAGGGGGGTAAAGGCAACCCGCAGGCCGCTATAGTGGCAGCCTTGTTCCTGCGAGGCTACCAGGAACCGCAAATAGAAATCAACCTGTTCGGCAAGGGTTCTTGCCTCAAAATCAGACCCGGCACCACTTCGTCCGGCTGTGCAGAGTGTGAACATGCGAAAGTGGGCACGCATGTTGGGATCGTTGTATTGCTGCGCCCGAACAAAGCGATGGCTGGCGCATAGCCTCACCTGCTGCACGCCTGCTCCAGGCTGACGACGCTGTACGCGGCGGCGCAGCGTGCATTCCAGCGCCAGGACATTGGTGGCATCAGACACTACTTCGGTGTTGCGTATCGTAGCGACAACCCGGTTCTGGTCTACAGGAGCCAGGGCCGAACAGGTGCCCAGCGGTGTGAGGGGAGAAAGCTCAACAGGCTCAAACTGAGGCATAGCACAGGCAAAGGCCAGGCGGTCGAGTTGCATAAGCGCGGCGGCATCGAGCATAGCAGGCCGCACAAATGGATTACGCTCGAACTGCTCAAGCACCCGGCGTGGGGTCTGGTGGGCGGCTCTGCGGCGAAATACGGCCAGCAATAGGGATTGCAGGTCGGTTGGGGCAAGGCGCTCGCCTAGCACGTCGAGCAGGTTGGCGATGCCGGTTTCGCGCACAATGCGTGCAACAATCTTCTCTGTCATGGGTGATGCTCTCCTCTTGCGGCTCATTGTAGCCACACGGTCGCTATTCGGCAAGAGGGTGGCGGGGCAGCGTTGTCAGTTGTCAGTTGTCTGTGACCGCCGACCGCCGACGGCTAGTGTTGGGGAGTCTGCAATGTTGTGCCGCCTACTCTACATGGCATTGTCATTCTGAAGACGGGGCTAACAAAGATGTGGCAGGTAAGCTCACCCCAGCACGCATTGTCATTCTGAGCGAAGCGAAGAATCTCGCAAAGCAGCACTATGTTCCCTTACACCAATCCCAGGATAAAAGAAGGGGGACGAGATTCTTCACTTCGTTCAGAAGGACAAGGCGGAGCAGAGACGCTGAGACACGAGTATTTTGGTTGCATAAGTGGGATGGAAATATAAAGAGGGCGCTTGCGGGAGTGGTTTTCGTGCCGGGAAGTACAGCAATATCTATTGTGTAACTCTTATGTAACTTTTGCTCTGCTTGTGTGCGTGGAACGGTGCGGATAGGCGAGTGAGAGCGTGGTTGTCCGGCCAAAAGGCTATCTTTTTGGTGATGCCGCGCGGACGGTTGCAGTGATATACTTGGTAAAGCCCTATGTACCATCCGATATCTGATCGGACCGCTCAGGAGTGTTCGCTCTCAGGGTACTTGAGCCGGAGAGATTCGGCTACGGGTTGATTTGCGGGATGGGCTGCCGCAAGCCGGCCCGTACAATGCGCAGCACCGCTCTTCAGAGGCTTGATCGGAATGTTGGAAGATTGGACGCTTTTCTAAGGGGGTGGTTTTCGAGCTACAAATGGAGGAAAGTCGACAGTAACTAACATGTAAGAATCCGGTAGCCGAGCGGCGGGACAGGGCAAAATTATAGTTGCCGCCCCACGTATTCGGTACAACCTTGAAGATATTTGTTCAAGTAACCGGTTGTTTTCCAAATTGTATGGAGGCTCAAAGATGAACTTGATCAGTGCGAGATTCCGCTCCAGGTTGCAAGTGCTCCTGCCGTTGTTGGTCGTGATTTCTCTCTTGCTTACTGCATGCGGCGAGTCGGCCGCAACGCCCACCGCTGTTGCCACTACCGCACCCGAAGTGGCTGCAACCGCAACCACAGCAGAAGTAATCCCGAATCCCACCGACACAACAACAGCACCCGCTGAGGCAACAAAGCCCGCAGCCAGCGCGGGAACAGGCATAATGACCATATCAGTTGCGCAGCAGGCTACCTGGGTACGCAACTTCAACCCATTCTCCGGCGACTTCCGCTTCCCCACGATCAACGGCATCTATGAGCCGATGATGATCTACAACACAGTCAAGGGCGAGATGGTTCCCTGGTTGGCGACCAAATACGAGTGGAGCGCCGACAACAAGAAGCTAACTATGACAGTGCGTAGCGACGTCAAATGGTCGGATGGCCAGGCCTTCTCGGCAGACGACGTTGTCTTTACGTTCAACATGTTCAAGAATGTAGCCGGTCTACAGGGCCGCGGCGGCCAGGCCATGTTTGGCGAGACTGCCTATATCGATACCGTAACCGCACCTAACCCCACGACCGTTGAATTCAACTTCAAGCAAGTGTTTACACCTGGCCTGTATGACATCGTCAACCAGGTTATCGTGCCTCAGCACATCTGGAAAGACATCGCTGACCCGGTAAAGAGCACAAACGACAAGCCGGTCGGCACAGGCCCGTTCACCGAAGTAACCATCTTCGAGAACCAGGTCTTCCAGGTTGAGAAGAACCCCAACTACTGGCAGCCCGGCAAGCCCTACATCCAGGGTTTCCGACAGCCTGCATATCCCGGCAACGACCAGGCTAACCTGGCCACCATCAACGGCGAGAACGACTACGCCGCCAACTTCATCCCCGACATCGAGAAGACATACGTCTCCAAAGATTCTACCCACTTCGGCTACTGGTTCCCACCGGTCGGCGCTACTGTCATGCTCTACCTGAACACCACACGCAAGCCGTTCGATGATGTGAACGTTCGCAAGGCCATCAGCATGGCCCTCGACCGCAAGCAAATCGTCCAGGTCGCCATGTACGACTACACCAAGCCGGCAGACGTCACAGGCCTGAGCGAAGCATATCCGAGCTACAAGGTCGCGGATCCCACCAAGCTGGGCAACTGGACCGACATGAACGTGGACGAAGCTAACAAGCTGCTTGACGCCGCAGGCCTCAAGAAGGACGCTAACGGAATGCGCACCACAGCTGACGGCAAGCCCATGACCTATGACATCAACGTAGTAACCGGCTGGACCGACTGGGTTTCTTCCTGCCAGATCATGGCGCAGAACCTGAAGGCCATCGGTATTACAGCTTCCGTGAAGCCTTACGACTTCAGCGCATGGCTTGACCGCGTACAGAAGGGCGACTTCGATCTTTCGATCGGCTGGAGCTCCGGCGGCGCGACACCATACGAGTACTACCGAGACCAGATGTCACAGCGCTCGATCCGAGAGCTTGGCGTCGCGGCCGGTGCAAACTGGCAACGCTACGTCAGCAAGAAGGCCGACGATCTGTTGAACCAGTTCGCCGCCACATCTGACGTCGCACAGCAGAAGACCATCGCCGAGCAGCTTCAGCAGACCTTTGCTGATGAGGCCCCGGCAGTGCCTCTGTTCCCCGGCCCGTCGTGGTACGAGTACAACACGACCCGCTTCGACGGCTTCCCAACCAAGGAAGATCCCTACGCAGTAGGTTCCTTCTTCAACCAGGGCACGCCTGAGCAGCTGATCGTTATGACCACGATCAAGCCCAAGTAATACCGGAATTGAGAAGTGAGAAACAAGAGATAAGCAATTCGCATGAATCTTATCTCTTGTTCCTCACTTCCAAAACCTTGGCATGAGTTTTGCGGTCCTGGGCACTCTTACCGAGAATGTGAACTGAAACGCAAGGTGGGGAGAATAGTCCCTACTTGTTTCGCATTTCTCGTTCCAACAGGGGCCGCGTGAAGGAGAGCAAAGATGCGATTTATCCTTCGAAGACTGAGCTTCTATTTGATTGCAGCTTGGGCCTCGCTCACAATTAACTTCTTCCTTCCGCGATTGATCCCCGGCGATCCCGCTTCGGCTATTTTCGCAGGCGCTCGCGGCCAGCTACGGCCGGAACAGATGGAGCAGATGCGTGCGGCTATTGGCCTGAGCGATGAACCCCTCATCAACCAGTACTTCACCTATCTTTCACACGTCTTACGTGGCGATTTCGGAATATCTTTTTCGGCGTTCCCCGCACCAGTCACGACAGTGATCGGCACAGGTCTCATTTGGACGCTGGTGCTGGGTGGTACAGCCCTCATCATCAGCTTTATCATTGGCAACATAATCGGTGTTATTGGATCGTGGCGGCGTGGCGGCGTTGTAGACAACACCCTGCCCCCACTGCTGATCTTTATGGGTGCGTTCCCTCCGTTCTTTCTCGCGCTGATGGCGCTATACTTCCTGGGCTTCCAATTCGGGTGGTTCCCGTTACGCCACGCATACAGTGATACGCTCTCGCCCGCATTTAGCGGTACTTTCATACTCAGTGTGCTACAGCACCTCTTGCTCCCCGCTCTGACCATTATCGTCGTGTCTATAGGGGGATGGGTGCTTGGCATGCGCAATACCATGATAAGCGTACTGGCGGAAGATTATGTTACCCTGGCTGAGGCCAAAGGCCTATCACAACGCCAGATTATGTTCAACTATGCCGCACGAAACGCCCTGCTGCCCAGCATTACAGCCTTTGGCATGGCGCTGGGCTTTGTGCTCAGCGGGCAGATTCTGGTCGAAACGATCTTCTCGTACCCTGGGCTTGGCTATTTGCTGGTAAAATCGGTCACCAACCTTGATTACCCATTGATGCAAGGGCTGTTCTTGATGATTACATTCGCGGTGCTGGGGGCCAATTTCATTGTTGACTTGTTCTATACACGGCTCGACCCGCGTGTACGCGCGAGCTAGCTGCACACAGGTTGTCAGGGGCCGCATATTGGGGTTGGTAGCCTGCACACAACTCCCGGCCCAGATGGAGGTAATTGATGAGCACTGAGCAAAAGCTAATGGATATTGAGGTAACAGGTGCCGGACAGATAGTGCCTATCCCCACAGTTGCACCGGCAGGCCGCGAGCGGCTGGCGTTTATCCGCAACCTCCTGAGCAACCGTAAGGCTTTACTGGGTGTGGTCATCGTGCTCTTCTTCATCCTTGTGGCCGTGTTTGCGCCTGTAGTAGCACCCGGCGACCCGACCGCGTTCGTAGCGAGGCCGCACCTGGCGCCATCTGCTGAGCACATCTTCGGCACGGAAGGCCAGGGGAAAGACGTATTCACACAGACCGTCTGGGGAGCACGTATCTCTTTGACGGTTGGGTTTGCAACTGGCCTGCTGACAACACTCGTGGGCATGGTCATAGGTCTTACAGCAGGCTATTTCCGCGGCAAAGTGGATGATTTCCTCTCTCTGCTGATGAACCTCTTCCTGGTAATTCCCGGCCTGCCCTTGCTGGTAGTGGTAGCGGCATACCTCCGCCCGAGCCTCTGGACGATTATTATTGCCCTTGCGTTTACCGGCTGGGCGTGGCCGGCGCGTATCATACGCTCACAAACGCTATCACTGCGCGAGAAAGACTTCGTGTCAGCGGCCACAGTGAGCGGCGAGAACAACGCCCGCATAATTTTCCTTGATATCTTGCCGAACATGGCCTCTATTATCGTGGGCAGTATGATCGGCTCTGTGACTTACGCAATCGGCACCGAGGCGGCATTGAGCGCCATCGGCCTGACCAATGTAAGCGAGATAAGCTGGGGCACCAACCTTTACTGGGCGCAGAACAACGCAGGCCTGCTTGTTGGCGCATGGTGGACCTTTATCCCCTCCGGCCTCTGTATTGCGTTTGTCGCGTTTGGCCTTTCACTGATCAACTACGGAATGGATGAAGTAACTAATCCGCGCCTTCGCGCCGAAAAGGATCTCAACAATGTCCTCAAAGACCGCAGACTCCGCAACGTACGCGCAACCCCGGTCGTCCGCCGGCCCCACTAAGGATTTCGGCGGCTCAAAGCTGCTCGACATCCAGGATCTCTACGTAGAATATGCGACAAGTCGCGGCCCCGTTCGAGCGGTGGATGGTGTTTCTTTTTCGATAGCGCCGGGCGAAGTGTTCGGCCTGGCTGGCGAATCGGGCAGCGGCAAATCGACCATCGCGCACGCAATTCTGCGCCTGCTCCATCCTCCGGCCGTAATCACAGGCGGCAGCATCCTCTTTAACGGCGAGGATGTGCTGGAGATGAACGAAGAAAGGTTGCAGGCTTTCCGCTGGAGCGATATTTCGATGGTCTTCCAGAGCGCAATGAACTCGCTCAACCCCGTTATGAAGATCAGCGACCAGCTATCCGATGTTGTGATGAGGCACACCAAGCTCTCCAAGGCAGGAGCCAGGGAGCGCGCCGCAGAGCTACTCAAAATTGTCGGCATTGACCTGGGACGACTCGACTCCTACCCACACCAGCTTTCGGGCGGCATGAGGCAGCGCGCCGTAATCGCCATTGCGCTCGCGCTTGAGCCGCCGCTGATGATTATGGACGAGCCCACGACGGCGCTCGACGTGGTGGTGCAGAAGGACATCATGCAGCAGATCGAGGACCTCAAGGAAAAGATGGGTTTCTCCATATTGTTCATTACGCATGACCTGTCGCTTATGGTGGAGTTCTCGACCCGAATAGCTATCATGTACGCGGGCGAGATTGTGGAACTAGCGCCCGCCCGCAAACTATTTGACGACCCCCTTCACCCTTACACTCAGGGCCTTATGACCTCATTCCCATCTCTGACGGGACCAAAGCACAAGTTGACCGGCATCCCCGGCGCACCACCCGATATGGTCGCGCCGCCGTCAGGCTGCCGCTTCCACCCACGCTGCGACAGATGCAAACCGATGCATACGCAGGTTGTGCCAAAGCTAGTCGAGGTCAAGCCCGATCACTGGGTAGCATGTCATTTATACGAGGTAGACCCTCACGCTCACTGGAGGCGGCCATGAACCAATCGTTGATACAGCGCGCACAGGACCCAACCACCGCTAATCACGATGTCGTGCTTGAAGTGCGCAATCTGACCAAACACTTCCCGGTCGGCAGCTCGCTTAGGCCGAGACACGTGCACGCCTTGAACGACGTTTCGTTCAGCATCAGGCGCGGCAAGGTTATAGCGCTGGTTGGCGAGTCGGGCAGCGGCAAATCGACAACCGCCCGCCTGATAGCGCGGTTGATTGCACCCACCAGGGGAGAGATCATCTACAAGGGACGCGACGTAATCAAGACGGAACGGCTAAGGGCCTCATTGAGCTACCGAAGTGATGTGCAGATGATCTTTCAGGATCCGTTCGGGTCGCTCAACCCGATACACACAATCGGCTACCATATTGAGCGTCCAATCCTCATACACAAGATAGCGAAAGGTCAGGCGGTACAGGATCGCGTGCTCGAATTGCTGGCAACGGTGGGCCTCAACCCGCCCGACCACATGGCGAAGAAGTATCCACACCAGATCTCCGGCGGGCAGCGCCAACGCGTGGCGGTTGCCCGTGCTCTCGCGGTCGACCCTGAAATCATCCTGGCCGACGAGCCGATCTCCATGCTCGACGTTTCGATACGCATGGGCATACTCAATCTGATGGAAAAGCTCAAAGAGGAACGGGGAATCGGCTACCTGTATATTACGCACGACATAGCCAGCGCGCGCTATATAGGCGACCAAACTATGGTCATGTATGCAGGGCACGTTGTGGAAGGCGCGGACAGCGACGAATTGATGCAAGAGCCGTCGCACCCGTACACGAAGCTGCTGTTGTCGGCTGTACCGAACCCCCATGCTGGGTTCGGGAAACGCCAGATCGAAGCGCGAGGCGAAGTTCCGTCGCTCATTGACCCACCGCCGGGGTGCCCGTTCGCAGCACGATGCCCCAACGTAATGGATATATGCCGCAAGGTGATGCCAGGGCCGGAAACTATCAAGAACGACCACTGGGTTAGATGTCACCTTTTTGGTCCTGGCGAAAATGTCGCCCCTCAACCTGAACTAAGCGCACAACCCGCATAAGGATAAGCACAACTATATGACTGACTTACAATTCCCAAGTTCCTTCCTCTGGGGCACGGCCACTGCCTCATACCAGATCGAAGGAGCCGTACATGAGGACGGCCGCAGCGAGTCGATCTGGGATCGCTTCACGCATACACCCGGCAAGATCGTGGACCATTCGACGGGCGACGTGGCGTGCGACCACTACCATCTCTGGCGCGAGGATATCGCGTTGATGAAAGACCTGGGGCTGCAGGCCTACCGCTTCTCTATCGCGTGGCCGCGCATCATACCGGGAGGGCGTGGAGAGGTAAACCAGGCAGGAGTGGACTTCTACAGCCGCCTGGTTGACGGACTATTGGACGCCGGGATTAAGCCCTTCGCCACGCTTTATCACTGGGATCTTCCCCAGGTGTTGGAGGATGCAGGCGGCTGGCCGGTTCGCGCCACTGCCGAGGCGTTCGTTGAGTACACGGACGCTATCAGCCGCGCGCTTGGCGACCGTGTCAAGCATTGGATCACCCACAACGAGCCGTGGTGCGCAAGCATGCTCGGCTACCAGTTAGGCGAGCACGCGCCGGGTCTGCAAGACTGGCCGGCGGCACTGGCTGCCGCTCACCATCTGCTGCTATCACACGGCTGGGCTGTGCCGGTGCTGCGCGCGAATAGTCCGGGAGCCGAGGTGGGCATCACCTTGAATTTCACGCCCGCCAGTCCCGCTTCGGATAGCGAGGAAGATGTTGCTGCCTGCCGCCAGTTTGACGGCTACTTCAACCGCTGGTTTGCCGACCCGCTCTATCGGGGCGCATACCCTGAGGACATAGTAGCGGCGTACACGGCACAGGGCTATCTGCCCGAAGGCGGTCCGGACTTCATTCACAGCAGGGATATGGAAGCTATCTCAGTGAACACTGATTTCCTGGGCGTGAATTATTACACCCGCGCTGTTATTGGCAGCGATGTCGGGCTGGAAGCAGGCCCACCCGAGGCGCTCCCGCAGGTGCCTGATACCGAGCATACCGAGATGGGTTGGGAGGTCTACCCGCAGGGGCTATACGACTTGCTGACACGCCTCGAAGCCGACTATAGCCCCGGCAAGATGTACGTCACCGAGAACGGAGCCAGCTACTCAGACGGCCCTGACGCTGACGGGCACATACACGATGAGCGCCGCTTGACCTACCTGCGAGATCACTTCGCGGCGAGCAAGCGTGCCATCGATGCGGGTGTGCCGCTGGCGGGATTCTTTGTATGGTCGCTCATGGACAACTTTGAGTGGGGAAAGGGCTACACGCAGCGTTTCGGCATCGTGTGGGTTGATTACGACACCCAGAAGCGTCTACCGAAAGATAGCGCGTTGTGGTACAGGCAGGTAATCGCGAGACGTGAGACGTGAAGCGTGAAGCGTGAAGCGTTGCCCATAATAACCCTGGCGTCTTGGCGTTTCAACACCGTACTTACGTTTTACGCTTTACGTTTTACGCTTCACGCATAAGGTTGATATGCATTCTAGAGACCTCAACAAGAACGGCCGCATGGATCCATATGAAGACCCTTGCTGCTCTATAGAGCAACGGGTCGAGGACCTTCTCTCCCAGATGACGCTGGAGGAGAAGGCGGGCCTGATGTTCCATACTGCAATCGGCATGAACGCGGACGGCAGCGTCGTTGAGGGTGAAGGGCAGTTCGGCCCGTTCTCTACTGTTGATATGGTCAGCAGGCGTTTGATCAACCATTTCAACGTGCATGCTGTCGCTGAACCGCGACAAATGGCCGAGTGGCAGAACCGCATTCAGAAGATGGCCGAGGATACGCGGCTTGGCATCCCTATCACTATCTCGTCCGACCCGCGCCATGCCTTTGCTGACAGCCTGCCGAAGGGCAGGTTCGCAGGGAAGTTCTCGCGCTGGCCCGAACCTGTCGGCTTGAGCGCAACGGGAGACCCCGCGTTGGTTGAGGAATTCGGCTGCCTCGCACGGCAAGAATACATCGCTGTCGGCATCCGCGTGGCCCTTCACCCTATGGCTGACCTCGCGACAGAGCCTCGCTGGGGGCGTATCATTGGTACGTTCGGGGAGGACGCCGCGCTCTCTTCTCTTATGATCGCGGCCTACATCCGCGGCTTTCAGGGCCAGACGCTGGGACGTGACAGCGTAGCCTGCATGACGAAGCACTTTCCCGGCAGCGGTCCCCAGAAAGACGGTGGGGACTCGCATTTCGCCTATGCGAAGGAGCAGGTCTACCCCGGAAATAACTTCGACTACCACCTGATTCCCTTTGAGGCAGCGTTCGCGGCGGGCACCGCCCAGATCATGCCCTATTACAGCGTGCCAATCGGAACACCGTTTGAAGAGATCGGGTTCGGGTTCAACAAGAACATTATCGGGGAACTACTGCGCGGCAAGTACGGCTTCGACGGTGTTGTGTGTACGGACTGGGGAATGCTGACAACAAAGGAGATCGGCGGCAAGCTGATGGAGGCGCGGGCGTGGGGTCTCGAACACCTGAGCGTTGCCGAACGCGCCCGGATCGCGCTGGATGCCGGGGTCGATCAGTTCGGTGGGGAAGACTGCCCTGAAGTTATTGTGGAGCTTGTGCGCGGAGGGCTGGTGTCAGAAGAGCGCATAAACGAGTCGGTACGGCGTCTGCTGCGTGACAAGTTCAGGCTGGGGCTATTTGATAACCCGTATGTGGACCCTGATGCCGCGGAAAAGATCGTCGGGAACGCGGCCTTCCGCGCCGCAGGTGAGCTTGCCCAGCGCAAATCTATTGTTCTGCTAAAGAATAGCGACACGCCGAATGGCCGAACGCTGCCCCTTTCAGGGAGACCTAAGATTTATGTGGAGAACATGGCGGCGGACGTGGCATCGGCATACGGGCAAGTGGTGGCGACGGTCGAGGAGGCTGATCTAGCCATCCTGAGGCTGCAAGCGCCGTTCGAGCCGAGAGAAGACTACCTGGAAACGCTTTACCGCCTGCATACGGGCGACCTTGACTTCCAGGAAACGGAGAGAAACCGCATTCTCGGTATCATGGCGAAAGTGCCCACCATTGTAGATATCTACCTTGAGCGCCCTGCGGTGATACCTGAGATTGCCGAGAAGAGCGCGGCCCTGCTTGCCAACTTCGGCGCGAGCGATGAAGCCGTACTTGATGTCATTTTCGGCAAGTTTCGCCCATCAGCAACGCTGCCATTCGAGCTCCCATCCTCCATGGAAGCCGTCCGCCGCAGAAGAGGCGACGTCCCACGCGACTCCGATAACCCCATCTTCGCCTTCGGCTATGGCCTGACATACGGGCCTCTCCCGAGCGCCATCTCTGTGGAGCAAGACAAGGCGCTGGTGGGGTGAGAGTATTGCGTACTACGTACTGCATATGACCGCAGACCGCGACAACCGGCAACTGACAAATACGCAATACGCAATACGGCCAATTCAACTAAGGTGCTATCTACATGACACTTGCGGCAAAACAATCGCTTAGTGGGGAATGGCAGTTTAGGCAGGCGGGCAGCGAAGCGTGGATGTCTGCGGTTGTGCCGGGCGGTGTCCATACCGACCTGCTGCATGTGGGGGCAATCGCGGACCCATTTGTGGGCGACGAGGAAAAGCGTACCCAATGGGTGGCCGAACAGGACTGGGAGTACAGGCGCACGCTGACAGTGGACGGGAAAGTGCGGGCACAAGAACGAATTTACCTGGTGTGCGACGGCATCGACACGCTGGCTGAAGTGCGGCTCAACGGGCGGGTGCTTGGCGAGGCCGAGAATATGTTCCGCAGATATAGGTGGGACGTTACTCAGGCATTGCAGGCAGGAGAGAATGAGCTTCGCGTACTGTTCCGCTCCTCTGTCTGCTATGCCGTCGAGCAAAACAGAATTCTCCCCATGCCCGACGTGAATGATGCCCTTCCCGGCGCGCCTTATGTACGCAAAGCGCCAAGCCACTTCGGCTGGGATTGGGGCCCAAAGCTCCCTGCTATCGGCATTTGGCGCGACATCCGGCTGGAAGGATACACAACAGCGCGGCTGTCAGATGTGTCGCTGCGCCAGAAGCACACCAACGGGCAGGTCACCGTAACTGCGGCGGTCAAGGCCGAAGTACTATCCGACCTGCCGCTCTGGGTTACGCTGCACCTTACCGCGCCCGACGGCAAGGTGCAAACTACAGCAGCGCGCCTGGAGGATGGCCGTCAGACAGTCGCGCTCACAGTCGATCAGCCCCAGCTATGGTGGCCAAACGGGTATGGCGCGCAGCCTCTCTACAGGGTAGATGTGCGGCTGGCAAGCGTGGAAGTTGATCTTGACGAATGGACGTATCAGGTTGGCCTGCGCACCATCGAGCTGCGGCAGGAACCGGATGAATGGGGCAAATCGTTCACCTTTGTAGTCAACGGCGTGCCGCTCTTCGCACAGGGGTCGAACTGGATCCCGGCAGACTCCTTCCCCACAAGAGTTACCCACGCGCAACTAGAGCACCTGATCGGTTCGGCGGTGAGCGCGCATCACAATATGGTGCGGATATGGGGTGGGGGCTATTACGAGGACGATTATTTCTACGACCTGTGCGACCGCCACGGTCTGCTTGTCTGGCAGGATTTCATGTTCGCCTGCGCGGGCTATCCGCTGGAGGATGCGGATTTCCTTGAGAACGTGAAAGGCGAAGTGGTGGATAATGTGCGCCGCCTGCGGCATAGAGCGTCGTTGGCGCTCTGGTGCGGCAATAACGAGGTGGAAGCCGCCTGGGTGGACTGGGGCTGGAATAAGCCCGAAAACGCCGACCTTATGCGCGCATACGAGCAGTTCTTCTACAAAGTACTTCCGAGATGGGTAGAAACCGAAGACCCCGACCACCCGTACTGGGCAAGCTCTCCATCGTCCGGGCTGCCGATGATAGATCCGAACAGTGTCAGGTCGGGCGATGTTCACCAGTGGGCTGTATGGCACGCGAACAAGCCGTTCAGCCACTATCGCGAGACGCCTGCGCGCTTCGTCAGCGAGTTCGGGTTCGAGTCTGTGCCCGCGCTATCAACTGTGGCGGCCTTCGCGGAGCCTGCCGACTGGAACATAACCTCCTACATCATGGAGCACCACCAGCGCAGCCCGGTCGGTAACGAAAAGATCGTGGTCTATTTGCTGGAGAACTTCCGGATGCCCAAAGATTTCTCCAGTCTGGTCTATCTGAGCCAATTGCTGCAGGCCGAGGCGATGCGGGTGGGCGTGGAGTTCTGGCGGCGCCACCCCGCGTGCAGTGGTGCGCTCTACTGGCAGCTCAACGATTGCTGGCCTGTTATCTCCTGGTCGGGCATCGATTATTACGGGCGCTGGAAAGCAATGCACTACAGCAGCAGGCGCTTTTTCACTCCGCTGCTGCTCGCCATTGAGGAGAACGGGACCGCTATGCAGGTGTTCGCCACCAACGCATCGCGGCAGGAAAGCTGGACTGGCCAACTGCGCTGGTCGCTTGAGACGCTGCAAGGTGAGCAGCTGGATGGTGGCGAAGAAGATGTGAGCGTGGACCCTCTCGCTACCGTGGAGGTAAGGAGCCTCGATTTCGCGAAGGCAGTCACAGAGGAGAAGCGCCGCAGGACTATATTCGTGTGCGAGCTCTGGAGCGGTGGAGAGCGCGTGCAGAGCGCGGTCGCCACGTTCGCGCCCACCAAGCATCTCGCCCTTGAAGAGCCGGGGTTGAGCGTAGACGTAGAGCAGAGCGGACCGCAGGTGACGATAAAGGTGCAATCACGCTCGCTAGCGCGCTTTGTTGAGCTTGCATTGGAAGGCAGCGACGTGCTGTTCAGCGACAACTACTTCGATCTGCCCGCCAACCGCGCGGTAGAGGTCACGTGCCCGCTGCCGGATGGGATGACGTTGGAACAGGTGCGAAGCGGCCTGCGCGTGCGCTCGGTGTTCGATTCGTTCTGAGCCAGCGGTCAGGGGCTAGAGGTTGGTATGAACTTCGATAACTGAGTGTGGTACGCGCTGCTTATGGTTGTGGCTGTTGAGAGTATACTCTAGATAATCAAACACGAGAGGTGGCATTGGCGGGCAGAGAAGCAAACAAAGGAAATTCGTCTGCAGAGCGAGTACGTATCTTAGTCGCCTTGGGCATTCTGTTGTTCAGTCTGTCTACTGCGTTCCCGGTGGTCGCCAGCCTCATGCCGGCAAGCAGTGTCGCCGGGTGGA
>JBDTQH010000057.1:0-33066 GCA_039932335.1 Chloroflexota bacterium
ATAGACTCCCCTCCCGCGTGCGGGAGGGGCCGGGGGTGGGTCTTCCCTTACCAATATGTTAGGTTGCTCCACCCTAAGTCTAAACTTCTACCAAGCACAGCGGGCATGTTGGCACTACTGCTGTTGTGATATACTGTGCTCTCTTGCCGTAAGGAGATTCTCGCCCAATGAAACAGCACAGACATATCAGACTCGCCCTCCTCGCCGTGCTTTCCATCCTGCTCGGCATCCCCTTGCTTTCCCTCCCTGTCGGAGCACAGGCTACATCGCGCACATTTCCCGAAACCGGCAAGAGCGTCTCAGGCCGCTTTCTCACATACTGGCAGACCAACGGAGGACTCGCCCAGCAAGGCTACCCTATCTCCGCGGAGATGCAGGAGAAATCAGACACAGACGGCAAGACGTACACCGTCCAGTATTTCGAGCGAGCCGTGTTCGAGCTACACCCCGAGAACAGCGCACCCAACGATGTGCTACTCTCCCTTCTAGGTGCGTTCCTTGCCCGTGAGAAGTACCCCAACGGTGCCCCCGGCCAGCAGCTCAACACCTCAACAGGGTCCGTGCTCTTCACCCAGACGGGCAAGCGCCTGGGCGGCCCATTCCTCGATTACTGGAACAAGAATGGCGGCCTTGCGCAACAGGGCTACCCCATCTCGGATGAGTTCACCGAGAAATCGGACCTCGATGGCAAAACCTACAGAGTGCAATACTTCGAGCGAGCCGTGTTTGAGCTGCACCAGGAGAACCAGCCTCCCTACAATGTCCTCCTGTCCCAGCTTGGCACATTCCGCTATCGCACCAAATATGCTGCCGGTGGCTCACCTCCACAACCCGCTCCTATTATTCCAACGCCGATAGCAGGCTGCACATCCAACCTTGCATCCGGCCGCTGGACAGGCCCGCTCGACTGGCAGTTCAAGCTGACTTCCGACAGCAACCTCACCGGCGACGGCTCACTGATCGCGAACCTGTCGCTCGATGTGGACTGCGATGGAACCTTCACGGGCACCGCCGCCACCACAACCTACTCCGCCCGGGGAATGGTATCCGGCGTGCGGCTACTCACCTGTTCGGCCACGAAGAACCCTGTTGCCGACTTCAACGGCATGGTCGTGCCGATGGCCGATGGCCTCCATCTGGCTATTACGGGCGGACGCTGGCGCGAAGGCACCGTTGTCTGCAACAGTCCGGTGGGCGCGCCGCAGACCCAGGAGCTTACCGGCCAGCCCATTGACCCAAGTGACATCAAAGTTGAAACGGTCTCCGACGGCAAGATCACCGGCAGCCAGTGGCTCTCCGACCCCGCGCTGAACGCCATCCGAGAAAAGGTCCGCTCAGTCGCTCCCGGAGCCACCGTAGATGTGGCAAGCACAGGCCACTGGGAGCTCACATACCACCCGATCAACACGCCGTAAGCTGCCCCACCAGCAAAACGCCATCTCTAACAGCCGCTGTAAGTGTTCAGACTAGGGGTGCAAAAGGGCTGCAGGGGCGAAGCCCATGACGGGGGTATGGGGGTGTCCCCCATTCTTCCCTTTTCTTTAGACTCCCCTCCCACGCGTGGGAGGGGTTGGGGGAGGGTCTTCCCATACGGAGATACCAGGTTATTCCACCCTAAATCTCTACATTTACCAGCCGCTCCACACTTGCTCACATAGCCGGCTAATGCTATAATCTGGCCGTCCGGCTCTTACTAGAGTTGTGACTTTTTCATCCTCAGCAAACAAGAATATGGCGTATGACCGACGTCAACTGACAACTGACAACTGACAACTGGCAGCTCGCTACTCGCTACTAACACAGGAGACACACCCATGGCCCTTGCCCGCGTTCTTAGTTGCGCTGTTGTCGGGCTGGATGGTTCTTTGATCGAAGTTGAGGTTGATGTCAGCCGTGCCGGCTTGCCCTCCATGGCGATAGTCGGCCTGCCGGATGCCGCGGTGAACGAATCGAAGGAGAGAGTGCGCTCGGCCATACGCAATTCGGGCGGCACCATACCGCAGCCCTCGCGCATAGTGGTCAACCTCGCCCCCGCCGACCTCCGCAAAGAAGGCCCGGCCTACGACCTGCCCATCGCCCTGGGTGTGCTGGCGGCCACCGACCAGATCACAGGCGACCTGAGCGACACCGTCTTCCTGGGCGAACTTGGCCTCGATGGAGCGGTGCGCCACACCATGGGCATCCTCGCGATGGTCGCCATGGCAAAAGAGCGCAACATCAAGCGTGTGTACGTACCTGTGGAAGACGCACCCGAAGCCGCCCTAATCGGCGGGGTCGAAGTGCTCCCCGTCACTACCTTGCGCCAACTGGTAATGCATCTCAACGACCACCCGCTCGCGGCAGGCAGCATTGTCCCCTACATTGCCGAGCCGCCCGGCGACGAAGAGTCGAACGGCTTTCACCCGGTCGATATGAGCCACATCAAAGGGCAGGAGCACGTCAAGCGCGCCCTCGAAGTCGCTGCCAGCGGCGGCCACAACCTTCTTATGACTGGCCCCCCCGGCTCCGGCAAAACCTTGCTTGCCCGCTGCACGCCCACCATTCTGCCCAATATGGTGCCCGAAGAAATGCTCGAGGTCACCAAAATCTACTCGATAGCCGGTATGCTCCCGCCGGGCAAACCGCTCATCCGCGTGCGTCCCTTCCGCGCACCTCACCACACCGTTTCACACGCCGGGTTGGTGGGCGGAGGCCGTATCCCACGTCCCGGAGAAATCACCCTGGCCCACCGCGGCGTCCTCTTCCTCGATGAGCTTCCCGAGTACAGCGGTCAGGCCCTCGAAACGCTTCGCCAGCCGCTGGAGGACCGCATAGTCACAATCACCAGGGCAGCAGGAACCCTCTCTTTTCCCGCTAACTTCGTGCTTGTGGCTGCTATGAACCCATGCCCATGCGGCTACTACGGCGACCCCGTGAAAGAATGCACCTGCTCCAACTCGACCATCTCGCGCTACCAGAAGAAGATCAGCGGCCCTCTGCTCGACCGCATAGACATCCACGTGGAAGTGCCTCGCGTGGACTACGACAAGCTCTCCGACAACCGGCAGGGCGAGACATCGGCCAGCATACGCGCTCGGGTGGAGGCCGCCCGCAAGCGCCAGCGAGAACGCTTTCGCGACGTACAGGGCGTGACGTGCAACGCTGAGATGCGTCCCGCCGAAATCCGCGACTACTGCGAGCTTGACGCCGCAGGTCAATCGCTAATCAAAGCCGCCATGCGCCAGCTACACCTCTCGGCTCGCGCCTACCACCGCATCCTCAAGCTCTCGCGCACCATAGCCGATCTTGCAGGCTCGGAGAAGATAGAAGCAGCCCATCTTGCTGAGGCTGTGCAATACAGGCCGCGGCAGACGCAATAAGGCAAACCAGACGAAGGTAGGCACGCATGACCGATCCTTTCTTTATCACAACGGCTGTGACTATCGTGCTGGCTTTCAGCGGTTACATAGCAACTTACTACTATAGCCTCAGGCTATCTCAGCGTAACCAGCGCCTGGAACGAGTAAGCAAACAACTGGGTGAATTCTACGGCCCATTGTATGGTATGATCGGTGCGGAGATCACTGTTTTCAAAGAGTTCCGGGCCAGGTTCAGAACCGGCAAGCACTTCTTCAGCGAAGAAGATCCGCCCACCGAGGAAGACCTTGCAGCCTGGCGCTTGTGGATGACCACAGTGTTCGCGCCCATAAACAACCGAATGTATGAACTTGTCTTGTCCAAATCCGACTTGCTTATCGAGACAGAAATGCCACAGTGCCTTCGAGACCTATCTGCGCACGTTGTCGGTTATCATCTCATCATAAAGAAGTGGGAGAGTGAAGATTTTTCCGAAAATACGTCACTCTTACTCTTCCCCCAGGATGAGCTCGTTCAGTATGTGACCGCTTCGTACAATACACTCAAGCGAGAACAGGCAATACTGCTGGGCGGGGGCAACCTGACCAACCGGCAGCGCCTGTGACCTCCAGCCCGGTATAGCTAATCCATTAGAGTCATTCATAAACGAACCTCCCGATCAGGCAACACGGCGAGCGCCTGATCTAACAGCTACAGCCACACTCGCCGGTAGAACTGGAGGTGCAGGCTTATGGTCAGTGGACGTTTGAATGCTGCCGATGTACCGGGTTTATTGCGCTATGTCTCTATAGTGGCGGGCGTGCTCGCGCTTCTCCTTAGCGTGGGCTTTGGTCTAAACTTGCCCTGGGCAACCGCTATATGGCCCTGGCCGGATGGCAGGCTGTCATACTTGTTCATCGGTTCTGTCCTGGCTGCCATGGCCATCGACTTCATCTGGGTGGGCTTGTCGGGCGAATGGGGCGCGTTGGCTGCCGGAGCAGTCACCGCGTTCATCATGGCAGCAGGCATGGCAGTCTACCTCTTCCAGCTTTCCGGCCAACCGGGCAGGCCCAACTTCACCATGCTCGCGGTGTGGCTCACCGTTGTCGCCCTGTCAAGCGTAGGCGTCTTCTTCTGGAGCAGGCGCTTCGCGATACGCGACCGCCGCCCCATGCCCACTCTGCTCAAGGTCTCATATGCGATATTCGCGGTCGCCCTCTTGCTGGCCGCCGTCGCCCTGATCCTCCAGGCGCCCACAATCTTCCCCTGGCCCCTCAACCCCGACTCCTCTGTCCTCTTCGGGTGGGTCTTCATGGGCGACGCCGCCTACTTCCTCTACGCCCTGCTGAATCCGCGCTGGCACAATGCGCGCGCTCAACTGCTTAGCTTCCTCGTCTACGACCTCTTCCTCATCCTGCCGTTCCTCCAGCTATTCCCAACAATCAACCCCGATCGTCTACTCAGTCTCGTCATCTACCTGGCCGTAATAATTTATAGTGGCGCTCTCGCTGTATACTACCTGTTCATAAACCCCCGGACCAGTCGCTGGGCTGTCGCAGAATCACCGGGCAGCACCACGCACGAGAGCGACCTTGGTGCGCTACCGGAATAGGGCTATCAAATTCGGCTCCATGTACGTTACAATCTAGGTTACAATCATTGAAATAATAGGAGGAAGCTAGTGGATACAAAGGTGGTAGTGTCTTCAAGCTTGCGCGGCGCATTCATGGTGGCCGCCGTCTTATTACTCGTTGCCGGCCTTTATCTTTTCATCTTCGCAGAGTCTGTAGCCACTCTTCCCGCGGCCGGTCGCTCCGGTAACGCCTGGCCGTGGCCCATTGGCCCTCTTGCTCTGCGCTTCATCGCTTCCCTCGTGCTCTCCGCTGTGGTCGCCTGCTTCCTTGTCGTCCGGCGCCCCGACCGTGTCACTGTCGCGGCATTTGCCTCCGTCGCGGCCATTGTAAGTGCCATGCTGCTCATCCACTTCCTGGCTAATCTGGGCGTCATAGATTGGTCAAAGCCCCTCAGTATTGTCTGGCCCACAATCCTTCTCCTGGGCCTCGCCGGCGGCGTCCTCTTGCTGGTAAGGATGAGGCGTAACACCGTCTTTACTGTGCCGCCCTTACCTCCCACACCCGGCATCGCACGGTACATCGCCATATTCATATTCAGCTTGACTGGCATAGTAGGCGCAGCCATGTTCTTCCTGCCCAACTTTTCCAGGGATCGCTGGCCCTGGGATCTCGCCAACTCGACCAACGTGCAGCTGCTGGGCGCTGTCTTCCTGTCAGTGAGCCTTAGCTCGCTGCTATCGTGGTTGCAGCCAAGCTGGTACGGCTTCGATATCTTCTACCCCACAGCAGGCACTTTCGCTACCGTTGCTCTTGTTGCCTCGTTCATACACTGGAACCTTTTCTCGGCACGACCCATTACCAGTATTGTATTCGTGGCGATTTACATACTTGGCGCTATCCTGGGCTACTATCCCTACTTCCGCTATGCGCTTCGCTCCGACAATAAATTACGCATGCAAACATCATAGCCTGCCGGCTTATAGACACGAACAAATACTACTCCGGCATTTATTCTGGCTGCATATCATATTACGTTTGTACAAGGGAGCTAACCCATGACAGCAGAACAGAATATCGCTACATATCGCCGCCTGATAGAGGCCGTCAACGCAGGCAACCTCGATGCGCTGGACGAGCTTTGTGCTGCTGATATCATTGACCACAACCCCATCCCCGATCAGGCTCCCGGCATTGACGGCATCAAGCAGTGGGCCGCCTCCGTACATACCGCCTTTTCCAACATGCAGGCCACAATCGAAGATGCCTTCGGCGCAGGCGACAGGGTGGCGGGCCGGGTAGTGTGGCGTGGCACGCATGACGGCCCCTTTCTGGGTTTGGAGAATACAGGCAAGCTTGTCCAATTCACCGCTATGCATATCATGCGCTTCGAGGATGGCAAAGCCGCGGAATGGTGGGGCGCAGCCGATCTATATGGAGCCAGGCAACAGTTGGACGCACATTAGCAGTTTCGCACGTCCCTTCGCGTTTGTGCCCGTCAGGGTATAATTAAGGCAACACATATCTCAACCTGATTGCCGCACAGGAGCTTCCATATTGAGCGCATTCACCCGGGCTGAAATCGAATACATGCAAACCCAGCGCATTGGGCGTATCGCCACATTGGGCCGCAACGGCGAACTGCATGTCGTTCCCCTGCGCTTTCACTACAACCCCGCCCTCGATGTGATAGAACTGCTCGGCGGCGGCATGGGCACCAGCAAGAAATATCGCGACGCCTCGGCAACCCGGCAGGTGGCCTTTGTCATAGATGACTGGTCGGATCAGGGTAAGCCGCGCGGTCTGGAGATACGCGGCCATGCGGAAACCGTTCCATCGGGTGGCGACCTCATCCTGCCCCGTGTTGACCCGCAATTTATCCGCCTGATCCCCGCCTATATTGCTTCCTGGGGCATAGACGGCGACCCCTTCAACCCGTCAGGCCGAAGGGTAGGCTAAATCCGGAACTCCACCGCCCCGCTTTGCGTATTACTCAGTGAACCGGAGCACCCCATTCAATCCAGATAACGAATAGGAACCTTGCTATGGCTAAATCATTCTCCGAAATACCCCTGATTAATGTTTCTCGAATGGACGCTGCCTACTGGGATGGCGGCCTTCCTTCTGTAATGGCTCGGTTAGCCGTCGAGCATGGCCCTATCTTCAGGTGGGTCTCAAGCGCGGGCGAAGATATGGGCCAGATGCGCGTCACCATGATAGGCCCCGAAGCCAACCGCTTCGTCATGAACACCCACCGCCAGCACTTCAGCCACGATATGGGCTGGTCGCCCTTCGTAGGCGAGGTGTTCGGGCGCGGCCTCCTCAACATGGACGATCCTGAGCATGCCGTCCACCGCAAGATGTGGAACCCCGCCTTTGCCGCATCCTACATGGACGCCTATCTCCCCGTTATGCAGCGCGTGATCGAGGAGCGCACCTCTTCCTGGGTCGAGCGTGGCGAGGTCGATCTCTATTCCGAATCGCGCCAGATTACCTTCGACATAGCGGCTGCCGCCCTTGCCGGCTTCGAGACCGGCCCGCAAATGGACGAGTTGCGCCGCCTCTTCGCCGTCCTTCTGCACGGCTTCGATGATGATGCAGGCATCAGCTTTGAAGAGATGATGGGCCAGTTCTATTCTGCGCGTGACAGGGTTGTGATGATGCTTCTTCCTATGATCCATGCGCGCCGCAGCGCCCCGCCCGAAGAGCGTCCCCACGATGTTCTCAGTCTTATCGTCCATGCCCGCGACGACAACGGCCATGCCCTCAGCGATGAACAGGTGCTTGGTCACCTCAGCATCCTGCTGGTGGCGGGCCACGAAACCACCACCACCCTCGCCACCTGGGCGCTATATCTCCTATCCACAATGCCGGAACAGCACGCTCGACTCCTGCAAGAACTAGAGGCTGCGAGCAACGGTTCACCAGGCCCGCTCTCTATAGATAAGCTGCGCTCTCTACGAGCCATGGACAACTTTGTTCGTGAGACAGGCCGCCTCTACCCGCCTGTCATCAACGTGCCTCGTGGCGTCGCTCAGGACGTTGAGTTCGAGGGCTATACAATTCCTGCCGGTGCGCAGGTGCGCCTCGCCCTGGCAGGCTGCCAGCGCTTGCCTTCTGTGTTCAAAGATCCTGATACATTCGACCCCGATCGTTTCGCTTCCCCACGCGAAGAGGACAAGCAAACACCCTACTCCCTCGTCACCTTCGGCGGTGGCCCCCGCGTCTGCATCGGCCAGCACTTCGCCAACATCGAAGTAAAAGCCCTGCTAGCCCATGTGCTCCCCCGCTACACCCTCACACCCATCGCGAACCAGCACCCCGTTCATGCAGGCTTCCTCAACGCCTTCATCCCTGGCGGCATAAAAGTGCAAGTGACGACGTAGTATTGCGTATTGCGTACTGCGTATGACGGCAATAATTGACAACTACGCAGTACGTAGTACGCAATACTCACGCATATTCCCTTTTCACCATCTCCGACAGAGTTGTGAGCGATAACGATGGATATCGTCGCTGCATCTCTGATGGGTCGAACGACATATTCTTTGTATCCATGATCACAGCAGCCTGGATCTGGCGCGCCAGTGTAGGGTTCACTGGGCGCATTAGCACCGACATTACACGCATCATCGGCAAGGGCACATGGTTCATCTTGCCGGTTTTCCCGCTGGCCTTCTCAAATACTCGTGCCACTTCGTTCATGGTGAGGTTCTGCGGGCCGCCAATCTCGACCGTCACGCCCCGCAACCCTGTGTCCGTAGCGGCCATGTCCACCAGCCTGGCAACATCATGTGCCGAAACAAAGTTAACAGGGTTGTCTCCCCGCCCAAAGATGCGTGTGCTTCCCGTCTTCAGCAGTGGCTCGCCTATCAGCATAGCCCATGTCTCCATATAGGCTGTCGGCCGTATAATGGTCCAGGCAACTCCACTGACCTTCAACTCCTGCTCGGCCCTGTACTTCATGCGGAACAACTCCATCGGGTGGTCCGCCGCCGCGCCCTGCACCGACACAAGGATAAAGTGCTCAACTCCGTTGGATTTCGCCGCAGCTATCAGGTTGCTGTTGCCCTGTCCGTCCACCGTCTGAAGGTTATTACCGTTCGTTCCGGCGAATCCCGTTATAGTCGATATCACCGTCTGCACACCGTTCGTGGCTCGCTTCACATCGTCCAGGTCACGAACGTCGCCGGATACTACCTCGACCAGCGGCTGCCGTATTCGTTCAGCCTGTTCTGCATTTCTGGCCAGAACCCGCACGTTAAGCCCGCGCTCCGTCAACAGCCGCACTACTTGCGTGCCTAACCTTCCTGTCCCACCCGCGATGAGGATCATTTCACACCTCCACGTCCGACAAGCAGCCGCCACCCTGCCACACTTCTTACCGGTTCTTGCCGCCTTCAGACCTCGGCCCAACCAGATCTCCCACGCTGGGCCCGCCCGTCTGCACAGGCTCTATGTACAGCCTTGCCCATGCAATCTTGCCGTGCGGCACTCCCTGAATGGTCACGCCGCGATTAAGAAAGGGCAGTCCATCAGCGCGCGTTCCTTTCCATTCCCACTCAACCCACACAGTTTCGCCGCTAGCTATGCAGGTGCGGATTGTTGTCTCTATATCCGGCACAGCACCGAAGATCTCCGACCAGTTCCGCCTCATGGCTGCATGTCCTCTGAAAGCTCGCTCCGGGTGCGCCGGGAACTCGCTGTCATAATCAGGCTCGAAGCAATCGGTAAGCGCATCAAGGTCCTGGCGGCTGATTGCCTCTGCGACGCGCCTCATGCACTCTTCAGGGCTATACACACTCCGGCTCTCTATTGTCTGGTTCTCCATACTTTTGCCCCTCCCGTTATGTTATAATGTATTGGTTATAATACACTAATATTCACTACTAGTCAATAGTAGTGAAAGGGAATCTATGAGCAGTTTTATAGAAGAAGGCAAGAAGCGCAATTACAACTCCCCGCGCCGCCAGGAACAGGCGCAGGCTACACGGCAGCGGATACTTGAAGCGGCCCGCCGTCTTTTCGTTGAGCGTGGATACGTGGCCGCAACCCTTCCTGCTATCGCCCGAGAAGCAGGCGTAGCAGCGCCCACCCTCACATTTGCGTTTGGCACGAAGTTCGCCATTCTGGACGCAGTGATTAAGCTCGCAGTTCGTGGAGATGAAGCCCCGGTACCTCTAGAGATACGAAGTTGGTGGCAGGAGATGTTGGCCGAACCCGATCCAGTACGCAAGCTGAATCTCTTCGCGGCCCACTCTCGCCGCATTCACGAGAGAACCACCGATATCTTCGAGATCGTGCGCGGGGCTGCAACCGCTGACCCCGAGATAGCCGCGCTGCGTCGAGAGCTAAATGCCTCGCGTCTGCAAGACGTCAAAGGCGTGGCCCAATCGCTGGCGCAAAAGGGTTCACTGCGCCCTGGTTTAGCGCCCGAGCAGGCAACTGATCTACTCTGGACCCTTGGCGCGGCAGAAACTTACAGAATGCTGGTGGTCGAGCGAGGCTGGCCTCCGGACCACTATGAACGGTGGCTCGCCTCGGTACTTATTCACTCGTTCCTCGGATAGCACCACCCTGGCCACATGGCCGTAACAGCCTGTTGCGTATTCGCCGCTATCACTATATAGTTGCAGTGCAACCTACACCAAAACCAACCAGCGAGGCACAATGGCGACTTACAACATAGAACCGGAGCGCAAGACTCTCCACGGGCATTTCTCCCCCGATCTTCCGCCTGTACTGACAATAGACCCCGGCGATACCGTCACATACCGCACGCTCGATGCGAGCTGGGGGCTTGAGCCAATGGCGGGCCATAACATCCCTCGCAAGAAGTTCGAGCCTCGCGACCCTCTACTCGATCAAGGCCACGCCCTCTGCGGCCCCATCGAAATACGCGGTGCGCGCCCCGGTATGACGCTCGGCGTTCGTATTGACGAGGTTCGCCCCGGCTCCTATGGTTGGACTCTCGCGGGTGGTTGGTCGAGCGAGACCAACGACTGGCTCGGCGTAGCAGACGAGGGTATTACTCTCCTCTGGTCTCTCGACCCGGAGGCCCTGCTCGGGCGGAACCAGCTGGGCCACACAATCGCCCTGCGCCCCTTCATGGGCGTGATGGGTATGCCGCCCGCCGAACCCGGCATCCACCCCACCGCGCCCCCTCGCGTTACGGGCGGCAACATCGACTGCAAGGAGCTTGTGCCAGGCAGCACTCTTTACCTGCCCATTGAGGTGCCGGGCGCACTCTTCTCGGTAGGTGACGGCCATGCCGTGCAGGGCGATGGAGAGGTATCCACCACCGCCATCGAATGCCCGATGGAGCGCGTGACGCTTACCTTCTCGCTCCACGAAGGTCCCACGCTCAAGACTCCGAGGGCCAACACCCCCGCAGGCTGGATTACTCTAGGGTTCCACGGCCAGTTGCAAGAAGCCAACATGATCGCTCTCGACGCCATGCTCGACCTTATGATAGAGCACTATTCGCTCTCACGCCTCGAAGCCCTAGCGATGGCAAGCCTGGTAGTTGATATGCGCGTCACGCAGATTGTCAACGGAGTGCGAGGCGTTCACGCTGTGCTACCGCACGGCGCAATATAACGAGGGACGACCGCCGTAATAGTGACAACTGACAACGCCGTCCGCCGTCGTCGGTCTACGCCCCCACCGGCAGCGAGAAGTAGAATGTACTTCCCACTTCTTTCTTCGACTCCAGCCACATTCGACCGCCGTGCCGCTCAATGATTCCTCTGCTGATAAACAACCCCAGCCCGAGCCCATTGCGGGGGTGCTGGCCTGCGTTTGTCGCGCGATAGAAGCGGTCGAAAACCTTGGCCTGTTCTTCCGCGGGTATACCCAGGCCGTAGTCTTGCACGCTAACCATCACTTCATCATCTACAGGGGTTACGCCTATCACAACACGACATTCGTCGGCGGAATACTTGATCGCATTATCAATAAGGTTCGTCAGCACCTCGTAAATTAGATGGCGGTCGGCATGCACTATTGCCGGTTCGGCAGGTAGCGCAACTGTAGCCTCAAGCTCGGGAGCTGTAAGCTGCACGCCGTTAACTATGTCGCGCACAAGCTCACCTATATCGAACGTCTCCCTGTGCATGGGCAGCGTGCCGCTCTCGATCCGCGTTACATCCAGCAGGTCAGTAATGATGCGCGTAAGGTGCCCTGCCTGGTCGTTGATGCCCTTCAAAGCGCGTATTTGCCGCTCATCTCCACTCCTCATGGCGTTGTTGAGCGCCAGTTGCGCGAAGCCCTTTATGATAGTAACGGGTGTTCTTAGCTCGTGAGAGGTCAGCGACAGGAACTCATCTTTGCGCTGGTCCAGTTCGTGCCGCTCGGTCACATCTATGACCGCACACACCATACCCGATATCGTGCCGTCAGCCTGCCGAACCGGGCGGAAGTAGACATCGTATGAATGCTGCTTCTTGTCGAGTGGGTCTTGCACCATGATGTGTTGGGTATCGACAACTTCACCCGTGAGTACCCTCATATGCAGTTTCTCGCGATCCTGCACCTGAATCCACGTCTGCACGTCATACAACACATGCCCGATCGCCGTTTCGGGGTCGAGGTGTGTCATTTGGGCATATGTAGAGTTCATACTGAGGATGTGCATCTTCAGGTCGAAGTACACCAACCCAACGGGTGTCGCCTGGACAAAAGCCTCCAGGAGCGACGTTTGGGTTTCCAGATCTTTCACCGCTCCGGTACGCTCGCTCACATCTATCACGGTACTGAGCATACCCGTGACCTTGCCGTCCGCACCCCGCAGTGGGCGGTATCGTATGTCTGAATATCGTAGTTGAGCTTCATCGGGGAACTGGTGCGGTACACTTTGCTCGTCTATACTCTCGCCAGACAACACTTGCTTGTGCAGCGTCTTACGCGCGAGAGTATAAGGCGCGACATCATACAACACCTGCCCTTTAACTTCTTCCATGTCGAACCGCGCCAGGCGTGCATATTCCGCGTTTAACTGCATTATCCTCATATCCCGGTCGTAGACGACGATCCCCACAGGTGCCTCGGACACCACTGATGACAGCAGCGCGTTTGTTGCTTCTATCTCCTGCCTTGCCAGAACCCTATCTGTCACATCGATAGAAACAGCCATCGCCCCTGTTATTGCGCCTGTCCTATCCCGGATCGCCTGAATCGAGCCTTCTATATACACACCCTCGGGCAGCGCTTTAGTTTGGAAGTAGAACTCGTGCAGGGTAAACGGTTCTCCGGTAGACAGCACCATGTCTATGGCCTGCTGAACGTGGTTGTGATCTGTGTTGTTGCTTACCTCATCGTAGCGGCGTCCGATTACCATCTCCGGCGTCATCCGGTTGCGGCGCACCCAGCATTCGTTCACCAGCGCATAGCGCCCCTCTGTGTCGAACATGATCATGGAAACATCGACATTGGCTACGAGGGTGGCGAGCTTCTCATATTCCAACCTCGTCTCTTCCGCGCTTTGACGCAACTGCTCTTCAAGCCGCTTGCGCTCGGTGATGTCGCGCGCCACTGCGGAAGCCGCTGTGATTCTGCCCGATTTGTCCTTGATGGGAGATACCGTTAGCGACACATTCAGCAACTGCCCATCTTTTCTCATGCGAACCGTTTCAAAGTGACTCACCCGCTCCCCGCTTACGATCCTTCGGAGGATTTCAGGTAGGTCATCCTTGCGGTCCGGCGGCATGATAATGGACACGGGTAGCCCTATCACCTCGTCCGCTGTATAGCCGTAGAGACGCTCGGCGCCTGCGTTCCAGCTTACAACAGTACCGTCGAGCGTCTTGCCGATTATAGCGTCGTCCGACGACTCGACTATTGCCGCAAGGAAGGCGGCCTGTTCCTCGGTACGCCTACGTTCGAGGGCAAAGCGTATGGCATGCCCCAGCCTGTGGGCGCTCATCTGCTCCTTGATGAGATAGTCCTGCGCTCCACGCCCAACAATCTCAACCGCCAGTGCCTCGTTATCGAGTCCACTCAGGGCAATTACAGGCACTGAGTGGGCTGCACTGCGCAATTCCGCCATCATACTCAGGCTCTGGCTCTCAGGAAGATCTATATCGATCAGAATTATATCGAATGTGCTTTCCGAGAGGCGCTTCAGTGCATCAACCAGTCCCAATGCATGAGTTACATGCCTGTCCAGCAAGTGCGCGGCGGCTAAGGTACGCATTATGAGCCGAGCATCATCCTTGCTGTGCTCTATTAGCAACACGTTTGTATTGCTATAGTCAGCCGGATCAGTGGATGTCGTGTGAGATTTATCCTTCTGCATGGCGGATTCTTGTGGCACTTGCGTCGGCTCGCCCGGCTCCTGCTGTTTGATTCGAATGTCTCCCGTTATCATGTAATGTCCTTGCCAGGCAGGCTGAGCGCCTGTACAAACTATATTGCTCTATGCAAAAGCTGCATCTATCCGGTTGCAGCCTCGCTTGTCTGGAAGCCTTGAGTATGGTGTATGTTGGAAATCAGCGTGGTCAGGCAATATTATATGTTATGCTTTTGGTCGACGCAATAAGCCGCTTTCGCCGGCGTACGCATAATCTCGCTCAAATCAATCATACTAATTTGCTGTCTCGCCCGGTGGTGCGGTACGATTCGTGCTCAACCACTCTGTAAGAAATAGCGTATACTAACTATATTAGCTTCCTACGGTCCTTCTACATATGAGCACCCTTCCTGAAAGAAAAGCAATCATGATCGTTGAGGATAACGCTTCGATTGCCGAAATAATCAAAGATACCTTGAATGGCGAACCGGAGTACCAGGCTGTAGCGGTACACGATGGGGCGCTTGCCCTTGAGGTAGTGCGCTCTCTCAGGGCGAGCCTGGTGCTGCTCGACCTCAATATCCCCGGCATGGATGGCCTTCAAATCTATGACATGATGCAGGCCGACCCCATGCTTCGCCAGATACCGGTTATCTTCCTGACAGCCAACGCCAATAGAGAAGAGTTCAGGAGGCGCAGGTTCACCAATATCCTGGAAAAACCCTTTGACCTGGACGACCTGCTTGCCCAAGTAGCCGCTGTGTTAAAGCAGGAGTAGCCATCTTCCTGCGCAGGCTTCATTCGCATCACTTCCCTATGCAGAAGTTGCGGAATATCTCGTCCAGCAAATCCTCTCCAACCGTCTCGCCTGTGATCTCGCCCAGGGCGTTTAGCGCGCTGTGCAGATCCACAGCCACGAACGCGGCAGGCGTACCCTCACCCGCCGACTCCAGCGCACCTACAACGTGATCTCGTGCGCGCAGTAGAGCGTCTCTGTGCCGCACGCTCGTCACTGTAACTTCTCCTCGCGCCGGTATGGCTCTGCCGCTCAGAACCAGCTCTGCTAATTTCTCCTCAAGTTTGTTGGTGCCGCCTTCCTCGATAGCAGATGCTTCTACCACCTCGATATGGCCGACGATTTCCTTAAACGTCCTCTGATTCAGGGCCTGCGGTAAATCGCTCTTGTTGACCACCACCAGCCACATAGCGGGGGCAAGCACCTTCATCTCAGCGATCAACTCCATGTCCTCAGTGCTGAGCCTCTTAGAACCATCTAGCACGAGTAGTGCCAGGTCTGTCTCTTCCAGGGCTTTTCTTGTCCTATCCATGCCGATTCGCTCTATCGGGTCATTGGTGGCGTCGTCTGCTCTCAGCCCCGCGGTATCGGTCAATACTAATGGCACCCCCCGCACATTCGCTATCTCTTCGAGCGTATCTCGCGTGGTGCCCGGTATTTCTGTCACAATCGCCCGCTCGACCCGCAATAGCGCATTCAGCAGGCTCGACTTCCCAACGTTCGGCCTCCCCACCAGCGCGGTACGCAAACCCTGCCTCATCACGATGCCGGTGCTTGCGCTCGCGATCAATGCCTTCAGGTCGTCAAGTGCATCCTCTAGTTCCGGCGACACATCGGCGGGCGGCACATCATCTTCAGGGAAATCAATAGTAGCCTCCAGGTGAGCGAGCGCGTGCAGTAGCCTCGCTCGTATCCCCCTCACGCGGCTCGATACTCCCCCGCCCAACTGCTCCACAGCCAGCCGCAGCCCTTCGCCCGTGCGCGCCCTCACCACATCAAGCACAGCCTCGGCCTGTGCCAGGTCAAGTCTACCGTTCAGAAAGGCACGGAGGGTAAACTCGCCCGGCTGGGCCAGTCGCGCACCCTCGCGCAGGCAAAGCCCAAGCACCTGCTGCACCGGCACCACCCCGCCGTGGCAATCGATCTCAACCACATCCTCACGTGTATAAGAGTGCGGCCCCCTCATCAACACAGCCAGCACCTCGTCCACCCGCTCACGCGTCTCGGTATCGTGCACAGCCCCGAACATCAATTTGTGCGATTCAACTTCTCCAACTGCCAACTGCTGCCCCGAAGCCGGCAAAAAGACGCGCGCCATAATCTCAGCCGCCCGCAAGCCACTAAGCCTGATAGTGCCAATCCCGCCCTCCCCCGGAGGTGTGGCTATAGCTGCAATTGTGTCTTCGTACATATATGTTGGGACGTGAAACGTAAAACGTAAAACGTAAAACGTAAGACCATGATACCTTGGCGTCTTGGCGTCTTGGCGTTCCAAACCCCTACTTACGTTTTACGTTTTACGCTTTACGTTTCGTTTCACTCGTCACGCCTCACGCCTCACGCCCCTACGCCCCCATCCTCTCCAGCACATTCCCACGCCCTGGTATGCCTTCTGTGCCCCAGCCTTCTATGGCGTAGGCTGCTGCCGCATGGGCGAATCTTGCCGATTCAGCAGGGTCGGCTGTTTCACGGTAGCGCACCAGCAGGGCGGCGGCGAATACGTCGCCCGCGCCCGTTGGGTCGATAGGGTGCGCGGCCATGGCAGGGACTCCTATCTTTCTCTTGCCCTGGCCCCCATGCAACAGCGCCTCACCTGCTGCGTGCGTTACAGCAACCAGTGGCGCTACCTTGACATAATAATCCACAAGCTCCTGGTTATAACCCAGGTCCTCTATGCTCAGGATGAGGAATGCATTAGCAGGTAGCTTCTCCAACGGCGCGGGCATCGGCCATGCTGAATGCTGTACAAGGCCCGTTTTGTCCCACGACCTCATCCATCCCTGCGGCGTGATGCCCAGCAAGCAATAGAGGAAGTTCGAAGGCATACTGGCGGGCAACTCTTGCGCGATCGGTCCGAGGTGCACTATCTCAGCTCCCCGCCAGCCCACCGGCACATCGCTCCACTCAATGACACGTGCCTGTTTGCTGAGAAACTGCGTGCGCCGTCCGTCCGCGTCATATACGTTCCGGAAAGTGGTAGTTTGCTCTGAGGGCACGGCACACACCCACACACCCGCATCGCGCACCTCGTTCAGCAACGCTTCGTCCTCAGGCGCTATTGCCGTAACAATAGCAGCCTGCAAGCCGAGGCGTTGGGCCGTCAACGCAGAATACGTGGCAGTGCCCCCGGCACGCACACCGCTACCGTCAGGCAACAGGTCTTTCGCGACATGGCCTATAACAAGATAATCAGGTCTATCTTCCATTGCTCATAGTTTACATATCTTCAGCAAAAGCACCAACCGCGCACGCCCTTACCCGGCAAGAAAAACGACAACCTCTAGTCGGGGTTGTCGTTTTCTCCTATTCTTGCTCTATTACTATACTTTTCCGGAAAAAGAAGCCTACTGAGCTTCCTTGGGAAGTACAACCACGCGCCGCTCCGGCTCAGCGCCGCTCGACTCGGTGGTCACGGAGGGGTGCTCCGACAGCGTCATGTGGATAATGCGCCTCTCATAAGCAGGCATGGCTTCGAGCGGGATTGCCTGTCCGCGTGTCTGCACCTGGTCTGCTGTGCGGCGAGCCAGGTTGATCAACGCCAGCTTGCGGCGAAGCCTGTAGCCCTCTACATCAACCACCACCCGCGCCCACAGGTCAACCTTGCGGCCCAGGATCAGATTCAGCAGGAACTGCAGCGCATCAAGCGTCTCACCCCGGCGCCCGATCAAGTTGCTCTGGTCGCGCTCGTTCAACCCAACTACGTTCAACACAAGCGAGTCGCTATCATCGGCGAAGGCGGCATCGCCCTCTTCCGAAGGCTGGCGGCGCACGATGCGTCCGCGCAACTTCATGCCGTTGAGGATGTTCAGCAAAATCTCAGCCGCGATTGGCGCTACGGCGTCCTGTGGTGTTGCGGCCTCTTCTGTACCGGCCATCAGCGACGGGTCGAGCACAACCCCTGGCCCGCCGGAGGGTGCGCCCTCGTCAATGCGGTTGCCCCGGTTGTCGTCCTCATCGGTATCGCCTTCTACAAAGGGTGGGCGCTCCTGGACAGGCATGCGGTCGCGGCGCGGCGGCCTATCGTAGCGTTGCCCTCCACCTCTCGGTGGGCGCTCCATGTAGTCAGCGCGATTGCCGTCCCTCTCGCCGCGAGCAGCCGTGTTGTCGCGATCGGGACGTATGCTGCCGTCTGCGCTCGCACGCCTGGTGAATCCGCCCGGTTGCTGTGACCTGTTGCCCCTCGGCGAGACTTCTTCTTGAGGCTGCGCTCCGGCTACATCCTGCGTGGTCACTCGCACAAGCACCTCGTCGCCACCGGGATCAGTCGCCAGGACTTCAACCTTCACCTGGTCCCGAGTGCGACCCAATTGCTCCAACGCCAGCCGTACAGCTTCCTCAACGCTGCGGGCCTGTATATCAACCTGTCGCAAAACCTTCCTCCTCTATGAGTGCCAGGTATCGCCAATGCATCGCTGGATAAGAAAATCATCCCGCGCTGCATTGTCGGCGTTTGGTACCTACTTCTTGCTTCGCTTCTTGGGTGGCAGTGCCGACGCTTTTCCATTCGAGTACCCGCTGCCATTAGCCGCTTCGTTAGTACTTTTCCTGGCATCCGATGCATATTTGGGTGCGCTGCCTGAGACAACATGGATATGCTGCTCGCTTGCCTTGCTTCGGACCCTCGTTGTGCTGGCCCCATCACGCGGTCGCTCCGGCCTCGTACCGTTGGACAATGGCGTTGTCGCCTGTGACGGCACTTCTGCACGGGATTGCTCCTGTGTGGCCTTCTGTGCCTCCTGCGCTTCCATGGCACGCTCCATCATCTTGCCCATAACGCCCTTCTTGCGTACCGTTCCCTCGGGCAACGGATCTGGCAGCTTGGGCGGGATAATCGTCTTGCGAGGAAGCCAGCCAAAGCCAGGGAAGTCGGGCAGGCTGCCGAAACCCGTGATGAAATACTGCTGAACCGCGCCGAAGAGGCTTGAGAAGGCCCAGTAGATTACTGTACCGGCAGGGAAGCTCAAAGAAATAAAGATGATATAGAGCGGCATGAACTGCATCATACCATTCATCATCTTCTGCTGCGTATCCTGCGGCGAGTTCGGATCGCGCCTCGGCAGCGACATCCTGTTCTGCAAGAACTGGAACAAACCCGAAATGACCGGCCAGATATACAGGGGATCATGCGATGCCAGGCTTGGAACCCAGCCGAACGGTGCCGCGAAGTTCGCGAAACCCGCTGTCGCCCAATCCTTGTTCCAGAGGATCTGGCTCATCTGAGTGACATCTGTGCCGTGTTGCAGCGTGAACTGCAGCGCGCTGAACAGACCGAAGAAGATAGGTAGCTGTACTACCATAGGAAGACAGCCCGCAGCCGGGTTGATGCCGTACTGCTGGTACAGCTTCATCGTCTCTTCTTGCTGCTTGGCCTTGTCGTCCTTGTACTTCTTCTGGACTTCTTTAATGAGCGGCTGGATCTGCTGCATGTTTCGGTTCGACTTCAGCGACTTCATCGTGAGGGGAACCGTAAGCATCCTCACAAAGATTGTGAAGATAATAATCGCTATACCCGGAACATGTACGACCGAGTTGATGGCAACAAGCACGTTGAGGAGCAGGTGCCAGAGCGAGTTCCAAATTATGCCTAAAAACTCCAAGATATTTCTCCGTGTGTAGCGCCGGGAGTAATACATAAAGCGCAACATGTAAGCGGTCGGTGCATTACATATTACGCATTACTCGTCAGGGCACCGGGTCGTACCCACCTTTGTTCCAGGGATTGCAGCGCATGACGCGCCAGGCAGCCATCCCGCCTCCCTTTATAACACCATACTTTTCGATTGCTTCATACCCATAGTGTGAGCAGGTGGGATAGAAGCGGCAGGTATCCGGCGGCAAAGCCCTAGCGAGCGTACGCTGGTACCCTCTTATCATCCACAAAACAGGCTTTCTTAGCATATTATTGACGGGGCGCGGGCTTATTCTTCTCAACTATGTCCCCGCTGGACGCAGCACTCTGACTACCCGCACTATCTATTATACGCGATTGCGCCCCTACTGTTTCGGCTCTCTGGGAAATTGGTTTATTCTGGGAGTTGTGAGGCGCTCCCGTTTCGCTTCCGGCAAGAGGGGCAACCACCCGGCTGCGCTGCAAAAGGTCATCAACTGCCCTGCATACAGCCTCGAAACTTGCTCCCTCAATCGGTGCCCTGGCTATCCAGACGAGGTCCCAGCCGGCTTTTATCTCCGGTAACCTGCGTCGTACTGCCTCACGTATCAGCCGTCTCGCTCTGTTGCGCTTTACGGCATTCCCAATTTTCTTCCCTGTGATGAAACCGCAGCGCACAACATCCTGCCCGTTTCGCGCCGCGTTCAACACCAACAATCCCGCACCCCAGGTGCGGCCTTCCCGCCTTACCCGCTCGAATTGCCCGCTGTTCTTTAGGGTCTCCACGACCGCTGAATTACAAAATACGAACTACGATGTACGAAAACGCTGCCGGTGGCAGTACTCGTGCATCGTAGCCCGTAGTTCGTAATTACCTAGCTTATGCCTTTTGGTTGATCGCTAATCGTCAGCCTCATTCGGCCCTTAGCACGTCGTGCGGACACTACCCTGCGGCCACCCTTAGTGCGCATCCGAGACAGGAATCCATGCTCGCGCTTGCGCGGGATTCGCTTTGGTTGGTACGTTCGCTTAACCATTGTTCTGCTTTTCTCCTATCGCCTCAGTTTACACGGCACAATAAGCCAATTTACAGGCCATTATACGTGATGCGCCCGCCACTGTCAATCAACACTTTGCGCTATTCACCTCTTCAGGAAGCGTCATTCGGCATTATGAAATACAAAGATATGGCGGGAAAGGACATCCACCAGGCAGCGGTGTCATTCTGAACGCAGTGAAGAATCAACCTCCCTGGTAATATGCCGAGGTACTGGATCTATAGCTTTGCTAGAGTACTTAACACATCTCTACAAAGCTACATCTGCTCGTGCCAACCTGTGCCCCGAACCCGCATCTATGCAGCCGCGATTCTCTCCGCTATAATCGAGGTACTACTACCACCCCGATCTGCTTCTGTCTTATTGGCATTATCCGCTTTCCTCCAGGAGAAAACCTGTGGTCAAGCTCAAATCTGTGCTGCGAAGCGTCGGGCTGGGGTCGCTGTTGACGCTCGCCTTATATGGATGCAGTCGCGAGACTATCTCGCCGCCCACCGTCGTGCCCACCTCGCCGCCACCTACTGCCGCTATTGCCCTCACAACGCCAACCCTGACCTCAGTCCAACCCGAAGCTGCACTTTCCTCGGATGACGTGGGTACTCTATCCGGCTTGCCTGTCGGCGTCTTTCACAACAGCCAAACCACCCCGTTCCAGCAAGTTTCGCCCAAACCCCTTGGAATCCAGAGTGCGGGAGTGCTTGGCGCGCAATCCCTCGGCGTGCCCAAATGGGTCAAGCCCGGCACGAGGATCACCTTCTATGCTGCTGCGGCAACCATCGTTTCGCGTGGCGACCCAACATGCAAAGAAGACCCCAACGGCGAGTGGGAAGACAACGCAGGCAAGAAATACAGCTGCACGGGTATGCCCGGTGACCCCGATGGTAGCTCATCGGGCGACGGCCTCAGCCAGATCGATGTGCTGGCTGTAGAAGGCACCGATGTTGTGCTCTCCACGACCCTCTTCGGCATCAATCACATCGATAACCAGTACACCGTCGCCCCAACAGGCGGTGGGAAGGCACCCGGCGACGTTATAGATGGCGTCTGGGTACACCCCACAAAGCTGGCCGAACTGGCGCGAACAGGTATTGAGGGCGTGAAGATCCTGCAAGGCGATTACACCGTAGAGGGTGTCACATATAAAGCTATCAGCTTTCTCTCCATTAAGCCCGGCTCTTACGAATCATATGTCTACGACACCGTGACGGGCCTGCTGGTTTCGACCACTACACGCACAACGCCGACCGCAACGCAACCGGGCGCCAACGGCAACGCCCAGCTTACATTAGGCACTTGCTGGGTTACCGCCAGCGTAATGTGCCCGGAATGAACGGCACCAACCCGAACTGGGTGGCGCGAACCAAGCAGCTAAACTACAGCGGCACATGGAGCTTCACCAACCCAATGGGCCTCAACAGTGAGACTCTGACAGCGCCAATGACACTCAACGTGACCTTCGGCAAAGGCGGCAAGAACTGGTTGCCCTACACCGCCAAATCGGTCATCGACTACTCCGGATATAAGCAGGAATCGACCGGAACGGGCGTTACAGGCAGTAGCGGCCAGTACTGGATAGACCCCAAAGGCCTCGCAGCACTCAAGAAAGGACAGGTCATCGACACCGATCCACACACCCAGGAAGAGCTTGTCGTACAATCGATCCAGAAGAACACTACTGTCAAGACGGTCGTTATCAGCAGCGAGCTACCGGGCAATAAATCTCTCCTGAGCTACGACCTCACCACCGGAGCGCTGGTCGATTTCCAGACAACCTCCAGCGGTACTGGAGTGACAATCCTCCTCCGGCTCTTAAGCCCACCCCACTAGAACCTGTTATGAACCACCGGAAATAAAGTTGATAAAGTTGGGGTAGGGAAATAAAGAATAAAGGCCCGGTAGGCCAGCGGTGGTAAAGTACCTCAAAAGCCTAGCCCGCTCAGTCTTGTAGGCGATTAGTGGGACGTGTGGTCAGCTGAACGAAAGGTAAGTTGAAGTGACGTAGCGCAGAAGGAGAATACAATGGAAAGCGAACCGAATTGTCCATCGTGTAACGAGACCCGTTTTTCGGCACTGCCCGTTCCGATTGTAGGAGCACCAGGTGTGAGGCTCGTGGCGTGCGCCTCGTGCGGCACTGTTGTCGGTGTGGTGCCTGAAGACATAGATAAAAGACTGAAGGACATAGAAGCTAAGATAGCCGACATACTTAAGAGAATGCCATAAGCGTCCGCAGTTCATAACAGCCGCTAGAACTAACCTCAAAACAAAGAGAAGGCATCCTCATCGGGATGCCTTCTTGCTCTTTTCCACATCAGCAAACTTTACCGTTGAGCAGGGGTCTGGCAGTTGGGGAAGAATGTGTTGCCCACTATCTTCGCTGTCTGCCCCCGCGTGGCGTTTAAGTTGGGGCGGAAATAGGGCAGATTGCCACTGCCGCACGGCTCGCCCGGGCTGCCGCATGGATAGCCGCTCATTATGTTGCGGGAAGCCAACCGCTGGATGTAGTCGTAGAAGGTAGAGCCAGGCAGCACGTCCTCAAACGCCTGTGCACCCGCCGGTTCTGTGAACCCTGCCGCATTCGAGACTATCTTGGAGATTTGACCCCTCGTCGCGTTGGCATTCGGCCTGAAGTAAGGCAAGTTGCCACTACCGCATGGTTCACCCACCCCACCACACGGGTAGCCGCTCATGTATCCTCGTGATGCCAGTCTCTGAACGAAATCAAAGAAGGTAGAGCCGGGCAGCACATCCTCGAAGATCTGCGCCCCGGCGGGATCGGTGAACCCGGCCGAATTACTCACAATCTTGGCAAGCTGTCCTCGCGAAACAGGGTTGTTGGGACGGAACGTATTGTCCTCAGGATAGCCGTTTATGATGCCTCGACAAGCCAGACACCTTATGAATGGGTAGAAGGTAGAGCCTTCCGGCACATCCGTAAAGGCGAGCGTGCAGGCGGTCGGCGTGGCTGTAGTCGTGCTCACACCCGTAGCCGTTGCTGCCGGGCTTGTTGCCGTTACCGTTGCCACTCCGCTCGTAGCAGTAGGTGCTGCGGTTGTTGCTGTAGCCGTTGACGCGACACTCGTAGCGGTAGGCGGCGCTATCGTCGGTGTGATTTGCGGCGACAGGATACCCCTATCGGTGTACGCCTGCTGGCCGCTCCTCATATCGGTCCAGATGGGCAGCACAAGTGTGTTATCGCTATTCACCGCGATGCCGCTGTAGTCGCCAATGAAAGTGCTGGGCGTGCCGCCAACATCGGCTACCTGCTGGTTGGCCGCCCATGTCAGGCCGCCATCCGTTGACTGCGTATAATACTGGCGGTACTGGTAGCCCGCACCGGAATCGCGGCGGTCCGACCACGACGCATGAATAGTACCGTCGCTGCCGACCACCATCCAGGGGAAGAACTGGTCCTTGCCGTTGCCCAGTGTGTCGTCGTTGATTCTCACTGCCGCTGTCCAGGTAGCCCCACCGTCGGTGCTGCGGCTGAACGCGATATCCCCGTGCTGGCCTGTCACATTCTGATATACGAAGCTGGTATCCCAGCGCCCCTCCGTCCACACCGCGTAGACCACATTGGGGTCGGTTGGCGACACATCAATAACAGCCTGGTCATTATGCCGGAAGCCGCTGCTCGTGCTGCCTGCATATAGATACTGGTAGCCGCTCACAAACGCACCCGTGGGCGTTATTGTCTGCCCTGTTATCGTCATGCTGGGACTGAACGTGATGCCGCCATCGGTTGATTTGGTTATCAGGTTCACCATCGGTATGCTGCTGGAGCAGTTAAAGGTGCAGTTCTGGTACTGGTAGCTGATGTAGAGCGTGCCGTTGTTCGCCACTACCGGCTTGCTGAACTGGTTCTGGTTATGTGAAGCATCGCTGACTGTGACAGGCTGGCTCCACGTCGCGCCCTGGTCGCTGGAATAGGCCAGCACTATCCGGTTGTCAATGTAGTTGTTCAGGTCGCAGCCCGGCGGCGTATGGAACGATGTCGCGGTAATATAAATCCGCCCCAGCGTAGGGCTGGACGCTGCCCTGTCTGCTGCCAGCCATTCCTTATCTATAAAGTGGTCGCCCGGCGAAGGATCGCTCAAAGCAACCACGTATGCGCCGAACGTCATGCCGCCATCTGTGGACCGCCACACGCGGTTCGCATCCGGGCAGGTGGCGGTATTGCCTAGCTGCGCGAAGTAGGCGTTGCCCGCCGCATCAAAGACCACAGCAGGGTCGCCCCCGCCGGGAAGCGTGCCCCTGTTCCACGTAACGCCTCCATCCGTCGTTGTGAAGCGTCCGTTCAGGTTGCCGCCTGCAAGGAAGTTCAGCGGATTGGTCGGGTTTGCGGCGATAGTCACCTCGTTCGCGCTGCCCGTCGACACCTGCACATCCGTGCCAAAGGTCGGCGGCAGCAATTGCCCTAACAGCCCGCCTAGCGACCGTGTATCAACCGGCCCCAGGCTTTGCTGCCAGTTGCCGGGAGGCGGCAGAGAGATCTTGCCCCCAATGCCGTAGCGTGCAGCCTGCACGCTACCGGAGGCATCCTGCGCGTCCGTGGCGGGATAATTCGCCGCGCCCGACGCCACCCCGACACCGGCGAGCGCGCACACCAGTATGGCTATAGATATAATTGCACGTCTGGAAACAATCACGGCTCTCATAACTACTCCTCCCTTGCTGTATTTCGTGTGGAGACTGGCCCTGTCTCTTCCATGCCTGGACAACATAAGGCCGCTGACCTCGCCAACAGCCAAAACCCGTCCCTAAACAAATGGCTAGAGACGGGTTGTTTGGTCGGAAGCTGTTGAACAAGCACCGGCAATCATAACTATAGAGGCATCAAAGCTCGCCCAGGCAAATCGAATTGTAGCACAGCCCCATCCGCCCGTCAACGGTCGCTAGTGGCGAGGGATCGGGCGCAGGTGTCACTTATATTACGGATTCACCGCAGAGGCGCAGAGGGCGCGGTGTCACGCAGAGGTTTCTTAGGTTTGCCGGGTGTTGCTCGAAGTGAGTAAGCGGCACTAGGCGGTCGGCCGTCCGCCAGCAGCGGTCGTCAACTGACAACTGACAACTGACAACGCGGTCAGCCATCCGCCGTCGGCGTTCGTCACCCGACCCCTGACCCCTCTCTACCCCACTCTGTTATAATTCCCATATCACATACCACTGGAGACCTCATGAGCGAACGTGCCACAGTCGAAATGGTAACCGTGCCTGGAAAACTGCTCGAAGGAAATCCGCTGGGCGACCCCGCCGCTCGAGAGATGCCTGTTATCCTGCCTCCCGGCTATGACCCCAACTCTTCGCGCCGCTACCCTCTCCTTGTCGCACTCAGCGGCTTCACCGGCAGGGGCATCCAGATGCTCAACTTCGACCCCTGGCAGCCAAACCTCCCGGCTCGCCTTACCCGCCTCTACGACGAGGGGATGCCTCACGCCATCGTCGCCCTGCCCGACTGCTTTACAAAGCTGGGCGGCAGCCAGTATGTCAACTCGGAGGCCGTTGGCCGCTACGAAGATTACGTGATCGACGAGATAGTGCCCTTCGTCGACGCCAACTTCCGCACACTCGTCTCGCCAGAGAGCCGCGCGGTCTTTGGCAAGTCGAGCGGCGGCTACGGTGCGATCATGCTCGGCATGAAGCACCCGGATGTGTTCGGCGCTCTCGCCTGCCACAGCGGCGACATGTACTTCGACCTCTGCTATAAACCCGACTTCCCGGACTTCTGCAACGTCATCAACCGCGCCGGTGGACTGGAAGCATGGTGGCATGGCTTCCTCAGCCGTGAAAAAAAGACCCAGGACGATTTCACCGGCCTCAACACTCTGGCGATGGCCGCCTGCTACTCTCCCGATCCCGCCGGCTTCATGGGCATCGCTCTCCCCTTCGACCTCTACACCTGCGAGCAGCGCGACGACGTCTGGGCGCGCTGGCTTGAACACGACCCCATCGAGGTAGTCGCCAACTACGCCGACAATCTCCGCAGCCTCCGCTACATCTACCTCGATTGCGGCACTCGCGACGAATTCAATCTTCAGTATGGCGCACGCATAATGTCCCGCAAACTAACCGAGCTAAACATCCCCCACGACCACGAAGAATTCGAAGACGGCCACATGTCCGTCCAGTACCGCTACAGCGTTTCCCTGCCCAGATTACTGGCGAAGTTGGAGCACGAGAAATGAGAAGTAAGAAATGAGAAATGAGAAATGGGAAGTAAAGCGTAAAACGCAGAACGTAAGTACAGTATTGAAATGCCAAGACGCCAAGTCACCGTGTTATTATTGAAGTAACTCATCACCGCAGCCGTACGCAGCCTGCGGTCATACGCAGTATGTAGTACGCAACAACTCATTTCTCACTTCTCACTTCTCATTTCTCACTTCTCATACCCCCAGGAGGACCCACATGACAAACCGGATCATGGGCGCTTACCCCGCCCCGGCCTTCCCTACAGGGCTTGATTGGATCAACACCGGAGGGAAATCGCTCACACTTGGCGATTTGCGGGGCAAACTCGTCTTGCTCGACTTCTGGACGTATGGCTGAATCAACTGCATCCATGTGCTGCCGGTGGTCCACCGGCTTGAAGAGAAGTACAAAGACGATCTGGTAGTCATCGGTGTACACGCCGGTAAGTTTATAGCCGAGCGCAAGACCGAGAACATCCGCACAGCTACCCGCCGCCTCGAAGTCCCTCACCCTGTTGTCAACGATCACCAGTTCCGCACATGGCGCGCCTACAACGTGCAGGCATGGCCCACCGTGGTCCTTATCAGCCCGGACGGCCAGTATATAGGCCAGCATTCGGGCGAATTCAGCTTCGAGAGCTTCGACGAGATAATCGGCACCGCTGCTCAGGCATACAGAGCAGAAGGTTTGCTTACCCCCGGCGCTCTCGCATTCCCACCGGACCCCATGCCCGCCGTTAGCTCCCCACTCCGCTTCCCCGGCAAGGTACTGGCCGATCCCTCAGGCAACGGCCTCTTCATCGCCGATACCGGCCACAACCGTGTGCTTGTAGCCAATGTCGCGCAGGATGGCGCATCCGCACAGGTCGTCCAAACCATTGGCAGCGGTGAAGCAGGCTTCCGCGATGGCTCGTTTGCCGAGGCCGCCTTCAATCACCCTGAAGGTCTCACCCTCGCCGAGAATACCCTCTATATAGCCGATACAGCCAACCACTCCATCCGAGCCGCCGACCTCGACACGGGCACTCTAGCCACAATAGCGGGCACCGGCGAACAGGGTTACACCCGCACGGGCGGTGTTGGCCCGGAAACCCCACTTAACTCGCCCTGGGATTTGCTCGAAAGCGATAGCTGGCTCTATATCGCTATGGCAGGCACGCACCAGCTCTGGCGCATGTATCTCCCTACCGGCAGGGTCGAACCGTTCGTCGGCAGCGGGCGCGAAAACATAGACGATGGCCCCAATCTCCGCGCTACACTGGCTCAGCCTAGCGGCCTCACCACCGACGAACAGCGCCTGTTCTTCGCCGATAGCGAGTCGAGCGCCGTTCGCGTGTCCGATTTCGCCCCCGATGGTTACACGCAGACCCTCCTTGGCTCAGGCCTGTTCGACTTCGGTGACCGCGACGGCAAGAGCCTCGAAGTAAAATTGCAGCATTGCCTCGGCGTTGCCTACCATCACAGCGCAATCTACATAGCCGACACCTACAACAACAAAATCAAGCGCCTCGACCTCGCCACAAAAGAGTGCCGCACCGTCCTCGGCTCCGGCCAACCCACCAACCTGTATGAACCGGGCGGCCTCTCAGTCTGGGACGACGGCACGGCCGCCCGCCTCTACATAGCCGATACCAACAACCACAGGGTATTGCAATCAGCGATAACCCCAGAGGGTGAACTTCTGCCTGCTATCCCGGTCCGGGTTACATTCGCTCCTGGTGCCGCAAGGCTTTCCGCAGATAACGATTTTGTGCAATAACCCTTAAAGGCATGGCCACTGACGATGTTCGACCAAAGGAAAGAATGGTCCAGCGACTCCTGGTGGGAGGAGCGAATAGGCGCTGCCCTCTGCACCACTGATCCTGTTCTCTGCAACCTCCGCATAACAATGGCCCATTACGAGCTTTCCCTTGCCTTCCGTGAGGTACTCGGCCCAGACACAGGCGCGAACTTCCACACCTGGGCGGCCTGGGGCTCAAGGAAAGCCGGCATGACAATCCGCCAGGAGGATATCCCCGGTCTACGCACTTTCGCGGCTATCGCAGGCGGCATCCTGGGCATTGCAGGCGCGGGCGTGATACAGAGAGTGCGCAAATCAACCGCTCTCTCGCCTCTGCTGGGCTTTGCCATCGGCGGCCTGGGGTTCTACGCCTTTGCGCGCAAGATGCTCGGTATTTCCACACAGCGGATCCTGGGCGGCAACATCACTGTGCTTGACGACATTGGCCGCGCCACAGCCCGCTATATCTGCACCTTTAGTCGGCACACCGAGCCGGACGAAGCGCGTTTAGCCGCTTTTCTTGCCACTCTGCGCCCCGGCCCCACCGTAGCAGGCGGGCAAGATCTGCTGCGCGATGCCTTCACACACTATTATCGCGCCCAGCACGAGGCCGACCCCAACACGAGAGACGAATACATGCTGCTTGCCAATCTCTCCGCGATCTTGCACGAGCACATTCGTCTGGAACCCTACATTGACGGCTCTATGCCGAGACCGCTCCGCAGGCTCATAACCTCTGCCCTGCTTCATTACCAGGTTGGCCCCGACCAACTCGATGTGGAGCATGATGTGCCCGCGTGGACTGCTCCCGGCTCGCCTACCACTCTGACCGCAATCGAGAACCCTGACCTGCGAATTTTCCTCAACGGCCCCGGCGGCTGGGACCGCACCCCCGACAGCAATGTCGGCAGCCGTGCCCGTGACTGGTCGGATATACATGACCGCATGAACTATATCTGCGATCTCTTTCGCTCGCGCCAGTTCGATCCCGGCCTCTTCACCCAACCCTACACAGACGAACAGTGCGCGTGCCTCTGGGCAGGCAGCATCCCCACAGGCCCGCTCTAACCGTCGCGTTGTCAGTTGTCAGTTGTCAGTTGACGACAGCCGACGACAGCCGACGACAGACCGCAGACGGCCATGTGCCCCATACTCGCTACCCACAGCACTCTCTTAAACCTTAAGAATCTCAGCGAACCTCAGCGCCCTCTGCGCCTCTGCGGTGAATCCGTAATATACTGACAACTGGCAACTGACAACTAGCCCCCGACCCCTGACGCCGCCGCGTGAAGAACTGCGATAACCGTCATCGCGTCCCTTATCTCGCTTTGCAACACCATCTCCAGCACCTTCTCGAACGGCATCACCGCGATCTCAAGGAACTCTGTATCGTCGGGTATGCTTGTCACGGCTGTCAGATCGCGCCCGATATAGAGATGTGCCGTCTCGTCGCAGACCGATTTCGACGTGTAGTGAGTGTTTATCCATTGGAGCGCCCCGGCACGATAACCGACCTCTTCGGCCAATTCGCGCTGCGCAGCCTCCTCCGGCTTCTCTCCTACAAACATCCCGCCTGTCGGCATCTCCCAGCGGTGGTTCTCTCTTTGCACATACCTGTACTGCCGCACCATCACCACCTCATCAGCCGAGATAAACGGCAGCACGCCCACACACTGCCCCATCTCACACACCCCGTAGATTGTAGTGCGCCCATCCGGCATCTCCGCGATATCCTCACGCACCCTCATCCATTTGTTCTTATATGCTTCGCGGCTGCTGAGGGTCTTCCATGCTTGTGGCGGCATATATGGCTGTTCCTTTCTACGCTACCTTCCAGCGTATTCCTCTCTCAAGATGCGTGCTGCTTGTGCCATGCTCCTAATCTTACCGGCTGCTACGTCGGGTGCATTCATCGGACGGCTCGCGAACGTGCCGAAACCGCAGTCAGGGTTGAGGAAGATCCGTTCCGGTGCCACATACTTCGCCGCTTCTCGCACACGCTGTACTATGGCCTCCGGCGTTTCTACTTCCTCCGTGCGCGGATTTACCACGCCCAGCCCAAGCTCCTTGCCTGTACCATCCAAACTCGCCAGGTCGCCCGCGCGGGGTGTCGCGTATTCCAGCACGAGCTGGTCTACATTCATCCGCTCAAGATAAGTCAGCAGCGGATCATATGGCCCCCTGAGCAGCACCTCTTCCTGCACGCTCCAGTTGCCCCTGCAGACATGCACTCCTGTGCGTGTGCCCTGCCGCTCTATTGTCCCGTCTATTACTCTATTGATCAGGCTCACCGCAAGCTCTAGCTCTTCCTTAGGCGTGTTACGTATGCTCAACGAAGCGCACATAAACGCCCGTGAGCTTACCTTACTGCTGAACACCAACTCCGACAGCACAGGCTCATCGAACTGTACGAAGTCCGCGCCCGCTTCCGCTAGTTCCTTAAGCTCCTCCTGCAGCATCATCACAACATCGTCCGCCAGATCTTCCTTCTTCGGATAGACCGCTTGCGACACCCCTTGCAGCCACATCGCCCGCGTGAGCAGGTACGGCCCCGGTAATGTCACCTTGATTGGTTTGTCGGTATGCTCCCTCAAGAAACGATATTCCGCCAGGGCGAGAGGTTCGCGCCTCGCTATTCGCCCCACTGCGGTCGGGTTGAACATCGAGAAGGCGGGCACATCCATTGTACGCAATATCTCCTCGAAGCCTGCCTTGTCCTCCACATAATCGAGCATATCCGCCAGCGACATTAGCTTTGTGCCGTCAACCTTCTCCGCGATGAAACTGAAGAAGTTGTCCCGCCGCTGCTCACCATCCGTAACAATGTCGGCCCCCGCCTCTGTCTGTATTCGCAGCACCTCCAGCACATGTGCGTCCGCCAGGCGGTCGAACTCCTCCCGCCCTAACCGTCCCAGCCGACGAGCCTTAAGCGCCTTCAAAAGCTCATTAGACCGAGGCCAACTCCCCACTGTAGTCACCGGAAACCATACGTCGCTCATTCTGGTCCTCATTGTAATTTGGTCGACCGCTTACGTCGAGGTGTCAGGGATCAGTTGAGAGCTTGTGTCGCTTACTCACCGGCCTTAGCACCCTCCAGGAACCTCAGGAGCTCTGCGCCCGTGCGATGAATCCGCAATAAACTGACACCTGACACCTGACACCTGACCTCTCACCTCACCTGAAGAACTTCTGCTCTTCGACTGCTGCTGTCAGGTCGTTGTATCCTTCTGTGCGTCCGGGCAGCCATGCCTTCAGCCCTTCCATATCCATCATCTCTCGGTGCAGAGGGTTGTCGTAGCTCATCTTATAGAGCGCGCCTGTCCACCTGTTGAGATCTTCTTGCGGAAAGCTCTCCAGCACCGTGAAGTTGCAGTGGTCGAACGGGTCTGTCGTGGCGAGCACCTTCAATTCGTGCGGCGATGCCGTCCCATCCGTAACCCACCGCTCCCAGTTCAGGTCAAGCACCGCCGCTGCATCGCTCTCGCCCGCCTGCAAGCTCTTTAGCGCTTCCTGCTCTCCACCGATATGGTCGCCATGCTTGCCAACCATCAGATCGAACCGCCGGACCGTAAAGTCGCGCTCCGGCTCCAACCCATGCTTGTGCAGCAAATGGATTGGCAGCAGTGTAGCCTGGGGCGAGTCCTTAGCCCCGGTCGCCACCACCCTGCCGCGCAAATCGTCTATGCTCTCCATACCACTGTCGGCCCGCACAATAATGTGCGTCACCCTATCCCGATCGGTGTCGCGCATCGCCACGGCTCTGCATTCGCCCCCGGTTTGCCGCTGCGCGTCCACCCAGGCCAGCGGCGAGTTCCACGCGATATGGATATGCCCGGTCAACAGCCCTTCTACCATCAACTCATAATTTGTATAGAAGACGCAATCCATAGGCACACTCTGCTCTTTAAAGAAATCGCTGATGATCTCCCAGATCACCACAACCTTAGGGTCGTAAATAACAGCCCCCACCCGAATGGAAGAAATCACGTTAGCCTCCTTTGATGTAATGGACAAGAAATGGAACGTAAAACGTAAAACGTAAGTACGGTTTTCAGACGCCAGGACGCCATAGTTATCATGGTTTTACGTTTTACGTTTTACGTTCCACGCTCTCGTCCCCTAAAACAACGGCAACCCCGTCACAGCCTTGCCGATGAAGTCGTATAGCACGTCGGCAAGCGCATCGCGAGTGGTCGACAGACGAGTGGTCACGTCGGTCG
>JBDTQH010000058.1:0-33065 GCA_039932335.1 Chloroflexota bacterium
GGGTGGAACAACCCGGCATCTCGGTCAGGGAAGACCCTCCCCCAACCCCTCCCACACGTGGGAGGGGAGTTCTATTAGGGGAGAGTGGGGGACACCCCCAAACCCCCGTCATGGGCTTCGCCCCTGCACCCCCTCTGCCCCATAAGTCTGAACACTTACGCGTGAAACGTGAGGCGTGAGGCGTGAGTTGCTGCGTCGGACCCCCGACCGCCAACCGCTAGCGTTAGCAACTAGTCCATAAAACCTTGGCGTCTTGGCGTCTTGGGGTTTCAACACCGTACTTACGTTTTACGTTTTACGTTTCCGTCCTCACGCCCCCTCCTCACCCTGACGCTTGACTGAGGCGGCGCTGGAGATGGAATCGAAGCCGTAGCGCTTGCGGATGTCGTCTATGCTTGCGTTGAGCAGACGGTCGCGGTTGGGCTGGGGTGGTGGCGGTGGGAGGGATGGGTCAGGATTGTCTTCGGGTGATGGGCGGGCGTGAGTTCTTACTTTGGGCTGAGGGGCTTTGTAGCCGGGCTGGCCGGGAAACTGGCCTACCATGTCGGCGGTGTGCATAAGCGTGGCTGTCCCCACACCCACCAGGCGCACTACCTCGCTGGCATTGGATAGTCCGGTTGATTTAGCAGCGCTCTCGAGCAGCTTTACAGCGGCTGTATAGATGATGCTGGACGAGTCGGTCGGTATAGGCAGCGTGGTACGGCGCGTAATCAGTCTGCCGAAGCCGGAACCGCCGGGCTGCCACTTGCGCCTGGTGGGCAGCAGGCGCAGCTTGATATAGACGCAACGAGCAGACAAGCCCTCCTGCCTGAGCGACCATGCAACATGATCAGCAAGCCCAAGCATCATGGCGTTCAGCTCAGTGAGCGAAGCTGTATCCTCTACCAGTGTAGTTTCCCGGCTGACGGATTTGGGGTCGCCGGGAGGCTCAACAGGGCTGTCGTCTACGCCCACCGCTCTACGAAGGAGGCTTGCTGCGTTGTCCGCTCCAAAATGTAATGCAAGCACTGCCTGGCTGGTGCGAGCAAGCTGGCCTATTGTAGAAATGCCCAGGGCCTGCAAAACAGTATCTGTACGCGGGCCGATCCCCTGCAATGCACGCACAGGCAGCGGGGCAAGCGTGGCCGCTTCATCTCCGTGCGGCACTACCACCAACCCATCCGGCTTTTCCAGGTCCGAAGCGATCTTTGCCATTAGCTTGCTCGACCCTATGCCGACCGAAGCAGTAAGGCCGGTTTCCTCGCGGATGCGTGCTTTCAGCCGCTCGCCAATGGCACGGATGGGACCGCTCGAAAGCTCAACGCCCGTCATATCAAGGTAAGCCTCATCCAGCGACATCGGCTCGATAGTCGGGCTGAAATCAGACCATATGCGCCGCAACTGCTCAGCCACTTCGCGATATCGCCCGAACCGCCCGGCAAGCACAATCGCGTCCGGGCAGAGCGCCAGCGCCTTCGCCAGCGGCATCGCGGAGCGCACGCCGAAAGCCCGCGCCTCATAAGACGCCGAAGCTACTACGCCGCGTACGCCCTTGATGAACTCCGGCCTGTGTGCCAGCTTACGCACTTCCTCGGCAATCTCGCGCAGCTTCTCCATCGACAGCGGCGAATTAGCTACAACAAGCGGAAGGCCCGCCAACGCCGGGTTGTCGTGCTGCTCAACTGAGGCGAAGAAAGCATCCATATCGACATGGAACACCCACCGGCGAACGCCATGCTGCCATAGCTCTGCTTGCCTCGGGGTACCCCTATCAAATATGCTCTGCTCGCCATGCCCGTTCATGCTATGTTTCCTGAAGCTGGGAGGTGCGTCGCAACCCCGCCGCCACACCATTTCGCACAAGATCGTTGTAGGGACCGCCGCCAAGATTTTCAAGTACAGAACCGGCAAGGGCGTAGCAATCTCGTGCCGCGTGTTGCTGGCCCAGAAGCTCGTATGTGCGGCCCATGTTCAGATAGAGTGATGGATAGAACTCCAGCACCCTGCTGTCGTTCACCGCACGAGCATGATCCAGCGATGCCTGGTTCCAGCGGAGCATTTCCTGCGGCGACTCCTGGTGTCGAGCTATATAGTGCGCGGCAACACAGGCATCGTAGTCATCCATGCGCAAGTTCCACGCTTGCATATAGAGGTCAAGCGCCTCTGCGGCGTTCCCCGCCATCTCGGCCTGGATGCCCTGCGTGCAAAGCTCGATTACAGGATTGCCGGTGTTCATTTCGCGCCCCACAACAGCGGAATAGTACCGCCAATGCGAGGATAGCATAGAACGTTTGTTCTGTCAAACCTTTCCACAATTGTAAGTGTTCAGATTTGGGGTGGAGCAATCTTCAGGTCTCGTCTTTACCCATGCACCCTCACCCCAAACCTCCTCTCCCAAGCGTGGGAGAGGAGGCTCTTTATTGTGTAAACCAGGGGACACCCCCATACCCCCGTCATGGGCTTTGCCCCTGCACCCCCGCTACCCCAAGTCTGAACGCTTACCCACAATTGAGCGCGATATGGGAAACGCCGGAAGCAGGCACCTATCCTGCGTTGGAGCTAAGACGTTTAGCTGACCACTATAACGCCATGTTCGGTATTGTTCATGCGGACAGCATGTCCATCTACCAGGGCCACTATATCTTCTATGCGCACGCCGAACTTGCCGGAAATGTATACCCCCGGTTCGACGCTGAAGGCCATTTGGTCCTGCAAGACCATATCGTTGCCCTGGACTATGAAGGGAGCTTCGTGGGCATCCAGACCAATCCCGTGACCCAGGCGGTGCGAGAAATATTCTCCGTAGCCTGCCTCCACGATAACCGACCGCGCCACGTTATCCAACGCCTCGCAACTGATCCCCGGACGCCCAGCCTGGACAGCGCTCTCCTGAGCAAGAGCAACAACCCCGTATACATGCGCCTGCTCCGAGCCTGCCGCTGGCTCGCTGCCTGCCCATACCGTGCGAGTGCAGTCGGCATAATACCCCTTGTAGGTGCCCCAGAAATCAAGCACAACCGGCTCACCAGCCTCGATAACACGTTCACTGGCGTGGTGGTGAGGCGATGCACTGTTCGGGCCGGACCCAACGATTGGCAGGTCCGTCACCGATAGGCCCCTTGTTTCCATCAACTTGGCGAACTCCCGCGAAACGTCGATTTCCTTGCGCCCGATGAATGGGCGCTTGACCATCTCCATGAAAGCCGAGTCAGCCCGCGACCCTGCCTGCTTCAACAGCTCAACCTCCGCCGCCGACTTGATGAGCCGAGCCTGGGAAAGCACCGCTGTGGCAGGCGTGAACGCAGCGCGGGGCAATTCCGACTGCAGCCGGAGCAGATAGACCGCCCACAGCCTCTCCCCAACGCCTATTGTAACGTTCGCGCCTCCCGGCTTGGTGTGCATACTGTCCGCGATAATGCCGGCTGTAATATGCGCCGGGTTATCGCTTTCGCCCCATGTGCGCACGCTCACGCCCGGAGGCAGCGGCGGCAGCGAAGACGCCTCAAAACCCGGCAGCACAATAGTCGACGGCCCTTCCCTCGGCAAAATAAGTACGGCAAGTCTCTCACTCGGACGCAATTCCGCGCCTGTCAGATAAGTGAGGTCGGCTGACGGCCCAACTACCAGGAAGTCCAGTCCGTTCGTGCGCATCAATACACGGACCCTGGTAATACGCTCACCGTACTGTTCAGATGCCATTTCTCTCCTCCATATGTGCCTCAGGCTTTGGACTCCACAATCGTTCTGGTCTGGCCGTCCGCAGCCTGCGCAACCACTAACTCACCACTCTCAAGACGAGTCTCGGCAGCCTCGGCGGTAACCTCAGCCAGCTTTTTGTCACTCTCTTTAGCGGCTTTCAAATCTGATATTACTACCTGTATTGCGCCCGCAAGGGGAACGGCAATCAGCGCACCTGCTAAACCGGCAAGCGTGCCGCCCAGCAATATACTTATTATAACTGTTAGCGGACTAATTCCAACCGAATTCTTCATAATCCGCGGCACCAGCACGTTACCCTCGACCGTTTGCAAGACTACAGCGAACACAACCACCAGCAAAGCCCTGGTTACATTCCCCATGTCGCCCATGCCGAGCAGCAAAGGCAGGCCGTCATTGCCGCTCTGCGTGAGGGCAATCAGTACGGCAGGCGCAGTTCCGATGTAGGGACCGACAAGAGGTATTGCCTCGGATATACCGATGAAGAGGGCGAGAGCGGGCCAGTACTTTATACCAAGCAAGAAATAACCAACTGCGCTCGCTCCACCAATCAGCAGCATAAGGGTCAATTGGCCGCGCACCCAGCCGCCGACCTTCACCTCGATATCGTCCCACACGCGCCGCACACGGTTGGCACGCCGCGCAGGCAACCACGACATAAGCCCGCGCTTGATAAGGGTGCGCTCACTCAGCCAGTAGAATGCCACTACAAATATGGTTATGATGCCGAAAAAGACTTCAGCGAGGGTCAAGGCGGTAGTCGCAACACTTTCAACGTCGGTTTGAGGTGTAGCCTCAGGCTGGACAAATGGGCGCACAAAGCTATCGGCCGCGCTAAGGAGTGCAGTTGCCTGCTGCTTAAGAAAGCCCCGGTCCATCTCGTTGACGCTTGCCTTCATGTCCTGAATGTTCTTGTTAAGAGATATGCCGAGATCGCCAAGCTGGCTAACGAAGACGTTTACCAGTATGTAGCCGATTATGCCGATAATTATGAACAGGCCACTGTAGACGATCAAGATGCCCGCGCTGCGATTGAAGGGGCCACGCCTTAGCAAGTTCACGATAGGCTCTATGGCTGTGCCGATTAGAAGGGCGAGAAAGAGCAGCAGCAGGATTGAGAGCGACTTGTAGATCACGAAGGCCAGGAAGAGCACTCCCAGCACCGCGCCCGCCCCCAGTGCAATCCTTCCAATTGGAAGATTGCGCGACTCTACATTTATGTGTACGTCTTGCTTCTCAGCCTGACTTACCACTTCGGGATTTTCGCTCGGAACCGGGCTATCAACGCTGACCGTGCTGTTGTTCGTATTACTCATGTAGGACCGTACCTTGAATTGACAACATTGTACCGGCATTGAGCTAAGCCGAGCGCCCTACGGCCGTTCGCTGCCGAGTAAAGACAGTAGACAAGCGCGAAGGAGAACAGTTGAGAGCACTCGCTTGGACAATCCACCATAGTGCAATAACTGTTCCCTGATTATTATCCCCTGTCTCTATTGTGTCAATAGACGATTCTGTTCCGCCCTTCGTTCTTGGCGCGGTAAAGAGCGCCATCCGCACGAGCAAGCAACGTCTCAGGGTTGCGCGCATCCTCCGGAAAGGTCGCAAGGCCAATCGAGAGGGTTGGAACCGAAGCAACTACCGGCAGCTTTGTGCGGCTAAGGTTGGTTACGCTCATCAGGTCATCGACGCGGGTCGCACCTTCGCCCGCGGTCAGTACCACCGTGAGGTTCTGTACAGCGCGCATTACCCTTTCAGCAAACACACGCCCCTGGACCTTGCCGGTATCGGGCAAGATAACCGCGAACTCATCGCCGCCATAGCGGCATGGGATGTCGCTGCGGCGGCATGTATCGCGTATCGCGGAGGCCACAGCCAGGATTACAGAGTCACCGGCAGGGTGACCATAAGTGTCGTTTATCTCTTTCAGGCGGTCCATATCAAGCATCGCAACGCTCAACGGATCGCCCGAACGCACAGCGCGGCGCATCTCCTCGCCCAATCGCTGTGAGAAATACTCTTTGTTGTAGAGCTGCGTCAGCGGATCGCGCAGCGCCCGCTTTTCGAGGTCGCGCACCGATGCACTGTAGAAGTTCTCAACCGTGACCAGCATCAATTCATCAAGAAGGCGGTCTATGTACTGTACTGCGTCCAGCACACTGGCGGCATGTTGCCTTGACAGGCTCGATTCCAACGTTTCCCAGAGGATCTGCCGGAGCTTTACGTACTCGATCAGCACCTCATGGATCTCGTAATTCTGGTTGTGCCGTTGAATACCGTGCGAGGCAGCGGCTTGCTGGGCGCGCGCCAGCGGCCCGCTCAAGGGTGCTGTACCTTTGGGGCGGCCTTGCGGCGATAACGAGCCGCTCTTGTTCGACCGTTGCGAAGTTACGATAACTAGGGGCGCTACTTCGTTGTCGGGCATTTCCTGTGCAGCTATAGCCTCGGCCAGATTTGCGAGCATCCCCTTAATACCGTTGACAATCTCGGATGTCAGCAGCTGATTGTGAATCTCTGTACGCTCAGTGCGCCGCAGTTCATCAACCCACTTCCTGGTGATTTCGTCAATGTGGGCCGTGATTATACCGGCGATTTCATCTAGCATCGTTCTACAACTTTCTTAGTTCATTGCTTTGCCACGGTGAATTGGCAATCTGCATGCCATCATGGCGATGAACCGGGATAAAGTGGAGGGAAAGAGGAATAGAGCGGGCTTATGGCACTTGCTGCGACCATGCGGCCCATCGTTTTGCTATAATGGCCCGCATGGTCGCTTGTTATCCCGACGTGTTTAACTACTCTACTATATATTGACGAATGAGAATGCTAAAAAGGTTGCATATCTCAAACAAATCCTGCGGAAAATAGGAGAAAAGTCCTGCTAATGAGCCGCATCGTGCTTACAAACGGTAATAAGGGGATAGCCCTGGTGCTGCTCTCTGCGGCCTCATTCGGCGTCATGCCGATATTCGCAAAGCTGGCATATCAGGGTATGGATTTCCCGCAGGCGGCAGAGGTAAAGACTGTGCTGGCAATTCGCTTCGCGGTTGCTGCGGTCTGTATGTGGGTACTGTGGGCGTGGCAAAGCAGGACAAAGAACACCGGCAGCCGCAAGCTTCTCAACCTGAAAGTGATTTTGCCGCTGGTCGCGCTCGGTGGACTGGGGTATGTGGGACAGTCCTTCTCTTATTTTACAGCTATCGGCATAATCTCGGCATCCGCGACGGGCCTCCTGCTCTATACATATCCGATCCTGGTTACAGTTATGGCGCGCATCTTCTTCGGTGAGGCTTTCACGCCGCGTAAGATGGCCGCGCTGGTGCTTGCAACCCTGGGCGCGCTGATGGTCTTGGGCGTACTGGGGCCGTTGCTCGGTTTTGGAGAGTCATCTCTCGGCGCTCTGGACCCTCTGGGTGCAGCCTGGGGTATCGCCGCTGCGGTCATCTATTCCATATATATTATCGCAGGAACGCGCTACACCGCCGGAATTCCACCTATCTTCGCTAGCGCGGTCATTATCACAGCAGCGGCCGTTGTATACACGGTCTGGGGGTCGATCTCAGGCGAGCTTAGGCTTGACTTCGGTCTGGACGTCTGGCTCTGGGCCACGACAATTGCGCTGATCTGTACAGTCGTGGCGATTGTCACATTCTTCGCCGGGCTTAAATTGGTAGGTCCATCGCGTGCTGCCATTGCCAGCACTGTCGAGCCTGCGGTCACTGTTTTCCTCGCGGCCCTGATCTTGCAAGAGAGGATCAGTGCGGAGCAAATTGGGGGCGGCTTATTCGTTCTGGCGTCGGTCGTAACACTACAGTGGCCGAGCAAAGAAAGCAAGTAGCTCTCACACCAGGTAGCCGCCTCACCCCTACGGGCGAACCCCCAACCCCAACACCTACTCCAACTCGATACCTAACTTCCGCCCGGCGCGTGGAGCGGCAACTGCATTGCGCGTGCCAGGGACCAACCGATGCGTAGTTTTATCGCGATGAAATTACCTTAGCTAATATATGAACAAAGTATTGACAAAGCTTCTTCAGTGTGATATAGTGATGTCACGGGGATCGAGGTCGTGATGCTCGCCCTCCACCAAATCACGATCTCGATTAACCGCTCTTCTTCTATCAACAGGGAACGGAACCAATCCAAAGCCGCTCACGTGAGCAGAAAGGTGAACCGGGAAATGGTTATTCAACTACGGGACGCCCAGACTACTTCCAACTACTCAGCCTTCTCCCGGAAGAGTGTTGTGATTGCGGGCGCGGGGCTTGCCGGGCTTTCTGCCGCCAAATATCTTGCTGACGCAGGATACAGCGTCACTCTGCTGGAGAAACGCGAGGTAGCAGGAGGCAAAGTATCTTCGTGGCAGGATGCCGATGGCGACTGGCTGGAAAGCGGCTTGCATGTCTTCTTTGGCGCTTATCGCAATTTGCTGGCCTTTCTGCACGAAACCCATCTCGAAGACAACCTAACCTGGATGCCGCACGCGCTGACCTTCTCTTCGGCGGGCGGTAAGCTCGCACCCCTCAACTTCCCAACCTGGCTGCCTGCACCTTTTCACGGCCTGACAGCCATCACCCGCAGCCGCGGCGTGCTTACCCATCCCGACAAGGTGCGGACAGGTATGGGTCTGCTCTGGCCGATACTCGGCAGCCAGGCATACATCGACAGGCAGGATAACCTCTCTTACGAGGAATGGCATCTCCGCCACGGACTAAGCCGCCGCTCCCTTGGCGATTTCTTCGACACAATGGCGCTCGCCCTCAATTTCAGCACCAGCAAAGAAGTATCGGCCAAGCTCCTGATGACCGTGCTCAGCCACTTCGGCAAGGAAACCGATGCCTCCCGCGTGGCCTTCCTCAAAGGCTCGCCCGAAACGCGCCTGTTCCGCCCTCTTCTCCAGCACCTTCAGGATCGTGGGGTTGAGGTCCGTTTCAACTCGAAGGTGAAGCAGGTTCTCTATGACACTGTTGGAGACAAGGTAACAGGACTCGCAATGGAAGATGGCTCAGAAGTGAATGCAGACATCTACATTTCGGCTATGCCCGTCCACAACCTCTGGAAGACGCTCCCGGCAAACCTGCGTGAGATGCAGCCGTTCAGCGGATTGCGCCACCTTCACGGCGTTCCCGTCATGACCGTGCAGCTATATTTCGATAGGCCCGTCACCGGGGTGAACAACCTCATCTTCTCAAGCCGCACGCATATGTCGGTATACGCTGAGCTTGGTCAGATCTGCGCCGATTTCAACGAAGGCCCCGACGGTCGCTCTATGGTCGAGCTAGTGGTAGCGCCTGCCGCCGAGTGGTTCCGCCTCAGCGATGCCGATTTGATCGAGCACGTCATGGAAGAGTTTACAAGTCTCCACCCGGCAGCACGTCAAGCAAAGCTGGTCAAGAGCACCGTTGTGCGGATACCGCAGTCGGTCTACAGGGCGCGTCCCGGCATGGACCGCTACAGGCCTGACCAGGAGACACCGGTATCCAACTTTTTCCTTTGCGGCGACTTCACGAAGCAAGATTATCTCGCCAGCATGGAAGGCGCGGTCTTGAGCGGCAAAAGAGTTGCATCGAAGATAGCGCGGCGTGTACCCGCAAGGGCCACGGCCGGAACGGGGGCATCGCATGGAGCATAACACGATACACTCCTTTGTTTCGGCTCCCGCTGTGATTTCGCCGCGACCCTACCGCTGGCCTCATGTAGCCCCCAGCGTGAGTCCACCTTCCAGCAAGCAAGTGCTGGAGCAGCTAAGTGAATATCTTACGCCACCTGTGAGCCAGGTCCGCCCCAGCAAAGCCCAGATTAGGAGCGGCGCATATGACAGAATGTCAACAACCTACATGGCCGTCGAACAGAGACCGCATCCCTCTATGCTCTGGGCGTACAAAGCCTGCACAGAGGTGATCCGTAACCACTCGAAGAGCTTCTATTTCAGTGCTCGTCTCTTACCCGCGCAGAAGCAGCACGGCATTATGGCTCTGTATGCCTTCTGCCGCCTCAGCGACGATATGGTTGACGAGGCCGATGCAGGTGGTGAGCAGAATGGCACGCGAGAGAGCGCCACGGAAGCACTCCAGCAGTGGGCATGGACCAATCACATGCCCTCGCCCGACGAGAAGAACCCCGTGGTGGTCGCATGGGCTGATACGCGCAACCGCTATGCCATTCCGGACGCGCTACCCAACGAGCTAATAGCAGGCGTGAGGATGGACCTGACCATTGATCGATACGAAACCTGGAATGATCTGTGGATTTACGGCTACCGCGTTGCCTCTACTGTTGGCCTGATGAGCATGTACATCACGGGCGCGGAAACGATGGATGCGGTGCCCTATGCCGTGCAACTGGGGGTTGCACTTCAACTGACCAACATTCTCCGCGATGTTGGAGAGGACGCTCGCGACGGCAGGATATACCTCCCGCAGGAAGATATGGCCCGCTTCGGTTACACCGAGGAGATGCTTCTTTCCGGGGTCATCAACCGACAATTCATCAACCTAATGCAGTTCGAGATTGAACGCGCTGCTGCTCTCTATGATGCTGCATGGCCCGGTATCGCGATGCTCCCCGCCGATAGTAGAGTGGCAGTAGCGGCAGCCTCCACGGTCTACCGGGGCATACTCGACAAGATAGTAGCGTCCGGTTATGACGTCTTCAATCACCGCGCAAGCCTCAGTATGACCGAAAAGGTGCGCGCATTGCCGGGCATCTGGTGGAAATCAAAGCAAATCAAGACGAACATGGAGATATAACATGGCAGCCACAGCAACACTTCCTAATAGAACATGGGACACGTATAAGAAGGAAAGCAAAGTGAGTATCGAATCGATGAACGAGGTCGGTAAGAAACAGACCACGCCCGGTCGTATTTCAGTGCCGGTTTCGCCTGACCTTTCTGCATCGACCGACGAAGAGCTGATGCTTGCTATCGGCAAGGGGCGCGCCGATGCACTCGAAGCCCTGTATGACAGGCACGTGCGCGGCTGCTTCGGGCTTGCTATGAAGATTGTTCGCGAGCCAACGGTCGCCGAAGAAGTCGTGCAGGATGTGTTTGTCAAGCTCTGGAGCAAGCCGAGCGTATTCACGCCGGAGCGCGGCAAGTTCTCGGGTTGGCTACTTACCCTGGTCCACAACAGGTCGGTGGACAAGCTGCGCAGAGCCAAATCGGGTCTCGCGGCAAACACAATGCCGCTGGATATGGAAGGCGAGAATGGTGTCAGCCTGGCAGACGTCATAGCCGACGAATCTCTCTCACCGGACGATGTAGCATGGCGAAATGAGAAAGGCGAGATAGTCCGGCGCGCCATGGAAAAGCTGCCCACAGCACAGCAGCAGGCGATCTCGCTCGCCTACTTCGGTGGACTAACCCAGAAAGAGATCGCCGAGAAGTTGGAAGAGCCTCTAGGCACAATAAAGACCCGCACACGCTCGGCCTTGCAGCAGTTGCGCCGCGTGTTGCAGTATGAAGGCGTGTGGGGTGACTTAAGTTGAAAGTAGTTGTAATCGGCGGCGGGTTAGCCGGAGCCACCGCGGCAGCAGACCTCGCTGACGCAGGAGCCGAGGTGCTTGTGCTGGAGAAGCGTGCTGTGTTTGGCGGCAAAGTGTCATCTTGGGACGAAGCTGGCTACACAGTCGAATCAGGCTTGCACATCTTCTTTGGCTGCTACACCGAATTGCTCGCCATGATGCGCCGTGTCGGTGCCTACCGCAATATCCTCTGGAAAGACCACACGATACTGGTGGCGCGTCCAGGCGGCAAGCTCTCCAAGTTCCACTTCCCGAATGTCCCCGCGCCCTTCAACGGCATCGTAGCCTTTACAGCTAATGATCTCTTGACGCTGCGCGAGAAGTTCACCAACGTCCGTGCCCTCATTCGCCCCTGGCTAACGCCGCTCAGCAAAGTATCGCGCTGGGACGACCGCACATACGCGCAGTGGCACCGCCATTATGGTATCGCCGAGGGGGTGCTTACCAAGTGGTGGAACCCGATAGCCCTTTCTATGGGCTTCCTTCCCGCCGAAGAAATGTCGGCCCGGCCCATGACCACGGTGTTCCACCATTTCTCTCGCCATGCCGGCGCATCCCGGATCGGCTTTCTGGACGGGCCGCCCGCCGAGCGGCTGCATAAGCCCTTCGCGGACTACCTGATGAAACGCGGCGGTGAGATGCGCGGTAACAGCAAAGTCGAAGAACTTGTACTAAGATGGGATGACGGCAAGCCGACCATTACAGGCGTGAGGCTGGAGAGTGGTGAGATTGTTGAAGGCGATGCATTCGTGCTGGCCGCTCCCCTGCACAGCGCACGGCAGACCATCCCGAAGGTGCTGCGCCACATGGATTACTTTGACAACCTCTGGCGGCTCAAATCGGTGCCCGTGATGAACGTGCAGGTGTGGTTCGACCGCTACATCTCGCGTACTGATAACCTCTTCTTTACCGCCGATGCGCCCTTCTCGGTGTTCGCTGACCTTGCGGTCACCAGCCCTCTCTATGACAGGACAGGCGGCTCGGTGGTATCGATGGCAGTAGCACCGGCGCAGCCGCTGTGGGGACTTAGCGACGACGAAATCGCCCAGAAGTGCATCGACGCTCTCTATAAGCTCTGGCCGCACGCTCGCTCCGCGAAGATAATCCATAAGAGCGTGGTCAAGATACCCAACTCGATCTATCGGGAAGTGCCCGGCAGCGACGCTCTCCGTCCCACCCAGAAGACGCCCATACACAACCTCGCGCTGGCGGGAGACTATACTCAGCAGGATTACATGGCGTCAATGGAAGGCGCGGTACGGAGCGGCCACCGGGCAGCACATGCACTTATCACAGGCATGAGAATCGCGCCTGGTACGAAAAATGATACAATGGATAAGAGCATGGCGATAGGCAGGTAAGCCCGCCTGACTCTTTACCTGAGGTAACGCAAGAGTATGCAAAACGCAACAACAGCCGGTCACGGCACAACCACGACCCAGCAAAGCCGGGCCAACAGAGCAACAGCGAGCAGCGCGCCGCGCCCCTGGCTGCAAGATTTCTGGCTCTGGATCTTGCTGGTCGGGCCTCTCGTCGCTCCACTCTTTGTCTGGACGGGGATGTCGATTCTGCGCCCGTTCGCAGATGCCATCTACCTGCTCGGAGATACCGTTTGTCCCAAGGTAGATGTGCACCTGATGTTCCTTGGCTTCCCGATGGCGGTCTGTTCGTCGTGCTGGGCGTCGGTGTTCGGCCTCTGGACAATACGCCTGCTGTACGGGCGGGCAGGCGAAGGCATGGGCGCTCTCTCGCGATTGGGACTGGCCCCGTTCTGGGATAGGTGGAGTGCCGCACCCGTCACAACAAAGCTGGCAGTGCTGGCTGTGGGCTTCCTGCCGTGGGCGTTTGACGTATTGATGTGGGATCTTGGCGCGTGGAACAGCCCAACGGCCTATATGATGCTCGCCGGATATACAGGAGGTCTTGTAGCAGGTGCGCTTATTCTTCCCGCAGCTTCAGACATGCGCGCCAGGCTGGCAGCACGAACATAACTCGAAGAGATAAATCAGCAAGACAATGGTAGACACAACTCCTATTACAGGATCGCTATTTAAAACGCTTCAGAGCCGCTATCCGAACACGGTAGCGGCTTTCTCGTCGATGCCGCAGGGCGAAACTGCGCTTAACGCCGTAATGGAATTGGAGCGTAAGTGGATCGCTCTCAACAGCGGCGAAGAAATCCCCCGGCCCTTTATCCGGGCGAGCTCCGGCGCAGACTTGCCGCCGACAGCGCCCGCAAACCGCTTTGACGTCGTTATCGCAGGCGGCGGGTTGGGCCTGGTCGCTGGGGCCTCATTAGCCCGGCGGGGACTGCGCGTGATGGTGTTCGACCGTGACCGCGTGGGTGCTGCACATCGCGAATGGAACATCTCAGAGCGAGAGCTTGCGTCCCTGGTTGATTGGGGCATCTTCTCGCGAGAAGAGCTTGCATCCACCATTGCCACCCGTTACAAGAGCGGGGTTATCTCATTTGACAGTACAGGAACCGGCATGCCCTCTTGCCCACTCATCACTGATGGAGTGCTCGATGTCGCCCTGGACGCGCAATCCGTACTCGATCTCGCACGGGGGCGATTCCTGGAAGCGGGCGGCACTATCCTTGAGTACCGCAGCTTCGTACATCTCCACACCGCGGAGAGCGGTCCAGTTGCGTCGGTCTTTGAGCTGGATGGGCCGGACGGCCGCGAGTATTACCGCGCCAGGCTCGCGGTTGATACAATGGGGTCGGTGTCGCCAATCGCGATGGGTCTCAACGACGGCCTGCCGTTCGACGGGGTTTGCCCCACCGCCGGCACTGTGATGGAGGGACTGGACGCTGACAGGCAAACAGGCGATGTGCTCGTAAGCGTCGCACCGATGCAGGGTGAGCGCCAGTATATCTGGGAAGGCTTCCCCGGCCGTGGCAACGAGACCACGGTCTATCTCTTCTACTATGACCGCACAGGCAAAGATGAGTCGAGTAAGCAGAGCCTGCTGGCACTTTTCGAGGATTATTTTACCCTGCTGCCCACATACCGCACGGTGCAAAGCGGAGCGCGCCACCTGAAACCCGTCTTCGGGTACATCCCGGCACGGCATGGCAGAACTGGGCGTACCGCAGCGCGGGGCCTCATCTGCCTGGGCGACTCAGCGGCAGGACAATCGCCCTTGACCTTCTGCGGCTTCGGCTCGTTCGTGCGCCACATCGGGCGTGTTGCCGCGCTGCTTAGCTACGCGCTGGAGCACGGCCTGCTTGAGGAACAGCATCTGCAGCTCATTAGCCCCCACCAGGCGAACCTGAGGGTGGCATGGGTCTTCAGCCGCTTTATGCAGCCCTGGCCGGGCGGCGATCCCGCATCAGTCAACAGGATGATGAACATATTCACCCGCACGCTCACAGCAATCGGCCCAAAAACCACAGTCCGCTTCCTACAGGACCGTTACTCGTTCACCGAATACATACGAATAATGCTCACCACCGCCAAATACTTCCCCGAAGTGTTCGCCCTGACCATGCGGGTGATTGGCCTCAAAGGCATTCAGCAGTGGGCGGGCGACATCACCGCGTTCGGCAGCAACGAAGCAATGCGGGCAGCTTACAAGTTAATCGGCAAACGCAACTGGCGGCGCATGGAGAACATGGTCTCCCCGCATCTAGCCCTCCACCTGAAGGCCCTCCGCACAACCTGGCACGCCACACGATAGATCGTTACCGGCATTGCGCAAAGTGACTTGACATGGCGCACCGCGTGCGGCTTTCAAGGGAAAGTGTAGGAGAATGGGGTGCAGGGGCGAAGCCCCCACTCTTCTCTTCTTTTTGGACTCCCCTCTCCCCGTTTCGCGGGGAGAGGGGTCGGGGGTGAGGGGTTGTCTACACTCTATCTATCCGGGGTTGACAGGGGTTTCCCTGTCCGGGGGTATGGGGGTCCCCCATCTCCTCCGCTATAAAAAGCCCCCTTTCACCGTGAAGCGGGGAGAGGGGGTTGGGGGTGAGGGGTGTTCCCATTCTCCCCAACCAGAAGGGCTCGGCAGGGAACGCCCTGCCCGGGGTCAAGAGCAATAGGATTGTTTGCCCCACTCAAGTCCGCCTTGTACACTCGCCCAGGGCAAACGCATCTAAATTGGAATCAGCCGAAAACGGGTCAGTTCGGCCCACTACAGCAGCTAGTAAGTCTATCAGGGTTCAGATTTCACCTTACAAATCAGCCTCGACAGTGGTAGAGCGCTATCTTGCAACTGTTTTTCGGCCTCGATCCGCCGCTGATGGGTTGTTCAACTCTTCGAATCTGGCCTTTTGGCCCAAAACGAATTTAGATGCGTTTGCCCTGTACACTCGCCTGCAAACTCTACCCGCTCAGACACGAATCTGCTATAATGGCGTAGATAGGCAATGCTCTCAACCTGGAGAAATGTAATGACATCTAGAATATTCTTCGGCGGATTGTTGTTCCTTGTTGGCGTACTATATCTGTGGCTCGCCTGGATGAGCGTCTACCCACAACTGCAAGATGGCGATATCGTCAGCTACCTGGGTGCGGCCCTCTTCCTGCTGGCGGGGGTTGGCGCGGCTTTCGCAGGCGTCAACCTGGTACGTGCCAAGCGCCGCTAGCTTCCAAAATAAAACTCAAAAACAAAACCTCCAGCCGCGAAAGCTGGAGGTTTTGTTTTGTGCGCCCTGTTCCGTTTCTTAACCCTTCACCGAGCCTGCGAGCAAGCCTCGTATGAAGTAGCGTCCGAGGAAGATATACACCAGCAGCGTAGGCAGAGCCGTTATAAGCGAGCCTGCCATCTGCAAGCCATAGTCAATGCCCGCCTGGCTTGATCCGAGACCCGCCAGCGCGACCGTCACAGGCTGAGTAGCCGGGTTGCTGTTCAGCGTCACAGCGAAGAGGAACTCATTCCAGACAGCGGTGAACTGCCAGATCAACACCACCACAAACGCCGGAAGGCTGATCGGGAAGACAATGTGCCTGTAAATCCCGAAGAATCCCGCACCGTCCACTGTACCCGACTCGACCAGCTCGTTCGGCACGCCCGCATAATAATTGCGGAAGATCAGCGTGGTAATGGGTATGCCGTATATGACATGCACGATGATCAGGCCGGGTATCGAGGCGTACAGGTTCAACGTCTGCAGGAATTGCACCAGCGGGATTAGCACGCTCTGATAGGGGATAAACATACCGAACAGCATAAACGTAAAGAGCAGGTTCGAGCCATTGAACTTCCACTTCGACAGCACATAGCCGTTCATGCTGCCCAGCATCGCGGAGATAATCACGGCAGGTATGGACAGGAGGAAGCTGTTCCCGAAGCCCTTGCCAAGCACATCGAATGCACGCGTGAAATTGCTGAAGGTGGGGCTGCCTGTTGGTGCCCAGATGCTGCTGGTCGCCACCTCCTGTGTCGTCTTCAGCGCGGTCACAATGGCAACATAGATTGGCACCAGGAAAAAGACGGCGAACAGCACAAGCAGCACGTAAACAAGAATGCGTGCCCCGCTGACCTTTCGAGGTTCGGCCACGCTGCCCTGCATCGCGATACTGGGCGTACTCATACCTGGGCCTCCTTCTCAGCGCGATAGCTACTCCACAGGTACGGGATAATCACTATCGCTACGAAGACAAGCATAATCATAGAGATGGCCGCCGAGCGTGCGAACAGATCGTCCTTGAAGGCAAGCTGGAACATATATATAGAAGGCATATCGGTCGCGTACCCGAGCGTGGGGCTGCCGCCGGTCATCACATACACGAGATCAAATATCTTCAGGGATATGTGGCCCAGAATGATAAGTGCTGAGAGGATGATCGGATTGATCAGAGGCAGGATTACATGCCTGTAAATGCCCACTTCTGTAGCACCGTCAACTCGCGCCGCCTCGCGCAGATCGTCCGGTATACCGCGCAGGGCGGCAAGAAACATCGCCATTGTGAAGCCGGTCATTTGCCATACGGCCGCGATAATAACCGCGATTAGGGCAGTATTCTTGTCGGTGATCCACTTCAGATCGAGAAAGATCCACCGCCAGATGGTGCCCGTCACCACGAAGGAGAGGGCCATCGGAAAGAGGAAGACGTTGCGGAAGAATACCTCACCCTTGACGTGCTGGTCAAGGAATATCGCGAGGCCAAGCCCTATAACTGTACACGCAACCAGGAACGCAAGCGTGAACAGACCGTTATTGGTTAAGTCCTTGACGAATCGCTGGTCAGCGAACAGCTTGCTATAGTTGTCAAAACCGACGAAATCACCTGCCGGGAAGCGGATTGGCCCGAACTGCGGCATGAAGCCAAGGCCGCGCCATGAGGTGAGGGAAGCCCAGGCGTTCCATGCTATGAACCCATAGACAAAAAGAAGGATAGCCACAACGGAAGGCAGCAGCATCAGCATAGCCGTGAGCCTGTCTCGGCTGATCGGCTTTCGTTCGCCGCGAGCGGTGGCCGCAATCGGAGCCGGGCCGGTTCTCGCGGATGGTACGCTAGGGGCCTGCGGAGTAACTACATTTGACATGGCGACTCCCAACCTGGCTGAAAAGAGGAGGACAAAAGACGAAGGGCTTGACTTCATTATCTCGCCCTTCGTCTTTCGTCACCTGTAGAACCTACTTGAGCAGGTCTGCCGCCTTGCTCTGAATGTCAGTAGCGGCTGCGGCTGCATCAGCAGGGTTGGCAACAAAGGTGTTGATCGCGGTGTTGAGGGCGCTCGCGAAGGCTTCGACCGTGGCTGAGCCGTGCGGGGCGCTACCGACGAGAGACTTGGCCTCGGAGAAGTCTTTGGCCGCATCCTTCATGTAGACATCAAACTTGCTGGTGTCCACGTCCGTGCGTGCAGGGATAGAACCCTTGCGCAGGTTGAACGTGACCTGCCCGACTTTGGAAGCCAGTACAGCCAGGAAGTGCTTGGTGTTTTCGGGGTTCTTCGCGCCCTTGGGCAGGCCGAACGAGTCGGTGATGACCTTGAAGATACCCGTTGTGCCGGGGCTAGGCTCCCAGCCGAAGTTGTCTGCCCACTTGGGGTCGTTGGCCTGGAAGTAACCCTTGGCCCAGTCGCCCATGATGGTCATACCGGCCTTGCCGTTGAGTACCTGTCCGGCTGCGGCGTCCCAGGTCAAGCCCGAGAAGTCGGTTCCGAAGTAGCCCTTTGTGACAAAGGTTCCGAGCGTTGTAAGCGCGCTGGCAACTGCCGGGTCGGTCCACTCGGTCTTGCCTTGCATCAGGCTGGTGAACTTGTCAGCGCCGCCCTGTGCGAGGAGGATGTCCTCGAAGAGCATAGTGACAGCCCATGTGTCCTTGCCGCCAACGCCGATGGGTGTGATACCCTTGGCCTTGAGGGCATCAGCTACTGTTGCGAATTCATCCCAGGTGGTAGGGGCCTTCAAACCGTTGTCCGCGAAGACCTTCCTGTTATAGAAGAGAACGTTGCCGCGGTGAACGTTCGCGGGCACAGCATAGATCTCGCCATCCTTGCTAACCATGTCGAGGAGCTGCTTCGGGAAGCCGACGTCCATCTTCATGTCTTTTAGCAAGCCCGTGATCGGTTCCATGCGGCCGGGAGCAACAAAGCCTTCCAGCAATTCAGGGCCGCCGTGTACCTGGAAGGTATCAGGCGGGTCGTTACCTTGCATACGGGTCTTGAGGACGGCCTTAGCCTGGTCGCCACCACCGCCTGCAACCGCCGCGTCGATCAATTCGACGTTGGGGAAGAGTGCCTTGTACATGTTGAGGAGGTCGTTCTTGCCGTCGGCCTCGCCGCCTGCTGTCCACCAGCTAAAGAACTCGAATTTGCCGCTAGCTGCTGGATCGCCCTTGACGCCTTCTGCTTCAAGATCAGCTACCGTGCCGCCGCCGAACGTCGTCCCGCCTGCGCTGCCGCCACCTGTGGCCTGTGTAGGCTCGCCTGCTGCCGGCGCTGCGGTTGTATTAGTAGCTACGGGGGGTGGGGGAGTCGCAGTGGCATCGCCACCGCAAGCGGACAATACAGGAAGTACCGCGATTCCAAGTGCCGCAATCCAGGCGGCCCGTGATTTTATGCTAACCAACTTTTGCCTCCTTTGAAACCTGTGTGTTTCCCTAATGCGTTTCTTGCCCAAGAAACCAGGAGTGAGGGGCCGATTAGGCCGCTAAATATAATGCTCCTCTGAGTGCATTAACCACCTCCTTCTCAAGAGTATGTGCAGTGCTGTCTGCTGCAGCTTCATAATGACAAAAGAGAGGGAACAGGATTGTGACCCATGGCACATCACTGGACCATGAGCGAACGCAAGGCTGACGTTCTTTTGCGCAGTCTTCTGCATTATACGCCCGTCACAGCCAGTGTCAAGTAGATGTCCACCGCTCCGGGGTGTAGTCATTCTCGGAGAGGGGTGCAGAGGCGAAGCCCATGGCGGGAGATGAGCGAAGCGGGGGCGGGGTGCCCCCTGGTATTTTCAATTAAGAGCCCCCTCTCCCACGTATGGCAGGTTTTCAGCGATAGGTTATTGCAACCGGGTGCAGGGGCCTTGCCCCTGACGGGGTGCCAGGGGTGTCCCCTGGTATTCACAATAAAAAGCCCCCTCTTCCACGCGTGGGAGAGGGGGTTGGGGGTGAGGGTGCTTGAGGAGAGACGAGACTTGAAGATTGCTCAACTCAAACTCTGGCCGTTTACACCAGGGGTCCTAATTGACAAACAGCAGTCATGCTGATACTCTACAACAGACTCATCCAGGGAAGGATAGGACCAAGAATGCGCTACCAGGAAGCCTTTGCTTACATCAATACCTTCACCAATTATGAGAAGGTGCCGGGATTGGACCGCGATCTCAGCGCCGATGGTCTGGAACGCGTGCGCTTGTTATTGCGCCTCGTCGGGAGGCCGCAAAATAGCTTCAAGAGCGTCGTGGTGGCGGGCACCAAAGGCAAGGGATCCGTGGCGGCCATGCTGGATGCCATTCTCAGAGAGTCCGGCCACCGCACGGCGCTATACACCTCGCCCCACCTGCACACCTTTCGAGAGCGCATCCGCGTCGATGGCGCGATGATCTCGCCCGACGACATGGCACGCATCACAGAACGCATCGAGAACGTCGTAGAAAAGATAAAAGCACTCGGCGATCCCACGCTCGTGCCGACAACATATGAGTTGGCCACCGCGATTGCCTTCCTTTATTTCCAGGAGCAACAAGTAGAACTTGCCGTGCTCGAGGTCGGGCTGGGTGGGAGGCTGGACACCGTCAACGTCGTGGAGCCGCTTGTATCAGTCATTACATCAATTAGCATGGACCACATGCAGGTGCTGGGCGACACATTAGCCGAGATCGCAGGCGAGAAGGCGGGCATCATCAAGCCGAGCGGTCGGGTAATCACCGCTCCTCAGCAAGAAGAGGCTATGAGGGTTATTGTCCAGGTCGCCGAAGAAAAGCAAGCATCGCTGGTGATAGTTGGCCGGGAAATTTATATCGGCACCGGACATCTTCCCGAAGTGATCGCCGACGAGGAAGGCGTTCCTATTTACCAGGTGTTTACGCTCGGGTTTGAGGACGGTTCAGATATGCCGAGCAGCAAACTCCGAGTAAAGTTGCCGTTGCTAGGTAATCACCAGCAAGTAAATGCAGCCGTAGCCCTTGGGGCCATTCACGTGCTGCAAGATGCCGGTATCGAAACAACCAACACCACGATCCAGGCCGGGTTCTCCAAAGTCGATTGGCCCGGCCGCCTCGAAGTGGTGCACCGCAAGCCTGTTGTGGTGGTTGATGGCGCGCACAACGTAGAGTCGATGGCGATTCTCGGCCAGGCCATAGGCGACCTCTTTCATAAGAGATCAACGGTTGTCGTCATGGGCTTATCGCGTGACAAAGACATCGCCGGGATTGTGAAGGAATTGAAGAACTGGAGCGACGGCCTCGCTGGGCCGAAGATAGAGCGGCTAATTGTCACACGCTCGAGCCATGCACGCGCCGCCGAGCCGCGTGAGGTGGCCCAGCAGGCCGTGGCGCTCGGCCTGACCGTGGAGATGCGCGAGAACGTGAACGATGCACTTGCCCGGGCGCAGGCGATTGCATCGGCCTGTGTGAAGGACGATGCGCTTGAACCTGTCGTGCTCGTCACCGGGTCACTATTTGTTGTAGCCGAGGCCCGCAGCTACTATGGCGCTGCACCTGATTTCTCTGAAGAGAATACGTAATAATTAACTAAATAAAGAGGGATGTAGCTCACGGGCTACACCCCTCTTTCATTATGTCCTGAAAACCGGGAACGTGGTCTAATCCAGCTTGCCGGAGCGCACGCGCTCGCTGCCGTTGCCGTTACGTACCAGCCCGGCGCGAGATCCTTTTGCGCTGTCGTCGATGTAATATGTCATGCTTTGTAGCGCCACGACGGGGTCGATATGGCGTATCTTAACGTTGTGCGGAACCTGTACGATTATGGGCGCATAATTGAGAATCGCGCTGACCCCTGACGCCACAAGCGCGTCAGTTGCTTCCTGCGCGCCTCTCGCAGGCACAGCCATAATCGCCATCTGGATGTTCAGGCTCGACAGCACGTCGGGCATGTCCGACATACCGTAGATGGTAAGGTCACCTATCTGCTGACCTACTTTTTCTGGGTTGTGGTCGAAAAGAGCACTAATGTTGAAGCCGTGTTCTGATAGGCCCTCGTAGTGCAATAAAGCGCGGCCCAGGTGGCCCAGGCCCACCAGCGCGACAGGCCAATCGTGGTCGAGTTGAAGGATGCCGTTTACCTGCTCCAGCAAGTAGGCGACATTATACCCTTTGCCCTGCTTGCCGAACTCACCGAAATAAGAAAGGTCGCGCCGGATTTGCGCGGCACTCACCCCAAGGCGCATACCTAGCTCACCTGAAGAGACTGTCTCCACGCCCTCCCCGGCGAGATATTTCAGGCTGCGGGCGTAAATAGGCAGACGGCGGATAACAATATCAGGAATGCCGTTCTGATTGAGGTCAGCACGCAAACCCGCAGGACCGGAATGCTCCGAGCCGCTATCGCCAAAATCATCTATGAGGCTGTCGGATACACGATGCTGCATTGTTCCCTGCCTTTTCCGGACACTCTCAGCAGAGCTAAACTACTTTGTGCCCGAATGCACTGCTACAGCGCCAAAGGTCAACTGCCTGTACTCCACGAAACGAAGTCCCGCCGAACGCATTATGCGTGCAAGCTCGGGTGGCGGTGGATATTTCCCCATAGAGCTAGGCAGATATGTGTAAGCGTCTTTGTCTCCCGCTATCACTTTGCCGAGTAACGGCATAATCCGTCCCGTGTAGATGCCGTGAAAGAATCGCGTAATTGCCGAGCGAGGCCGTCCAACTTCCAGACAAACCACTCGACCGCCCGGCTTTACAACGCGGCGCATCTCGCGGAAGGCTCCTTCGATGTCGATCACATTGCGCATGGCGAACCCCGTCGTCACACAATCAAATGTGTCGTCGTCGAACGGCAGGTGGAGGGCATCCGCACCCGCGAAGTACACAGGTTCTTCCAGTCCGACCCCATCATGCCGCCCTTGCTCCATCATGGAGAGCGTGAAGTCGATACCGACGGCGCGAGTACCCCTGCGAGCAAACTCCTGTGCGATGCGCCCGGTGCCGGTTGCCACATCGAGGGCAAGCCCTCCCTGCCTGGGCCGCGCCTTGCGAACAGTGTAACGCCGCCACATGCCGTCCTGACCCAGGCTCATGAGAATGTTCATGAAGTCGTAGCGGCGTGAGATGCGGGTGAACATCCCGTTGACGTAGCGCGCTTTTTCTTCGCCCTGCAAGCTAGCGTCAGGGTTTGAGGTGGGAACTGCCGCTGTGTGGTCCAGTGTGTATGCCAGACCATTCGCAGAGGGGTGAGGAATGTTAGCAGTACTCATAACATTGTAAGAGGTCTTAATGGCACAAGGGCAAGTGCGTCTGGTTACATTGTAACAATATTCACATAGTCGGTCAAGAGAAATAGATTAAGGACCAGCAGTAATGGAAAATCAAAGATAGCTAGTCCAAGGGAACGACCGACCCCGTTGTCAGTTGTCAGTTGACGGCACGTGCCGCTCACCTTCTTCCCACAGCACCATGCAAACTCTAAGAACCTCTGCGTAACTCCGCGCACTCTGCGCCTCTGCGGTGAATCCGTAATAAACTGACAACTGACAACTGACAACCGACAACGCCGTCAGCGGTCGAAAACCCTGCTCTCGCTAACCCAATATGGTAAACTTAACCTGATACCTCCCCACATCACAATCTTGCTAGTTGAAGATTATGTCAAGCATTACGCAACCCTCAGATAGAATTACATATACGGGCGATGAGCTACAGTTTGAACTAACCCGTCTCTTTGGACACAAGGCGTTTCAAGGCAGCCAGCAGACCGTTATCTCACAGGTAATGGCCGGTATTGACACGATTGCTGTCATGCCTACCGGCGCTGGAAAGTCGCTCTGCTACCAGTTCCCCGCTATGCTGCTGCCCGGCACAACGGTCGTTATCTCGCCGCTTATCGCGCTGATGAAGGACCAGTACGACTCGCTGCCCGCTGATGTCTACGAGCGCACCACATTTATCAACTCCACGCTTGAAATCGACGCCCTCAACCAGCGGATGAGCGAGATTCTGGATGGGCGCTACAAGCTAGTCTACTGCGCTCCTGAGCGGCTTCGCCAGCAGCCATTTATCGACGCGCTGAGGCGGGCGAAAATCTCGCTGCTCGTTGTGGACGAGGCCCACTGCGTATCCATGTGGGGCCACGATTTCCGGCCCGACTACCTCTTCCTGGGCAAGTGCCTGCCTCTGCTGGGGCACCCCACCTTACTGGCGCTCACAGCCACCGCCACACCAGAGATACGAGACGAGATCGCTGGACAGCTCGGACGCAAGCTGCAGCCTGTGGTCGCGAGCGTCTTCCGCTCCAACCTCTTCTACGAAGTGGAAACACTCGACGACAAAGAGCAAAAGCTGCGCCGCCTGCTCGAAATCTGCAAAGAGGAAAAAGGGACGGGCGTAATCTATGCTCGCAGCAGAGAAAGCTGCGAGCAACTGGCAGCGGCACTGCGCCGCGCAGGTGTGCAGGCCGCGCACTATCACGCAGGCATGTCGCCCGACGAGCGAACCGCCACCCAGGAAAACTTTATGCTCGACAGGGTGCGCATTATTGTCGCCACTATCGCCTTCGGCATGGGCATCGACAAGAGCAACGTGCGCCTTATCGTCCATTTCAGCCCGCCCGACACGCTCGAAGGCTACGTGCAAGAGTCGGGACGTGCGGGCCGTGACGGAAGGCGGTCGCGCTGTGTGCTCTTCATGACCGCCGGGGACAAAAGCAACCTCACCCGCTGGAAGCGCCAGGGCCAGCTAAAGTTGGAAGAGTTGCGCGCCATCTATAAAGAGCTTGCCCGTATCGTTCCCCAGGGCAGGACGCATTATGTCAATCTAGATGAGTTAGAGCGTGCTGCCGGTTCGGCGCTTGGCAAGCAGTTCGATAGCACAACGGTGCGGGTGGCCGTGAGCCTGTTAGAGCGGGTTGGCCTGATCGTGCGCCACTTCGACGCGCCCCGCACAGCCACTGTCACCGTGACAAACCAGGGTGAGACCGCAGACGCCCCACAATTGGCACTCTTCCGCGACGCAGCCCTTTTGCAGGCCAACCGTCCGGCGCGGGTTGATATTGCGGCAATGGGCCAATCGCTCGATATGGCGCCGGATGGGATCGAACAACTCTTGCTGGGGTGGCAAGAGCACGGCTGGGTGCGCTACAGGAGCGAGCGGCGCGACCCCGTAATCGAGCGCCTGCGGCCGCCGCTCGATGTCGCCGGGGCCATCAACAATATGCTGCGGCTGCAAGACGAGGCTCAGCAGCACCAGATAAGCCAGATGATGACCTATGCGACAGCGAACCGATGCAGGCACGTCATACTGGCTGCCCACCTGGGCGAGAAGATAGGCGCATGCGAGACAAACTGTGATTATTGCGCGCCGCCCGAGGGACGGGCCGCGCCGCAAGCGAAAGAAGCACGCTCCCTCCCTGCCAACCCAGGTCAGATTATCGTAGAATGCCTGCTCAGCTTCCCGTTCAATGTGGGCAAACCAAGCCTCGTGAGAGCGCTTATGGGGTCGGCGGCGAGCAACGTCACGGCTCAGCGCGTAAAGCATTTCGGCGCACTTGAAGCTGCCGCGGCAGGCTCTATCGAGCGTGCCATAGACGACCTGGCCGATGCCGGGTATGTTGCCTTTTTCGAGTCGGAAGAGGGCTTTAAGCTGCTAAGGGTCGCCAACAAAGCAGAACAAGGGGTGCCGGATGGCGCGGTTAGTCTGAAGCCCAAGCGCCAACCGAAGCCGCTCAAGCAGGAGCGAGAAGAACGGCAGCCGCGAGACCGAGCAGCAAGGCAGGATCGTCCATTTACGCGCCTGGTGCTTGAACCCGAAGAGGAACGACCGCCCACACCTCAGGAAGCCGACCTGTTTGAGCGGCTGAAGGCCTGGCGCCGCGTGGTCGCCAATCGCCAGAACCTGCCGCCTTACATAATCTTCCACGACAAGACCTTGTGGGCCATCGCTCGCGCACGTCCACAAACAGAAGAAGAGTTCCTGGCCGTCAGAGGAGTGGGACAGAACCATCTAACGCGATACGGCAGCGAGCTTTTCGAGCTAATCGCGGGAGAATAGATACGGGATACACAAAAAGCAAGAGCACCACTGTAATCAACAATGGTGCTCTTGCTTTTTGTGCAGAAGTTATGGCTTGATAACTACTCTGCGAACCCGGTTATAGAATATTCCCAGCACGGCGAAGCCGATAAAGACGATCAACCCGGCCAGGAAGCCGCCGATAAAGGTGGAGGCAAGCACGTGGTATATGAAGCCGAACAAGAATACCAGTGCCGCATTCACACCGGCCAGGCGCCACACTTCGCTATCAGGGGTGGTTGTCAGCACCGGGAAGACGCGCCTGCCGAGCACGGCATTAGCCCAGCCGGAGGGACGCTTCAGGTTCATCAGGGTGAGCGCACCCACGAAGGCCGCAATATAGCCCGCCGAGATGATGCCGCCCACAAGCGGGGGCAAAATAAAGCCCGACAGCACCAGCACCAGCACGATTGCCGCCACCACAATAAACCAGAAGCCAATACGCTCCATCTTCGAGCGCGGTTGTAGCTGGCTGGCCGCCTGCTTATACTGGTAGCCCGGTGTCTCCTTGACGTTAGTGAGCGGTCCACCGCCCAGGTTATCGTCTATTCTCTGCGGCGCGGATCCCACGCCAACCTTTGTTTCTCGTGAGTAGCTCATCTGTCTCCCCCAGTGCAACTTTACCTTCTGCCTCTTCGCCATTATATACGCATTCCAATCGCCGAGGGTTGCGGGCAATTTTAGGGGTCATTCTGTGGGCAAATTCGTTGCAAGACGCCTACCGCGCATCAAGGTAGATTCATATGGAGCAACTGGTTTTCGGCACGCTCCTGTTTGGTTGAATGGTGCAGCACCAACTCCAGGCTATGCGAGTCCTCCAGATAGTTCAGTTCAAGGATGTTGCGCACACCGTTTCCGTTCAGATCGAAGAAATAAGATGTGCCCGCCTTGAAACTCGAGTTTCTAAGCACTGTATCATTAGAGCCAAGCTTGACCGCAGTGCCCCCCGGTATCGCCAGCACAATAGGGCCCGATTGGAGTGCAACCGCCAGCACACCAAATCCCCCACAAGAAAAGAGAGCAACACCAAGGCAGCCCCACCTCCACAACGCATGCCCTTTCCGCCGCCTGCCGGGCAAGGCTGCGCCATCAGACTGCGTGCCGTCAGTTGTTTGTTCAGTTGTAGTAACAGTTTGGTCCATGTGATCACCGCACCTTGGGTCGCCACTCATCTCCGTACTGCATTGTAAGTGCCCAACAGAGCAATGTCAGTGCCGCCTCCTCGCACTTGCCAATGTCATTCTGAACAGAGCGAAGAATCTTGCAAAGAAGGATGATATTCCCTTCATGGCAATCTCAAGAGAAATAGGCTGGTAGCATCAGAGCAGAGCGCTATGGAGGTTGATTCTTCACTCTGTTCAGAATGACAATAGTGGGCGGGCGCTCCCCTACCGGGTTATGAGCGAAGTAGCGGCGGAGTCCGCTACTATTCCTCTTCACCATCGCCCACCTGGAGGTGTTGACAGGGCCCTCCCTGTCCGGGGTATGGGGGTATCCCCCATTCTCTTCTCTCCTTTATAGACTCCCCTCCCCCGCGTGCGGGAGGGGCATGAGCGTAGCGGGGGGCGGTGAGTCTTCCCTTACCACGATGCATGATTATTCTACTCCTATTCTGACCAGTTGCCTCATTCCTTGGAATATAGCACAATCCGGTGACGTGATATAATTGAGTGTTACCCACACAAAGAAAAGTGTGCAATCTCCGGGCACTGAACGCCGAAGAGAGAAGCGGTGGCCTGCTTCAACAGGCCGCCAGCATAACCAGGAGGAATAGAATGATTGTAGTAATGGTACGTATCCCGGTCGGCTCGGCTGAAGAGGGAGCAAGGCTGGAGGAGCGATTTCGCAACCGCATGGGCGCGGTCGACACAATGCCGGGCTTTCTCGGCTTTGAGCTATTGAAGGGCGACAACGAGTACATCTCGTCCACACGCTGGGCAACCCAGGCCGATCTCGACAGGTGGACATCGAGCCAGGCACACGCACAGGCACATTCGCGCCCGCAAGCGCCAACTTCAGGCGGACATCCCCATGCCGACGCCCAGGCAACGAGCAGCCACGCAGAAGGCCATGTGCCGCCCAGCAGCACTCTTGTCTATGACGTCGTGATCGAGAACGGCGAGCGATAATTGGGAGGCATTAGCGACCTCTTTACCCCACTCTCGTTCGTATACCTGCTTGGCGCCGGCGCGACGTTCTACCAGCTAGTTCAACATTGGCGTGAGTTCTGGAGCGACAACCCCACACCGTTGAGCCGCCGCCTCGCAGGTGGTGTAGCATTCTTTCTGCTCGTCCCCATAGGTGTGCTGCTGCACGAATTCGGGCACATGGTGGCCGCATGGCTGACAGGCAGCAGCGTGCTGGGCCTGCACTACTTCGTCTACTGGGGCTATGTGGAGATTATCCCATCCTCGGCAAGCCCTCTTCTTGAGTGGTTTATCGCCCTGGCTGGCAACTTCGTTAGCTACCTGATCGGAATAGTCGCTATCGCCGCTGCGTTTCGCGCGCACATGAAGCCCATCATCCGAATGGTGCTGGTGCAACTCGGCATTCTTCAACTGGTGCAGACGCTAATCTTCTATCCGCTTATAAGCCTCGACCCCGGCTTCCACGGCGATTGGGACAGCATTTACTCATTCCAGGCACCTGTTGCATCAGGCATCACCCTCGCTGTACATCTGCTCTCACTGATCGCGCTCTTCTATCTTCTCAGGACAGACAGAGTAACCGCGCAGACTCAATAGGATAGCGAAAAGCAAAAAGGAGACTGGAAGCTAATCCAGTCTCCTTTCTTCTATTGCGGTGGGACGTATGATTATTGCTGCATCCACTGGCGCATATTCTTTACCATGCGCTGCTTGCCTTTGCCGGTCTTGGCGCCGCCACCGCCTTTCGGACTTCCCCCGCCGGTTATCATCTTCATCATCTTCTGCATCTGCTTGAACTGGTTCAACAGTGCGTTGACATCCTGCGTCGTCGTTCCGCTGCCTTTGGCTATACGGCGGCGTCGGCTACTGTCGATGCTTTCCGGGTTGTGGCGCTCTTTCGGCGTCATCGACCTGATGATGCCCTCGATCTGCTTCAGGTCGTCCTCGTTCACATTGACCTGCTGGTTGCGCATCGCCTGGCCAACGCCCGGTATCATCTGCAGCACCTGCTCCAGCGGGCCGAGTTTCTTCACCTGCTGCAACTGGTTAAGGAAGTCTTCGAGATCGAATGTGGCGGTGCGGAGCTTTTTCTCCATCGCCTTCGCCTCTTCCTCGCTGTACTCTTGCTGGGCCTTCTCAATGAGCGTCATCACGTCGCCCATGCCGAGGATGCGGGAGGCGAGGCGGTCGGGATAGAACGGCTCAAGGGCATCGGGCTTTTCGCCTGTACCCATGAACTTGATCGGTACACCGGTCACTTCGCGCACGGAGAGCGCAGCGCCACCACGTGTATCGCCGTCCATCTTGGTCAGGATAAGACCTGTGATGCCCACCTTTTCATTGAACTCCGAGGCCGCCCGAACAGCGTCCTGGCCTGTCATGGCATCAACCACAAGCAGCACTTCTGTAGGGTGCAGGCGCGACTTGATATTGGCCACCTCTTGCATCATGACCTCATCGATGTGCAGGCGACCTGCGGTGTCGATGATGACCGTGTTATTGTTTTGCGTCTGCGCCTGCCGCACACCGTTCACTGCTATGTCGACAGGGTCGGCTCCCAGCGGCTCTGCATACACAGGCACATTTAGCTGCTTCCCAAGCGTCTGCAATTGCTGGATGGCGGCGGGACGGTACACGTCAGCGGCGACCAGCAAAGGGTTCTGGCCGGAGCGACGCAGTTGAAGCGCCAGCTTGGAGGCCGTGGTGGTCTTACCGGAACCTTGCAGACCCACCATCATGATGATAGTCGGCCCTTGCTTGGCCATCTCCAGCCGCGAGGCATCGCCCAGCAGCTCGATTAGCTGGTCGTGGACGATACCAACCACCATCTGGGCAGGCGTGAGGCTCTTGAGCACTTCCTGGCCCATCGCATTCTCTTTGACCTTATCTACGAATGCACGCACCACCTTGAAGTTGACATCAGCTTCGAGCAGGGCGCGGCGCACCTCTTTCATCGCCTCGTCAATATCGGCCTCATCAAGCCTCCCTTTACCCTGTAGACGTGTAAAGGCGCCATTTAGACGGTCAGATAGACTTTCAAACATCACTTATTCTCCAGAATGGCGCACAGAGACATGTCTCCGCGCATCGGTAAATTACGAAAATAACGCCTTTACGAATTGGCGGGCGTCGAACTCGGCCAGGTCGGTGAGCTTTTCGCCAGTGCCGACGAAGCGGATAGGCAGCTTTAGCTCACGCGCTATGGCGAACACAATGCCGCCGCGCGCCGTACCGTCCAGTTTCGCCACCGCCACATCCGACACCTCGGCCACATCCATAAAGACTTTAGCCTGTTGAAGGCCGTTCTGCCCGGTAGTAGCATCAAGCACCAGCAGCGTCTCATCGGGCGCACCGGGAAGCTGCTTCTGAATTATACGCTTGACCTTTCGCAGCTCTTCCATCAAGTTTATCTTTGTGTGCAAGCGCCCTGCCGTGTCGATAATGAGCACGTTGGTACCGCGAGCACGAGCCGATTCGACAGCATCGAACACAACAGCACCGGGGTCAGCGCCCGGTTCGTGGCGAATAACAGGCACACCAACGCGCTCGCCCCAGATCTCAAGCTGATCTATGGCGGCAGCACGGAAGGTATCGCCCGCGCCGATCATTACGCTCTTGCCTTTATCCCGGTAGAACTTCGCCAGCTTCGCGATCGTGGTCGTCTTGCCCACACCGTTGACGCCCACCACCAGTATGACATACGGTCGGTCTTCGTGGCTGTCGGGCGTTCCGGCTGCTGCCTGCCTTGCCTGCAAATCGCGCTCCGGCTTGAGCAGGATCTCGACTAGCTCTTCCTGTAGTGCATCATAAACATGCTGCGGTTTCTTCAAGCGGTCCACGCGCACACGCTCCCGGAGCCGCTCTACGAGGACAACGGTTGTATCCACGCCAAGATCAGCCTGAATCAAGAGCGTCTCAAGATCTTCCCAGATATCCTCGGTTATCTCATCGACTTCAAAGAGCGAAACAACCTGCCGAAAGAGGCCGCGCTTGGTGCGCGTCAATCCTTCCTCGTAGACTGCCTGCTGCTCCTGGATTTGTTCTTCTGTTTTCGGTTCTTCTTTTTCTTTTCTTTTTAGCCAGTTAAACATCAAATACTCCACATAATAGCGGGTTCAGCCCTATGAATTATACCAGAAATGGGTACATAATAGACGAAGGACGAAGGTAGTTAGCCTTCGTCCCTCTTCAGTCATTCCTCTATTAGCTGACATCCTCCGGCGCTTCGAGCTGGTAATCTTCACCCTGCAGGTCGCGCCACATTTCGCGTACCTCGCCGAGGAAGCCCCGCACACCGTTCCACATTTCTTTCTGCTTATCGCGGTCCGGCACAAAGATGAGCAGAATAAGCCCGCCCAGCATCGAGAGCCAGAACATAATCGCCGTCAATTGCCTGGTGGCGTGTGTGGTCAAATCTACAGCGTCACCCACCGCACCCTTCACGCCGCTTCCGGCTGAAGAGAGGGCACCTGTTACGCCATCACCGACGGAACTAACGGCCCCGGTGAGGCTGCCGCCCGCGCTCGATATTACACCGCCGATACCGTGACGACCATCGCGCAATCCATCTGCCATATCAGAGGCTCGGTGCTTGCCGTATTCAACGGCGTCGGCGGCGACAGGCTGAGCGCGTTCCAGCAGGCCGTCTACTCGCTCTCGCGCCATACCGAGCAGATCAGCAAGCACATCGGGAGCGTTTTCCGCCGCTTCGCCAACCTTTGGAAGTACGTCCTCGCGGAGCCTTGTTGCGGCCGCGCCTGCTGTATCGGCAACGGCAGGTATGACGTCTTCGCGAGCGGTGTCAACGGCCCTGCCGCCCATCTTCTTTGCTTCGGGCAGCACCTCATCGACCACTTTGGTAAGGACTGCCAGGCCAAGCCCTTTTAGCACATCGGTCAGCGATTCGACGCCTTTTCGGGCTGTGCCTGCCCCTTTTTTCGCTCGCTCGTCCACGTGGGCATCTTCGAGAATCTGGGATACGCGCTCCTGGACAGCAGGAATAACGTCTTCGCGCACTCGGCCCATCGCGTCCTGCGCTGCGGGAATTACATCGCTCTTGAGCGATTCGTATGCTTTCGGCGCGAGATCATCTCGCACAGCCCCAACTGCCTCGACGGCTCGCGCTCGGAGGTTGCTCAGTGTCTCGCGAGGGTCGGTATCGCCGTCCCGGACGCTGCTCACGAAATCTTCTGCCCGCTTGCGAACATCGCCAAGGTCAACGTTACCGGCAGCCTTGCGTGCTCCATCCACCGCGCCACTTAGGTCAAAGTCACGCATGTCGCGGGCGGCCTTCTTCATGCCGCGGCGAACGCTCTTGCGAACCGATTTAGTGAGGTCAGCCGTGGTGTCTTGAATATCGAGCTTGGCCGCTGCCTTACGCGCCCTGGAGAGTGCGTCTTGCAGCGAATCGGAAAGGTTGCTTTCCTCAAACGCCTGCCCGGCATCGGCTGCCCGGTGGCGTGTGTAGGTGAGAGCCTGGTCAAGGAGATCAGTTAGCTTGCCATCTTCGACAGCACTGGTAACTGCCTGTACGCCTTTCCTGCCACGCTTCTCTAGTTGAACCGCGCCCTTTTTACCGCGCTTCTCCAGTTGCTGCACGATCTCCTGAATGCGCTCTTCCGGTGTAGGGTTGCGCTTTCGGCCAACCGCCACGAGCACGCCGCCGACAACCGTCGCCAATAAAACAGATGCGCCAAGAATGGGCAAAAGGTCGTTACCTTCGTCCTCAAAATCATCATCGAAATCAAAGTCTACAGACGGGTCGAGATCAGTGCCCTGAAACTCACCATACGTGCTATCCATATAAAGCCCTCCTGTTCGGGTACTGGTGTCTTGTGAGCAAGTTATATGCCGCTAGCGGCAGTGTCGCCCCGGGCCAAAGCAGGGCGTCACATGGAGCATATCAGAGACTGCGATTTCGGTCAACGCTGGCGGGGAACGTAAATGTTCAGTTTTGGGGTGGATGTATCTAACATCTGGGTAAGGGAAGGCCCTCCCCCAGCCCCTCCCACGCGTGGGAGGGGAGTCTAGAAAGAAAAGAGAAGTGTTAGGGGACA
>JBDTQH010000059.1:0-32834 GCA_039932335.1 Chloroflexota bacterium
TGTACACCTGGCGTAAGAGGTAAGAAATCCAACTAATCGTTCTGTAAAGATGCGCTGGGTACAAGCCGGGTTACTACAGAAGAACTTACGAACAGCGAGTCGCAGGTGCACCACTTTCCGGCCCAATATCCGGCGGATTGCCCGCGGGTAGGAGTCATAGCCGTCGGTGGTCACCCGCACTGGCTTATGGCCAACAACGTCTTTGGCTCCCTTGAAGAACCTCTTAGCTGCGTCCATATCCCGCTTCTCCGAGAGCATTGAGTCCACCAGATTGCCATCCCGGTCAATAGCACGATACAAGTAGCACCATTTGCCACCAACCTTGAGGTATGTTTCGTCAGAGTACCAGGAACGACCTGCCTTGCCGCGCCGCCTAGCGCGAAGTTGCTCGGTAATGAGTGGAGCAAAGCGAGTTTCCCAGTCTCTCACGCCTCGATCGCATAGTGCTTTCCTTGCTGAACTCAAATCCACGGACCAAGAACATCTCTGACAGGTCTCTCAAGCTCAACTTGTAGCGAAGTCTCCATAAGACAACGAGCATGACGACATCAGTTGGGAACTGTAAATGATTGTAGTGAATTCCAGTACGCTCATTGAATTTGCGAGCACAGTCGCAGCAGCGGTAAGTGCGACAGCCAAGAGAAGTCTTCTTATCCAACTGGGTAGTTGCAAATGACTGGCAATGAGGTCAATTCATCGGTATTCCTTCTCGATGTGATTCACTTCTGTGCAAGGATAAACGATGACAGACCTGATCTCCAAGTGCCAACCTCATTTCTGGCACTACCCTCAGGCAAATGCCGTAGGCGAATGCTATAATCGAGCTATGTCCACGACGATCCTGGCAACGAGACTTTATATCCCACCGCCGCTGCCTAAGGTGGTGCTCCGCCCGCGCCTGATGGCGCAGCTGAATGAGGGTCTGCACGGTAAGCTTACCCTCGTCTCGGCACCTGCGGGCTTTGGCAAGACTACGCTACTTAGCGAATGGGTGGCCGGTTCCGGCACGCATGTGGCCTGGTTGTCACTGGACGAGAGGGATAGCGACCCGGCACGCTTTCTGACCTATTTGGTCGCCGCTTTACGAACGATTGCACCGGATATAGGCGAAGCGGTGCTGCGTGCAGTCCAATCGCCCAGTTCCCCACAATCACCCCTGGCGGAAGCAACACTGACTGCTTTGCTGAATCAAATCACTGCTATCCCGGACAACTTCGTGCTCGTCCTCGACGACTATCACGTTATTGATGCCCGTGCGGTTGACGATGCCCTCACCTTTCTGCTTGAGCACATGCCGGCACAGATGCACGTCGCTATAACTACCCGCGAGGATCCACAGCTTCCCCTCTCTCGGTTCCGGTCCCGCGGCCAGTTAGCCGAGCTGCGTGCCGACGACCTGCGCTTTACTCCCGGTGAAGCGGCCACATTCCTCAATCAGGTAATGGGCTTGGATCTCGCAGCGGAGGTCGTTATCGCGCTTGAGGCGCGTACCGAAGGCTGGATTGCGGGGCTCCAGCTTGCGGCACTCTCGATGCGCGGGCGAGAGGACATTGGGGAATTTATCCAGGCATTCGCCGGCGACAACCGGTACATCGTGGACTACCTGGTAGAAGAGGTCCTGCAGCGTCAGCCAGAAGCTGTACAAAACTTCTTACTCCAGACCTCCATTCTCGATCGTATGTGTGGCCCGCTGTGCGATGCCGTCACCAGCCAGGAGGGAGGCAATAGGCGATTGGAGGCCCTGGAGCGGGGCAACTTCTTTGTCGTTCCGCTGGATGACAAGCGCCACTGGTATCGCTATCACCACCTCTTTGCCCAGGTTCTCTATACGCGTTTGTTGGCAGACACGGCGGAGGAGCCCGGTCAGGTAGCTGCCCTGCACCTGCGCGCGAGCCAGTGGTACGAGCATAATGGTTCGGTGGCCGACGCGCTGCCTTACGCGATCCGCCACGCGCTGGCAGCTGAGGATTTCGAACGAGCAGCAGACCTGGTCGAGCGGGCAGTACCGCAAATGCGAAGGAGCAGCCAGGAGGCCACCATGCTGGACTGGTTTAAGGCGCTACCGGATGACTTGGTCCGCCGCAGCCCCGTGCTCAGCGTTGGGTATGCCGGAGCGTTGTTGTCCGGCGGTGAACTTGACCGCGTTGAGGCGCGATTGCGGGATGCCGAAAAGTGGCTGAACGCCCCGGGCACTCCTGGCACTCCGGGCACTCCTGGTGCGGCCGCAGTTAGCGGTGAGCTAGGGGAAGGCCCATGGGCTGATCGGAACCAGATGGTCGTTATGAACGAAGGGGAGTTTCGCCGTCTGCCGGGTCCGATCGCTATGTACCGTGCCGGATACGCCATGTCTATGGGCGATGTGGCCGGCACCGTAAGATACGCTCGGCAGGCGCTCGACTTGGCACCTGAGGATGACTATTTTCTACGTGGAGCGGCAGGGGCGCTCCTGGGACTGGCGTCCTGGGCCAGTGGAGATCTCGAGGTGGCGCACAGGGCTCTTGCCGAGGGCATGGCGAGCGTGCAGAAGGCCGAGAATACCTCTGACGCAGGTGGGCCCACAACCGCTCTGGCTGATATTCGCATCGCGCAAGGTCGCCTCCAGGAGGCAGAGAAGACTTATGATCGGGCATTGCGGCTTGCGATGCAGATTACCCCGGCAGGGTTCCCGCAGCCTGAATACGGGATCCCGCCCGCTCCGCCCGCAGGGCTCAGAACTGGCAGGGAGCAGATGAGCCATGGCGCGCCTGTGCTGCCGGGAACAGTGGACATGTACGTGGGCATGAGCGAGATTCACCGTGAGCGTAACGATCTAAATTCCGCCATGCAGCACCTGTTGAGAAGCAAGGAATTGGGTGCGTATGCCGGGTTACCGCAAAGCCGGTATCGCTGGTGGGTTGCCATGTCTCGAGTAAGGGAGGCCGAGGGAGACCTGGACGGCGCACTTGAAGCACTCTACGAGGCAGAGCGCCTGTATGTGGTTGGCGTCTTCCCAAACGTGCGTTCTATACAGGCGCTCCGGGCACGGGTGTGGATCGCGCAGGCTAAGTTGAGTGAAGCCTCCAGCTGGGCACATGAGCGGGGCCTGTCCATCCAGGACGATCTCAGCTACCTGCGTGAGTTCGACCACATCACCTTGGTCAGGCTGCTCCTGGCTCGTTGTATGAGGGAGCGTAGTGAGTGCGTTATTTCTGAGGCATTGGGCTTCCTCGAGCGCCTTCTGCAGGCAGCGGAAGAAGGTGGGCGGATGGGAAGCGTCATCGAAATCCTGGTGCTTCAAGCTCTCGCACACCAGATGCAAGGCGACATCCCTGCGGCTCTCATGCCCCTGGAACGCGCCCTCTGGCTGGCTGAGCCGGAGGGCTACGTCCGAATCTTTGTGGACGAAGGCCCACCTATGGAGGCACTGCTAGGAGAGGCCGCAAAACCTGATACCGCCTCCGACTATGTCCATCGATTACTGGCAGCCTTTGAGGAAGCCCGGCAGGCTGGGAAGTTTGAAGAGGCTGAGGAGAGAACGCCCGCCAAACAGGCTTTGATCGAGCCGCTGAGCGGGCGCGAGCTTGAGGTGCTGCGGTTGCTTAGAACCGACTTGAGCGGACCGGAGATTGCCCACGAACTCACGGTGTCCCTGCACACCGTGCGTGCTCACACCCAAAACATTTACAACAAGCTTGGGGTGAACAATCGCCGTGCAGCTCTTCGCCGCGCTGAGCATCTCGGTTTGTTATAACGTTGCCATAATGAACACTCAAACACCGCATGTAGCCCCGGCAGGTGGTACAACAAACCTGCCGGGGCTTTTTATTTCCCTAATAGAATCCTCCACAGTATGCCAGTTAGTAGATCAGCACATCAATCAACACAAGTGCTAATGCTGTCTAATTACATTGGTTTGTATGATCTGGTGGTAGGCAAGAAGCAATGCAACCACAAGGAGGTCTGTGTAATTGAGGGAAATGCACGAGGCGCAAAATGAGTGAAACTTACAGAGCACCCGAGGTTCATGAGGTTCATGACGAGCCTGGACTTTATGACATTCGCATCTAGGGGCCGAGGCGCTACGCTTTGAGTAGGCAGCAATACCCACGGTGAGGTATGGCTCCCGGAAACGCCCCTTCTCAGACCTTTGTACTATACCAACACTAGCAACACGCATGATATTAGGAGGATTCTCAAATGAAAGCAATTGTAGCAACAAAATACGGCTCACCGGAAGTTCTAGAACTTAGAGAAGTGGCAAAACCAACTCCTAAGGACGATGAAGTCCTGGTAAGGGTCCACACGACAACCGTAACAGCAGGGGACTCCAGGGTGCGAAGTTTCACGGTTCCTCCCTCAGCCTGGCTCCCCGCCCGACTAGCGCTTGGTCTTAGAAAACCAAAGAAAGCCATCCCCGGGATGGTGTTAGCTGGAGAAGTTGAATCGGTGGGCAAGGAGGTCAATCGTTTCACAAAGGGAGACCATGTGTATGCATATGATATAACGCGATTGAGTGCGTATGCCGAGTATGCGTGCGTGTCGGAAAGGAATGCGCTGGCACTCAAACCCTCTACAGCCACCTATGAGGAAGCCGCCGCTATCCCTTTTGGGGCCATTACTGCCTTGTATTTTCTGAGAAAGGGGAAGATCCGCAGCGGACAGCGAGTGCTGATCTACGGCGCTTCTGGCAGTGTCGGGACGTTTGCTGTTCAGCTTGCAAAGTACTTTGGCGCAGAAGTGACCAGCGTATGCAGCACGACGAATGTAGAACTGGTGAAATCCCTGGGATCTGATCGGGTCATCGATTATGCGAAAGAGGATTTTCCCAGGCACGGTGAGACGTTTGACATCATTTTCGACACGGTAGGCAAGAGTTCGCTACCAGACTGTCTGAGATTGCTCAAGAAGGAAGGAAGCTACCTTCAGGCTGTTGCCGGCCCCGCACAGCTTGTTCAAATGCGGTGGGCTTCAATGAGAAGCGGAAAGACGCTCTTAGGTGGAACAGCCGTCCCAAAGACGGCAGATCTCATCTACCTCAATGAACTGATTGAAGCAGGGAAGATCAAACCGGTCATCGATAGGTGCTATCCATTGGAGCAAATGGTCGAGGCTCACCGGTATGTTGACCAGGGACACAAAAAGGGTAATGTCGTCATCGGTGTCACACCCGGCCAGGTAGAGCAAGCAGAGGCATAAGATGCAGAACATCCCTTCGAGGCAAGCTGCCATGCGACGTACTAAGAAAGGAGAGATGTCTTGGTAAATTTCTAGCCTATTTCAGGTCCCGGGCGCGGGGAACAGGGTCGGTGACCACAGATCCATGCAAGTTCAAGGCAACGAAACTCACCAGTGTCAAAAACAGTCAAAGAGGAGGAAAATCATGGCAACCAACGCGATTGCTACCAACGAAATAACGAACTCGATCAACAACACCTCCGTAATGGAAGGAGACAAGCAGATGAATTCCAGTAGAAAGAATGCGGCTGTTACAGGCGTCATATTGATAGTTGCGACTGTCGCAGCTCTAGCGGCTTCAACGGTCGAACCTGTTCTGATTGGTACGGATTACCTTACCAAGGCTTCCGGGAACGCAAGCCAGGTGGCCGTCGGAGCGATATTTTTTCTCATCGCTGCCTTCGCCAGTGTCGGGATAGCTATCTCGCTGTATCCGGTGCTGAAGAAGTGGAATGCGGGTCTGGCCCTTGGATCTGTCGTCTTCAGGACCATGGAGGCGGTCATGTATATAGCCGCCGTCGTGAGCCTGCTGTCCCTGGTGACACTGAGCCAGCACTTCGCAAACGCAGGCTCTACCAATGATATTGCTTCATTTCAGGCAATTGGCGATTCGTTGCGGAGCGTGCGCGAACACGCCACTCTGGCGGCGGAGTTCGCCTTAAGCCTCGGTGCCTTCATGTACTACTACATCTTCTTTCAATCGCGGCTAGTTCCCCGATGGCTGTCGGGCTGGGGTATCGCTGGAAGTGCCCTGATGCTGGCGGCTTGCTTGTTGGCCCTATTCAGCGACAGTTATGTGACGGGGTACGTGCTCCTGATCCTTCCAATCGCCGTGCAGGAGATGGTTCTGGCGGTTTGGCTGATTGTCAAAGGGTTCAATCAATCTGCAATCGCCGCGATCTCTTCGGGGTCGGCAAGAATGGAAACGGACGAGCTGTTGAGCGCGATATAGGGACCAGGGTGCCGTTGCAGAAAAACCCTTTTCTACTCATGGTGCTTAAAGGAGCAGTAACTTTGGGATAGAGCTTATGAGGGAGAGCAGTTAGGAGTCGGGGGCGCTAGGCTGCTTCACGGCTCTCCTCCTCTGAAGCCACAGCGAGCCGAAACTGAGGATACCAAGTCCGGAATGTGTCTTCCCACTCTTCATTGATTACCGCAGTCCGCACTTGTAACAGCAGGTGCGCTCCCTCCGGCGTCCACTGCATTTGCTGCTTCTTGACCATGCGCTTGCTGATGACTTGGTTAACCGTCGGCTCGACAAAACCCGTGCTGATCCGCTCACCATTGCGATACCGTTCCCTATAGTTCACAATGTAGCCGGCATTGTTCCTGATGTAGGGCTCAAGCTCTTGGACGTACTTCAGCATTCGCGCCGCCCCCTCTCTCCCTTCACTGCTGGCTTGCGGCGTGGGTTCGCCTTCCTCATCTCAGATAGTTGCCCTCTACAACGCCGTACTGCTGTTCTGTGGGTCGAACAACATCTTTTGGGCGCACGAGAATATCGTAAGCACCGCGCCAGTGCTCATCTATCGAAGTGCTGACTTTGACGACTGCGTTTTGAGTGGCTGAAACGTAGGTAGAGAGCCCTGACTGCTGAATACGTAGATTCGTAGAGGTGTGGTAAAATCGCTAACGGCAACATTCAGTTCTCAGTTACGCCAGACCGAAAACTTGCAAGCAGATCCATTTCGAGCAGAATCCCGTGCCAACTTAATCGGGGAAGCCCAACTATTTGGAGCGCCTCTCATACGGCAGATGGAGAAGATCTGCGGCTTTGCGCTTTGCCTCTTCAGGACGGCGGTCATAGCGAGCAGTGGTTTGGACGTTTGCGTGGCCTGCCATCCTGGCCACGATCGCTATATCTGCGCCTTTATCGAGCAGGTTGCTGACATATGTGCGGCGCAGATCGTGAGGACTTGCGGCCGGGATGCCGGCTTCTAGTGCCCGCTTACGCAATATGTTGTAAACGGCCTGCGTGGTAAGCCGTCGCTTCACAGGCTTTCCGCCTTTGTTGACGGGCCAGAAGAGCGGGCCGGGTGCAAGGCTGCGGACCGCGATCCAATCGGCGAGGGCAGCCTCCGCACCCTCAATCAAATGTGCTATACGCTCTTTGCGCCCCTTGCCTCGCACTATCAGTTGCCGACTTTCCCTCTGGTAATCCGCAAGGTCGAGTGCTACTATCTCTGCACGGCGCAGCCCCGCTGAATACATAATGCCCAGAATGGCCGCATCGCGCGGCCCTGCGGCACCGGGGTCACGACCGCAAACCTGCATCAAAGCATGGAGCTGTCCAGTCTTCAACTCGCGGCCGGCAGGGACGGTTTCGCCGCGCACACTGCCAACGTCAGCCGCCCGCCTGTAATCTTCAGCACTCATCTGCCCGAGCCGCCACGCTTCTCGGAGCACCCCACGCAACGCGCAGAGCATCTTGTTGGCCGTGGATGGTGCATACAATTCGGCAAGCAAGGCACGCACCGCCGCCGTATGCTGGTAGCGAAGCGCACCCCAGTCAAGGGTCTGTATGTTGTATTTATAGGAAGTGAGAAGACCCGCTATCAGATCGAGCGATGTCTGCATGGTGCGGCGGGAGCCAGGTGCGAGGCGAGCCAGATATACAGCCGCCGGGTGACGGTCGGCGGGCAGCGCCTCACTGATGGCAAGATCGGTTAGGCCGTCAACCACAATACATCGGGCATCGGGCACTGCTTCGGATAACAAATCGGCGCCCGGCAAGAGATCGTTGTCCGGAAGACCAGCGGCGCGCATGTCGTAGCCGGCAAGCATTTGGTCACGGTGATCATCGGTGCGATTCATAAGCAGCCTTCCTTATATATATAGGAGCGTCGTAGATGTGTATATTATGCAGGCGAAGGTATTCATAAAATAAGTTTTGAGAACATGCATTCTCATAAGTTATTCTACACTGATTTTCGAGGCAGGATCCCGTTTTCCACTTAACGGATGCCAACAAAGTTCCAAGCAATTGTAACTTTCAGATTTCGGTGTCCCTGCGTGCATATTTGGCTGTCACTGAGTGCAGATTTCAGTGTCCCTGATTTGCGGCTTACGTTGTCCGTGGTTCAGGTGTGAACCATCTGCCGTCTGCTGTGGAGGTTCGTTGACATGCGGCTGACATACGAACACGCGCAATCAGCCTACCATTAGTATGAACTCCACATTCGGGATTGCGCCCATCGTCGACGGCGATCTGCTGAAGAGTATGTCTGGAGCGGCCTCCTTGATGCAAGAAGCAAGGCTAAAAGATTGGTGGGCGTTTTCAACTGAGGGGTTACCGGGCGAGTAACGCTCTAGCCCGAGGCTAGAGCGTTACTCGCTGGTGCTGACTAGCAGCGTTTACATGGCGTAACGAAAGATGAGCGCCCACTCTTTGGGGTTTGCCTCTACCCAATCGTGCATCTGGTCGGGGTCCGCACACTGCGGAGGGACGCCAAAGCGGTACTGTATGGCGCTATCGTACGCGAAGGCGGTTATCCAGGAGCAGATGGGGTAACGGTCGCTGTGGTTCAGCTGGCGGAAGAAGAAGACTTCTCTGCGTGCGATTTTGTTGATGAGGCCGTCGAGAACGTGAGTAACCAGCTTTCCCCACCCAAACTTCATACCGAAGTAGACAAGCGCCTTACGTGTCACCGTTTCCCTCTGCCCGGTAGTGAGGCCACGGAGCCTGTAGAGTGCGGAATCGCATACAGGCATGACGACCACTCTTGAACCGGCTGTGATCGTGCTGGGATAGGCGCATGGCATGGCTCGTGCAGGTCTTTGCCGCATGCCTTACCAGCTACTCGCTCAACTCGTCTCCTTGCTAATTGACGTTTTCACCACAAGTCGTCGCAGCGATCAGCAGAAGGATCTTGAAATCCTCTTGTTGCGCCAGCAGTTGCGCATTCTCCAACGCCATCATCCCACCTCTCCACGCATCTCGCGTTGGGAGAAACTTGGTCTGGCGGTTCTTACTGCTAAGTTTACTGGCCAACGCCGTGGTGCCAAAACCAAATTGAACCAGGTGCTACTCCTGTTCAAGCCAGATACCGTGCTCAAATGGCACATGGAGCTGGTTCGCCGTAAATGGACCTTTGTCCACCGACCAAGAAGCGGTAGGCCACCCACTTGCCCTGAACTTCAAGCTCTGCTGCTGCGACTTGCCCAAGAGAACCCAACTTGGGGCTACGGTAAGTTACACGGCGAGTTACTCAAGCTGGGCTACGATATCGGACGCTCTACAGTCAGAGACATCCTCAAACGCCAGCACATAGCACCTGCCCCGCAGCGTGCCAGGAATGGTGGTAATTGGAGTAGCTTGCTGAGACATTATGGGAAACAGCTTATGGCGTGTGATTTCTTTACTGTTGAGACTGCCTGGCTCAAGACACTGTACGTGCTGTTTTTCATCGAACTCGACACGCGACGCGTCCATTTCGCTGGCTGCACAGCTCACCCAATAGGGGAGTGGGTTGCCCAGCAAGCGCGGCAACTGACTTGGCAGCTACGAGATGAGCAGTTGCCCATGCGGTTTCTGATCCATGATCGTGACGCGAAGTTCCCTATAAGCTTCGATAGTGTATTCGCCGCTGAAGGCATCGAGATATTGAGAACGCCTTACAGAACACCCACAGCAAATGCCTTTGCCGAACGCTGGGTGAGGTCAGTTCGCGAAGAATGCCTGGATAAGCTAGTGATCCTGAATGAAGCTCATTTGCATCGTGTACTGACGGAGTATGTCAGCTACTACAACCAGGCACGGCCGCATCAGGGTATTGAGCAGCGTTGCCCGATACCAATCGAGCGTAGTCAGAGACACGGTGCAGTGGAACGTCGGGATGTGTTGGGCGGTATCATCCATGACTATGAGCGTGACGCTGCGTGACCGCTATTGACAGCACGGATGCTTATCCGCACAGTACAGGCTGCGCATTGACACTGGAAGAGCCGAGAGGACTAACTTCTTGACCGCGATCAGGCGGCGTGCCGGAATTGATCCGTTTAATCCGTGAGGCACCAAACAGGGAGTCGAGCGGAGCGTGCTGGCTGTAACACCCTTCTTAATCGGTTCCCGTTGATGCCGTTGATGCCGTTGATACTGCTGATCCGGCATGAGCTTCTCTTATGGTCGCTAGCAGCATTTCCAGATCGAACGGCTTTTCGAGCAGATAACAGCCCATGCTCTCCATGTACGCTCCGCGCTTTTGAAGCAAGGATATATCAGCGGTGCATACGACAACGGGTATGTGAGCGGTTTGGGGGTTAACTTTCAGTTGTTGAAGTAAAGTCCACCCGCTGTGCTGATGGGCCAATCTCATGTCCAATGTCACAAGGTCGGGAGAGGCTTCCACAATTTCCTGGTAAGCACTGTCTGCCGACTTGAGCAGGGTGACACCGTATCCTTCGTCCTGCAAGAGCTCCTGCATAAGCTCCTGGAACGGTCCGTCATCGTCGGCAACGAAGATTCGAGCCATTTCCGTACTACCTCCAACCATGTGGAACACAGGCGTATACAAAGCCTGAGTATAGAGGCGTTGGAAAAGCTGCTCGCCCCACAACTGATACGAAAGCCTGTAGTACAAGTATATGAGCAACCATACGGGCTGTCAATAGGGAAGACCGGGACTGGCAGGGTGTAGTCATTCTCGGGAAGGGTGGAAAAGCCCGACAGCATGAGCAGCAAGTAGAGGCTGGGCAGCATAACGGCGGCAGGCACGGGCGATGTTAGTTTCACCATGCAGCCTAAGCAGGCCAATAGCGGTGTTGCGAAGTGCTGCCAACACTTGATGAGCATGGCCCGCTCTCAATTGCTGCCGGTCTTCATCAAAGGTAACATCTCTCACCCAATGCACTTTGTTCTCGATTGTCCAATGTCCTCGCCACGCCTTGAGCAACTGCTCGGGTGTTGCACGTTGGCAGGGTAGAGAAGTAACTGCATATGCTATCTCACAACTGGCATGCCCGGTCCGCTTGTTGGTCACACTGCGCTTGATGCGTAGCACCTGCTGTATGCCAGGCCAGTTGCTGTACCCCTGTAAGGCGTACCCCTGTAAGGCAGTAGAAGCTTCAACTACTCTCTCCTCCAGGTGGCCCGCACGCAAACGTATCTCTTTAGTCGTTTTGATACTATCCGCCAAAAGGTTGGGAGCAGTATCAGCAGTGAAGAACAAGTCTTGTATGCCTCTCAACAAAGTAGGCTGGTTATGCTTGACGGCGAGTAGATAATCTCCCCCATGCCTTATGATAGCACGTGATATCTCCTGCTGAGTGAGCAGTGCGTCTCCCGTTATCAAACGACCACGCAGGGCCAGTTGGGCGAGTAGGTCTTGCATAGCAGTAATCTCGTTTGTCTTGTCATCTACAGCTACCTGCCCCAGCACCACTCCTAATCTGTGGCTGACCGCGCTCAATAGATGAACACCTTGTGCTCCATGGCGGCGACTGCCTCTCAGGCTCTTACCATCCACAGCCACTCCTTCAAGATCAGTTTGAGAGTGCGGCTCTAACAGTTGCAACACATTCTCTGCCCAACCTGTTAGTCGTTGCTCAAGTTGAGCTACATCCAGGCCTCTGAAGACTCGCTGCATAGTGGAAGGGCTTGGTGCTTTGCCATCCCGAAAGCCGAAGAGATAGAGCCAACTTCCTGTGTAGTTGTGTCCCCACTCAGCTATGGCACTTGGTGAGCGGTAACCGCACAGCATAGCAACAGATGCGAGTGTGAGTATTGCCACGAGCGGGTGCCTTCTGCCTTGTGCTTGCCGAAAATCAGGTATGTCAGCTAGAATATCCACCAGGGGTGGCACACTTGCCTCGCTGGTACGTTGGCTGCCCATTAGCGTTCTCCTTTGATTGGTTGTTGTGGCGACACCTATTCTATTGGAGAACGCTCTTTCTTACTCCCCTTTTTCCACCTCCCTTCCGAGAATGACTACACCCTGCCGGGACTGGGATTGGGACTGGGACTGGGACTGGGACTGCGACTGCAGGCGTCCAGTCCATCTGTAGGGAAGAATACCCGTATGTGAAGATGCTACTACCCATGCGATTACGCGGCAGTGGTTGTCTGATTATCAGGGGCAAGTATCAGGGGCAATATTAGCGGTGGTATAGCCGCCCGTTGGCATACTACATGCTACAATCAGTAGTATTCAGGAGCGCACAGGAGCGCCCAAGAGCATCCCGGCAGCATCAAAGATAGCATTTTGCTCGGCACCGCCTGGACGATGAATCGTGTTCGAGGAGGGAAGTTGCATGGCAGGTAAAAGTGTTCTTGTCGTCGACGATAACCCCGACATAGTGGCTATTATAGTGCAGGTACTGCTGGACGAAGGCTTTGAGCCGATATCTGCGGCGAATGGTCAGGAAGGCTTATATATCTTTCGGCGCGAACAACCTGCCCTTATTCTGGTCGATTTACAAATGCCCATAATGACCGGGCAAGAGATGCTTCAGCACATAAGGGAAGAAGCTGGAGATGAGGGCGAAGATGTGCCTGTTATTATTGTGTCGGCACACCCTCATATTAAGAGGGAAGCTGCCAGAACGGGGGCTACCGAGTATCTGCATAAGCCGTTCGAGATTGATGATCTAGTATCCAAAGTCAGGTCGTTGGTCCACTAACCAGCCATAATTGGCGCATCCCGTGCTTATAGCGCCTGTGGTGTGCTGGTGTGCTGGTGTGCTGGTGTGCTGGTGTGCTCATCATGCCTTAGGCCCTGTGCGTGTGCGTTTGGCCTTTCGCCCCGGAGAAGCGTAGATGAGTGATATGGAGCCCCCTATCGTAGCACGAAGCAGAGCATCACATAGTTCTACTGGCTGCGTACCGCGTACCGCGTACTGCGCCCCGCCGGTCGTCAAGAACGGCATTTTACTACACTGCTCGCCATCACTGCTCGCCATCGCCATCACGGCTGGCCGTTGCCTGCCTCATCTGTGGCTTGACCGGCGGGCGCTGCGCTGATCAGACGCCCTGGTCCATGGGGACTTTACCCACAGCCGTGTACAGGAGTGACGAGCCAGCTAAGAAACTCTTTCCACTAGCCAGCTCGAAGATCGCCGAATCTTGCTTGCTATCTTGAAGGCATAGCCACTGTGTAATGGTTCTACATCATATATGAGATCCTTGATCCGTAAACTGATCATTAAGGCGTCCAGACTACTCCCGCCCACCGGCCAGCCCAGATCATGCCAGACCTGGCTGGTCTTAATTGACATTGTCTTACTCCGTTTGCTTGCCAGGAGGGCAGCTATCAGAAACTCCTGTTCTCTTTTGGTCACCGTTGTTTCATTAGCTATCCCGGACACGCTAGGCTCCCAGATGATGACGATGTAGATGAGTTGTACCCCACATGCAAGTAGGAGAAAGCAACCAGACGGTAACACTTTTCCAGACACACACATACCGCGCAGGACGTCGGGGGGCGTACCCAAAGAACCACGCGGCCTTCACCATATATAACGTGCTACCTGCGAAAAGGATAGGAAAAGAGAGATGCCAGTACTACAACACTCCATAGCAGCAGATAGCAGCCTCCATCCTATGTGGATCCGGGCCCTCTTGGCTCAGGCGAGCACTTGGCTCACAGCAGCATAAGCGGCTATGACGACTATGACGATGTCGGACTTATTTTCAGGCACCCGGACCAGTCAACTGTGGGGAAGCCAAAGAACAATAGTGGGGCAGTGGGGCAGTGGGGCAGTGGGGCAATACGAAGCAGGAAGGAGGCAGTAGGAGAGGTAGCTATCCGGCGGTCACCTGTCGTACTGAGGTGGCCAGTCTGCATAGTCGAGACGTGACACACCAATCTTGAGCACATAGTCTCCGCCCAGGTCTGCCACGTCATATATGACATTTTTGATCAGGAGATTTACCAGTATAGAGCCGAGTTTGACTTTATCGATAGACCATCCCAGCTCATGGCTGATTTTGTTGGCGCTAACAGACCCGTCGGTGGTGTACAGGCTTGCTCGCATAGCGGCTGAAAGAAAATCCTGTTCCTTTGCGGTCAGCATACTTTCGATATGTTCAGGAAGCATCGGTTTGCTCCTTACCCTTGCCAGAGTTGCTGGTTTACCCTTCTGTCGGTCCGTGGTTCATAGTTGAGCTGGACCATAGGGAGCATTGGAAAAGTACAACCACACTATCAACTGCGGAGCTATGCAACTAGCAACCACACAATATATAAGCAGCGTCAGGTGCTGCTGGTGTTGGGATGCCAGTAATGAAAGCAGAAGAGATGCGCCTGCAATCTTGCTTTGGTTGTCATTGCCTCGAGGACCGTTTTATCGGGCGCAGCTTGCCGAGTATTCCAGCACTTGAAGCAAGGAGACGCAATACCTATCTCTTATCGCACAACAGAGGTAGCAGCACGCAACCAAGCGACTGGCTATTCCCGCCATACTCGAATAGTTACCCGGACATGTTACTCCAGCCTGTGGCAGTGGGGCAACTTGTGTTGCAGGAGTAGAAGATAAGATCATTACGATCTATGAATCGTCACCTTGACGCTGAGGATTAGTAGTTACACGACTGATCCATGTCGACTTCATCCGTTCAGAAGAGTGCCGCAGCCGGGCAGAATCCTCTGTCAATTCCTTGCTCGCTAACCGCAGCTTTCTCGATGCTATTCGCAGTTCTTCACAGTATATATGCAAAGAGCTACCTTCATCATAGTTATGCTGCACAGCCTCCAAAGGCTACCTCCGTAGTTTGCGTATTCTTCTTTTATCCCTGCTTCAGTGCCTGTCTCTCCATGTAACCAATGGAGACGTTACAAGAAAGGAGGGTGGACTGATTATGGCGAATAGTTAGTGGCGCCCGAACCGTAGCTTCGGTTCTCATGACTTGTGAACCGTTTCTGTTCGGGCGCCGCTAACTTTAGCCTATTCTAGTTACAATTTGCCTAAGAAGCAATAGCAACATCTGATTTGCAGTACTAATAGGCTACTGGCGGCTACCGGGCTAACCAACATTACTAACTTACCCAAGCTCTATGCTGTCGAACTACGGCTAACAGAAGGGCACTCATCGGCGGATTGGGCTTACAATGATTTAATTGACTCGGGATTCGATTCGAAATATCTCTGCTCGAATGTTTCTGGGGTGGTGTAACCGAGAGATGAGTGCTTTCTTTGGCGATTGTACCACACCTCCACGTATTCAAAGATTGACTGGCGAGCTTCCTGGCGGCTGTTGTAAACGCCAGTGGCGCATTCAGCCTTCAAAGTTGACCAGAAACTCTCCATTACCGCATTATTATAACAATCTCCTTTTCTGCTCATGCTCACTGTCATTTTGTGGGCATCAAGCAACTGCTGGTAATCGTGCGCCGCATATTGACTACCCCTGTCCGAATGGTGTAGCAATCCTTCACCGGGTCGTCGGTGTGTCGTAGCCATGTGCAGAGCGGACGCTACCAACCCTTCCTCCATCTGCTTGTCCATCGCCCAACCAACTACCTTACGTGAGTAGATATCCAATACCGCGGCCAGGTACAGCCACCCTTCTCGGGTTTTTATATAGGTGATATCACCGACCCACTTTTCGTTAGGTCCAGCAGCCCAGAACTGGCGATTTAGCGTGTTGGGAGCTACCGGGTAGCTGTGCTTGGAAAGAGTGGTGGTTACTTTGTACGCTCGTCGTCTCCTTGCTCGTATGCCTGCTTTACGCATCAGCCGAGCCACGAGCGGGCGGCTACACTCCATACCTTGGCTCTTCAACTCTGCATGGATGCGTGGAGCTCCATATGTGCTTCGGCTCCTTTTGAATGTGGTTTGTATTGCCGCTGTTAGCTGTTGATTGGCCATCTCTCTCCTTGAAGGCGGCTCATCTTGACGGTGGACCCACCTGTAGTATCCGCCTCTGGAAACAGCCAGCACTCGGCACATGATCTTGAGTTCATACTCGCTTCTGTGCCTGTGGATGAAGGCGAACTTCAGTCGTGGTCTTGCGTCTTGGAGAAGAAGGGCTATGCCCATAGGCTACTGCTTTTTTTAGTATATCCCTTTCTTGGCGGAGGATTTCGTTCTCTCGTCTCAGCCGGCTCAGTTCGGCTTCTGCGTCGTTCTGGTGACCGGTTCCTGGGAAGGCCTGCTCCACTTTTCCCTCTTCCTTATTGAATGCCCTCTCCCACAGGTGGATCTGTCCGGGATACAAACCAAGCTCTCTTTCCAGGTCTGCTTTGGTCTTTCCGCTGCTCTTGAGTAAGCGCAACGTTTCAAGCTTGAATTCTCGGCTGTATGTTTTCTTCGGCATCGCTGGTTTCTTGGCTGCTTGGCCTGACTGGGTTGAGGTTGACTGCTTAGGCATCATTTAGACTTCCTCCATATTGTGGACCAGAGTCTTCCTCTTGTCCACTTTCCGGTAGTAAGCCCAGATAGCCCGCTCACGTCGGACGTCATGGGACGGTGGGACCATGGGACTATGAGACTATGAGACTATAAGTATGATGGTTAAGTAGGCTACCAACTGCTCAACGGTGCCGCTGCCGCTGATGGCGTTAGGCACATCGAAAGATATATAATCGGAACGGGCAGGCAGGTAGATAGGTAGGTAGGGAGGCTGTAGAGTTCGATACAAGTATTGTGCCCCCCTGTTCAAAGCATTTCTCGGCAGGGATCTATGGATAGGATCTCGCCGAAGACGCGGAGATAATCAGTGGCACCAACCAAGCAACTTATATATAAGGGCGTGGTCTACCATTGTGAAAGAGTGGTGAAAGTAGTAAACCGCGACCGCACCGGAGTGCTGGAACTGGTGGCTTACTGTCGGAATCCACTCGGTTTAGAGGAATGGCCCATTGTTGTATTGACTGGTAAATCGCTCAACCTTACCAGAGACGAGAACGGTGAAGTTCACACAGAACTGGTGCCGTTTTCTGCTGAGTAAGACAATGGACAGTGGACGTTGAACACGGACGCCCATAGTAACTGTAAATGAAAGTATGCCCTTTCGTACTCTGGGAGCCGTTTCTCAGGTGACGGGCGAGATAAATACGATACCAAAGATGCAGAGAATAGAAGACTTTAGTCCCGGAATGCCAATCATTATCAGAGAAGGTTGGAACAGTCGAGTGTGGACAGCGAGACCGGTCAGGGTGGTTGAAGATACCCCGGAACTCATAGCGCTATATATGGCTCCGGGTACCATTTACAAGCATCCCCGCACGCTGGAAGGAGATCAAGTCCCCAGGCTTCTGCTGGCTGAAGATTGGCGTCTGGTAGACGTGAAATGGTATGGAGGAGGGGCACTGTATCTTGCAATACCAGGCGAGCGGTACATGGTTGTCGGCTTTCGAAACGATGCTAACTCGCGTTTTGTGCGGTGGTACATAAACCTGCAGGATCCTCTAAAGAGGACAACGCTTGGTTTTGATTATTTGGACATGGAGCTTGACGTTGAGATTGATGCTGCGCTATCGAGGTGGCAATGGAAGGATATGGACAAACTGGAAGAATTAGTGGCAACGGGCAAGATAGCAGAACAAAAAGCGGAAGGACTGAAGGAGCTGGGTCGTGATGTGGCGGACCGGATAGTCGGTGGCCAATCCTTCATAACGAGATGGTCGAGCTGGGACCCGCCGTTAGAGTGGAGCGTTCCATCACTCCCTGAAGGATGGGATAAATTAGAAGTGTAAAACAGCCCTATCCTAAGTTAAACCGAACAAGGGATATAGTACACCGTCAGCGGCATGCGCAAATATGGAAGATGCATGTCGTGTGACTGTAGGCGTCACAGTTGTAAAGGCAAACAACTGCCGCGAGCGTATCATTGGCTGCAACCTGATACGCTCGCGGCAACACATAATTTACGTGTTTGACCCGCTAAGTGGATTGCAGCACAGGCTGAACGGACGCCAAGCTAGCAAATATGGAAGATGGTGTTGCTCTACGACAGCAGCGAAGAAGCGCCGGAATACCTCAAGACCGTAGCGAGTGCGCATACGTGTGAGGTTGATCAGGGCGTGGCCCTCCTTGCTGCGCGACCAGGTGGCGGCGGTGCTGCATGTTAGCAGCCATATACCGCCTGCTAGCCAGCCGCCAAGTACATCGGACGGGTTGTGCACGCCCTGGTACACCCGGCTCCAGCCAATCAACCCACAAAATAGGAGCACAGGAGCCCAGATTAAAGCGGCGGCTCGTCGGTTGGTGGTCAGCCGCTGGGTAGCTTCTGCTTCGTTTTGTTTGCCTTTTCCACCTTTAGCCTTTGTATCTTTGGTGTTTCGCTTGCGGGTCAAAAGGTAGGCTACGGTACCATAGGTAGCCAGACTCATGGTGGCGTGGTTGCTGGGGAAGCTGCTCCCGGAGGATCCCGAACGAGGAAACGGCAGCTTCCATATAGGCCGTGGGCGGTGGACAATACGCTTTAGCACTTCGTTGATGCCAGCGCTACCGATCAGTCCCAGCACGATGGTAACCGCATCGTCCGCCCGTTCTTCCCCTACCCACCAGGCCGCCACCAGGGCGCTCACCGGATAAAGTACAATCGGCTCGCCTGCTGCGCTGAGGAGCGTCATTATCGCGTCCAGCGGTTGCTTGCGGAAGGGATGATGGCGTGCGCCACGGGCCATGTCCAGTACACTATGGTCAAAGGAGCGTGTTTGGCGGCTCAGCATGCTATCCGCGATCTTGGTCGCGATAACCGGGGCGATCAGACTCGCACCAAAGCCACTGGCGAGCACCGCCGGAACCGGCATAGAGAAGAACGGGCTCAAACCTTTGGCGCGGGTCGGAGCCGCCAGATTTGCAAGCTGTCCTGGGTCCACCAGGTCCGCCAGCTGTCGAAGGCCCGGTGGTAGGGTGCTGTAGTGGCCACGGCCACGGTGACCTCTCTTAGGTCTTCGGTGAATCTTCGTGCCAATGCTGGTTCTTTCATCCTCAGCCATGGATACCCCCTTCTTGAATAAGAGTCTTGAATTAGAGCGACCTCTGTATCATCACTCCTTTACTCCCAAATAGAACCCGGTGTTGAAATCTGGCTGATCAGTTGAGGTAATGCACGGTATACGCCGTATACGACAAGGTGCTCTTGTTAGAACTGCTGTCGGTTAGGCATCACCCGTCTGGTGGTGCGGCGCAGCGACCGGCTTTGACTCGGGGGAGCCTCTTTGCCGCAGGAAAATAGAGAGGACTACCAGCGCCACAATTGATAAGAACTCGCTTTGCCAGTTCTGAAACGACTCAAACCACATACGAGAGGTGCCCAGGTACTCCAGCGCCGACACCCCTTTCCCGCCGTGCGCTATTTGCTCCCGAGTATACTCCTGCGCTCCTCCAACAGCGTGCAGTGCCAGCGATACGAAAAAGAGAGCGAACAGGGCTATGCTCAGTGAGTTCTCGTAGAGCCTGAGTACAAAGCCCCCTCTCTTCACCGGCCATGGCGCGTTCCTGTTGCGTTGCCCCCGATCACGGGGATCAGCATCAACATCATCGCCGCCATCTATACTCTTGGACTCTGAGGAGCCTTTCTGCTTGAGAAATGATGTCAGCACCACAAAAAGGCCCATTTGCAGGAACTCGCTCTCCCAGTTCTCAAACACGGCCTCAATGAAGTGTCCGCTCCCCAGGTACTCCATTAGCCCGACGGCAGGCTGCCCATGCTGTTGGCGATCATCGCTGCTCTCCATATAGCCGGTTATTATCTGACCGGCCAACGAGAAAAGGAAGAGCAGACCCACTACGATAGTAAGACTGTTCTCTCGCAAGATTTTCTTCATAATACCTCCCAGCCTGCATGTCAATGCACTAAACATGCCAGTCTGAGAGTCCTCGGTAGCAGCGTTTGCTTCCAAAATGCCAGAACAGGGGTATTGTGCTGGGCATCCTCTAAACAGGCGTACTAGCAGCGTAATTTAATACGTCGTCTGAGGGTTGTAGTGGCTACTTGCCTCATCCGTGCCTGAGAGCGGCAATTCGCAGTCAGCCAAGCCCGGGAATTGGGTTCAACTCCGCTTCTCTCAGTGGCATAGCGGGAGCCGAACGATTAGAATCGATGTGCCGTCTATCGCTCGGCATTCTTTCCATGGAGAGGCATTTCGTTTTGATTGGTTTCCTTCAGTTCTTGGTGATGCTTGTCTTCCCGGCATTCCAGCGCGGCCTTGTCAGCCGGGTTTGGAAAAGGCCAACCGGTCATTCTCTTCCTGCTGGCTCTATTATGGACCTTTGTCGTAGTAGGCAAGAACTCATAGTGGAGAATGCCTTGCTGCGCCAGCAGTTGATTGTCCTGCGCCGTCAGGTCACCCGACCACAGCTCAGCAACGCCGACAGAGCCCTGTTGGTGCTGTTGGCGAGCAGGCTCCGAACGTGGACGAGCGCCTTGTTCATCATCCAGCCCGATACCTTGCTTCGCTGGCACCATATTGGCTTCCGCCTCTTTTGGAAAAGGAAGTCCAGAGTCGCTTCTCGCCAACCGAGGCTCGCTGTCGAGACCATACAGTTGATAAAGCAAATAGCTGTCGAGAACCGTCTGTGGGGAGCCGAGCGCATAAGGGGAGAGTTGCTCAAGCTAGACATTCGAGTGTGTAAGCGTACCGTGCAGAAGTACATGCGCCAGGCACGTAGGCCAGTCCCGTCAGGCTACGAGCCTAGCCAAAACTGGGGTACCTTCCTGCATAACCACGCCGCACAAGTGTGGGCCTGCGATTTCCTTCCTGTATATGATCTGTTCTTCCGCCCCTTGTTCATCTTCTTCATTATAGAACTCGGCTCCCGTCGGATTGTGCATTTTCGGGTGACGCGCCGTCCGACTGACGAATGGGCTGCTCAGCAACTCCGAGAAGCAACCCCATACGGCGAGAGGCCAAAGTTCCTAATACGGGATAATGACAGCAAGTATGGAACAATCTTCAGCCGAATGGCCGAGGTAAGCGGGATAGAGGTGCTACGGACGCCATTCAAAGCACCCAAAGCGAACTCCGTGTGCGAGAGGTTGATGGGCAGTGTTCGCCGTGAGTGCTTGGACCACATTCTGATCCTGGGCAAGAAGCATCTGTATCGAGTGGTCAAGGAGTATGTGCAATACTACAATTCGGCCCGCCCACACCAGGGTATCGGCCAGGGTATCCCAGATACGGCATCGCGACCAACGGAGCTACCTCGAGTGAGTGCTGGTGGAGTGCGCGGAACGATAATCAGCTTCCCTGTTCTGGGTGGATTACACCACGATTACAGACGGGCGGCGTGAGCACGGATGAGGTATGTAGCCACGACAGTTACAAATACGAATGTTGTTTTGGCAGGGTCCAGGCGAAGGGGGCTTTTGCGGCGCTTCTCGTAATCCTCGTCGGCCTTACCTTTGACATCGCTGTTAACACCTAGCTCCCAAACAGACGTGCCATATGGCACGAACGCATTGCCTGCTTCTACAACGACAATGCCATCCCAACCACCAAGCTGAACGCCTTCATCCGCTGGAAAGCCAATACGTTCGATATGCTTGACAGTGGCATGAATGAGCCGACGGAGTACCATGGGCAACTTATAGCGAGCCATTTGAACATTGGCCCAGCGATGCAGATCAGTTGCAGTAACAAGCGTTTCAATAGCCATTGAGCATCCCTTCCTCTCTAGCTTCGGCTCGATAGTAGCCTCTGCGGCAGCCCTCCCTAACTGATCTTCGTACCATATGTACACATACGTTCTTTGTCACCCATGGGCAGGCAATTTACGCACTGGAAACCTTAGCATGCAGGGGACTACGCTATGGGACACTTTTTTACCCCTACGTGCGAAGGTTTTTCCAATAGCTGATGGAAGCAAAATTTTGCTGGTAAATAGCTCTGTAGATCGTGCTCGTGTCCTGCCTTTTGGATCTAGAGAGGTCATTATGACCTCTCTATAGACTCAAATCTACACTTTAGTCTGAAGAAACCCTGTGCATGATCGTCCGCCGTGACTAGGGCCTGTTCCACTTTGTTCCACTTGTGTCGAAGGACTAAGTTTCCTGGCCCTGCACCTGGCCTTGCTCGTATGCCTCTGAGATCAGGGCTAGCCGCTCTTTAATCGCTTCTTCACTATTTAGCAACAGATATTGCGATACTCGTATACGGTCGTCAATGCTGTTGGCCGGGTCAGATAGCAGCAGCTCAACTACCTGTTCGTTCTTAGAGCCGCATAGAATGAGGCCGATGGGATCCTCTTCACCCTCACGCTTGTCATGGAGCCGCGCCCAGTTGAGGTAAAGCTTCATTTGAGCAGCATCAGCCGGCGAGAAGGCTCCGATCTTCAGGTCGACCAGAACCAGACAGCGCAACCCCCGATGGTAGAACACGAGGTCTACGTAGTAATCTTCGTCACCTACTGTGAGCCTCTTTTGTCTACCCATAAAACAGAAGTCTGATCCCAATTCCAACAGGAAGCGCTCGATGTTGCGGGTTAGCGCTGCCTCTAAGTCCCGTTCGGAATAGGTATCTTGAAGACCCAGGAAGTCCAGGATGTAAGGGTCGCGAAAGGTTGCATCGTATGGCGCAAGTGCGTCACCTCGCTCCGGAAGCTCGGCTGCAAGCTTGTCAGATCTGCGGGATAGCGCTGCTCGCTCGTACAGCATAGAGCCTATCTGTCGCTCTAACTCACGTGAGCTCCAGCGCCCGCTGATTGCCAGCCTTGTGTAGAAATCACGTTGGTCTGAGCCAGGTAACCTCATCAACGTGCGGTAATGAGTCCAGCCCAATTCACTCCGCAGTGCGGAGCGATTCGAGTAAGTCAGGTAAAACTGCCGCATATTGCGCAAGCTGCCTTCTGCAAAACCCCTACCGAACTCGGTACTGAGTGCCTGCCCTAATCGCTCAAGCGCCCGCTCTCCATATGCGGCACGCAGGGCACCATCCTGCTCTTCACGTACGATGCGCTCCCCTATCTGCCAGTACGTAGCAACCATCTCAGAGTTGATAGCAGCCGCTGCCCGACCGCGACCTGTACCAATGATCGACCGCAGATCGTTGAGAAGACCGTTGAAGTCAGCACCGCGAGGCTCAGGCTGATCTATGCTGGAGTCATCAGGCTTGCCAGGCATAGACAATTCTTCGCTCATGAGCCTTTGTCCAACTGCTCAAGCTCTGCCAACTGCTTCTCGAGTGCCTCTTTTATCCCGGTGAGCTGTGCCCGTACTGAAGCTCTCTCATCAAGCGGAATATCAGAAACCTGAGTACGGCCCACCCAGTTGTAGAACTGCTGCAGAGGCCGCCACCTGAACATCTGCCTGCTGCCAGCCGAGTTATTGCGGCCTTGGCCCTGGCCTCTTGAAGTGATTCCGCGGGAATCACTCTCATAGATCGCCGGGTCCTCACCTGGACCTCTCGATACGATAAAGCCGGGCAGATCTTCTCGCTCTATAAGCTCCAGATGGTTACCTGCTTGTATGTCCTGAGCCTGACCGGAAGTGATTCCGCGGGAATCACTTTCTGATGCCGGCCCCGCTTCGTCACCGGATGATTGTTCTGCCTGCGCTGCAGCCTGGTGCAACGTGAGCCGCCCAGCCCTGTATTCCTCCATGAGGTCGGGCCTCCGGAGGATCCTCACACGCCGCGAGATATAGACCGGGTTCTTACCCAGCATCTTTGCAAGCTCACGCTGGCTTACCTCAAGCACCTCGCACAGGTACGCAAATTGCCTGGCCTCGTCCTCGATGTCAAGGTCTTCACGCTGCAGGTTCTCCAGCGCAGTGACAATGGCGGCCTCTTTGCTGTTTATATCCATTATGCGGGCCGGTATCGTTTCTTGCTCCGCAATCAACGAGGCCCTGTAGCGCCGCTCGCCTGCCATTATCTCGTAGCGTCCACCCTCAGACGGGCGCACCAGGATCGGCTCAAGCACGCCGTGCTCACGCACGCTTTCGGCAAGCTCTTCCAGCGCTGAGGCATCGAAAGCCTGCCTTGCCTGGTAAGGATTGTGGTCTATCAAATCAAGCGGCAAGAGGCGCGCGTCCTGCATCTCCATGCCAGGCAAGCTGGTGGGTGCAAGTACTTCATAACGGCTGGCGGGTGCCAGAGCGGGGCGCTTCGCGGGTTTAGCGGGCACGGGCGATTACCTCCTCAGCCAGGGCGCGATAGGCCAGATCGCCCATTCCGCCTGACGCATATACACCTATAGGGGCTTTGTGCCGCTCGTCAATAGCAAGCTCGTTGCGACGTGGTATGGTAGTGCTGAATACAAGATCGCCGTACGCCTGGCGCAACTGGCTCTCCACCTCTCGCGCCATCAACGTGCGCTCCATCATCGTGACCACTATACCGAAGAGCACCGGCAGCGGGTGCGCAGGATCGGGCGATTCTCGCCTGCGATACTTCTGCACCTCCTGCAGGCTATCGAACACAAGGGGCAGGTGCCTGTAGGCCTTGTCCTGGGCCTGCACCGGGATAATAACACCGTCTGCCGCGTACAGCGCGTTGGTCGTGACCAGGCTCAAGTTGGGCGGGCAATCTATCAGGATGAAATCGTAGTCCGCACCCGAAAGGTCGGTCAATGCCTCAGCAAGCCGGCGCTCCCGGCCCATCTGCACACCGGCAAGCCGCAGGTCAAACGCTGCCTGGTCGAGGCTGGTGGGAATCACATCAAGCCCGATGCCGTTGTCCCAGCGACAAGGCACCGGGCGCGGGCTACCCTCGCCGCTGATGAGGATGTCTACCAGCGCTGGGGACGCAGGCTGCAGACCGAGACGGTCCGACAGGTCCGCCTGCGGATCAAGGTCCACCAGCAGCACCCGGTGACCGGCAAGGGCAAGCCCGTAGCCCAGGTTGAGAGTGGTGGTGGTCTTCCCCACACCGCCCGCATGATGAGCTATGGCCAGCGTCCTCGCCCGCGCAACAACAGCGCGCGTTCCGGTTCTGGTGAACGCCTCGATCACAGCTTCAGCAATGCGGTAATGCCCACCTGCTGTTTCCTGGGCCGGCAGCTTACCCTCTGCGATATAGCGGCTGACGGTTCGCCGGTCCACACCTAGCCGCTCGGCCGCCTCCGATGCACTCAACCACCTGGCAGGCATAACTTGCCCCTTTGTGATACTATGACCTGTATAGATTGCGACTATCATACTCTAAAACGGGACAACCTGTCAGGTTTTCCACATTAAACGGGATGCCAGGCTTGTTGCAGCGTATGCTCGGCAGGGCAGCGGCAAAGAAGCAGCGTGGTGAAAGTTAGTAATAATGAGAAGGCCATACGATGGCCCCGCATAGTCCAGGTAATCCGCTATGCCAGCTTGCCATGCTTGGCGGTTAGCGCTTCCCCACCGAGCATGGCTCTATAGCAGTCTCTTGTGCGGAGCTTGCGCAGCATATGTGACTGCCCGCACAGACTTAACCAGGATCCCAATATGTACATGTATGTAGGTGATGCTCTGTTCCCTATCGGTACGCAATCAGTAACTGGCCTACCTTCGCAGGGTGATAACACGCCTTACTACCATGTGTTATCACCCTGCGAAGCCCAAGAATAAAAGGCATCCTACCGTCAGCCGATGCCGGTACTCTGCACAAGATCGCGCAGCACCTTGAAGAAGTAAGACATCTTGTTGTTGAGAGCATCCCAGTGTGGTCGCGTCTGGTACTTGCGGGTGCGGGTTTTGGCCTCGTACATAACCTGGACAAACGCATGCTCGTCTAACCCGCTGCTCTGCCATAGCCGTAGCGCCTGAGTAACGTTTGAGACGATATGCTCTGCATCCTGCAACTCCTGCGAGAAGTCGGATGCCACCTGTGCGATGTACATCGAGTAAGGCGGTCGCGAGTCTGTTGCACTGGTAATAACAACCGGAGAAATCTTTTTAGATTGAGGTTGCTGATTCGAATCATCCTGATCTGGTTCTTTATAAACTGCTTCTTCTTTATGTAGCCTATTCACCGTCCGGTGGAGTGGCTTATTGGCGACATGGGATGTATCCTGCTGACCACTCCTCCCTGTCTTCTCCTGTCCGCTCCCCTCTGCATTCTGCTGACCACCCCTCCCTGTACGCTTTTGACCACCCCCCCATGTGCTCCCCTGACCGTCCCTACCAGTACTCTCTACACCACCCCTCCCTGTACGCTCCTGACCGCCCGGTGATTCGGATGCATATTCATGACCTGAACTAATGGTTGCCCTTCCTGAGCGTCGCAAGTTCGGTATCTCGCTGCTATGGCTGCTCTCCACCTGGATATTCTGCAAGCCTGTCTGATCAGCCGGCGCTTGCAGATGCGCCCTGATAGCGTCAAGCAGGCCTGAGAAATCGTAGGCGTTGCTGTCCCTTCCACCCTGCACATTGGTGCGCGGGATGAGCCTCAGGTAGCCCTTCTCAACAAGGCCCGATTTGATCTCGTGCAGGTGCGTCCTGCTGTACCCGGTGTGCTCCGCCATCTTCTCCAGGCTGGGATACGGCAGGGCGCTGTCCCACTGGAACGAGAAGATATAGGCAATGAACCACACCTGCTGCAGCGTCAGCCCAAGCGCGGCCTGGTATGCGAACACCGCGCGGGGCACGGCGGCCACCCCTCGGCGCACAATGATGCGCCCGAACCGCGCAACGAAGCTCGAATCGACTTCGGCAATCTCCGTGAGGTCAGCTACCGGGGTTTCCTCCTGTATCGGGTTTAACCGCGGTGGGTCCCCAACGATCAGGTCTTCGAGCCGCTCAAATAGTCCCGAGAAGTCGTAGGTGTTCGTCTCCTGCCCTCGCTCCTCGCTGTGCCGCACCCCTACTTCCAGGTATCCAGCGCTGCACAGGTCCGAACGCAGCCGCTGCAGGTAGCGCAAATCAATGCCTGTGGCACGGCTCATCTTCTTCAGGCTGGGGTATGGCAGGTCCTCGTCCCACTTGTGGGAGAGGATGTACGACACGAACCACACGTGCTGTATCTTGAGCTTCATCCTGCCCTGGTAGTGGTACAAGGCCGACGGAATCGCCGCGATACCGTGCTGCAGTATTATGCGTCCAAAGCGAGCGGCGAAGCTTGATCCAGGGCGCTCCTTTCCCGCCGCGCCGGTGCGGGATGCGTTTTGTGCGTTGTGGCCGTTATTGCCGGGCGGCGCTGCGCCCGGCGGACGATTCTTTTGCCGGTTTTCAGGCATAACAAAACTCCTTGCCTATTGACAAGGAGCCGGTGCTGTGCTATCATACGGTTACGAGCCTAATAGATAGCTGCCCGGTCCTAGCCAAAGGGCCAATAGCGGCGAAACTTTCGAACCGATCTGTTTCCAGCAGAGCGGTTCTTTATTTTCCGCCGCAGTATTCTCCATAGTAAGCGCATCGCGCCTGCCTTATTCTCTCACTCTTCTCTCCGTCGTGTAACGTTCTCCATTTGTCCACCTATCTCCTGCCAGTGCTATCACACACCCTCAGGGCCGTTACAGGTCTCCACGTGCCGCCAAGCAGCGGAGGCCATAAAAGGTATGGTTGTATCTTTATCCTTCAGTGCCGGTTCTCTGGTCAGCTGCGGGCTCGTGCCGCTCGTACTGCTCCAGGCGCGCCGCCCGGTTCACCAGATCTTCGTATGTCTCGGCGTCCATGATCACGATGCGCTCCCTACCTTTGAGCAGCAGCAAGGTTCTACCTTCAGTAGCGCGGCTCAGCAGTGGTCCCGGGTTCTTGCGAAAGGTGGGGTACTCCACAATATCTCTAATGTTGACCTGAGCCATATCGCCTCCGTATTGCTTACTCTGAAAATCATATTGATCCGCATCCGAAACGAGCGTCGAAACTCATCCCGGAATTGCATCCAAATGCTACGTCCAAATCGCATCCAAATACTACTCTCTATCTTAGCCGCAACTTGACGTAATCACAATACCTTTTTGCACATCCTTGTCTGATGTGCCTGGCCCTCGCACTGCAGGCTCCGCAAGCGCCGGCTGATATCCTGCACCGCAACCCACTGCAGCCGTGAGGTGCGCAGTAAGTCTGTGTATCGGCTCGCTATCGCCTGGTCAGCGAACACAGCTATTACCGGCAATACCTGCCCCAGGCGTGCGTACTTGTGGGTTCTGGACTGCGACCTCGCAGGGTATGAGGCACCCCGCATGCCCTGCGAGCGCATGCGGGTCCAGAAGCCGGGCCCCGCCAGTGGCGGGTGCGGGATAAGCACTAGTGCATGTTCAGGTCTATCGGGCACATACGCCACGTACTCGTTAACTATAGAGGGCACAATCGCACCAACCTGTCCGCTGTTACAGCGCTCGATACGCTCCCGGAACCTGGCGGGTGGGTATCCCGCTTCTAGCAAAGGTTCTATGTCTAGCTGCTCTCGCCTCAGCACAGCCACCACCAGCTGTCGTCGCTGGGGTGTATCCTCCGCCCCTTGCTCGCGTGGGTGCGACCGGCCGTAGGTGCACGGATGTAGCAACGACCATCCTGCCGCCTCTACCTGGCGTCGCAGTTCGAGCAGCAGGCCTCTGTGCTCGATAACCTGCCTGTTTGGACGGCGACAGTACCGCGCATCGTATGTATCGCCAATTGAGGCTGCTCCACGCTTCGAGAGGGTCCAGTAATGCTCAGACGCAGCGACCCGACAAGCCGAGCAGCGCGGTCTGTGCTGCTCGTGGCAGATTCTCGAAGGCTTCGGGCATGTCGGCTCCCTGCCGACCCTTTACAATGTCGGCAAGGATGGGCCCGATAGAGGCATCGCGATGCTTCCTCAGATCGCACTGAGGGTGGAAGCTGGCGGTTCAGCCAGGCCACCTTGCGCAGCCTGCTTTACCGTACTTTAGTCGGCAACCGCCCGGACATTCTGTGCATCTGTCATGTCAGCACTCTCAACACTGACGGGAAGCCCTTGCGGCCCCGGGGGCGTTGTGGTTGCCATTGAGCCATTTTGTGGTAGGCCCTGGGGCTCCCTTCCGCTTCGACCCGGTTTCTTTCCCCCTTGCTTTGATCCGTTGCCTACAGGTGCTTTGGCGCAAGTATCTGGGTAGCGGCAGCAAACGTAGTAGAAACAGCAGATGCGGTTCCGGATCCATTGCCGGGGTGTAGCTCCGACGGGTGGTGAGGTCGTCGTAGTGGCGATGCGCTGAGTAGGAGGGATGCCAAGAGATTGAAGGTGGTTATTGGCGCGCTGTGGCCCCAAAAGTGAATTGTTGCCGTTACCCGTGCTTGAGGATCCCGATGCGGCAGGGGTGCTCTGGTTGAGTGCCTGGCTCCCCAGCTGTCCGGGCCTTCGGCTTCGCATTGCCAGGCCGAAGCCGAGCGTCTGCATACCCGGTATACCCATCCCGCCAAGACCCGAGATCAGTGAGCCTGCCGCGAGCCCTGCGCCACCCGTGGCTGCAGCGACCCCGGCTACAGCCACCAGGCCTGCCCCTTGTGCCGCCATCTCAATCGGATCGAAATGGAGCGCGCTGGTACCGGTAGCTTGCCCTATTTGCCTGTGTTACTACGTTCAGGCTCTGGGTGATCGTCTGAATGGCCATATGAGCAAGCTGGAACGTGAAGTACATGACCAGCAGCGACATCCCCAGGAAGGCTACCCAGCTTTGAGAGTCGGCCCAGAACTTGAGAAAGCCCATGAAGATCGCCAGGATCATGGCCGTCACATATGTCTTAACAAGCAAACTGAGGTACGCCCTCAGCACTGAAAGCGTGATAACCTCGGTAGCTGAGAAGAAAGTAAAGGCCAGCGCGATTGGCAGTGAACAGATCAGGATAGCGGCGGCCAGCGCCGGTGCTAGGAATATAATGGCCTGCTGTATCGCAAATACAGAGGGCACGATACCGGTGCCCATCCTGATGACGTCCGTGACCGCCTTGTTGAGGGCCGCTTGCCTCTGGTCAGCGCTATAGTTTGAGGGCCACGGGCTTGCGCCGTCGTTAGTGAAATACTGGCTCTCGAACCCCGCGGGGAGCCCTGTGCCACTGTTGTTGGTGCCGCTTATATCCCGTAGTGGGCAGAAATAGCATACACAGCAGGGAGTAGCTCATGCTGCCTGGCTGTCACCTGTCTCTTTGTAATAATCATAGATGATGCCCCCGAGCACTTCCCGTCGGCGGATGGCATACGGTGTGATAGGAGTAGGTGTAGAGGGAGCTTGCTGCTCACTTCCCGGCTTGTTCATTTGTTTGTGATGCAGGTATCCGTTGGCCGATGCCCTGGTGAGGTCGTCGGTCGCTGTAGTACTCCGTATACTCGCTCATTACCCGGAGCAGGTGCCTCTCCCCCACAATGAGCAGGTGGTCCAAGCATTCTTCTCTGACTGTCCTCACCCATCGTTCAGCAAATGCATTGGCGTTGGGGGCACGGTATGGCGTCCTTATTATCTCTATATGTTCCGACTGCAACATAGTATCAAATGAGCGAGTGAACTTGGCATCCCGGTCATGGATAAAGAACCGCACAGCTAGTGGCCCCGATTGAAGAGCTTGCCCTTCCTGCAGTTTCCAGGCAAGATTGCGTGCTTGTTGGGTGACCTATTCTGAGGTGGGGTGGGCTGTACAACCCGCAAAATGAACACGCCGAGTGCCAAGCTCGATGAAGAACAGCACATACAGCGTCTGAAGGCGTACCGTTTCTACAGTGAAGAAATCTGTGGACAGCATCTGGTGGGCATACTGACCGAGGAAGGAGCCCCAGCTATCTCCACGCCTGGCTCGTCGGTTGGAAGGAGGGATATGCTCCCGTTTGAGCAGGTCCCGAATAGTAGAGCGGCCGATGGAGGAGCCGAGTTTGAGCAATTCACCTTGAATCTTGCTGTAACCCCCACCTCGGGTTCTCGGTGGCCAATCGCACAATCAACTCTTTGACTTGGGAAGCAACAGCAGGCCTGCCTAGCAGCGGCTTTCTTTCAAATCCCGTACTATCTCTGAGGAGGATCATACCTGTTGGCAAGCGGCCAAGTCCCAGTTAGGGTCTGGTTGCTATGTCGCCATTTCGTCTGTTGCCATTATGGCAACGCACCGCTGTGCTGCCTACTTAGGTCATCGGGCGCTGCTTATGCATGCCGTCCAGGTTTCACTGCTCATCTCAGCTTCATGCCACCCTCCTGTAATCGTGATGCAGGCCTTCCAACACAGGAAAGCTGATCACTCTTCCGTTGGCTGTATTAGCAACAGCAGTTACAGGTGGCGGTTTCTGCCTGTTTTGCTCTGCTAGTTTCGGGATAGCTTGGCCGATCCCTTGATGGGGGCGAGCCAAGTTGCAGTATTGGACGTACTCCTTGACCAATCTGTGCAGGTGCATCTCTCGCAGGATCAGCATGTGGTCCAGGCACTCACGACGCACGCTTCCCAGAAACCGCTCGCAAAAGGCATTCGACATCGGTGTTTTGTACGGGGTTCGCAGCACCTCCATAGCGTTGGCTTTAACAATTCGGGCGAAGCTTGTTCCGTACTTGCTGTCGTTGTCCCGGATCAGAAATCTCTGTGCCCTCCCCCATGGCGTTGCCTCCCTCAATTGTTGAGCAGTCCATTCGTCTGTCCGAGATAGAGTAACGCCGAAGTGCACGAGACGTCGGGAGCCCAACTCGATGATGAAGAAGATGAACATCGGACTGAAGAACAGATCATAGACGGGAAGGAAATCGCAAGCCCACACCTGGTTGGCGTGGTTGTGCAGAAAAGCCGCCCAGTTCTGGTTTGGCTTGTCCGCTTGGGATGTTGGCTTGCGTGCCTGGTGCATGTACTTCTGGATGGTGCGCTTGCTCACTCGAATGTCGAGCTTGAGCAGTTCTCCCTTAATACGCTCCGCACACCATAGCTGATTGTCCCGGGCTATCTGCTTGATCAGATCAAGGGTTTCAACAGGCAGCTTCCGCTTGTGAGAACTCGTCCTGGATTTTCTCTTCCCGAAGAGGCGAAAGCCCATGCGATGCCAGCGAAGTAAGCTATCGGGTTGGACAATGAGCAACGCGGTCTTCCATGTTCGGAGTCTACTCGCCAGCAGCACCAGCAGGGCCCGGTCAGTGTTGTTGAGTTGTCGTCGGTTAACCTGTCTGCGTAGAACTATTAGTTCTTGGCGTAGCAGGGCGTTCTCCACTGTCAGTTCTTGCTTACTGCAACAAAGCTCTAGCACCGAACCAGTCAGAAGTGAATTACTGGTTGGCTTTCGCCACAGCTAATTGACAACGCTGCGTTGGATCGCGGGAACCACAAGAATCACGAGGAACTCAAGAAATGCAAGCAAATCAGTGTGCTTCTCCCATACAAGGATGCCGAGTTGAGAACGGCCGCGATTCTAATCGTTCAGTTCTCGCTATGCTAATGTGAGACCTGGAGGCGACGCACGTTCTTGAGCTTGACACCGACTGGCATAACGCCCATTGCAGGCACGGATGAGGTATGTAGCCAGCACAGGGTAAGTGTCATACAGTCGGGCTCCTACAGCATCAAGTACGACTACACGATTGTCGGCTCGGAGTGCGTGCAGGCCGGCGACCTGGTCACTCGGGGGCATGTGCTTGGGATCATGGGGTCAACCGGCTGCTCCACCAGCCGCATCCCCGCTTCCGGGTTCAGCTCCCCGCGTATTGGCAAAATACAAAGGCACACTTCCCATTTTGTACCTTTGGGCCCCACTGTTGTAGATATCCCTTGGAGTCTGTGTGGTGCCACCGTTGTTGCAGGTAAGGAAGAATGATATGCAGATTAGCGCATCGCAGCGTAGTTGCATCCCCGATCTTGCACTACATATCCCACAAGCGATCAATCCCTAAATAAGATTAGAAGAACGTTT
>JBDTQH010000060.1:0-31709 GCA_039932335.1 Chloroflexota bacterium
GGTACTCGGTACTCGGTACTCGGTACTCGGTACTCGGTACTCGGTACTCGGTCACATTGTAAGTGCAATCCAGCTTCGCGTCCACTTTGCGTTGATAAGTAAATGTTCAGATCTAGGGTGTAGCAATCTTATATCCAAGTAAGCCACAACCCACCCCCAACCCCTTCCACACGTGGGAGGGGAGTCTAAAGAAGAGGAGAAGAATGGGGGACACCCCCAAACCCCCGTCATGGGCTTCGCCCCTGCACCCCGCTACCTCTAGTCTGAACACTTTGCGTTGATAAACACTACGTGTCTTCCCAAGGGCCGCTCCGGCATGTATAATTCGCTGCCATCATGTACGGCGGAGCATACCACCATGAACTCCATTGGACTGGCCTTATCAATACTTGGCGGTTGCCTGCTCGGACTTCTCCTGATGAGCTTACACCCCGCCGGGCTTGACCCTGTCTACGGGTTGCTGTTGCTTGCTCTGTCAGCGGCGGCGATTCTGGCCGCATTCTTCGCGAGGGGCAGCAGGCGCACGTTCTGGGTCAGCCTGCTGGCGGCGTTCACGTTGCTGGGCGTGGGACGCACTTTGCTAATGCATCCGCCCCTGACGCCGGACGATCTCGCCTACTACAACGCATCGCCGTCAAGCCCGCCGGTCGCCATTGTGGGTGAGGTATCCGGTGAGCCTGTTCTCTCGGACCGCTCCCAGCGTTTGCGTATCTCCGTGCGAATTATCCGAAAGCCACACGAGCCAGGTCCAATCGCGCTGCAAGGGGATATGTATGCGGTCGTCTCGCGCTATCCAGAGTACAGCGTAGGCGAGTCTCTTGTGCTTTCAGGCACGCTCACAGTACCGCCCACTTTCTCAGGCTTCGATTACGCCGCGTATTTGGCTCGACAGGGAATCTTCAGCTACATGACCTTTCCCACGGTCGAAAGCCTCGGGCGCCTCGATGATAGCGGTCTGGAATCTCGGATCGCTTCGCTGCGCTATGATGCACGCACGACGCTAAGAAAAGCAATTGCCGAGCCGGAAGCTGCGTTAACGATTGGAGTTGTGATTGGTGATCGCTCATCAATGTCCGACGAAGTATTGACGGCTTTCAAACGCAGCGGTACAGTCCACATCCTCGCGATCTCCGGGCAAAACATCTCTCTGCTCGTTGGGATTGTGTGGCTGCTATATTCAGGTGGGCGAAGACGAGTGAGGATGCCCGTGTGGCTCGCGATTGTGCTCATCCTGCTGGTCTCGGCCTACACCTTATTCACCGGAGCGAGTCCTTCGGTGGTGCGTGCCGCCCTTATGTCGACGGTGCTCATTCTGGCGCCTGTGGTTGGTAGGCGCTACGATCCAATGGCGGCGCTCGCTATCTCCGCCGCGCTCATGGTGCTCCCCGACCCCGACCTACTAGCAGATGCCGGCTTCCAGTTGAGCTTTGCCTCTATGTTCGGCATCGCGACTATATCGCCTTCTCTGGATAGCTTCTTTTCGCGCTTACCTCACATGCCGCGCTTGCTGACCGCGCCCATAGCCGTGGGGATAGGGGCACTTGCCACAACATGGCCAATAACAGGGCTTCTCATGGGTCAAGTTTCGTTAGTCGCGCCCTGGGCCACCCTGACCGCCGACTTCGCACTAGCACCTCTCATGATAACCGGCATCTTGACCATACTGGTTGGATCCGCGTTTCCCGCAGTGGCCGCCGCGCCCGCGTTTCTTGCGTGGCTCTCGTCCTTGTGGCTAATCAAGAACGCCGAGGTATGGGCATCGTTGCCGTGGGCCACTTTCGACGCGAGCGGGCTTACCCTCGGCCACCTGTTAGGCTACTACGGCGGTTTGACGTGTGCTCTGCTGCTCTTCAGCAATCGCCACCAGTTACGGCGTCTGCGACTGCGAAGGGTTTCGGGTTTAGCTGCGCTCGCCTGTGTAGCAATAATTGTGTGGGTGGCCGCCATTGTGGTTGTGCTTTCATAGCGGCAAAATTGCCCACCGAGCTTTCTGCCCCACCAGGAAAAGACTGCGTGTCCTTGCCCGTTCGGCACAAAACGGAAGAAGCTTGTGGTTGTGAAGCTCTTCACCATATCCTTGGCACTTCTTGTACAATGAATCCTGCATGGATACAAGTGCCAATTTGCGGCGAAATGGCTACTATTTCGGCGTTGCGTACGTTTGGGGAGTATGGTAGGATTATGGGCACGAGTCAATCTGCATTCTACTAAGACGGCTTTGTGACAGGACCCCGCCGATGGCCGAGAACCCAAATCCAACTCATGCGCCGCTCATAGACACGCACGCTCATCTCGATTTCGATGATTACGGCCCCGATCTGCCGGAGGTCATTCACCGGGCGCGGGATTTCGGCCTGACCTCGATTGTCACCATCGGCATTGAGCCAATGGACTGGCGGCGAACCCTCGAATTCGCCGAGCAGCATAGCGGGGTCTTTCCCGCCATCGGCATACACCCGAACAGCGCAGATCAGACCACCGACGCCACCCTGGCCGACCTGGAAAGCCTGTGCCGGTCCAACACCGGCAAGAAGGTAGTTGCCATAGGCGAGACAGGTCTGGATTTCTATCGTGACCACGTGGCGCACGACGTTCAGCGGGCGTCTTTCCGGGCACAACTCGAACTCGCTCGGCAGCTTGATTTGCCGGTTATCATCCATGATCGCGATGCACACGAGTCTATCCTGGAGATCTTGAAGGCAGATGGCAGGGGCACGCGCGGGGTGATGCACTCCTTCTCCGGCGATCTCGATTTCGCCAGAGAATGCATAAGCCTGGGCTATATGATTTCGCTGGCCGGTCCGGTCACCTTCCGCAAAGCCACAGACAAGCACGCTATCGCACGCGAGGTTCCTCTTGATTGGCTCCTGGTCGAAACCGATTGTCCATTTCTTACCCCCGAACCATACCGGGGACGACGCAACGAACCGGCCTATGTCGCATACACCGCGAAAGCAATTGCCGACTTGCGCGGCACATCTCTTGATATAGTAGCAAAAGCAACAACAGACAATGCTCGTAGGCTTTTCGGCCTTCCGCTTGCTACAGAAGTGGGCGCTATAAACGCAGGTGGGCCAGTTCAAGGGGGAACGCCATGATAAACCTGTGGCAGCTTCAGGTCTTTCTGGTTGTATATGAGACAGGCAGTTTTTCCTCGGCTGCTACGCGCCTGCACATGACCCAGCCCGGTGTCAGCCAGCAGATACGCTCGCTCGAAAACTACCTGGGCACCAAGCTGTTCGTGCGGCGCGGCCATGGCGTAGAATTGACAGCCGCAGGTGAGGGGTTGATCGACCCTGCTCGCCGCCTCATTACGCTCTCAGAAACGACAGAGCGCACGCTTATGGCTCGCCGCGGCGATGTGAGCGGGCGTATCAGGTTGGGGTGCGCGCTGCCATCGGGTGGCTATATTTTCAGCCCCTGGCTGCACGAGTTTCGTCAGCAGTTCCCCGATGTCACGATACAAATTGAGCAGACCGAACCCGGCCCTCTGCTCGGTTCGCTACGCTCGCAGGAGCTTGACGGCGGCCTTGTACTGGGCCGTATTCGCGGTCGCGGCCTGGTTCACCACAAACTGATGGAGGACCCGCTGACTTTGATAGTGCCGCTCAACCACCCGTGGTCGTGGCCCGGCCAGTTGGGCAAGTTAGCCACAGATGGTGTGCTCGATGGCCTCCAGGCGAACGGCTCCGGGGACGGCTATAACACCCACCATGAGGACGAAAACTGGATTCCGGCGGTAAAGCTAGGTATGTTAAAAGATCAGCCTGTTGTGCTGGAGCATAGCATCGGTGAGAGCCACAGCGATGCCCGCCGTGCACTTAACGATGCTCTTGAAGAGCGCGGCATAAGCACACGAGACCTGAGAGTAGTGCTGGAGATGCCTGGGCCAATGGCGGTAGGCTGCGCGGTCGCGGAGGGACTCGGAGTGGGGTTTGTGCCACAATCTGTAGCGCACCGCCTGATCGGGCAGGTCATCCCGGTTCGGATCGAGGGGTTCTCGCTGACCCAGCATCTCTATCTTATCCACGACCGTAAAGCGCTCCACACTCCTGCCGTTGTCGCATGGTGGAAGTTTATTACGAGTAAAGTCGGCCAGCAGCGGCCGGGTACTGACCAGGAAGAGGAAGTCGAACTTGCCGAAATTCCTAAACCGACCAAGCAATCGGTCAAACTCGTCAGCACAAACGCCTGATACGGCTTCAGGTTTGCATAAACAACAAGAGACGGGCGCGCTGCCTGTCTCTTTGCTTTCAGTGGAATAATGGGGAGGAGGAGGCTAGTCCGCGATGGACTCTTTATAGATGACCTTAGTCGGCGTCACCCGCACCAGATATTCTCCTGCGACACCGTTCCTCTTGCCGTAAGCCTCTGCTAGATCAGGACCCATGTAGCGGGCGGCGATAAGCGTCGCATACTTGACCAACTGATCGAGATCATCGCTCGTATCGGCAATACCGTCCACAAGAGCAAAGGCATAAGGTGGTGCCTCGTCGTCCACACAGATCGAGACACGTGGATCGCGCCTTATGTTGGCTGCTTTTACGGTGGTATGCCACGTTGTGAACACGATTGTGTCGCCGTCCAGGTAATACCAGATGGGAACAACATGCGGCCTACCATCAGCGCGCACCGTAGCGATCTTGCCTGTTCGTGCTGTTTCTGTCAGGAAAGCGCGGCTTTCCGGAGTAAACACTGGTATGCTCCTTAATCCACCTTTGGCATGAAGCCAAAAACCTCAGCAAATCGTTGCGTAAATGCAGCCTTCACCTCATTCATTGGGGGAGGTTCCGGAAGTACTTGTGCCATCGAAGTGACCCCTCTGTCGGCGATGCCACAGGGTATGATGTTATCGAACAGGCGCATGTCCGTGGTGACATTCAGGGCGATACCATGGCTTGTAACCCCACGCCCATCTACGCGCACTCCGATCGCGGCGATCTTCTCTTCGCCTGACTCGCCCGTAACCCATGCCCCGCTCAAACCTGCCAATGTATGCGCGCTCACGGAAAAGTCAGCGAGCACACGTAAGAGCACCTGCTCCAGCGTACGTACGTAGCCTGGATAGTCGATTGAGTCGCCGTAATTATGCAGGTCGATGATTGGATAAGCGACAAGCTGTCCTGGCCCGTGATAGGTGACATCGCCGCCCCGGTTTACGTCCAGCACTATTATGCCCTGGCGTTCCATTTCTTCGGCGCTAATCAGTATGTTCTCTCGCCCGCCGCGACGCCCGCACGTGTAAGTATGTGGATGTTCAAGCAGAAGTAAAGCATCAGCGGCCTCGCCCGAACCAACCTCAGCAGCGACTTTATCCTGGAGTTCCCAGCATTCGGCATAGGGGATAAGTCCGAGGTCCATTACCCTTAGAATGCCCGTAGGGGCATAACGCTCTATGCCCCTACGCTTTGCAGCTTCTATTTGACTTGAATACATGACTAGGCGCTCGCTTGCTGGACCTGCTCGTGAGCATGGTAAGAGGACCGGACCAGAGGCCCACTCTCAACATGCTTGAAGCCCATCTCCTGCGCCATTTCCTTCAACATCTTGAATTCCGCCGGCGTGTAGTATTTCATAACAGGCAGATGGCGGAACGACGGCCGCAGATATTGGCCGATTGTGATAATGTCTACACTGTGAGCGCGTAGATCGTGCAGCACCTGCACTACCTCGTCCCACTCCTCGCCCAGCCCAAGCATGAGGCCCGACTTGGTGTAGATCGTGCCATCAGGGTTCATATTTCGCGCCTGCTGCAAAAGCTCCAGGGAACGCTCGTATTTTGCCTGTGGTCGGACAATGTAGTAGAGCCTGGGAACTGATTCGATGTTATGGTTCAGGATGCTCGGCCTAGCATCCATCACTCGCTGCAACGCCCACCAGACGCCCTTGAAGTCGGGAATGAGCACTTCAATACCACATTCCGGCACATACTCGCGCGTCCTGCGGATAAGCTCAGCGAACACTTCGGCGCCGCCATCTTCGAGTTCGTCGCGGTTGACCGATGTGATGACCGCATGCTTTAGCTGCAGTTTCTCAATGGCTCGTGCAACCCGCTCCGGCTCGCCCTTGTCAATGGCGGCAGGTCGCCCGGTCTTGATCGCGCAGAAGCCGCAGGAGCGCGTGCAGGTGTCGCCCATGATAAGGAACGTCGCCGTGCGGTGCTCCCAGCACTCGGATATGTTTGGGCAGTGAGCCTCCTCACAAACCGTGTGCAGTCCTGAGTCGCGCATGAGGCCCTTCAGGTCGCGGTAATTCTCTCCCTGCTGCCACTTTACGGTCAGCCACGGTGGCTTACGCTCAACCGCCGCCGGCTCGCCTGTCACAGGCCGCGCAGGCCCACCCGGCCTGCTGTAGGGCTGTAACTCCAATGGTGAATATGATTTTGTTATTTGATCTGACATTATGTGCTCCGGTCTAATTAAAACGTGAGCCGTAAGACGTGTATCGTAGATCCTGCTGCTTGCCTCTACGGCATCCATTATAACAGGTACGATTCTTTACGTCCTACGTCCTACGTTTTACGCATTACTTTTAGCTTTATAACCCGGCGTTATCCGCCGAGAAATTCTCCATGGCAGACTTGATCACGCGCAGGAAGCGTGCACCAACCGCTCCGTCAAGGATTCGGTGGTCGAGGGCGATTGTCGAGTACATCATGCTGCGAATAGCGATGGCGTCGTCGATCACGACGGGCCGCTTCACAATCGCTTCCATCGTCACCAGGCAAGCCTGAGGCTGGTTGATGATCGAATGGGTCATGATGGTGCCGAGCGAGCCGGTATTGTTCACGGTAATTGTGCCACCCTGAATTTCGGGCAGTGTTAGCTTGCCGGCGCGTGCCTTCTCTGCAAGCTCATACACTTTGCGCGCGATACCTGTCACGCTCAGGTTGTCCGCGCCGTGGATTACCGGCACGATCAAGCCCTCTCCGATGTCGATAGGAATACCGACATTGATTTCTCGCTTGAGGATTGTGCCTTGCTCGTCGCTCCAGATGGCGTTCACCTGTGGCACTTGCCTGGCGGCATCAACGACTGCCTTGATGAAGAAAGAGAGGTAAGTGATGTCGATACCTTCGCGGGCCTTAAAGCTCTCCTTGATGTTGTCGCGATACTTCACGACCGGGGTCATGTCCATCTCGACTGTCGTCCAGGCATGGGGCGAAGTATGCACGCTGTTCACCATGTGATTGGCGATTGCGCGGCGCATAGGTGTCAGGCCAACCACTATGTCTCCGGTTCCCGTCGAGGGCATCGGCATGGCGGCAGCAGGTGCGACAGGCGCAGGTGCTGGGGCCGGAGCAGCGGGCCGTGGCGCGGGGGCTGAGGGAGCGGGAGCAGCCGGCGTAGGAGCCGCAGCAGCGGGCGCAGCCACGGGGCCTCGCTTTGCCACATACTGAAGGATATCTTCCTTGGTGACGCGTCCGCCCAGTCCAGTGCCTGTAACCTGGGTTGGGTCAACGTTGTGCTCTTCCGCCAGGCGGCGCACAGCGGGTGTCGAGCGGCGGCGCAGCACTTCCTCTTCGCTTTCGGCAGCACCGGCAGCAGCAGAAGATGATCCACCCGCATACATCTCAGCCGAAGCCTGCGGCATTGCGGCGGCAACGGCAGCGCCCATATCAACGGGAGCCTGCGGCACTTCGCGGCCATTATCGGTGGCCTGGGGTGCTACAGGGGCTGTAGCCTGGGCCACAGGGGCAGCCGCGGCAGGTGCTGGAGCGGGAACCGGTGCAGGCGCAGGTGCCGGCGTGGGTGCCGGGGTCGGGGCTGGAGCGGGAGCAGATGCAGCAACGGGCTGGGGTGCGGCAGGCGCATCTCCGGCCTCCCCACCCAGATCGATGACAAGGATCTCCGTGCCAACCGGCACTGTCGCGCCTTCCTCGACCTTTAGCTCTTTAATAACGCCTGCCACGGGCGACGGTATCTCGGCGTTCACCTTGTCGGTGATGACTTCGGCAAGCGACTCGTACTTCTCTACTGTGTCGCCGGGCTGCTTAAGCCACTTCCCGATTGTTCCCTCGGTGACGCTTTCGCCTAACTGTGGCATTGTAACCGCGGTTACGGCCATGATGTTCCTCCATTTATGTTAGAAGTTTGATATTACAAGCTACAGGCCCTGATCGAAAAGTAGTGCAACCTGGGGCTTGCAGCTTCTCGCTTAATACGCTGCCAGTTCCCTCATAGCTTTCAGAATCTTTTCGGGATTCGGCATAAAAAACGCTTCTTGATTGTGGTTGTAAGGCATGGCCGGTATATCGGGGCCGGTCACGCGCACAATGGGGCCGTCGAGATAAGCAAAGGCCGCCTCGGCAATGGAGGCGCTGATCTCAGCACCCCAGCCGCCGCTCCGGTTATCTTCGTACACAACAATAGCCTTGCCTGTCTTCTTCACAGAGTTGACGATCGTTTCGCGGTCGAGCGGGCTGATTGTCCGCACGTCCACGACCTCGACGCTAACTCCATCTTTCTCCATTTCTTCCGCAGCCTTCAGGCAGTGGTGCAGCATCATTCCATATGCAATGGCTGTCATGTCGGTGCCTTCGCGTGCGACGGTCGCTTTGCCAAGCTCAACCGTGTAATCCTCTTCCGGCACTTCGCCCTTGATAAGCCGGTATGCGCCTTTGTGCTCCAGGAAGATCACGGGGTCCGGATCGCGAATAGCAGCCTTGAGCAGACCTTTCGCATCATACGGATTGGACGGAATGACGACGGTCAAGCCCGGAATGTGGCCGTAAAGGGCCTCCACGCTCTGCGAGTGATAGAGCGCACCATGGATACCGCCACCATATGGCATCCTGATTACCATTGGCACGTTGAAGTCGTTGTTCGAGCGGAAGCGGATTTTCGCCGCCTCGTTCATGATCTGGTCCATCGCCGGGTGGCTGAAATCAGAGAACTGCATTTCGGCGACAGGGCGCATGCCGTTCATCGCCGCGCCGATTGCCGCGCCCGCGATAACAGACTCGGCCAGGGGTGTGTCGATAACGCGGTCGGGGCCGAATTGCTTGAAGAAGCCGTCCGTCACGCCGAACACTCCGCCGCGCGGTCCAACGTCCTCACCCAACACGAAGACGCGCTCATCGCGCTCCATCTCTTCGCGAAGTCCGTCTCTTATCGCCTCGATAAGTGTCTTTACCGCCATGCTGCACGCTCCTCCGCCGTTGCAAAAACGTGGTAAATAGCATCTGCCGCTTCCGGCTCGGGCATTGTCTCTGCCCAGTCGGTGGCGTCGTTCACTTCCCCGTCTATGCGCTTCTTGATTTCCGCAATTTCCTCCTCGGTCGCAACAGCGTTGTCGAGCAGGTACTGGCGGAACCTGGGCAGCGGTTCCTTGGCGCGCCACGCCTCAACTTCATCACGCCCACGATAGGTGCGGTCGTTGTCGTCGGACGAGTGAGCGGTCAGGCGATACGTCTTGGCCTCGATCAGGGTCGGTCCCTCGCCATTTCGAGCACGCTCAGCGGCGGTCTTCATCACCTCATATGTCGCAAGCACGTCGGTGCCGTCAACCTCAATGCCCGGCATCCCATACCCAACGCCGCGTGCCGCCACACTGCCACCCGCAACCTGCATCGGCACGGGAACCGAGATAGCATACTGGTTGTTCTGGCAGAGGAAGATTACCGGCAGGTTGTGAATGCCCGCCAGGTTGAGCGCTTCGTGCCAGTCGCCCTTACTGGTCCCGCCCTCACCAATTGAGACTACGGTCACTTCCCCGGTCTTGCGCAGCTTCGAGGCCAGCGCGACACCGGCGGCGTGGCACATCTGCGTGGCAACAGGCGACGAGCTTGTGACCAGCTTTAGCCGCTTCGAGCCGTAGTGGCCGGGCATCTGCCGCCCGCCACTGTTGATGTCGTCCTTCTTGGCAAAGTGCTGCAACATAACTTCGCGGGGGGTCATGCCGAGGCTGACGCAAAGAGCCAGGTCGCGGTAATACGGCAGGAACCAATCCTTGCCTCGCTCCATCGCGAAGGCGGTTCCAACCTGAATTGCTTCGTGTCCCTGGCAGGAAATTACAAACGGTGCTTTACCCTGACGGTTGAGTAGCCACATTCGCTCATCTAGCGACCGCGCCAGGAGCATGTAATAGTACATCTCCAACAAAGTATCACGGTTCAATCCAAGCGCTTCATGCTGCCGTACGGCGGCTTTCTTGCGGCTGCCCGACCCCACCTTGTTCCCGGTGGTGGTTGCCATCGGTTACCTCCTCGTAACTAATGCTCATCAATCATAATTTATGGCAAAATAATAGAGCGTAATCCCAATCAGGACGCTACTCATCTTATCACAAGGTATTACCCTTGTCAAAGCAAAAAGTGCCTCCGGCGTGTCTACACAGGTCTGATAGACGGGGCTATTGGAGGCTATCTTGCCCCCTCCTTCGGTCGCCGTCGCTCTCTGAACGAGCACAAGTTGTGCCCCAGTTGCTCACCTTGTGGGGTGGGCTTATAATATAGTATATGCCCAATGAGTTATTGAACCCGCGATATCGTGATCTCCTCAAACGCCGCATGGAGCGGCCGATTGACGCACGAGTACGACGCGTAACCATACCCAGTAAAACACTTGGTATCAACAAGAGCTTTTATGTAGCCCTTCCACCCGGCTACCATCGCATCGCCAACGCCCAGGAGCGTTATCCAACGCTCTATTTATTTCGCGGGCATGAGCACGAATGGGTACACCGTCACCAGGACAAGTCGCGCCACGGCCGTACAGTCATAGATGTGTACAGGGAGTTGCTTGCTGATGGCAAAGTCGGCCCGATGATTCTGGTGTTCCCCGGCATTAGCAGCGACGACAACCGCGTACCGGGCCTCTTGATTAATTTCCGCGAGCCGGAACTTGTAAAAGAGATCCCAGGCATCGGCACAGGCAGATTTGAGGACTACTTTCTAGAAGATCTCATACCCTATGTAGACGCACATTATCGCACGCAGGCCTCCCGCGACGGGCGCGCCGTAGACGGCTTCTCGCTCGGGGGATTCCAGTCGATCAAGATTGCCGCACAGCACCCGGAACTGTTCTGCTCTGCCGGGTCATTCGACGGCACCTTCCTCTACGCGACGTACAAAGGCAAGTCTGTGAAGGCAACCGACCGCGTTCTCAGGAACCCGATGTTCTTGCCCGCCTTCGGCATCGAGCGCGATAACGATTTCATTGCCGCCAACAGCCCGGCCAACCTGCTGTGGCGCAACGATAGAGATGCTCTCGCCACCGTCCAATGGCTGATTAGAAGCGGCCCTGAAGCGGCCGAGCCATGGCAATCGAACTATTTCCGCACTCAGCACGTGGTGAACATACTCGAATCGCGCTCGCTTGTAAACGGCATCGACCCTGTGTTGAAGAACGCAAGCCACAGTTGGCGCTGGGCGGACAAGCATATGCAAGACACTCTGCCTCGCCACTGGCAAGTCATGACAGCCGCCGGCGAAGGGACCCCAACACTGCTTGCCGCCGAGTAGTTCCAGCCAAAAGAAAGCAAGAATTGGCTTGACAATATCTATCACGTACCGTATAATTCAGCGTGCCTTTTTGAAGGGTGCCAGGTAAAATCGCATTCCGCGATAGCTCAGTTGGTAGAGCGTCCGACTGTTAATCGGATTGTCCCAGGTTCGAGTCCTGGTCGCGGAGCCGCAAGGGTAGAACTCCACACAGGGTTCTACCCTTCTTGTTTCCTATATCCCCGAAGCCATACGCAGTACGCAGTACTTACCCACGTTTGCCCGGCGACCTTTCATGCGATATAATTCCTGCATGCCGTCCGCCTGTATAGCCTGCGCTGGTAGCCTCCTTTACACGACGCCCGGCCCTCCGCGTCCCTTGGCGCGTCTCACCTCTCGGGCAAGCGACAAATGAGCGCGACTTACGCAAACGGCACGCCTTCCCGTCGTAGAGGGGAACTCCTCCGCTCACTCTTAGCGCTGCTCCTTGTTGCCGTTCCATTGTTGCTCGGGCAGCAGACCACCGCCAGTGTCGTGCAAGATCTCGGTGCGACCCGCGAGCTTCCGAACATCACCGGCCTTGAGCTTCCTGAGAATGGCGAAAACGGCGCGTTCCGCTGGGGAGATGAGATTGTCACCATGCAATTGCAGCCTCTCGGCTACCCCCTCTATGCCGTCCTTGCGGTGCAGGGAGTGCGCGCGCCTGACTTACCGGAAGCCCAGGTCGACGCAACATCGGCGGGCAAGGACCTGGGCACGCAAATCATCGCACGGAGTCCTGTTACGCTGGAATACCGGTTGCCCGCAGCCGCGACATTCCAGATCAATCCCCAGATTACGCTGACGAGCACGCTGTTCCAGCCGCCTGGCGACCGCCGCCAGCTTGGCATCGTCTTTTATCGGCTCGAACATCGCAATGGCCCCGGCCCATCTGTGCCGTCGCCCTGGCCCGCTACAGCGTTGCTTCTAAGCGGCTTGCTTGTCTATTGTGCAAGCCGCCGCGCGGGCATCCGGCCTCGCTTTGCTCTCGCAGTGACCGCTATCTGGGGTGTGCTAATAGGGCTGCTCAATGCCCTGGAACGGCCGTGGCTGGTCTTCTATAGCTGGTACTTTGTCGTGCCACCGCTGCTGGTTCTGCTGCTCTATCCCTGGCTTTCGGGCATGTGGATGCGCCGCAAGAATCCTTATCCTTCTGCTGCGGAGGACGTGGGCCAACCCGCTATTACATCTAACCCCTGGCCCGTAGCGATAGCCGTTACTGTTGCATCATGTCTCACAATGCTCTGGCATCTGGTGGCGCCGCCTGAGCCGCCCGGTTTCAACCCGACACACAATGTAAGCTGGGGTGTCTCCTTCTACCAGGCTTTACCCTGGCCGCTCCAATTGCTCGGTGTAGCGGTTGTGATAGCAGCCATCGCCTGGGCTTACTTCGCACCCCTGCGGCCCGCGGGTGAAGACCCACTACAGCTACCAGGACGTGAGATATTGCCACATTGGACGCCATGGGCGCTTGCCTTTGGCGGCATGGCGCTATTCGCGTTATTTCCTGTCGCATATTCTGAAGGTGACAGCAGCGAGTTCGACACCAAGATACCCAAGGGCGCCATCTGGCGCGAGCGCGAGCTACTCGATTTCTACATAAAGGTGCGCCTCTGGCGGCTGCTGCAAACTATCTTTCGGCTGCCCTCCGAGATTTACGCACTGGTCGCCGTGGTGGCGGGCGGCGTCTATATGGCCGGAACGGCCCTCGTTGGGCGCACGCTCGGCCGCAACCGCTCTGAAGCTCTCTTTATCATAGGCGCGCTTGCTGCCATAGGTAACATACTCGTCTTCTTCCGCTATGTTGAGAGCTACGCGCTGGTTACAGTCGCTAGCCTTTTCGTGCTCTGGGCGTGCTGGCGTTACACCGAGGGCCGGATGTCGTTCGGCACTCTGGGCGCTCTCGCCACGCTAGCTCCCCTGTTTCACGGTTCGGCCCTCTGGTGGGGGCCAATGGTGGCAGTAGCATGGCTGGTTCGAGCCTACAGGCAGCCTCGCGACAACAGGTGGAGGCATGCCTTGACCGACCTGCGCGAGGGCGTGGGTGCGGGTGCTGCCATAGCCCTGCTTGTTGTGAGCATCATGCTCATAGACGCCTATGACTACGAGCGTTTCGTTGAGGGTCTGAGCGAGATGGGCGGCGCAGATGGCCGTACAATGATGCCTCTATTCCAGACTACCAACCACTACGAGCACTACGCTTTCTTCTCGCTTCCACACCTTGGCGCGGTCGTACAGGAACAGCTTCTCGTCGCGCCGCTGGCACTCTTGACGATTGTTATTGTGGCGGCTGCGTCATGGCGCGGCGTTCGCAGATTAGCTCGCGCCGTTCCTGCCATCATAACGCTGGCAGCAGGCGCCGCAGGAATGTTCTTCTACAGCATTTCGTGGAACCCCGACCTCGGGCCCCGCGACGACTGGGATCTGCTGGCGCTCTCTGCGCTCCCACTAACACTTCTCGCCGCCTTCCTGCTTTTGCATCTCCCACAGGGACGACCAAGGCGCATCGCGCTGGCGGCGTACTTAGGCACATCGGCGGTTCACGCCGCAGCCTGGGTGCTCTTGCACGTGCTCGGCATACGCTACTGATTGTTGCAAAATTGTAGTCGAGGAGCAGCACCGGTACGCCCTGTGGTATAATTAATGCATAGAATTGGCAACAATCACAGAAAAAGGACGCATAATATGGATAGGCAAACAGCCATAGAAACACTACTTGAACTTTATGAAAACCCCACTCACCGAGGCAGCATAGATAATCCCGACGTTTCGGTGAATGGCGGCAACCCCGGTTGCGGCGATATAGTCACGATTCAGCTGCGGGTGAACGATTCCGGCGACGTTGAGCAGATCGTGTTTGAAGGCGAAGGCTGCACCATAAGCCAGGCCGCCGCGGAGCTTGTGGCTACGAGGATGGAAGGCTCTACGCTCGATGAAATAGAGCAGCTCGACCACGACGTGATTATCGACGAATTGGGGCGCGAAATCGTAATGAGCCGCCCACGCTGCGCTACCCTTGCTCTAGGCACGCTAAAACAAGCGGTGCAGGAATACAAGAACAGCAAGCGCTAAGCCGGTTCGCAAAATACAAAAAGGAAAGACACTTCCCGGCGAAGTGTCTTTCTTCGTTTCATGTAGCCCGTGGAGGAACAAAGATCAATGCCCGGCCGCAAGCTCGTTCAAGTGCTTTCTTTGATCGCCCTTCACCATCAGGATCGACCCCGTCGAGAAGACCTGCACCGTATAGGTCTCCCCACGCCACGTCACTAGGACAGGTCCCGGCGGCTTACCGGAGAAAGTAACGCCCTCTTTTTCGACTGTATCATCGCGCAGTAACCGCAACGAAAATCCGTGCCAACTTTCGCGGAATATGTCCGTGATGGCCTCGTAAGCCGATTCAAAGCGGGCGCCGTGTGCTCTGGAGGCGTTCGACCGGAGCGTTACAGCAGTGCGGTAGTTGTTTTGCGCAAGCTCAAAAAGGTCATCAACCTGTGGGATGATCTCTTCCCAGGGAGTATTGAGCGGCACGCGCACATAGCCAAGCTGCCCCTGCACCCTGTCGTCTGACGAGAATCGATACCGCGGATATACTGCTACCTCTACAAGCCCGTTCACTTCATAGCCGACGAACAATAATGTGTTCCCATAGGCTAACGATAGGCCGATAAAATCCTCTGTGAGCAGAGTTGGCTCGACCACCTCATTGCTAGACTGAGCTAGTCGTCTGCTGGGTCTGCGCCTGCGTGGTGGCTCGGACTCGGAATAATCCCGTTCGCCTGTTGCGTCGTACTGCACTTTTATGCCTCGCACTTCATCATTATGCCTGCGGCACCACGGCTGTAGGGCGCACAGCCATTTGCTTACAAGAGAAGTTTACCATACGAGGTGTTTGGTGTCAGGGGTCGGGTGTCGGGTGTCAGAGTTCTACGGATTCAGCGCAGAGGCGCAGAGAGCGCTGAGTTACGCAGAGATTCTTTTGACGTTGGCATTATGCTGAGGGAAGCGAATGTGCGGCACATAGCCGTAGTCGTCGGCGGTCGGCGGTCGGCGGTCGGCGGTCGGCGGTCGGCGGTCGTAACTGACAACTACTTAAAACGAAAATGGAGCCGGGACTCGGACAGCATGAGACCCCGGCTCCATAAAAGAGGGAGGAGCAATTTCCCTTGAGAACAGCGTTCCTGAGCGCAACGATATCAGATTGCGAAGCGCCTGTCAATGGTTTTGGACAATATTGGCTGGACAGATGATTATCTACGTCCAGATCGCGGACAGGCAACAGATTCAGGCCTGAATCAGGCGATAAATAGCTGCCAAAATGCTATCTGCCTCGCCCCACTAAGATTGCCGTGCGAAGGCTCGTGCCTGTTCCCGCCTGGCTAGCTCCTGTCGCTTTTCCACCTTCTTCACCAGCCGCTCTATTGTGTTCAACTGGGTTGCCGCTGCGACATAGATGCGGTCAACTTCGGTCTTCCTGGCAAGAGCAGTATTATAGCGCTCCAGCGCCCTGCGCCATTCTTCCTCAAGATCCTGCCCCATAAGTACAGGTGCTTCAACCTTCTGCAATACTATCATCGAATCCCCTTCTGTACGTTCTGTCTGAATAAAGCGACTTTACATTCGTCCCGGTCGGTTGCTATGCTTACGCTACGCTCCAACGGCCCCACAAAAGTGCCAACGAGCGAGCCTTTTGCAAACAGTTCACCCACCCACTTTACTATATCCGCAGACATAGCGAAGACACCAGTGTCGATGGTCCCATCTTGGGACGGCAATGGTCCTAGCTGTTGCACTAATAGTCAGTATTGGGGGTGACAATCGTCCCGCCGTTACGTTTGCTCCTGCGTGGGTGTTAATAACTGCAAGTAACACAACTATGATAAAATGTAACGATGTTCAAGGGACTCGGCACATAGAAGGGTGAAGCCATCCTCATTGATCAATGGACTCAAGCGGCGATGATCTGGTTCTAAGGCTCGCCGGGGAATATGCGGGCCGGGACCGGGCACGATAAGACTCAAGTAACAGGGAACTTCTTCCCAGGAGACAAACAACGATGGGCATGAGACGACCAAGGCACAACATGGGGCGGGTAGATTGGATTGGGGCCGAGTCGGTGGGCTTACCGGGCCAGCGAACATTTCGCGTGCTTGCGCAGAACAGGACCATGTCAGCCGAGCTATGGCTGGAAAAGGAACAGTTGCAGGCTCTCGCTGAGGCCATAGCCCGAATGATATATGAGATCGACACCGAACGCGGCCTTGAGATACCGGCAGCGGAAGCCTCGGCCAGCAACCCCAAGCCTGATACGTTCCCTGCGACACCCGACATCAGCGTTCAGGTTGGCACACTCGGACTGCGCTACGATTCTCAGCGTGAAGTTATCGCGCTTGAGGCCGGTTCACGCGACGAAGACGAAGAGGACGCGCCGCCCGCATTCCGCTGCCTTGCAACACGCCGTCAAATGGAAACGCTTCAGGCGAATGCTATCGAAGTGGTCTCATCGGGACGCCCTACCTGCCCCCTGTGCGGCACACCCCTGCCCGCCGCAGGCATGCCGCATTTCTGCCCCCCAACAAACGGCCACCAGAAGCTAACCGCCGACGAAGACTAGCCACCCGGCCCATCACTCCAAATAGAGACCGCACCCCCTTCAGGGTGCGGTCTCCGCTTAACTCTCATACTATCCAACCACAGAATCAATCTACTCACGTTTCACGTTTCACGCACCGCATCTTACGTTTTACGCATTACGTTTTACGCCTCACCGCCGCATGCCGCTATGAACCGCGTCTTTCATCTGGAAGAACGCATTGACAAAGCCGTCCATTCCTTCCAGCTTGCGGGAGTTCCAATCGGATACGCTCACGGTGATAAGGGGGCGTCCTGAAACCGACACAAAGAGTGTGCGCTTCACCCACAGGAAGTACATCACCAGCAGCGCAAGACCCGCGATGGCCAGCGCGATGCCAATAAACAGAGGCTCTATTGTATATAGCATCGGGAAGCTCGCTTCAAAATCGCGCCTGGCATACGACCCATAAGCCCCCGCACCGGCCAGACCCAGGAACAAGAGCGAGAAGAAAAGCGTCCAACCGGACGACCGCTCGGTCAGCGTGCCAACAGCGTCAACATCATGGAGAAAGGCGGCGCGGACTACGCTGGGCGCAAGCAAAATGACCCGCTTGTTGGTCAGGTAAAGGGCACCAAGCTGAAAGGCAACGCTCTCTTCAGGCAATAGCTCAACTGCACCACGAGGCACTATCCTCGCGCCCTGTGCGGCCGTTTCGGGTGGCGCTGCTGAGGCAGGTGCGGATGCGACGCTGGGCCGAACGGGTAAGCTAGGAGTGGGCGCAACGGGCGCATAAGAGCGATTTACGGGCGCGGGAGGAGAGCCGTTCGCACTGTAATCCACTGTTGTAGAATCAAGCGTAGGTCTCTGCTCAGACGCACCGTTCGCCATATAAGCGCCCTCAGCACTTTCTGTAAGGTTGTCGAGCACAAGGCCGCAGCGAGGACACGCGTGGGCGTCGGGCTGCACTGATCCGCGGCAACGCGGACAAACTATCAAAGTAGCCAAAGAAACCGTTCCCTTTCCAAACTAGCCGAAGTCGCTTTCCATGTGCGAAAAGTATATCATAGTGGATATGCAGTCGCAATCAGAACCCGGGCCGCTCGAATTGTGGATACAGGAGCAAATTCGTGCAAACGGCCCGGTTACAATGGCCCAATTCATAGAATGGGCGCTTTATCATCCCACGCTTGGCTACTACACAACGGGACCCAACATCGGGCCGCGCGGCGACTTCACCACCAGTCCCGAGGCGTCACCCGGCTTTGGCAGGCTCTTCGCGAGGCACCTCCGGGATATAGATGAGGTGCTTGGGCACCCCCCACAGTTCGACGTCATCGAGTGCGGCCCGGGACGCGGAACTCTTGCTCATGATCTGCTTGGCGCGGTACAAGAGGAAGACCCAGATCTTTACAGCAGACTCCGCTACTGGCTGGTTGAGATCAGCCCGGCACTGATAGAGGCGCAGCGCGAACGCCTGTTGCCGGAGCATAGTGGTCTGGTCCAGTGGCGCGGCAGTGTTGAAGAAATCCCCCATGGCGCGCAAGCTGCCGTCATAGCAAACGAGTTTGTTGATGCCTTCCCTGTGCATGTTGTTGAAAATCGCGACGGCATCGTTTATGAGCAGTTCGTTGCGCTAGACAAGAATGGCGCGCTAACGATTGATTACATGCCCCCATCTGAAAAGGCGCTCTTAGATTTTCTTCAGGACCAGCAGATCAACCTCCAACCGGGTGAGCGTATCGAGATAAACATCGCAGCCAATCACTGGCTGCAAGCATTGTCGGATGTCCTGGAGCGCGGTATCGTCACGATTATCGATTATGGCGATCAAGCACCCCAACGATACTCGGCAGCGAGGCGCGAGGGAACTCTGCTGGCTTACTACAGAGGCGCGGTCACCGACAATATCCTCGCCCACGCAGGAGAGCAAGACATCACCGCATTGGTCGATTTCACAGCACTTCAGTCAGCAGCAAAGCAGGCGGGCTTCACAACAGTTGGCATCACCCGACAGGCGCATTTCCTGCTGGGGCTGGGTCTGGGCACAACGCACACGCCGGAAACTGCGACGAGCACGGTCGAGGAAGCGCTTGTTTACAGGCGGGGTTTGCAGGCCCTGATTTCAATGGAGGGCCTTGGCCGCTTTCATGTCCTTGTACTTAGCAAGGGAATAGAGCTTCAATCCGCCACAGAACTACCTGCCCTGAAGTTCGTGGACCTGTAAAGATCAGAGCGATCAATTTTGCGCGACAGCAGAGCGGCTTCTGCGCAGGAGCAGCGGGGCAGCAATAGCAGCGGCCACAAGGCAGAGCAACCCGGCCACAATCGGCGGTGCCAGCAAATCCGTTGCGTCGGCAATCAGGCTGAACAGGAGTGGTCCTGCTGCGAACCCAATTGACCCCGCCAGATTGAACCCGCCCATCGCTATACCACGCTGGCTCGGTGCGGCGTAATCACCAACGAGCGCTATGGAAGGAGGATAGAGAACGGCACCGCTCAACCCGCCAACTGCCATCACGACAAAAAGCATCTCAGGTCCAACACGACCCACCAACATCAGCGTTAGCCCGTAGACCACTGTGCCAAGCAGCATCGGTTTGATCCGCCCGAAGCGATCAGACAGCAATCCTCCCAGCGGCGAGAAAAGAGCGAACCCTGCAAGGAACACGGCGAGATATATTCCAGTCTGGGAGGGAGTCAGGCCGTACACTTCGGCAGCAAGCACGGGGAATTGGCCCACAAAAAAGCCCACGGTCAGGCGGTCGAGCAGGGAAAAGCCGTAAGGAATATAGAGACGCGGGTTCTCACGTAATCCGTTCAGCGCCTGTCGGAACGAATATGACTGCGACAGAGTTGGCGTGTCGCGCACAAAGAAGAGCACCACAGCAGTCATCAAGAGAAGAAGAATACTCCCAAACCAGAATGGTGCTTGATAACCGATGCGCGTGGCGAGCACACCACCGAGCGGCGCGCCTCCTGCGTTGCCGAGCAGCATCCCTAGTGTGAACACGCCCAGCGTCATACCTCGACGCTTGCTCGGGGCCATATCGAGCGCCATAGTCATCAGCATCGAGACAACCGCGATGGCAAAGATGCCCTCAATGAAGCGCCCGGCATATAGCAACCATATATTCGGCGACAGAGGCAAGATGAAGTACATAATCCCCTGCCCGATCAGGCCCATCAGCAGAAAGGGCTTACGGGTCCCCCGGCGATCAGACAGCGCACCCCATACAAAGGCGAATGGGATATAGGCAATAAAGTGTGCCGTGGAGTAAAACCCCTTGGCTGTGTTCCTGAGGTCAACATCCACGCCGCCGTTCGGCAAGAGGCGCGAAACAAAGCCGTCAAGCTGTGCCACGGGAAGCGTCAGCGTGAACATCGCCGCCAGCATTACAGTCGCGAGCAATACCAGCTGGCTAACGTTCAGGCGAGTAACCTCACCCGGCACGGTCAGATTATCTGCTGTCTTTATTCCTTGTGCTTGCATTCTTATATATCCCTTTCAGATGTATTAAGCCAATATAGCAGGTAGAACGGTCCACGTACAACGCGCAGGACCAGAATTGTTAAATGGTGCTCTACAAATTATGCCCCGACAGCAAGATTTCATGCAGGAATCCGTCCACTGACAAATTCAGTACCGCACAGTTGCGCGCAAAAGAAGGGTCGGTCCGGGCACCAGATGCGACAGCGGCGACCTGACATGTCCTACTCGTTTTGATATACTTGTATATGACCCTGGAGCATGACGTAGAGAGCCATGATATGACGTTATTCTATCATCCCGCGTGTTTGGAACACGATATGGGAGAGCATCCGGAGTCTCCCGACCGTCTCATTGGAATCGTAAATGCGCTGGAGCGTGCAGGTATAGCCGAAAGCAGCCTGATCAGGCCCGAAGCAGTCGATCTTTCTCTACTCAGTGAGGTGCATGACCGGCGCTATGTCGCCGTTATCGAAGAAGTAGCGCGCAATGGAGGGGGCCACTGGGATCTCGATACATACATATCGCCTGGATCCTACGAAGCAGCGATCATGGCCGCCGGTGCCTCCACCGCAGCTGTAGATGCTGTGATGTCCGGCGCCAGGTCTGCTTTTGCTCTTGTCCGTCCACCGGGACACCATGCGCTCTACAGGTCCGCCATGGGCTTTTGTCTCTTCAACAATATTGCTGTGGCGGCTCAACACGCGGTACGCAACCACCGCCTTGAGCGCGTGATGATAGTTGACTGGGATGTGCACCACGGCAACGGCACCCAGGATTATTTCTATGACAGGAGCGATGTGCTCTTCTTCAGCAGCCACCGCTATCCCTTCTACCCTGGAACCGGCGCGCTGAGGGAAACGGGCGCTGGACGTGGGACGGGCTACACGGTCAATGTACCGTTGCCGGGAGGCGTAGGCGATAGCGGGCACGAACAGGTATTTGCCGACATTGTTGTACCCCTGGCGCGCCGATACAAGCCCGAGTCGATACTTATTTCTGCAGGCTACGATTCGCATGTAGCCGATCCTCTGGGCGGCATGGCTGTAACCGTAGCAGGCTTCAGCGAACTGGCTCGGGTCGTGCGGCTGCTCGGAGATGAGATTCCGGAGTGTGGCGGCAGGGTGGCAGCCATACTCGAAGGGGGCTATAATGTGCAGGCCCTCGCTGCATCGGTGCTTGCTACTATAGGGGCGTTAGCAGCGCCTTTTGGCGGAAGTGGCACACTGGATTTCTCAAGTGAATCGCGGGTGACTGCACAACGCGGTAGATACGAACCTGACGTGGGCGAGCTAATATCCCAGGTTCGACGGATTCATAACCTGCCTTAGAACAGGAACAAATGGGCGTATCCCGGCTAGCAATACTATATCCGTAATACTCATTGCATAGGAGTGGCAGATGGTGGACATGCTTAAGTCCGCAAAGGATGAGGACAACAGGCGGCGCGACGAGGCACAGTTCTTCAGCTTGCAGCAGCAACTTGACGAGTTGCGGCGGCAGTTGAAGGAGAGCCTGGCCCGGCAGCAGTGGTTTGAAGAGCTTTACAAGCAGAGTGAGGGCAAGGTCACGCAGGTACAGACCGCGCAGGACCGCCTCATGCAGGATATTGCCCAGTCTATGCATGCACGCCAAATAGACGACGCGAGAATGAAAGGCCAGATTGCCGAGCTAGCGCAGAAAGCCGACGCACCGGAAAAGCAACTTCGCGAGCTTCGCTCTCAGATTCAGCAGATAGCGGACTCGCGCAAGGACGACCGCAATGTAGAGGCCGAAGAACAAAAGCAAATAGAGGCGCTGCAAGGCCAGATACGTGAGATTCATGCCCATATCGGCAAAGTGACCGACGCACAAAGGCAACTGCGCGACGTCATACAGGAGCTGGACTCGGCCATTGGCGAGGTGCGCCAGGAATCGCTCCATCTTGCTGAATTGCAAACCATGGAAGAGCAGAGGCTTCGTCGCCAGGGCATCGAGTTGCAGGGGTTATTCGAGGTGCTCCGCCAGCAGTTCACCGAGGTGTCGGCCAAATCGCAGCGCGTAGACGATGTTCGCCGCCAACTTACCGAAAGAATCGAGTCGACTGAGGAATTTCTCAGCTCGATAAGAGGCGATGGTGGTTCGATACGAATGGACCTCGAGCGTATCGAAAAAGTCTCCAATGAACAAGCTGTGCTTCAGCAAGAACGACTTGAGACCGTGCGGGTGCAGCTTGAGTCGCAATTCGGCGAGATTCGCTCAATAAACGACCAGCGTATGGATCGCATCATGACGCGCTTCACCGGCACAGACGAGCGGTTGAGAGCATTGGAGCAAAGCGTGAGCGAGATTCCCAGCCGATTTGAGGCTCTGGAGCGGCGCGACGATGTGCTCGGCATAGAGGCGGATGGCATCGAGGAGTGGCTTGTGCTGCGTCAGATCGCGGCGCTCGAATCGGTCCTCGAGGACGCCAGGAAACGGCGCGTTGATCGGCAAGACACCATTAACCTGACCTTGAAGAAGAAGGCAGCACCTGCACCAGGCTCGGTCTACAATCCATCAGGCTTGCTCAAGAGCGTGCGTGATGCAAAACCACCGTCCCGTGTCGACGATAAGGACCAGGAATAAACGCGGTCACGCAATATAGAGGATCAGGGAGGCTTTATCAGCAGCGAAGTTCCAAACGACGACACAACGGCAACTGTGAATGTAGATAGCACGCAAGTCGCCCCCTTTCGCAAGAAGAAGTCGTTAGGCCAACACTTCCTAAAGGATAGGTCGGTGCCGCCCAGGATCGCTGAGGCGGCCCACCTTGAGCCGGGCGACACTGTAGTAGAGGTGGGGCCAGGTCTCGGAGTGCTGACAGAGGAACTTGCAGGGCGCCTGGATCCGGTACAGGGCGGTAGGCTCATTGCTGTGGAGCTTGATAATACCCTGCTGCCTATCCTGGAAAAGCGCTTCACCGATCGTCCGTATGTAAGCTTCGTCCACGCCGATGTGCTGGAGGTCTCACCGCTGGAGCTAACAGGCGGTGTAGACTACAAGGTTGTTGCCAATCTCCCCTATTACATCACGTCGGCAATACTGAGGCACTTCCTCGAAGCAAAAGAGAAACCGGACTCCCTGACCGTCATGGTGCAGCGAGAGGTCGCGGAGAGAATGGCCGCCGGTCCACCGGATATGAGCCTGCTTGCGGTGGCGGTGCAGTTCTATGGTAGGCCAAAGGTGGTGTTCCGTGTGCCGCCAGGGGCGTTCCAGCCGCCGCCCAAGGTTGAGTCGGCGGTAGTTCATATCGAAGTCTACAAGCAGGGCGAGGCGCCCGTTGTGCCCAGGAGCGAAGCAGGATTCTTCCGCATTGCACAGGCGGGGTTCGGCCAGAAACGTAAGCAACTGGCCAACACATTGGCGTCGGGGCTTGCCCTACCCAAAGACGAAGTTATCAGCAGCCTACGCGAGGCCGATATCGACCCAAGCCGCCGCGCGGAGACCCTTAGCTTGCACGAGTGGGGTCAACTTGAGGCCGTACTCGGTTCGCCTACGTAGCAACCGACCTAGATAGTGCAGAACAAGTATGAACAGAGAATTGCTGAAAAGTAATGAGTGACGGGCAGCGCGTTATTATCCGCGAGGCGCACGCTAAGATCAATCTGTGCCTTGAGATCATTGGCCGCCGCCAGGACAACTATCACGACATAACGTCCGTAATGCAGCTTGTCGGCCTTAGCGACACCCTGACCTTCTCGGCCGCCGAAACCCTGAGCCTTGAATGCGACCACGCGGGTCTGGCGGCAGAAGGAGACAGCAATCTCGTGCTGAAAGCGGCGCGGTTGCTCAGGGAAGCGAGCGGTATTCAGGCTGGTGCCTACATCACACTGGAGAAACAGATACCGATGTCAGCGGGCCTGGGTGGGGGCAGCAGCGACGCAGCGGCAGCGTTGCGCGGTCTGTCGGAGCTATGGGGATTGCAACCCGGCAAGGACGATATGCTCGAAATAGCGATGCAGCTGGGATCAGACGTGCCTTTCTTTCTTGGTGGACCTACAGCCCTTGTAGAAGGGCGCGGAGAGCGAGTAACACGCATGCCTTCACCTCCTGCCGGTTGGGCGCTGCTGGTCAGCCCCAGGTATGATCTGCAAGATAAAACACGCCGTCTCTACGCGAGCCTGACCCGAAACGATATGAGCGAAGGCATAGTTACGCACCAGCTAATCGCGGGCCTGATAGCCGGTCAGTTTCCGCCATCCAGCCTGTTGTTCAACGGCTTCGAGCGGGCAGCCGGGGGAGTGTTCGAGGGGCTGGACAGAGTGCGCGCCGCCATAATGCGTGCAGGTGGTCGAGATGTTCACCTCTCCGGCAGCGGCCCCACATTCTTCAGCCTCTACACAGCCGCAGAAGAGAACAAAGCGCGCCGCGTCCATGAAGTTCTGCAAGGCGAAGGGATGCGCGCTTACCTGGCAAGCCTCATCCGCTAACCGGAATCGTATCAACCATACGCAGTACGCAATACGAAGTACAACCCATGCCTTTCATCATCAACCAGAAGCGACCATACAGCATCTACATAGAAGAAGGGCGCGGCGGAGCGTTGGCCCACGTGGCCGAGTTGCCCGGATGCTTTGCTACCGGCTCTACCGCGCCTCTGGCAGTGGCTGCCGTTCCAAGAGCGATAGTGGACTTCCTGGCATGGCTGAAGCGGCACAAAGAACCACTGGTGCCCGAAGCCATTGCGTCGCGCCCAACCATGAACGACATATCGGTCGCTGAAGTGAGAAGCGCGGGCGCGACCATGCAAGCAGGCAACAGAGCTGCTCTCTTCGACTTCGACAAACAAGCCTGGGACGACTACAAGGTCGAGCGCACACATCGATGGCTCCAATACAGCCGCGGCGATCTTCTAGCGCGTGTACAAGGCATGAGCGAAGAAGATCTCAAGGCGCACCAAATCAAACCCGGTCGCAGCGCCTCGAATACCCTCTGGCACATCGCAAACGCCGAGTACAGTTATATTAATCACCTCGTGGGACCGCTGGATGACGCTGAAGGTATCACCGAACACACCCCATCTGATGTGAGAGAGCGCCTTGCACGCACTCGCGAAATCCTTGTGCGACACACCCTTGCCATACCGGTAGATGAGCGGGGCAGCATAGTCCTGCCCACCTGGAGCAGCAAACCCCAAGAGCCATGGACCCTCGCAATAGTTCTCCGCCGGGCGCTGGAACACGAGCGCAAGCATTTGACAGAGTTGTAGGGGCGGGGACCGTGGTGTCCGTTACGACCGCCGACGGCTGACCGCCGTCGCTAAAGAGAACGGTAACCGCTCTGCGTTATGCCGTATACTCGCTTCGCTTGGCATTCAGCAAACCTCAAGAAACCTCTGCGTAACTCTGCGCTCTCTGCGGTGAATCCGTAAAATCCCTGACACCTGACACCTCGCCCTTACTGGTTTGCCGGCGTCACAAACTGATTCGTGAACATCTCTTTTACATCGCCCTTCTTGCTGATTATTTTGGCTTTCAGCAGGAAATCCTGGGTGGTTTCCCACACCGATTCATCAACAAATCCGGGCAACGGGGGCTGTTTCGCTGTCGGGTCGTTGGGGTTGGGCTGCATCAGCTTGACGGTCTCCTTCAAGACCTGTAGCTGTAGAGCTTTGTTATCGCCACCTGCCTCGGGAATCTGCTTTAGCGACGACTCGAACGCTGCGTCAGGGTTGGTGATAGTGTCGTTGATGCCTTTGAGCGTTGCGCGCACCACTTTCGCGACCAGTTCAGGATTTTCGTTGAGCGTCTTGTCGTTGGTAGCGAGGCCGTTCGATGCCAGATTAAAATAATCTGCCACGTTGAGCGTAGAAACGCTTAGCCCCTGGCTGCGTAGCTGTGTAGGCTCGTTTGCTGCATATGCCATTGCCACATCTACCTGCCCGGCGGCCAGGCTAGCGACCTGCGTGAAGCCGATCGATTCCAACTTAATGTCAGCCAGCGTGAGCCCCGCAGAATCGAGCAAAGCCTGTAGTCCAACATAAGTTGAGCCGTATGGGCCGGGCACTCCCACCTTCTTGCCTTTGAGGTCGGCGGGCGACTTTAGCGTTGGGCCTTTGCCTTCAATCGAAACAGCCGCAACCGGGTACTGGCGGTACCATGTCATGACGTACTTTACCGGGATGCCTTGCAAACGAGCCGGAATCAGTTCGTCGCCCGAAACCACGGCAAAGTTCACGTCGCCTGAGCCTTCGCCAAGCTCCTTTATCAGGTCAGGCGAGATGCCGTTCCTCAGGGTCACATCAAGCCCCTCCGCAGCGTAATAACCCTTGTTTAGCGCGACATAGAAGGGCGCGAACTGCACATCGGGAATGTAACCCAGCGCGATGGTTACCTTTTGCGTGCCGGCTCTGGTGGGCGCAGCCGCCGGGGTAGATTGGCCTGCGGGTGGCGTTGCCGTAGGAGCCGGGGCTGTATCGCAGCCTGCGATAGCCGTAGCCGCAAGGGAGAGTAGAGCCGTGAGAGCGAGCGTCTTATACAATATCTTTTGCATTATTTTCAATATCTCCTGTTATTATGTTATTCCCAGTTTATTAAGGCACGCTCCAGCATCGTGATGCCGAGGTAAATTAGCATCGTGAGGAAAGCTAGAGCTACAAGCCCCACGAAAATGAGCGTCGTATCGAACAGTCCGCGCCCCAGTATCAGCAGGAAACCGAGGCCCGCACCCGACGAAACGAACTCTCCCACCACCGCGCCGGTAATAGATAGTGTCAGCCCAAGCTTGACGCCGCCCAGCAGCGCACGCAAGCTGAGCGGCAACTCAACATACCATACTGTCTGGAGGAAGTTGGCACCCGATATGCGCGCCACTTCGAGCATAGATCGGTCGATACTGCGCAGGCCCACGATGGTGTTGACCAGTATTGGGAAGAAGACTATCAGCGCGACAATGACCACTTTACGGGCGAAGTCGTCCTTCACCCAGAGCACAAGCAGCGGCGCGAGCGCTACCACAGGCAGGCCTTGAATCACGCCGATGTACGGGCTGACAATGCGCTCGATCAAATGCGAATGGGCAATAGGATAGCCCAGCCCTACGCCAACTATGAAGGCGAACAAGAACCCTACACCGGCTTCCAGAGCGGTCGTCACGAAGTGCCTGACCAGCGAGCCATCGAGCAACATTGACCAGATACGCTCGCCCACATCGAGCGGGGTGGGCAGGATGAACGATGGATAGTTGCCCAACACGGCAAGCGCCCACCAGCCGCCGACAAGCAACGCGACCAGACCCACGCCCACAGCCACCTGGATAATGAAGCGCCTGGCCCAGCCGCTGTTGGGCAGGTCTATGTCCTGGCCGTTTGTCTGCTCAGAAAGTACGGGGTCGTTGAGGTGTGAGGGCAACAGGCTTCGCTTGCCGGTCGGCGCGGATGTACTGCCTTTATCCGACTGCGTACTTTCTGTTCCGCGTGCCGTTTCAGGGGCGCGATTCTCTACTTTTGCGTCCATTCTTCTGCCATAGCCCTGCCCAAACAAAAACCCCGGCGGCTTATGAGGCTACCAGGGTGATGGGTCAGAGATAAGCCACGCACCGGCCAACCGGGATGCGACGCACAATGCAGTGGAGCGCACACCATGGGGCCGAAACACGGCTATCGACTTTCTTCCATCCGGACTATACCGTCGGCCCCGGCATTGCACCGGGTCATGCCTTGCGGCTCGCGGGCTTGGCCTACGCCTTACCGCCGATCGGGAATTTCACCCTGCCCTGAAAGTCTAGTGATATATTCAGTTTGCATATTAAGTATATGCAAGACTACGCCAGGCGTCAAGAGCAAAACCCCCGGTAAGTGTTCACACTTGGGGTGGAGTAATCTTCAAGTCTTGTCTCTACCAAAGCATCCTCACCCCCAACCCCCTCTCCCACGCGTGGGCGATGGGGCTTTCTATTGAGAAAACCAGGGGACACCCCTGGTACCCCATTAGGGGCAAGGCCCATGCACCCCTAATCTGAACATTCACAACCCCCGGCACCGCGTAAGGTGTCGGGGGTGAAGTATCAGGGCCTTGCTTTGTAGAGAGACGACAATGGGTAGCCGTGCGACTATAACCCTGCTCAGCGAAGACGGATTATCGGCTCTGGCCCGAGTTGGGGTCGATCATCAGGCCTGATTCGTCTACCGCCTCGAAGTCGGAGCCTTTCAGCGGATCCAGTGTGTGGAGCAGATCGTTGTCCCAGCGTTCATCAGGCGCACCGCTGATATACCAGGAGCTGCCGTTATCCGCCACGAACATGCCGTAGTCCTTCATAGCCTGGAGAATAACGCGAATCTGCGGGTCGTAGCCGCTGATATTGACCGACGCTTTCAGCCGTACTCGAAGTCCCATCGGCGGCAGGCTGGGATCCATGGAACTGCCTGCCTGGTGCCGAGCGGGCCAGATGTACTGCTGCTGTGTGGCGTTCGCGGTAAACCTTATCGCGTGCCGGATTACGCCTGATGCCACTTCATCGTACCGCACCAGGCCCGGATACATCGGCAGTCCTGCCGCATCTGCGGATGTCCAACCGGCAGGGCGAAGGGCATTGGAGTTCAGGTTGTATACAGCGCCACTGCGGGCGTTCCACGCTCCATCAGCCTCCGGGTACGCCTTGTATAGCTCATACAGCGTACAGTTTCCCTGGTTCAGCACGAGCACATGCCGATCGCCGTTGCTGTTTGGCCCGCCTTCGATAGGCGCGTTTGTCGGCACCGGGTACGGCCCAGGATCGCTCTGGCTGCCGTAGGCTGTCCAATGTATAGGCACAAATGGCTGCGAGCCGAGCACATACACATATGGTATGCCGATTGGCTCGTGATTCCAGGTTCCTGAACCGAAATCGGCGTGGACGTGGCTGTTCGCGCCCATGCTATTGATATAAGTGTTCGATAGGACGTGCGTGGGTAGGGCCGATATATTGCGGTTCCAGATATTATCGGCGGGAAGTACAGGACACGGCCCGCCGGGCGTTGCGGTGGGCGGTTGTGTAGGGGTGCGCGTGGAAGTTCGTGTAGCTGTGCGGGTACGGGTTGCCGTGTTGGTCGGCGGCGTTCCCGTTACCGTGGGCGTGTTGGTCGGTGGCGTTCCGGTAACACTCGGGGTAAGCGTTGGGAGGGGAATAGCGAGGCGGGCCATGTTGATCATCTTGGCTGCCTGGGCGCGGCTGGCTGTGCCGCCTGGGCGGAAATAACCGCCAGGGCAAGGCTCACCTGCTGCGCCACAACCATAGCCCGTGATGATCTCATAGAAGGCGATTCGCTCAACGTAGCCGAAGAATGGCGAGCCTACGGGCACATCCTTGAAGGTCGCCGTCGCAGGTTCAAGGGGAGTCCAGTCCATCGCGTTCGTGATCATCTTGGCGACTTGGGCTCGTGTGACATTATTGTTGGGCCGGAAATACGGCTTGTTGCCGGGGCCGCAAGGCTCGCTCGGTCCTCCGCATGGATATCCCGAAGCGACGTTATGATCGGCTCCGATCTCGATGTATTGATAGAATGTCGACCCAACCGGAATGTCCGCGAAGGTGGGCGAGGCGGGAAGTGGTGAGCTAAGGTCGTAAGCAATCACCACAATCTTCATAATCTGGGCGCGGGAAATATTGTTGTTGGGCCGGAACGTACCGTCAGGGTAACCGCCGATCGCCCCCAGAGCGTACAAATCCATGACGTGTGAATAGTACCAATCACCTGAGCATACGTCGGAAAAAGTGCCGGGGCAATCTGCCGATTTGCGCTCACCCGTTGAGGGCGCCGCTGTGGCCGAGAGGGTGAGAGTAGCAGCCAGACCAAGCAGAAATAGCACGGCAAGGGCCGGAGCGCGCAGATGAGAATTGTTCTTATGCATAGAACCTACCTCTGGGAAATGTCCCTGGTAGGCCGATTCTAACCTTTTGCGAGTGCAAGGGTCAATGGGCAGATGGTCCTATCGGGTCATGGGGTGCCCCATACATGGCGCAAGTGAGACCTGAGGGCCTAATCAGCACAGCCCGCAGGTCTCGTTCATCAAGGCAAGATATCGGGATTCGACAGCTTGTTGACGCGGTTTAGAGTATGCCATTCCAGGTAATGTTGGCCCACGTTGCCTTGCTGAACCTGCCACGTCCTGGGGAAACCTGGCACATAAGTGAGCACTCGCCGCTGGTAGGCCTGAATGAGAACAGGCAGATCTTTGCCTCCAACCCGCATCTGCGTCCAGTAGGCTTCGGTAATAGGGTAGCCCAGGACAAATGTCCAGTCGAAACCGTACGCCGCTTTCATCGACGTGAGATAGGTCGTGAAGACATCGGGTATATTATGCTTTGTTTCGTTGACGTAGGCGTTATAGTGTGCCAGAGAGGCGTGCGCCGCATCTTTTGATACAGCACCATGAACGTCGAGAGCATCGTCCACTGGCTGCCCACTACGCGGTGCGGCCTGGTTCTCGCCATGTATGCTGGCTACCGATAGCAAATCGCTGTAACCGGGGGTCAGCGGGTTATCTTTGCGCGGGTCGCCTGCCACCGGGATAGTGCAGGGCACAGACGCCTGTACCCTGGCAATGTCTCCTATTTGCAGCTCGCCGCTGATCATTTCTACCGTCAGCAGGCCGTTTGTGATATAGCCGGGCAAGTTTGGATCGGCGTTGGGGTTGTTTATCTCCATGCGGCTCTTGTCATAGTACTGGACAAGGCGCCGGCCGTTCGTTCCTTCAGCATACTGTTCGGGCCGCGTAAGGATAGGAGCTGGACCCCACAGCCATGAGCGTGCGGCCTTGCCGGAGGCTACCGGGGCATCGGCCTTAGTCCAGACGTTTGTAAAAGCAGGATCGCTCGGAAGGAGCCATGCCACCCGCACAAGCTGTGGCACAGCATACCCTGAGATGGTCTGGTAGTAGACCATCTTGGTAGCATCGAAAGCAGCGTTACTGGCACTCCAACCACCATTGAACGTAGTCGTGAACGCCACCTTCCCTGTGGTCTGCTGGGTTACGGTTATCACGTGGCGATCAAGCGCTGCGGGGTCGTAGGCGCTGGTCTGCAAAGCCCAGTCGGTTGGCGGTATTGGTGGGAGAGTGCCGCCTGTCCAGGGACCGCCCTGGCCCGTCGCGAGATTGTAGTAGCAAAGAGAGCAGTTGGAGTGAACCCTTTGCACAGGACAGTGGCTCAAGTCACATTCTCAACTGTTT
>JBDTQH010000061.1:0-30925 GCA_039932335.1 Chloroflexota bacterium
CCGCGTCATCGTGACCGCTCCTGCTTGCGTACTGCGTACTGCGTATTGCGTATTGGTGGGTTAGTAAGCTTGGCAGGGAAGGGGTGTGGGGTAGGGCCAGGTCGGCTTTATGGGCTGACCTGCCGCTGTGCCAGCTATATGCTGGGGTTATGGGTTAGTAATATAACGGAGGGTGGGTTAGGTCCTCCGGCAGGGAACACCGGTATTGGTCTGGGCAGGGCCTCCTTCGGGATGGGACCGGGCTGATGCGCACGCAGCAGGGTCTGTTCTGTGGGTTGTCATAGTAGTAATGCCATTCGTGTGGGAATATGAGACAGAGTTTGGGGAGGATTGGGGAAAGATAGGCCATTCGGGTGAATGGTAAGACCGGAAGAGGGCGACACAGAGATATCTCTTATGCTAGCTGTCTATCTGTCGCCCCTACGGGGCTTGGGGAGTTAGGTGGGTGATTCCCCACGCTTACGCATGGGGCTACTTTCTTACGCCCCTACGGGGCTGATCGCTGACGCCAAGAATTGACGCCTGACCCCTTACCCCTTACCCCTGCCACACCTATGCCCGACGCCTGACACCTGGCACCCGACCTCTAACCCCCGACACCTGACACCTGACAACCTGCGCCAAACTACTTCTCCAGACCGATTGACAAATGTGTAACGATGTAATATATTAGCTAAGCTAACTATTTTACCGTGTTACGAATCATGGGAAATGGATAGACCGGCATATTGATTAGAACGCTCAATGAAGAGCAATAGAATGGGAAGGCAAAGATGGCTTATACAATCAGGATAATGCCCGATAGCGAGCACACGCGGGCGATTTCAGCGGCGGAGCAGGCACATGGTGAGGCGCTTGAGCAGGCGACCACTTATATAATTCGCACGCTACCGAGAATGTTCAGGACCCTCAAGCACCAGCTTCGTTCAGCGGAGATGGAAAATCCCCACAAGGACCTGGGCGAACAGCAGATGTGGGTACTGTACGCACTGACGCGTGGCAGGAAACTCACGAGCGAGTTGGCGAAGAAATTTAATGTCGCCAATCCCACAATTACGCGCACGGTAGATGCTCTGGTAGAGAGAGGCTTTGTCGAGCGGCAGCCGGACGCTGACGACAGGCGCAAGATCTACTTGCAGTTGACACCCGCAGGCACGAGGGCAGGAGAGGTCGCGCACACGCAGTTCCGCACTTCACTTGGCACTTTTCTATCTCCCCTTGATGACAGCCAGCTCCACGATATAGTTATAGCTTGCCGGCACCTTAGCACCCTTTTGCCGGAAAATATCTATGACTATGAATATGAAAATAGCTGCCCTGTGCAGCCGCGCCCAATGGCAGAGGTCTAGAGTGCGGCACAGAAAGTGCGAACAAAGTGGGATAAAGATTCGCAATACTTCAATCGCAATATTTATGAGGAGATAATTAGCAGATGGCAGATAAACTAGCAGCACCACCGAATAGCACCACAGGCGCGCCGGCCAGGGGAGCAGGTGCAGATAACAGAACATATATCAAGGGCACTCAGCTATTCGTTGTGATGCTGAGCGTACTCCTGGGTATATTGCTGGCAGCCCTCGATCAGACGATCGTTGGTCCGGCTCTACCGAAGATTATCGGCGACCTTCAAGGCTTCGACAGGTATGCATGGGTGATCACAATCTACCTGCTTACCTCAACCATCAGCGTGCCAATCATTGGTAAGCTGTCAGATATGTACGGTCGCAAATGGTTTTATATGGCCGGCATTGTAATCTTCCTGCTCGGTTCCGCGCTGGCCGGTCTGAGCGCAGATATGAACCAGCTTATCATCTTCCGCGGTATCCAGGGTCTCGGCGCCGGTGTCATTATGGCCTGTGCCTTCGCCATCATCGCTGACCTTATTCCCCCCGCAGAGCGCGGTAAGTGGCAGGGCGTGTTCGGCTCTGTGTTCGGCCTTTCTTCTGTAATCGGCCCCACCATTGGCGGGTTCCTTACAGACAATCTTAGCTGGCACTGGGTCTTCTACGTAAACGTGCCTATCGGTATAGTCGCACTCGCGGTGCTTTTCTTCACCTTCCCGAACGATAGGCAATCGTCTCACGTCAAGAAATCCATCGACTGGTTGGGCGCTTCGGCGCTCGTGTTCTCGCTGGTGCCTCTTCTGATCGCGCTGTCGCTGGGCGGGACACCTGATTGGGACTGGGGTTCGGCCAAGATCATCAGCATGCTGGTGGTTGGCGTTGTCTTCCTGGTTCTATTTGTCTTCATCGAGAGTCGTGTAGCCGAGCCGATTATCCCGCTTGACCTGTTCAAGAACCGCATCTTCACCGTGTCTGTGGCTACGGTGTTTGTAACCGGTGTAGGCTTGTTCGGCGCTGTGCTATACATACCTCTCTTTATCCAGGCAATCCAGGGGGATAGCGCAACCAATAGCGGTAACGCTGTCACTCCAATGACGCTGTCGATAGTTGTATCGAGCGTGATCACAGGCCAGTTGATATCGCGTACCGGCAAATACCGCATAATGGGTATCGTTGGAATGGGCCTTGTGACCCTGGGTATGACACTGCTCTATACCATGGACATGGATGTCTCGCGCTTCACAATGATCCTGTACATGATAATCATGGGTCTTGGTCTTGGTGTAGCCTTCCCGCTCTACACGCTGGCGGTGCAGAACGCATTCCCGATACAACGGGTGGGCGTGGTAACATCGGCGGTGCAGTTCTTCCGGTCCATTGGAAGCACAGTTGGTGTGGCGATCCTGGGTACAGTTGTAAACAACCAGTTCCACAACAACTTCGGCCCTGAGCTACACAAGTCAGTGGCTGCCATGCCCCCGGCGATAGCTGCGAACATACCGGTCGATAAACTGGTGGCGGGTTTGAGCAACATCAACCCTCAGTCGCTGGTGAGCGATGCGGGCAAAGCCGCACTGCAGGCGCAGCTTGCGAACTTTGTACCGGCGGGTCCGCAGCAGGGCGACATAGTGACCAGCCTGATGAATTTGATAACCTCAGCGTTGAGGCCGGCTCTTTTCTCCGGCATCCACGAAGCGTTCTTCATCGGAGCGATTCTGGTTGGCCTGGGCTTCATATTCACGATCTTCCTCAAGGAGATCCCGCTGCGAAAGAGCAACTACGGTCCTGCTTCGGGCATGGCTGAGGGCGTGGGCGAAGGCATGAGCTACGAGGCCGAAGAGGCCGAGGAGGCAGGTAGGGAGATGGCCGCGAGCGGTATGCCCGCCACAATGCTCTCTCCTGAAGAGGAACCCGAGCTTTCTCTTGAAGGCGAACCGGAGTTCACTGCCCGAAAATAACCTGAAAACTCGAAAATAGTCATGTCGATTCCGGCCTATCTCGTTCGTCAGTATATAGAACGACGAGATAGGCCCTTTCTTTTGGAGGAGGATGCTCCAAAAGAAAGTAGTAGCTTGTGTGGGCGTTGTTAGGGATAGCAGGGCTGATGCAAAGTCAGAAATGGTGGCGAACCGACCAGCGCCTGGACTTCGTCGTTCTGAGTGCATCGCTAACAGAATAATGTCAGTGCCGCCGTCTCCCTTTCCCATTGTCATTCTGAACGCAGTGAAGAATCAACCTCCATGCTAATTTGTACCCAAACGGATTCTTCGCTACGCTCAGAATGACAGTGCCTGGTGGGATGAGCTTACCTGCTACATCTTTGTTAGCCCCGTATTCAGAATGACACCGCCGAGAGGGCACGCTGCGTACCAACTTTGCATCAGCCCTGTTAGGGATAGCTGTTATGCAAATCGCCCTGGTGTTTCCTCCAGCGCAAGCTGGGAGAGTGTAAGCAGTCTGTATAATATGAGCCAATCTCATAATTGGGCCTATCGTGTGCAATCTGGACGATGGTATCGCCGGATCCTATTTCCAACCACCGTAACATTCTCAACCGAGGCGTCGAAATCACTTTTGAGGAGGGCACATTATGGATAAGCACGATACATGGAAGCTCGGCGGGGCTTACGAGCCATATGTGGGCAGGTGGAGCCGGGTGGTGGCAAGAGAATTCCTGGATTGGCTTGCTGTGCCGCCCGGCAGCGATTGGCTCGACGTCGGCAGCGGTACGGGTGCGATCACGGAAACGATACTACAGCAGACCGAGCCTGCGTCAGTCAGCGGTGTTGATCCGGCTGAAGGCTTTGTCGCCTATGCCCGCGAGCATGTGCAAGACAAACGCGCTTCGTTCAGGGTCGGGAACGCGATGGCGCTGCCTTTCGCAGATGAGGCATTCGACGCTGTTGTGGCGGGCCTGGTGCTGAACTTCGTGCCAAAGCAGGATGTGGCGCTGGCTGAAATGGCACGTGTGGCGCGGCCCGGCGGCATCGTGGGCGCTTATGTTTGGGATTATGCCGAGGGGATGCAGATGATGCGGATCTTCTGGGATGCGGCAGTTGAGTTGGATCCGGCAGTAGCCGACCTGGATGAAGGCCCACGCTTCCCTATCTGCCAGCCCGGGCCTCTCGCCGACGCGCTCAATAGTGCGGGCCTCAGGGATGTGCAGGTACGAGCCATAGATATTAACACCTACTTCCGTGACTTCGACGAATACTGGACACCGTTCCTGGGCGGGCAAGGCTCGGCTCCCGGCTATGCGATGTCGCTCACTGAGGAGCAGAGGAGAGCATTGCGCGACCTAATCAGGTCCAAAATCCCCACGGCCCAGGACGGCAGCATTTCGCTGATCGCCAGGGTGTGGGCAGCCCGCGGAACCAGGTAGCAGGGTAAGGCATTAACAGTGCTCTAAACCAACTCTCAACCGGCGGCATTCGGGCTAGAATCCGTCTCTTTTCTGTTTGTGCAACCTGGCGCTAAGATCAACGTTGTTATTGCAGCACCCGGAGTAACTACACTTACAGATGGAGAATACAAATGAACCGCATCCGGTTATTTATATCAACATTAATCATCGCTATACTACTTGCACCTATGTTGGGCGCGGCGGCCGGTGCCCATGCGCAACCTATTGACAGCCGTTACTTTCCGGAGACACGGAACACCGTTTCAGGCCGCTTCCTGGAATACTGGACGCAAAACGGCGGGCTTATGCAGCAGGGCTACCCGATTTCGGGCGAACTGGAAAGGGTCTCGGAGATCGACGGCAAGGCTTACATGGTCCAGTATTTCGAGCGGTCTGTGTTCGAGCTGCATCCTGAGAACGCACGGCCATATGATGTGCTTCTCTCGCTGCTTGGATTGCTTTCCTATCGTGAGAACTACCCCAACGGAGCGCGCAATCAGACGCCTAACAATGACCCCGGCTCTGTTCTCTTCGCCGCGACAGACAAGAGGGTGGGCGGCTCTTTCCTCAATTACTTCAACGAGCACGGCGGCATCATACAGCAGGGACTTCCCATATCCGATGAGTTCCAGGAGCAGTCTGCCCTCGACGGCAGGATGCGCACGGTCCAGTATTTCGAGCGTGCAGTGTTCGAGTGGAACCCATCCAACGAGCCGCCGTTCAATGTGCTATTGAGCCAGCTTGGCACGTTCGCGTTCAGGTCGGGCGGCGCGCCTAACTTCCCTGAGCCTGTTATACCGGCGCGGCACGGCCAGTATGCGCCCAAAGTTTCCGGACATTATCTCGTCTGGAACGAAGGAAGCGTGCGTAACGGCAGCGGCCCGATTTACGGCTCGTTCGATCTTCACGGCCTTGATCTGCTCACCAACCGGCCCCTGGATGTTGCTACGGCGCCCGGCGACCAGTGGAGCTTCGATGTCTCCGGCTCGCTCGTGGCATGGCGGAGTGAGGACAACGGCTGCACGTCCTGTCCGACACCGGGCGTTTATGCCAAAGACCTCGCGACGGGCACTCAGTATGAAATCGCCTTGAAGCCCATTTTGGCAGACAAGCCGGCCGTATCGGGGCGTATGGTTGCCTGGGTGCAGAGCGGAGCGGACGGGCAGGTGATACTTGCCAAAGATATTGACACGGGCACAGTAGTTCAGGTCGCCGGGCCACTCACGGAGGAACCTTTTGTCACCAGCCTGCAAGCGGGGGACGGCTTCTTCGTCTGGAGTGAGAGTGTTTACAACCAGACGGATGACCAGAGGAAAGTATCGAGCCTGAAGGCGTACGCGATCGCGACGGGCGAGACAACCACTGTGCTGTCATATGTTCAAAGCGCTAAGGCACCGAAAGCGCCGAACTACAGCATTACCGGACACAAGCTGGTTGTGAACGACGTTGACGGCAGCCTGTTCGTGCTGGATTTCTTTACGGGCGTGAAGAAGACGCTGCCCTATAATGGGTATGCGGCTGGACTGTTGTTGAGCGGTAACCTGCTCTTCTTCAGCGATAGCCCCGACCTTATAGATATCAACGCGATAGATTTGCGCATGCCTGAAACGGTTATCCAGGTAATACCGCCTCGGAAGGGCCGCACCGGGCACTACACTTACGCAGTCGCTGGAGACTATCTCATCTGGTCGGATTCCAACTCAGAGGATGTTCAGTTGCATGTGCAGAAACTGGATATTGGCAAGTAACATCGGTTGGGAATAAAAAGAAGGGCCTGAGTGTAAAAGCTCAGGCCCTTCTTGTCTGCGGATGTGCTAGAAGGCCGTGAAACCGGCTTTACCCCGGCACTCGTCGAAATCGCCTGTGGCGCGGGCAACCTGTTTGTAGGCGGGTTGTAGCTGCATAGCGTCTTTAAGGTGCGCGGAGGCGAGATCGCAGCGTCCCATGATGGCGCTGATGCGCGCAAGGTTGAAGTGGGCCTCGGCGTATTGCGGCTTGATATCTATGGCGCGGCTGAAATCAATAATGGCAGCCAGCATGTCGCCCGTCTGGGCATATACGGCAGCGCGACTGTTGTACGGCTCCGGCTGGTTGGGATTTAGCTCAATGCAACGGGTGAGGTCGGCAAGGGCAGCATCCCAGTTGCCCATCATAGCGTAGATGCTCCCTCGATTATTGAGGATGTCGGCATCCTCGCCCCGCAGCTCAAGCGCAGCGGTCAGATCGTCTATAGCCTGCTGGAGAGAGCCTTCGCTGGCGTAGGCGATGCCCCTGTTGTAGAGATAGCCGGGGTTCTGCGGGTCAAGCTCAATAGCCTGCGTGAAAGAAGCAATGGCCTGCCGCAGCATGTTCTGGCTCGCCTGGGTAATCCCTAGTGTGTTGTACCTGTTCGCCTCAGCAGCAGTTGAATTGCCCGCCTCCGCTTCTACAGGCGCACCCTCCACAGGTTGTCGTTCTGCATCGTCCATGGCTACCTCCAACCGGATTATAACATGGTGGGTGCGTACTGCGTACTGCGTAGGGGTCAGGGGTCGGGTACCGAGTTGTCAGTTGTCAGTTGTCAGCATGTGCCGCCTACTCTGTTCCCACAGCACTCATTAAACCTTAATAACCTCAGCGAAACTCAGCGCTCTCTGCGCCTCTGCGGTGAGTTCCGTAAATCCCTGACCCCTGACACCCGACCCCTGCGCACTACCCCGAACGTACCAAAGTCCCAGAGTTAGTACACCCCAATGGGCTATTGATGCTGAGATGAGGAGTTGCTAGGATTACTATCGGAGGCTTTGCATCTATTATGAAGCTACAATCTCGCATCCTTGGCGCGAATCGCATCTTTGGGCGCCGCGCGCCTGTGGGATCTACTGATGTGGACGTGGCCGATATTCCGTTCACGAACATGCAATCACTTGCTGCCGAACTGCAGCAGTCGGCTCAGCAGGGACAATTCGAGTACCCGCGCAACTGGGTGCTGGTAGCCAAAACGGCTGCCGCACTGCTGGTTGTGCTGTCTGTTGCCCATGCGGGTCTCGTGCTCATGCAGATGGCCCGGGAAAACGGTAATGAACTCGCTACCCTCTTGAACTGGACCACGCTCGGGGTCGTTCTCAGCGTCGCCGTGTCGGCTGTCGTTGCCGGCTTCCTGGCTAACCTCTTCCCAACTCTTCACATCACGCCGGAGGGCCTGGGCATTTCTGAACTGACCGGAAAACGCTACATACCCTGGAAGCAAATCAGCGTGCTGCGGGTCATGGAACTGCGCTCGCAAGGCCGCTATGTTGTGCTGGTGCCTTTCACAGGCTCTACCAAGCCTGCGACGCCCGCTCCTATGCTTCGCTGGCTGCCTACGCTGCTCGGAGCGTCAGGGTGGGGTGGACGGGGCGTCATGCTCACTTCCGATATAAAAGACTTCGACAGGTTGCTGCAACTTATCGTCTCGTACATGGTGAGCGCCACGGGCCAGAATCCCAACCTGGTGCCATTCGAGGCGTACGTGGACGAAGATGCCGTGATGCCTATCGCTCAACTCCTGCTCGATCCCGAAACCGAGATTGTGCGAATAGCCAGTAACCCCGTCAGCAAGGTTGAGCTTTACGGTATCAGCAGCGAAACAACAGATCCTCCAATCTCGTGGAAGAGCGTTCTGCTGAAGCAAGTGCCTATCGCGCTGGTGCCCGCTCTGTTGTTGGTGACCGATGTGCTGATGCGACACAACGAGCGCCCCTTTGTGTGGCAGCATGCATTGTGGACGCTAATGATGATCGGGTTTGGTATCGCAGAGCTTCCCTTTGTTGCCATGCTCGTGAGGGCCGTTGGCGACTTGATGGTTGGCAGCGGTCAGTTCAACCGCACTGTGCGCGCCTACCTGGAATTGCAGACACCGCGCGCTATCTTACTGATGGTGGGCGCAGGGCTTCTCGGCATCGGCCTGCCTGCTATCTTTACCCAGGGGCTGTGGTTCGCAGGTATCGTGCTGACCACACTGCTCACCGTTCGCTATGTGCAGCGGGTCTACTATATGCCGGTAACGCACACGCTGCTGGCGGCACTCGGCACGTTTATATTCCAGTTCTCTCTGCTCGCGCTCTATTTCGGCGTTCGATAGTTACTGTTGGGGAGAAAGAACAAAGCGGGGGTTCGAACCCCCGCTTTGTTGTATGTGTTCGGGTTTAGGGCTTACCCGGTGCTATGTGAGCGGTGAGAAATTACGCCTATGCCTACCAGCAGCAGGCCGAAGATGAAAGCCCAGAAGGGTAGATTATCAATGTTACCGCCACCTGTGCTCGGCATGCCGGCGGGCTGGGAAGCCGCAATGGTGGTCAGTGCCGCTCCCCTGGGCAGCAACACACCTGCCAGCACTGTAGCATCTGTGTTCGAGTTGTTGGTCATCACGTGCTTTGCGAGGGCTTGCTCGTTCATGACGTCCTTTGGCCCTACTGTGTGCACAGCACCCGCCTCAGAACGTAATGTAAGCGTGCCGTCCTTGCCTACTATCACCACAGGACCACCATGGTAGTGCAGCGGTATTTCAGCGCCTGGAGCGAAATCGAGCACAAGGTTGACCAGGCTGTAGTCGCCCGCCGCTACGGTGAGTGGGTAGTCTCCCTGGAACGGCACGGTCGGGCCGGGTGCAGGGTTAGGGTTGGTGGCGCCAGTGTCTACTACGTTGGTCAGTTGAGCGCCTTTGGGAAGGAGCACTACTGCCATGATGCGGGCATTGGCATTTGTCGTGTTTATCATGACATGGCGCACACCTGCCTTCTCGTTGACTACATCCCCCGGCATGAGTGTATGTTCGCCACCGGCCTCAGGCCGCAAGGTGAGCGTACCTTCCATACCAACCACCAGTGCAGGACCGCCATGGTAGTGCAGCGGTATCTCAGCGCCTGGAGCGAAGTCGAGCACAAGGTAGGTGAGGGTGTACTCTCCTGCCTCTACGGTGAGAGGGAATTCTCCCTGCAACGATATAGTAGGGCCAGCAGCTGCGGCTGTAGCATTGGTATTAGGTGCAGTGTTGGGAGCAGCCAATGTGCCGCTTGATCCGAGCAGCCAGAGTGGGGTAAGCAGTGCTGCTATAACCGATATAATTCTTCGCCTTTTCATTGTAGTTGCCTCCTTGATTATTGTGTGCCGAGTATCGTGGCCAGGGTACGCTGCCTGCTTCAGGCAGTACCGGCATCCGCAGGCCATACGGTCAGGTGAGCGATCAGAACAATACAAACCCAATGTCAATGAATGTCCGACCGACCACTGGGCCTGTATGGCCCGTTGGTGCCGGTACTGCCTGCAGTTCCTTACCTGCCGGCTTTTATGCTAGCTACCTGATCCCTGGCTTGGGGCGAGTTGGTCAATGTGGTCCCCCATCTCTCCAGTCTCTTCCCAAGGCCAACGAGCAGGCCGCCGATTAGCGTCGATATTTCCGATACGCCAGTGTTACTTTCGGCTCGGTTCGCCTTTACGGCTTGTTGTATTTCGTAGTTGCGTAGGGATTCTTGTACACGTTCGTTGTATATGTCAGTGGCAACTTTCACTTGCCAGTCCATCATTTTCTTTCCGTCCCTTTCCAAGAAGCAGCCCATATGAGCTTCCGGTAAACAATGGGGAGGAAAACCCCGAAGCAGTACGACCATCGGTGCCGTTTGGCTACTACTCTTTCTGTATACATGCTATCTACTATCCTGAGCGCCGGCCTACTTAGGGCAACCCGGCGCCTTGTTTGCCATACCCTACCTTGAGGCGGATTAGGTAAGCCTTCCGGCTCGGCAACACCTCAAGGTACGGCGGCGTAAACATCCTATCTGCGGGAAAGGCTCAGGAGCCTTCCTGCACCTCGAAGATCTCATCCGCGACCAGGCCGTGGGCTTCTCGGTGCACTGTGTTGGCCGCTTCTGCGTTAGGAGCCTCGACCAAGCAAAAGACTTTGCCTTCGGCCTCGTCAACCCAGTAACGCAGATAGCTGACCCCATATTTGTTCTGTTTTTGCAGGTCCTTGAAATGCGCCTCAGCAACAGCACCGGCCGTGGCACCTGGCAAGTTATGAATGTCCATATAAAGTGGCATTGTGTTTCGCCTCCTGTCGTTGCCTGTGACTGCTTTCCCGATCGTCCGGATACGGGCCCGATCCATGTCGCTACTCTACCGCAATAGCCTGTGCTCGTTATCGTGGTTCTCACGTAGTTTGTCTGGAGGGTATACGTACTTTTTGTGCGGGCACACGTAGTAAAGTCTGCGTGTTAAACAATAAAAGACCGGCGCTATATGCCGGTCTTTTATTTATCGGTTGGTTGGTCTGGCCGCTATGTTACGATCTGTTTTGCGGCAAACCTCTCTTGATTGCCCATGCCGCGATCTGGCCGCGTGATGTGAAGCCCAACTTGGATAGGATGTTGCTGATGTGCGTCTCGACTGTGCGCTTACTTACTACCAGCATCTCGGCTATGCCTGCATTGGTTATGCTATCAGCTATGAGGGCGGCTATTTCGCATTCACGTTGGGTGAGGTCGCCGCAAGGAGGGGACGCAGATGGACGAGCAGACTCCTCTTTAGCGAGAGAGTCATGTTGTTCTGAGGTATACTCTGTAGCAAATATTAGGGCTTGATCCAGGGTCATGTTGTTGCCAATAGTCCAGCCCGAAGCGAATGCGACTTCGCCAAGTTGGCCGCGCATAGCGACGATGCTCTGCTCGTGGTCGGGTTGGTCGGCAAGATCGATGCCGGAGCCGACGTTAACACGGAGAGCATGAGCCGCACCGAGCAAGCATATTGCTCGCTCTATTTGCTTTTGCTCTCGGGCGATCCCGGCCAATTTCTCCAGGCACCAGGCTATGCCGCCTTTGTCTCCTATCTCCTTCCTTATCAGCATGCTCCCCATGAGTAACTTTGTTGCCTGCGCGTAATCAGCTTGGAGCAAAGCTATCCATGCCAGAGTGCCCTGGGAAGCAGCGATGCCCCATTTGTTGTCCAGTTCCCGTGCGATGGTTATGCTTTCCTGGAGCAATGCGGTTGCCTCGGTGTAGTCGCCTCGGCGTACACTGACCTCCCCAAGCACACGGAGCGCTTCCGCTACGCGATATCCGATGCCTATCTGCCGAGACAAGGCCAGAGCCTCTTCAAGGCGTGCAACCGGGAGAGCATAGTCTCCTATATCTACCAATCGCAATTCTGTGTACCCCAAGAATAGCAAGGCTGCTGCAATGCCCTGTATATCTTCTAACTCTCTGCTGATGGAGAGCCACTCCTCATAGAGCGAGATTGCTCTTTTGTAGTCACCTTCGTAATGAGCTATTTCCCCCAGGCCGTCAAGAGCATAGGCAGTACCTTGCTTATTCCCTTGCTCTCTAAAAATCGCCAAACTCTCCTCGAAGAAGGTACGGGCTGCCCCATAATCGCTTTGGAAATAGGCGAGCCATCCGGCCCAGGTGAGAGCCTTGCCAAGCGCCGATGTTCGCTCCTGGCCATCAACCTTCGATAGGACCAACGACATCCACTCTCGCCCTTCGTGCAGATTACCGCGTATGCTCCAGAAACGCCCTAGTGCCGCCGCCATATCCAGACCGAACTTCGCATCGCCGTCCGTACTCTGGTTCCACTGTAGAGCGGCTCGCAAGTTATCGTACTCTTTTCCGAGGCGATCCAACCATATATTTTGATCGGGATCCAGCAGGTGTGGCTCTGCTTCCTCGGCCAACCGCAGGAAGTAGCGAGCATGGCTGCGCCTTATCTCTTCCTGCTCGCCGCTCTCCTCCAGCTTTTCTTTCGCGTACTCATGAATCGTTTCGAGCATCACGAAACGCGGTTCGCCACCAATACCTTCAAGTTCTTGGCCCTGAGCCGATTCGGGCCGCAGGAGGCTCTTGTCAACCAGGGAGGAAACACTATCGAGGAGGTCACTGATGCTGCCGTCGGCGTTGCATACCGCCTCAATCGCTTCCAAAGAGCGCCCACCGACGAAGACTGACAGCCGCCTGAAGAGAAGCCTGTCAGCACTGTTCAGCAGATCATAGCTCCAACCGATGGCGTTGCGGAGAGTGCGGTGGCGGGGAGGCATATCGCGCGCTCCGCCGGTCAGCAGGTTCAGCCGCGTACCGAGGCGCTCGAACAGGGCCTGGGGCGGCAGCAGTTTGGTGCGCGCGGCGGCAAGCTCTATCGCCAGTGGAAGACCATCGAGACGCCAGCAAATGGCAGCAATCACCACAGCATTTTGGTCTGTGACAGTGAAATCGACGTTAGAGGATCTGGCTCGCTGGGTAAATAGCTGTACCGCTTCATACTGGGCGATTTCGGCGGCGGTGGGCAGGCGGTCGAGGCTTGGCAGGGACAGGGGCGGCACGGCAAACTCCTGTTCTCCACTTACCCGAAGCGCCTCGCGACTGGTCACGAGGACTTTGACCAGAGGGGCTACCGAAAGCACGTCCACTACCAGGGGTGCAGCTTCGATTATTTGCTCAAAGTTGTCGAGCACAAGCAGCAGATGTCGGTTGCGGAGGTAGTCCTGGACGCTCTCCAGAAGTGGTCTGCTGCCAGCCTGTTTCAGACCCAGCACCTGGGCTACGCTGGATGTGATAAGGGTAGGGCTGGTAACGGGAGCCAGCGGAACAAAATAGATGCCGTCGGGGAAATGGGCTGATAGATTGCTTGCCACTTCAAGGCTCAGTCTGGTCTTGCCTATGCCTGGTGGGCCTGTGAGGGTAAGCAGGCGCACGTCGTCCTGCATGAGTAGCTCGGCAATGGCTGCACTTTCCCGCTCTCGCCCGACAAACCGGGTGAGTTGCGGGGGGAGAGCGCTTTCATCTGTATGCAAGGGAACTGGCTCAGGACGCGGCATAATCCGGCCTCCTTTGATACCATTATAAACCCGCAAGTAGAGCAAGCGGTAAGTCCGCCTGTCTCAGGCGATTAATATAGCGCCAACGGGAAAGGCTGAGTATGCTCGTTATAACTGCTGCCGGTCGCGGCTTCTGCGCTCCAACTGGGCGAAGCATTCGGGCGGCAGGCTTCTGCTGCCCAGGTCTGCGTGGGCCAGGCCGGGGAATCCGTGATAGTCGGTGCCGCCGGTGGGCACAAGATTGTACTGCGCGGCCAGCCTCGCCAGCCAGTTGACCGTTTCCAGGTCGTAGCTGCCGTAGTACGTTTCGATGCCGTCAAGTCCGGCCTCCACGAGCGTGGGGAGCAATGCTTCAGGCCTTTTGAGCCATGTAGGGTGCGCCAGCGATGCCACGCCGCCCGCGCTGTGCACTAGCTCGATGCAGCCCTGGGGCGTCAGTTGGGTTCGCTCCACATATGCAGGTTTGCCGTGGCCCAGGTAAAGCCCAAACACCTCGTCCACGCCGGTTCCGTAGCCTGCCTCCACGAGGGCCTGTGCTATATGGGGCCGCCCAACGACACCACCTGATGCTATCTCGTTCACTCGCTCCCACGGTATGCTCATGCCCAGTCCTTGCAACTTATCGAGGATTCTGCGGGCACGCAGCAGCCGTCCATCCCGTAGCTCGGCAAGTGTGCCCAGCAAAGCAGGGTCGGTGGGGTCGAAGAAGTAGCCGAGCATATGCACTTCGTAGCTATCGAAGTCGGCTCCCAGCTCGACGCCCGGCACAATTGTTATGCCGGCGAGTTTAGCGGCCTCTTGCGCTTCTGCCAATCCCGCCACCGTATCATGGTCGGTGATCGCCAGCGTGCCTATGCCAACATCAGCCGCCTTCGCCACAAGCTCCGAGGGAGTCAGCTTGCCGTCCGAGGCGGTTGTGTGGGTGTGCAAGTCAATCTTGTTCATTAGCATGATCTCGTCTCTTGAGTACCGAGTACCGAGTACCGAGTACCGAGTACCGAGTTGTCAGTTGTGAGCGCCAACCGCCCCATACTCGCTTCATAATGGGGCAATGCAAACCTTAATACCATCAGCGAAAGTCTGCGCTCTCTGCGCCTCTGTGGTGAGTCCGTAAAATTTCTGATTGTAGACCGCACTAACTGACAACTGACAACGCACCTTTGTGTAGTATATATGATACATATTGTAGATATTTATCTTGCTGCGGGCAAAAACAAACCGGTAGCTCCGGCTACCGGCCTATATGGATGAATATTCTCATTTAGAGAGATTTCGGGAGTGTACGATCTTGTTAGCGCGCTTCGACTACCAGACGGATCGCAGTACGTTCTTCTTCGGCGATTATTACGTCGATGAAGGCGGGCACGACCACTATGTCGATGCCGTTAGGCTGTAGATAGTCACGTGCGATAGCCACCGCCTTGATTGCCTGGTTAGTCGCACCGGCACCGATTGCCTGTACGTCTGCGCGGCCGTGATTGCGTATGACTGCGGCGATTGCGCCTGCTACGGCGCTTGGCCTTGAGTGCGCGGATACTTTGAGGACTTCGGTGTCATCGTAAATAGGCGCGTCAGGTTTGCTTGCTTCGATGATGACTTCATCTTGAGCAACGATGGAGTTAGTGTGATTGGTGAGGTCCATTGAATTGCATTGCCTCCAAAGGAGAAAGTTCTGCCAACATGTTGGGGCCTGAAATGCAGAACCACATGCCACAGATGTAAGGTGAAGTGAGCTATCTCTCCGTAAATGTTCATCCTCCACAGGTACACGCCGAGTGTGCAGCATTGCCCGGTGCTGATATCCTCAACATGTCCGTTTTGCAGCCATTTATACCCTGTGCTATCCGGTAAAGGTCTTCTTCATCACTCCGAGGTCTGCTACCTCCACAGTCGCGAATTCCGTGGGTGATTTTACTGCGCCTTACCTCTCTTTTCGCTTGCCTGTGCGGTACAACTCACACCGGCAAGCTCAATAGCCTCTGCCTAAGCTCCTCTTTCGCAGCCTTTTCCAACAGCAATCAGGCCGGCTATATAAGCACCAGCCTGATTGCGAACTACCAGTTATACGTTGCAGGCAGAAAATTGCGCGGGCAACTCTTTGCCTGCAACGTACACATGGTAATTACTTGGCGTATTCAATAGCGCGGGTTTCGCGGACAACCGTCACTTTGATCTGGCCCGGATACTCCAGGCTTTCTTCGATCCTCTTGGCGACGTCTCGCGCCAGCCTCATCGCGCCCAGGTCGTCGACCGACTCGGGCTTGACAAGCATTCTAACCTCGCGCCCTGCCTGTATAGCGAAGCTGCGCTCCACTCCCTCGAATGAGTTAGCGACCGCCTCTAATGCTTCCAGGCGTTTGATGTAATTCTCCACACTATCGCGCCGCGCTCCCGGGCGTCCGCCCGATAGGGCATCTGCCGCTTGCACAATCCAGGCTTCCACCGTTTCCGGCTCTTCCTCGTTGTGGTGCGCTGCGATCGCATGTACTATCTTTTGTGACCGGCCCAGCCGTTTGGCTAGCTCCGCGCCTATCAATGCGTGCGGGCCTTCGACCTCATGGTCTACGGCCTTACCGATGTCGTGCAACAGTGTGGCGGTCTTGGCGACATTCACGTCAGCTCCAATTTCGGCGGCCAGTGCGGCTGCGATCTTGGTGGCTTCTACGACGTGGTGTAGCTGGTTCTGTCCATAACTGGTGCGGTACATCAGCCTGCCTAGCAACTTGATAAGATCAGGGTGCAGACCCTGAACGTTTGCGGCATAGGCAGCTTTTTCTCCTTCTTCACGCATTTGTGTCTCTACCTCTGCTTTGGCTTTGGCAACCACCTCTTCTATACGAGCGGGGTGGATGCGGCCATCAGCAATCAACTTGAGCAAAGCTCTACGGGCCACCTCACGGCGAACCGGGTCGAATGCCGACAGGGTAATGGCTTCGGGGGTTTCATCAATAATGAGGTCTACCCCTGTTGCCTGTTCGATCGCGCGAATGTTTCGTCCTTCACGGCCGATTATCCGGCCTTTCATCTCATCATTGGGCAGCGGCACTGTTGACGTTGTGATTTCGGGTACATACTCGGATGCTGCTCTCGACGCTGCGATTGCCAGCACCTTTCGTATGCGAACGTCGGCCTCTTCCTTTACCTCCATCTCCACCTCACGATAGCGACGGTTGGCGTCTATCCTTACTTCATCTTCGATTTCGGCAAGTAAGACGAATTTGGCCTGCTCTGCTGTCATGCCTGCGACGCGTTCAAGCTCTTTGCGCTGCTCTTCCTGCATGTTGTTTATGCTGGCTTGCAACACTTCCAGCTCTCGCTCTTTGGCTTGAAGCGTTCTTTCCCGCTTTTCAGTGCTTTCGAGCTTGCGGTCAAGGTTCTCCTCTTTCTGTTGCATCCTCCGCTCCTGGCGCTGCACTTCTGCTCGCCTTTCACGGTATTCGGTCTCGACTTCTTCCCTTATCTGGTGGGATTGGTCTTTGGCCTGGAGGAGGATTTCCTTGCGTTGGGCTTCGACCTCTCGGATAGTGACATTAGCCTTCTCTTCAGCGGTCTTTACCCTTTCGTCTGCCAGCTCTTTCGCCTTCACGGCGGCTGTCCGCGATGATAGATAAACGGCTATGGCGGCGACAATTGCGACGACCGCAATTATGCTCGCAATAGCCGCAAGGGCTTCGATCATAAAACACCTCCCTATTCTGTTTTTAAGGTACGTCATGCGACGTGGTAGTATATCGCACCTCCGGGCAAGCGCCTCAAGAGCTTATACCACCCGGATGTTCCCGCGCCTACGGGCGACAAAGGTATGTAAGTACACACACTTCGTGCCTGTTGGCACAGCCGTCATTAGATTAACAGCATAGCTTTTATAGCTAATTTGTATAAATTGTATCATACGACGTAAGTAATTGGCTGTCAAGGGTTTGTTTATCTCTCCAACTAATGATCGAGTACTACGCCTGTTGCAAATCGCTCATTTTTGTAGCGCAAGTATAAGTTCGCTTTCGTGCCTGTACTTGGTTAAGCGGTCCTAGCTAATACCTGTTGGCCGCGCAAGAAGGCGCCTTCCATGGTTGGGAAGATGCCTTTTTATGCACAATATTTGGTTCTATCTGTTGCCCTGGGCGGGTGTCTGGCAGTTGGGGAAGAATGTGTTGCCCACTATCTTCGCTGTCTGCCCCCTCGTGGCGTTGGCGTCGGGCCGGAAATAGGGCAGATTGCCGGTGCCACACGGTTCGCCCGGACTGCCGCATGGATAGCCGCTCATTATGTTGCGGGATGCCAGCCGCTGGATGAAGTCGTAGAAGGTAGAGCCAGGGAGCACGTCCTCAAACGCCTGTGCACCCGCCGGCTCGGTAAAGCCTGCCGCATTGGAGACTATTTTGGAGATTTGACCCCTCGTCGCGTTGGCATTCGAGCGGAAATAAGGCAGGTTGCCACTGCCGCACGGTTCGCCCGGACTGCCGCATGGATAGCCGCTCATGTATCCACGAGAGGCCAGCCGCTGCACGAAGTCGTAGAAAGTAGAGCCGGACAGCACATCCTCGAAGATCTGAGCGCCCGCAGGATCGGTGAAGCCTGCCGAATTACTCACTATCTTGGCAAGCTGTCCCCTCGAAACTGGGTTGTTGGGACGGAACGTATTGTCCTCAGGATAGCCGTTTATGATGCCACGGCAAGCCAGGCATCTGATGAATGGGTAGAAGGTTGAGCCTTCCGGCACGTCTGTGAAGGTAATTGTGCAGGCTGTTGGCGTGGCTGTGGCTATGGCTGTGCTCGTTGCCGAAGTAACCGTGGCCAGCGGTGTGCTGGTGCCTACTGTGGTTGCTGTTGGTGTGTTTGTGGACGGCATAGTAGTAACCGTACTCACAGCGGTAGCTGTAGGCGTATCGGTGCTTGTCGCGCTGGGAACAGGCGATGGTGTGGAACAGCTGCCAATATATCGCTCAATTGTGGCATCGAGATAGTACTGGCCTGTGTGCCCTACGGCCCAAACTTCATTTGCCGAGATGGCGACCACGCCGTTAAGCTCGGTAAGGTGTTGTGGATCGGGCGAGGGGTGCGGCACCGATGTCCACGACGTGCCGTCCCAGTGAATGATTTTGCCCAGCATCAACCTGTCTGTGCCGACTGCCCACACGTCGTTTGAGGCTGTTCCCGACACGGAATAGAGGTCATCCATGCCGGTAGCGGGCACACTTGTCCACTGGATGCCGTCCCAGTGCAGAGTGACGGGATCGCTATCAGAAGAGCCCACCGCCCAGATATCTGCCGGTCCTATCGCGGAGATGGCGGCAAGGCTGTTTTGTCCTGTGCCTGGATTGGGACTCGGCATGGTTGACCACGCTGTGCCATCCCAGTGCATGATGAGGGTTGATTGCCCTGTGCTGCCTGCGGTCCATACGTCGTTAGAAGCGAGCGCGGTGACACCGGAAAGGCTGCCGGGTTGGCCGGGCAGTTGCGTCCAGGCCGTGCCGTTCCAATGGAGGATGAGAGTTTGCGGTTGGTTGTTAACGCTGTAGCTACCGACTGCCCATACATCGTCCGTGGCGATGCCATCAACGCCGGTGAGCCGGTTGTCGATGGAAGAGGGAGCTGGGCTGGGTATTATGCTCCATGTATTGCCGTCCCAATGTGCAGTTACGGTTGTCGTGGTGGCGCCAGGCTCGTCCTCACTATCCCGCAGAAGTGCAGCGCCCGCATCTTGTCGTTGTGCGCCGTTGCTGTAGGTCCACCCCACTCCCCAGACATCGTTCGTTGATATGGCAGACACTCCGCGCAGGATGGTCTCCTGTGCAGAACCGGAGATAGGCACGATGCTCCAGTAGCTGCCGTTCCAATGCTGGGTAAGGTGCGGGCCGGTCGAGTCGAACATGCCGACCGCCCATATATCGGTGGAAGATGTGGCGTCCACGCCAAACAGTAAGTTCAGGTCAGGGCTAGGGTCGGGGCCGTCTATTATGTTCCACCCGGTCGCGCATGTCACGGGAGGCGGGCACCATTGGGTGTAGCGTGCGATCAATGGTCCTTCCCCGGAGCTAGTGCCTGCTGGCCCCACAGCCCACACATCAGTGGTCGATATAGCGGCGACACCCCATAATTGCCCGCTGAAAGGCTGCGGTCTGGGGCTATCCACATCGGTCCAACTGCTGCCATTCCAGTGCCTTGTAAATGTACCGCTGGGCTTGAATCCTACTGCCCATACATCGCTTGGTCCTGTGGCCGTGACGGCTTCCAGATCGCTATCAGATCTGCTCGATGACAGTGACCAGGTTGTGCCGTTCCAATGGATGATAACCGAGGTATTTCCGCCACTCTGGAAATCTGTACCTACGGCCCAGATGTCATCCGCCGATACGGCGACCACGCCCCGCACGAAATCGAGCAAAGATTGCGAGGAGACGTTCCATTGCGAGCCGTCCCAGCGGATAATGTAGCCGGCGGAACCAACTGCCCATACGTCGTTAGTAGCCACCGCCGACACACCCAGAAGCGAGTAGAAGGAAGCGCCTGGGTCGGGGGTGGGCTTATTAGTCCAGATGGACCCATCCCAGTGCAGGGTTAGCGGCGCGCGTGAGCCATTGATAAATGCATAACCTACAGCCCACACATCGTTCGTTGATATGGCCTCAACGCTCCATAACCGCGACTCCTCGTTGCCTACGGGGGCCGGGGTCCGGCTCCATGTAGTCCCGTTCCAGTGGAATGTTACGCCTTCATCATACGATGGGCCATGATCCCGCCCGACTGCCCAGATATCGTCCGGGGAGATAGCCGAGATGCTGAAGAATATCGCCGTTGTGCCTGTCAGTACTTCCGTCCACGAGCCGCCGTCCCAGTGCTCGATTACCCCGTCGCCAACTGCCCATGCATCTGTACTGGAAAGCGCATCTACGCCAAGCATTACTCCGTGCTGGTCTGCGTTAGGCGTGTCCACGACGTGCCACGTCTGGATGCAGCCTTCAGGTGTCGGGGAGGGTGTGACCGTGGGTGTCGTGGCAGGCCCGCTGGTTGTACCAATCGGCGCGCTTGCTGCCGCCACCGTCGCAAAGAGAGCCAGCGCGGCGAGTAGGATGATAAAGGCTGAAGCAGTGCGCCGGCCCGGAGAAGTGTGTTGCTGGGTTGTCATGGGACGAAGTTCCTCTGCAAAATGAGCGCTACACAAGAGCACCTATCAGGATAGGCCTTATATACAGAGACACTATAGTGGAATATTACTGTACTGTAAATAGGTAATTAGCGTGATGCCGCTGACGCAAACGTACTAACACCGGCGGGCGAGGGGTCGGGTGTCGGGGGTCAGGGGACAATGACCGCCGACCGCCGACGGCTATGGTTGGGTGTCAGGGGTCAGAGTGTTTACGGATTCACCGCAGAGGCGCAGAGAGCGCAGAGGTTCGCTGAGGTTTTTGAGGTTTAGTGAGTGCTCAGGGAAGAGGGTAAGCGGCACATGTCGGCTGCTGACAACTGATAACTGACAACTGACAACTGACAACTGACAATTCCGTCCCGACACCTACGCTGTATCCAGCAATACTGCGCGGGCGGGTGCACCGTCGCCGTCTTGCAGCTTTAGGGGGAGGCAGATTAGCGTGTACTCACCTTCGGGGACGGCTCGCAGGTCGAGGCCTTCTAGGATGACCACATTGGCACCAAGCAGCGCGCTGTGGGTTTGCCATGCTGTGGGGGAATCTACCCGCTCTATGGATAGGTAATCAATACCAACGAGGGAAATGCCTCTCTGCAAACACCATTCGGCTCCGCTCAGGGAGAGGCCGGTGTAGTTGGTGTGGAAGCCCGGAATGTCCCACAGATCAGCGGATGGCGTGGCCAAAAGAAGACGCTTTGTGTCGCGGGGGAGGTTGGCCGCCGCTAACTGTTCTGCCGTTATCTCAAAGCGCTCTAAGAAGCGGCGCACCGAGCAGGGGCCTATCATCGCATCGAGGGGCAACCGGTCAGCACCCGCGCCGCCCTCTATGAAGTGGCTCGGTGGATCAACATGGGTGCCTGTGTGGGTTCCCAGGCAGAGGCGCGACACAGCAGCGCCATCGGCCTGAACAGTGAGCATGGGATCAAGCTCAACAGGTATTTCGTCTGCCCACACAGTCATACCTGCCCGAACAGGTACAGAAATATCGTACATACTTTGCTCCCGTTATAGCGGCAGGATCTTACTGGAGGATACAATTAAGCTGCTGGAGCGTGCAACCGGGTTGCGCCGCGGTTCGCCTTGTTCCATCCTGCTGGGCGGTGTTATAATGCGTTTCGGGCGGGGATACCGCCTCCGGGCCGGACGATGGTGTCCGGCTCCGCTCCGCATTAGTCAAGGAGATAAAGAGAGATGGAGACAGAGTCGCCCCTTCTATGCTTTTTTGAAGGCAAGGTCGTGCCGCTCGCTGAAGCGAAAATCGGCATCCTGACCCATGCCATGAGCTACGGCACAGGCTGCTTCGAGGGTATACGTGCCTATTATAACGAAGAGCAAGGCCAGCTTTATATGTTCCGCGCGCTTGAGCATTACATCCGGTTGCAGGAATCGACCAAGGTCTTAATGATACAGCTCAAACAGACACCCGAAGAGCTAGTGTCTCTGACCGGCAACCTGCTGCACGATAGCGGCATCTACTCAGACGCCTACATTCGCCCCATGGCCTACAAAGCCGACGAGGTGATTGGCGTGCGCCTGCATAACCTGCGTGATGAGCTATATGTGACGGTGCAGCCGTTCGGCAATTACATCGACATAGACCGCGCCCTGAACGTTGGCGTGTCGTCGTGGAAGCGCATCGATGACAACATGATCCCTGCCCGTGCCAAAGTCACCGGCGCATACGTCAATTCGGCTTTCGCCAAGAGCGAAGCACAGATGAACGGCTTCGATGAAGCGATCATGCTGGACGCGAACGGACATGTTTCGGAAGGGTCTGCCGAAAACCTCTTTATGCTTCGCGGTGGCGTGGCTTACACCCCTCCTGTGACCGACAATATACTCGAGGGGATCACGCGCCTCACAATTATGACCCTGCTCGCCGAAGAAATGGGCATCCCGGTGGTAGCCCGGCCCATCGACAGGACCGAGTTATATGTCTGCGACGAGTTGATCCTTTGCGGCACAGGCGCGCAAATTGCTCCCGTCGGGTCTGTCGATCACCGCGTAATTGGAAAGGGCGGCATCGGTGAAGTGGGCCGCGCTTTGCAGAAGCTCTACTTTGAAGTGGTAAAGGGCAACGTGCCCAAGTACCAGCACTGGTGCACGCCGGTGCACAAGGAAGCGCGGCAGCCGGTAGCTGTCGGCAACTAACGATGCTTTAGAAAGGGCGGAAGGCAAGGGCTGTGTTCCTGTGTCTTCCGCCCTTTGCTTTGCGGCGGTAAGGTCGGGACTAAATGGCGACTAAAGTGAAAGACGGCAGTAGCGAGAACGCGCCTGCGCCTCGCGTTAAACGGCGCGGGCTGGGAGGCTGGATTGGTCCGTTTTGGTCGGATAAGTGGGTGCGCGGCTTGACACTGGCCGGGCTTGCGCTGTCACTCTTGCTGTTCGGCTACTTGAGCATGGTCTACAACACTCTGCCTCCCAACCTGCCCATGCACTGGAACTCGCAGGCGCAGGTCGATCTTATAGGCAACCCGCAGGATTTGATGAGGCTGCCAATCTTCGGATTCATAGTGTGGCTCGTCAACGTCATACTCGGTGCATGGGCACTGCCGCGTGAGCGTGCTGTTACGCTCTTCTTGCTGGGTGGTGCGGTTGCCGCGCAAATCGTGTTCGCGGCGGGCGCGATATCAATAGTGCTGCGCGCAATCTGATTTGTACAGGCTACAGGCGCTTGAACCAAAAAGGAAGGTGGTCACCCGGTAAGAGTGATTACCTTCCTTTTATATGTGAACCGTAAACCGCTTATCTGAACGGCGGGGGCATCGGGACGGCGAACATGCCGTCGTTCGTGGCGGCCAGCAATGTCTCAACCATATCGGGTGTGGCTGCTGTGTCGTGTGGTGCGAGCGCTAGTCCCGTTACCTGGCGCTGGCCCAAATCGTCACCGACACGCTGCCATGTGGCCCCGAGATTGGTCGAGCGGAATACGCCCAGCCCGACAGGGCCTTGTTCGCCGAACTGCGCCCTCGCCTCGTAGAGAATCGGCCCCGGTTTGTTGTATTCGGCGCTGTAAACGGTGTCCACAGCAAATGCGGTGACATAGTACGAAGCCGGATCGCCTGTAGCGAGCTTGATTTCCCAGTCGTTGCTTTCGGTCGGGAGGAACCATGTGCCCTGGCTGTTTGCCATGTACAGGCCGCCATCCTGCGGGTTGCCTACCGACCCTGGCTCGAACAGTATATAGGCCAGAGCGCGAAGCTCATTATCCGGCGCGTTAGCCGGTGTGATGTCGTCCCAGGCTGTGCCGCCGTCGGTGCTTCGCTTGAGATGGACTACTCCGCCCTCGCTTGCATAGGCCACATAGATCGACTGGCCGTCAGGGCTGACCGCGATAGTGTAGGGATCGCTGTTTGTAAATTCCGACCCCGGCAACTCAGCAGACCACGTTGCTCCACTATCGGTGGATTTGATTACGGCGTGGCAGGTTGTGGCGTAAACAACCCCTCCGCTGGCGGCCTGTATTGACGTGATTTGCACGTTCATATCGAGCCATGTTTGCCCGCCATCGGTAGTGCGATAGCTGACCATCGGTAGACCGCTCGCGCAGCCTGTGTGCCGGGCAAGAAAGAAAAGGTCAGGCCCGCCCGTGGCGATTTCCGCGTTGCCGGGCGGTGGGTTGCCCGGAGGCGGCACGTTAAACTTGTCCCAGATGCCGTAATTGTAGCTGCTGCGCCAGAGGCCGTCAGAGGAGGCAGCAAGCACAATATTGTTTCCACCCGGCACAATGGCCAGATCGCGGACGTATGTGCCCGCGAGGCCCACCGGAGTCCAGGTGTAGCTTGGCATGGGCACTTCGGTCGCAGTGGCCGCCGGTGTTGGTGTGGAGGTTTCGGTGGCCGTGGCTGTGGGCGCGCTCGTTGATGTAGCTGTCGGCGGCTCGGCCTCTGTTGTGGCTGTCGCCTCAATGGTTGGCGTTACAGGCGCGCTTGTTGTGGGCGGGGGCGTGTTCGCCGGTGGAACCGGCGGCGTTGCTGTCGGAACGACTCCGCAAGCAGCAGCGACGGTCAGCAACAGAATCGAGGCTGTGGTTGCCGCAAACGGGCGCATTATCCGGTTCAGCTTTGGGATGTGGGGCATTACGCATCTCTCCTTGGTGTGGACCTTATATTACTATAAACGGAGAGATGCGTGGAAAAGTTGCGCTGGGGCGGACGGTTGTCAGTTGTTAGTGACCGCCGATGGCCGTAATACTGACAACTGACAACCGACAACTACGCAGTACGGAGTACGCCATACGCCATACGCCTTACTTCCGCTTTCGGCTCTTGTTGCTTGTCGAGATGGGGCGGCTGGGGCCCGCGGGCGTAGAGCGGACAGGGGCTTTGCCGCTGGGCATGTACTGGCGTGCTTTCTGGGTCTTCTGGTACTTGGCTATCTCTTTTGGGTAGGACGTGCGATACCAGTAGAAGATCCAGCCTGCCAGCGCGATAGCGGCGAGCAAGATCAGGTAGAGCCAGAAGCGCAGATTGAAGAAATCGAGCGAGATAAGGCGGAGCAACACAAACAGGATACCCATACCGCCCACCCAGAGCGCATAGGGGGCGAACTTGTTTACTGCTTTGTAGAGAACCGGGTTGCTGGCCTTCCATTGAGGGCGCTTGACCACCAGGAAGTAGACGCCCGCACCAATAATGCCGAGCATCAGGATAACGAATATCCATGCGAATGGCCCCATCTTGGGATCAGACGGCGCGCTTGTGAGGAAGCCCCAATCGAATGGGTTGATTTGCAGGTTAGCTTGCGGGCCGACCGTAGGCAAAGCAACAGGCGTAGCAACTGTGGTCGTAGTTGTGGCTGTGGCTGTAATAGTGCCGGTGGCTGTGTCTGCAACCGTCGCTGTGACGTCGCCGGTAGGCGTAACGTCTGTTTGCACTGTGGCGGTGGTGGTGGCTTGCGCCAGGATGGAGAAGAGGGCCGTGTTATTGCTGTTTGCCTGGTATGCCGCACCGGATAGGGGCGCGCTGCCGAAAAGTCCGCCAGCCAGGGCAAGAATCAGCCCCGACAATAGGGATAAGTGCATAAAGTGTGAGCCTCCTGTGTCAAATCGTATTGAGTGCGCGCTGCAATATCATGCAACTTGCACTATAAAGCAGGCAAAAGTACGTTCTATTTTAACACAGATAGTGACTGCTGCAAAGCCCTGGGGTGTGGAAGTGTTCAGATTTGGGGTGGAGTTATCAGACATTTCGTTAAGGGGAGGCCCACCCCCAACCCCTCCCGCACGCGGGAGGGGAGTTTAAAAAGAAGAGAAGAATGGGGGACACCCCCATACCCCGTCATGGGCTTCGCCCCTGCACCCCCTTCTCATAAACTTATTCTTGAAAGTCCACCCCCGGACAGGGAGTCCCCAATCAACCGCCATTCATCGGGTAGTGAAGAAAACACCATTACCGCTAATCATGAACGGGCACAGGGTAACATCCACCAGCGGTTGCAGAGCCTGGAAGGCGAACTACAGCCCGAACCAGCGTGCACGGCGGCTGGAACCAAAGTCTTGCTTCTGGCCTGCCAGGACGACGGAGGGTTCAACGAAGCTCCCGGTGGGCGAGGGCCCGGAAAGGAAGTCAACATCTACGCGCCCGACGCGATGTTCGCCGAACTCGATGTAGCAGGAACCCGCCCCGTTGTAAGCCGAGGGTTGGTCGCCGCGCTGTAGATCGGCGATCAGCGATTCTGCTACTACGCGCGCTGCTCCCTCAGCGAACACTCCGGCTTTGGGCGTGCCAACGCTCGTCACATCGCCTATGGCGTATACACGGGGGAAGGTCGTCTTGAGGTTTTTGGAATCGACCGGGATCCAGCCGTCCCGGGTCATGCCGCTTTCCGCCACCACCTTCGGGACGACATGCTTGGGAATTCCCAGGAACAAGTCGTAGGGCATCTTACTGTCGTCGTCAAGAAGTGCAACGCGGCGCGCAGGATCGAGCGCACGCACGAGCCGATTTGGGACGAACTTGATACCACGCTCAGCGAAGGCGGCGAGCAACGCCTGGGAGGTTGCGGGCGATGGGGGAATCGGGATGCCGAACGGCATGATGAGGCTGATCTCGCAAGCATCACGCACACCTCGTGTAGCCAGGTGGTCGTGCAGCAACAAGGCTGCTTCGCTCGGCGCAGGCGGACACTTGAACGGCGTCGAGGTTACGCCGACAATTGCGCGCCCCTTCGAGAAAGCGGGAAGCACCTCCTGCAGGCGCTCGGCCCCGGCTAAAGAGTAGAACTCATTGCCGCCTTCAGTAAGCCCCGGCGTAGCGTCCAGGTCGTAGTCCGCGCCAAGAGCAATGACCAGTACATCGGCGTCGTAAGTCCCTTTGTCGGTCGTGACCCGCCGTGCTTCGGGATCGATCGCGGTGATGGTTTCCTGGCGAAAACGCACGCCGGGCTTCACGATGTTATGGTAAGGGATACGCACGGCGTCGACCGTCTTGCGGCCAAACATCACATCGAGCTTAGAAAAACCGAAGTAGAAAGAATCGCTCTTGTCGATCAGAGTGAGATCGAGGTCATCGCCAAGCGCCTCGGACAGTATGGTGGTGAGTTCGAGTCCGCCGAAGCCCGCACCGAGAACAACCACGTGCTGTTGCATTGCTTTATCCTTTCGCTGTCTCCACTAGCACTAGTCCGACCGCTAAGAGCCTGCGGACGCCATGAGGCGCTTGATACGAGCGTACCACCAACCATACAATGTGTTGAACAACTGCTACGAGTGGGACGGGCCAGACGTGGAGGGGGGCGAAGAACGATGGCAAACGACATCGCATGGCTGGCCGAACATGAAGATTGTCACAAGGGAGCGAGTACATCAAGACTCGCTGTAAAGCTGTACAAGTACCGCTCCGTCTTATCATGCACAAAGGCACTCGCCAGCGGAGGGTATTCGTCGCAATTGCGTGCCATTATATCAGTTTTGAGGCTGGTGGTTCAAAGGGAACTGGTTCAAATAAATGTTCAGATTTAGGGTGGAGCAGCCTGACACCCAGGTAAGCCAAGACCCACCCCCAACCCCTCCCACGTGTGGGAGGGGAGTCTAAATAGAAGGGAAGAATGGGGGACACCCCCATACCCCCGTCATGGGCTTCGCCCCTGCACCCCTTTTTCTGAACGTTTACCTGGTTCAGGCAAATATTCGGAGCGGTAGTAAAGCAAACTGACATGTCGGTGAGAGAACATCCACCCCTGTTGTGAACACGATCTGCGCGGGGTGTTCGTCCACATTTTGGCAACCCTAGGGTAGGTTGGTGTGGGATAGATGGCTTCGGGCCCCTTTACAGCCCCGTAGGGGCGTAAGGGAGTAGCCCCATGCGTAAGCGTGGGGGCAACCGTCCTCTCTATCCAAAGCCCCATGGGGCGACACAAAATAGAGTGTAATGCTGCCTGTACGTCTTTCGCCCCTACGGGGCTTAGGGAGTTGGGTGGCCTTTCCCCAGGCTTACGCCGTGGGGCTATGTTGGGCTGCATGGGGCGCAATCTCAAGGCTTAGGCTGGGGCTACTTTCTTATGCCAACTACGTGGGCTCAGGGCTGGTGGCTGGGGAATGTGCTCTCCACACTGCCTATCATATTCGCCCAGGTCAGGGAGGGCACTTGAGGTGCCATCCAGTTTGCAAAACGCCAAAACATCTGTTATAATACCAAAGCTAAGAAAAGTACCGCGTGGCTGTAGCTCAGTGGATAGAGCGTTGGGTTGCGGACTCAAAGGTCGGGGGTTCGAGACCCTCCAGCCACGCCCGCACGGCCGACCTGACCAGGTTGGCCTCTTTTTTTAGCAAGTGGAGAGGTGTCCGAGCGGTTGATGGAGCTCGTCTCGAAAACGAGTGAGGGTTTCAAAGCTCTCCGTGGGTTCGAATCCCACCCTCTCCGCCCGACGAATCCGGATTGCTGGGCTTAGAGGGGGAATAATATTCCACCTCGAAGAGCCGTTCCGCACCCAGGATTCCACATCTCGCACTTTGGAGAGGTCGCCTAGTGGCCTAGGGCGCTCGCCTGGAAAGCGGGTACGGGGCAACTCGTCGTGGGTTCGAATCCCACCCTCTCCGCCAAGCAAAAGAGACTCCCAAACTGGGGGTCTCTTTTGCTTTATACGCTTCACCCGTTATAGCGCGTCCATGTCGTCGCCCAGCGCGATGTACTTCGCCCAGATATCCCGCGCCAGGCGGCCGGGGTTCCCGGTAATGCCGTACTTCTCGAAGTACTGGCACACGCGGGTGACATCTCTCTCGAATATCTCGTAGGCGTATGGGTTCACGTCGGGGTTTACGGCCTGTGGGAAGTCGATTATGGTTGCTTTGCCTTCCCAGTAAAGGATGTTGTGTGCCGATAGGTCGCCGTGAATGCGGTTATTCATCAGCATCAGGTCTATGTTGTACACGAGCCGGTCGAAAAGCGGGCGTGCTTCCTCCCTGCTCAACGTGACGTTCTGCAGCACGGGCGCGGGCCAATCGACCTCGCCCAGGTAGTCCATCAGTATCGCATTGTCGTTGTTAGCGTAGACGCGGGGCACATCGGCTCCTGCCGCGTGGAGCACCTCCAGTGTAGCCACCTCAGTTGCCAGCCAGTTCGATTGGCGTAGATTCTGGCCGAAGCGCGTCTTGTTCTCCAATGCTCGCGCTTCGCGGCTGCCTACGCGCTTACCGTTTGCGTCGAGCGACGTTCGCCCCATCCTGTAGAGCGAGTCGTTGCGCAGATTGCGGAAGATACGCGGCCTGTACACTTTTGCCGCCAGCAGATCGAGGCCCATTACGGGGTCAGCCTCGCAGCAGTAGACTGTCGCTTCTTTGCCGCCCTTCACCGGCTTCAGCACGTCTACAATAAGGTGTTCCTCGTAGAACCCACTGAGGTAGGTAAAGATCCACTCTCGCTCGTGCCTGGACACGTTGAACTTGTCTGCCGATTTCGACCCGAACGATGGGTTGAAACCTTCTTTTGCATCGTCCGTCTGCTCGACCAGCGTCGCCACAATGTCGGCGCGGCTTCTCTTTGGTTTTGTTTTTGGTTTATTTCCCCCTATATAAGGTTGGTCATTTAGATCGTCCTCGTAATTCCATTTGTAACGCATGATAGGTGTTGCTCCTTAGGCTTTTTCACAGTGGTCATATCTGCCGGGAAAAAAGATGAGGCTGCGGACTTCCATCGTCCACAACCTCACGGAGCGCCGCCCAACAGCATAGAGTGAAAGGGCAACAAAGAAGGCCGAGCTGCGAGAGTCGAGCTACGGCCTTGCGTTATATCTATAGAGGGCTACAAAAGCAGCCTAGCAGCAAGCATGCGCGCCGCTCCCACAAAATGGAAGTCCCGTATAAGAGCCGGTGTTTTTGAATATACTCTTCATACTGCCTCCCTCATTTCGCGGGGTCGCGTACTAAACTTACGTCCGCCACCAATATAGCCGATCGGTAAGGCGGCGTCAATACGTCCAGAGACGTATTTGTGCTGGGGCAGGATCACAGCGTACTACGTATGACCGCCGACCGCGCAGACGGCTACCCGACCGACGGCTGAGTCTCAACCGACAGTTGCCGCATCATGCCGCTCATATCGATTACGCCCTCCTCGCTTACAATCTTGCCTTCACTGACATACTCAATGTCTATGCCTTCAACACTTATTTGCCTGCCAGTGGCGGCAATCCCTTGCCATTCGCCCTGGTGAGTGCCTCTGCCCGTCCAGTAAACGGCAATCTTGTTGCCTTCAACTACCATGTCGTTTATTGTTACGTGGTAGTCGGGGAAAGCCGCATAGAGCGAGCGAGCAACGTGCTTGAGGCCTTCCAGATGGTCTCCCGGGGCGTAGAACTCGTCGGCTGCATCAGCGTTGCCCTTGCTCCACACCTCTTCGAATAGCCGAGTCATCATTTCCCTGTGCTCCTGCGAGCGATCTTCCATCTGCTACCTCCCTGATCTTGTCATGGTGATTGTGGCCGCAAGCATTAGCATGCAGTGCCACGTCGATGAAGCTAACGAGTGCGCACATAAAGCAAAGCTGAGTTCGTAAGTATGTAAGTATAACACAAGGACACAGCCCGCTTGATAGACTAAAGCAGAAGACCTTGTCCCTCACTAAAAATAGGTTTTGAAAGCCGCTCCAAGCCAGTGCCCGCCCAAAATCTATACCTCAAAAGAGGAGGCTTACCCCCTCTCTGAACACCTGCTCGCGCAGGGTAAGTGTTCAGAGTAATGGTGTGGCTGGGGCAGAGAGGAGGGAAAGGCACTC
>JBDTQH010000062.1:0-30914 GCA_039932335.1 Chloroflexota bacterium
TTGAACCCGCACGTCCCTACGGACACTACGCCCTGAACGTAGCGCGTCTGCCGTTCCGCCACTTCGGCCTGATTGGCAACTTATTATAGGGCACGGCCCTGCGATTTGTCAAGGACGAGGCAGTGACTTCTTCAACTGCCCTTGTTAGTTGTTCCAGCTAATTTTCTTAGCAAGAAGGAGACTAAGCAACACGTTAATATGCGGCATTTTGGCAGGCCAAACAGGCATTCCAGCCAATGGATTCTCGAGCTGCAATCCCTGATTGAGACTTGACATTTCGGTGGTTTAGGCGTATAATTGGAACTAGAGTTCTAGAGTATTGAGTGATTGTGTGAGTTATTAGCAGCGTTGGGAATAGTGTGAGAGAGCAAAAAGATGAACAGAGAAAATTTGAAGATAATTAGCAATCGTCCGGCGATTTCGCACGAACAGGCGGCGGAAGTGTTGTTCAACTGCGCTTCGTTGTTGCAGATGGCAGGTGCGAACGAGTACAGGATCGCGCACTACCGGCAGGCTGCGCGCACGATGATGGCAATGGGCGCGGTCGCGCTTGAGTTGGCGCTTGACGAGGAGATGTGGCCAAAGCTTGGACTGGGCAAGAGGCTCGGTAACAAAGTGCGCGAGTTGGTGCGCGATGGCTCGATGAATTTCTATGTTGAGTTGCGAGCCGATCTTCCGCCTGCTGTTGACCAGTTGATGAATGTGGCCGGTGTTGGACCCAGGCTGGCAATTCGCTTGAACAAAGAGCTTGGAGTGAACTCTCCGGCTGAGCTTGCCGACGCTGCAAGGCGCGGCCAGGTGATCAAGCTGAAGGGCTTTGGCCCGAAGCGCCAGGCATCTTATGCACGCATACAGGGGCCGAACCCGCCTTCTGTGCCCGCATTGCGAGCAATTGGTCCGGCTGACGAGGAAGAGCAGAGCGAACTGGCTGTAGCAGCATAAGGTCGCGACGAGAAGGCTAAAATCAGAAAAGCCCAACCTGATACGTAGGTTGGGCTTTTCTGATTCCCTACCGAGTGAGGCGGTAGATTGTCAGGTCGCCGTTCTGGTAAACGCGCTGGAAGCCGGGCATCTCGTAGCCGCAATAGAGTTTACCGAGCGCTTTGCGTGTGCCTGTCGGGTAGCCCGATGAAGCACTGCCGTCGGGCGGGCAGGCGTTGATGTTGATGCCGTCAGCGGGGCCGCCAAGCTGTAGCATCGTGACGCCGTACTGGTCCGCGATCCGCCGGATGGTGGCAAGGTCGTCGTTCGGGATCATCACGGCTTTGCGGCGGCTGTGCCAGTTTAGCTCCCAGGGGTCGCGAGTCATCACTACATCGTCGGGGGTGCTGTTCTGTGAGAGCCAGTCCATGGCGACTGTGAAACTGGTGGGGCGGGTGTCAAACTTCAGGTAGTTCTGCAGCTCCACGAGCGACGGCAAAAGGAAGGCGAGGGTGACCAGGGGAAGCGCTACAAAGCTTGCCCGGCGCCAGGTCGCATCCGGCAGCACGGCACGGACACGATCCCACAACCAAACGATTGCCCAGGCAAGGAGCATGTAGAGCCAGGGGATGGCGACCTGAAAGTAGCGGCCCTCGAAGTGCCAGTAGAAGAGCACGAAAAGGCCGTAGATAGCTATGCTGATGGCAACCATTATAAATAGCCCCGCCACTCTGCGTGAGAGCGCCACGAAGCCTACAACGGCTCCCAGAAAGGGTACGGGCGCGATTATGAAGTCGCTCTTGGTCATGTCTGAGCCGCGCTCCCAAACCCAGCGGAAATTGATCAGGATAGCGTTGAGAAGGTTCTGGTAGCCGAACTTGCCCCCAACTACCCAGCGCGGGTGGGGGTAATCCGCCGCGCCTACATAGACCTTGTAAATGTCCTCCCAGTCGTGATAGGGATAGAAACGCAGTATCCAGGCGTCGAGGCTTTCGGTGCTGTAGAAGAGCTTACCGAACGCCAGCAGGTTGCGGGCAACCAGCGGCAGGAGCACAAGGGCGAACGCCACACCAACCGCGGCAAGGGCACGCCAGGGAAGGTCGAACTTTGAAGCACGAGGCCTGCGCCACCAGACAAGGAACGCCCACAGCAAGAGACCGAGCAGAAGGGTCGCCCCGCTCGGCTTGCTCCAGATTAACAGCCCCGCCAGAAGGCCAATCCCGAGTGCGTTGTAAGGTATGTGCGAGGTGGATTGGGCAGGTTGATCGAGTGACCGCCATACGAGCCACGCCAGCACGAAGAAGATAGCCGTGAAGGCAAGATCGTTGATGGGATAGAGCACCGCGTTGAAGAAGTAGGGGTGCAGGAGCGTAAATAGCCCTGCGATCAGCCCTACACGAGCGTCCCAAAGGCGCGAGGCAAGCACGAATACAGCCCACACGAGGGCCAGTAAGATGAACAGGTTGGGCAGCTTTGCGGCGAACGTAGTCGCACCAAGCACGGCAAAGAACGGCGCGATGATTAGGGGTTGCAGCAACGGCCACGTCTCGGCAGGGTGCGTTATGCCGGGATAATCCGTGTAGAACTGTGCAATGTAGTCGACAGTCAGGCCGCGGCCCTCTACAAAGTTGCGGGCCACATTAGCGTTCTCGGCATAGTCAGCATGGCCGATCCAGACGACCTGTGGGAGCGCCCAGAGGGCTACAGCGGTGAAGATGAGCATCGCGCCGAGCATCGTCCATGTTGCGGCGCGCGGCCACGTATGAGGGATGTCTGCCACGCGAGGCCAGCGGGGGATATGGCGACGCTGCCAAACGAGGAGGCCCCCCAGCGCGACCACCATCGCAATGGGTTGAAGGTAGGCCGCCGTGTAATGAGGCAAAGCGTAGACGGCAATGCCAAGAAGGATGCCTATCAAGACAGACAGCCCGACGCCGATTGCCCCACGTATAGGCGTGACTAAGCCGACAAATCCGGCGGCAAGCAGAAGAACCCAGACTGTGAGATCAAGAGGTGGGAGGCTTGTGCCGCCAGATTGCAGGAGCAATGTGGCGCTCGATATTTTGGCACCAAGCGTGCGGGTGTCGCCGGGGGCTGTGAAAGTGGACGTAGATATGGTCAACACGTATGGAGGGGAAGGGACATTGCCCGAACCAAGAGGATCATCGAAGCCGAAGGTGTAGGGCAACATCATGTCGGTCAGGGTTACTTCGCCTGGAGATAACGGAACGCCGTTCAGGAAGAGCGACATGGTGATGGTAGGCGAGGCGTCGGGCAGGCGCGGTCCCTGGGCATGCACCGTAACAGCCATTGGGCTGGCGCTGCCTGAGCCGAGAAAATTGACCTCTGAGCGACCAGTGCTCCAACGGTAGCGGTAACCAACATCGCCCTCGTCAACGTTGAAGCTAGAGACAAATGCAGTATCGCCCGGCTGGCCCACGTCGATAGTGAAGCTGCGCTTGAACGTGTATACAAGGAGCAGTTCCAGCAGAACAAGAGCCAGCACACCCATCAGCAGTAGCAAATGCCTGTGGCGCCGCTCTCTAAGACCAGCGAGCCGGCTCACTGCAAGGGCTCCTGGTCTTTCTCCCACTCTATGTCTACCGTGGTCACGCCCGGCTTCAGTGTCGATATTACAAGCTGGCGCGCAGGGTAGACAGGTTGGGCTGCGGAGCTAAGGTGGATAGTGCCTGTATCGGCATGCTGGACGGTAAGGATTTCGGCATCGGTTGAGGTGAGGCGGGCGGCATCACCGGGAAGGGTAAATGTAACGCCCTGAAGGTCTCGCCCGGCGTTGTTGGTGACAACCATATGCCAGGGGCCGGATCCCGGTTTGTTAAGGGTCACGGTCACGCTCATCACGTTTCGCTGGTAAGCTGTGATGTTGGCAACGGTGTTTATCCAGAGGCGGCCGTTATCGCGCTGCCGTGCTGCTTCTTCAACTACGCCGCGCCATGCTTCTTTTTCAGGTTCAAGCTGGGGACTGTTACCTAGCTGCTCGGGGTGGGTCCAGAAAGACGTAGTGCCGCGGCGGGCCAATGTCTCTTGTAAAACATCGAGACCACGCTGGAGCCCTATCACGGCACCACCCGCTTCTTCGCCGGCATTGGACGATGGAGAGCCTAGCAGGAAATCAGGCATAACAGGCATATAATTGCTTGCCGGGACCGCGCCCAGCGTAAAGAGATCGTGCATGTCGAGCGCATAGATGCGGGTGACGGCGCGGATGCCCTTGCTATAAAGTGTGTCGTAGAAGTCGGCGGTCAGTGAATTGCTGCTGCGCCAGGGGAAGGCAAAGGTGGTTGGTGGGGGTACGGCTTGCGCTTTAGCCGCGTTGATCCATTCGTCCATGTCGGTGGCTAGCTCCTCAGGATTGGAGCCGCGCACGTATATGTGAGCGAAGGTGTGAGGCGCGATTTCGTGCCCTGCCTGAAGCAGTGCGCGCGTCTGGTCGCTGAAATACCATGCAGGATCGGTCTCATCGGTGCCGTAGGGGTCGTCACTGAACCAGGGGTGCGTTAGCCAGTAGTCGCTGCTCCAGTTGTTCTTCGGCTTGGCCCATTTGTACGTGGGGTTGCCGGAGAAGGTGCGGCGCTCTGTGTTGCCGTCGAGCAAGTTGTAGCCGGTCGCATAGAACGAGGCGTGTATGTTGTGGCCGGTAAATAACCGGTTCAGCCAGTCGGCCCCCTCGCGCATACGAAGGCCGTGCTCTGCGGCGGCAGCGGGGTCGTGGACCGCCATGCCCTGCGAGTGTATAGCCCCGCCCATGGCAGTCTCCCAGTCGAGCGAGAAGGCAATCGCGCCCTGGGTGCCGTTGGGATGCGGCTCTATATAAACACCTTGCTGTGAGAGCTTAACGCGGTGTAATGCAAGCTCGGTTGTCCCTGCGTTGCGTACCTCAATCTGGAGACGAGTCGCGCCGGGAGGAGCCTGGTAGACGGCTGTAATGAAGTTGCCGGCTGCATCGGGCGGGGTGAAAGCAATGAGCGGGTCTACCTGCAGTGCTGGACTATCCTTGAACAAAATCAGCTTAAGCGAGGGATCAAACCATAGCTCTCGCAGTTGGAGCGATCCCCTTGTTGGCGTAATCGCAACAGAGGAAGCGAGCAGGCTAAGGCGATAGTCGGCACCGGGCTGCACTATGACCACGTTACCCGCAACGAGAGATTGTGGCGGCAGGCTGGTGGCATCTCGCGTGTTTGCTTCACCCTCTGTGCCGCCGAGATGCGGTTCGATGGGCAACACAGTTGTGGTGAGCGGGACAACCGGCAGAGGTCCGGTAGAGATCAAGTTGGAGGGCGTGTTATAGTCGGCGGCTTCGCGGCGCTGTATGGCGTTGGCCGATTGATTGCGTACCAGGAAGGTGCTTATAGCGACAATAAAGAGCAGCACGCCGCAGAAGAAGGCCAGCGCCATTCGCTGCTGGATTATGCCGCGCCAGAGGCGGGTGGCAATTCCACGGCGCGAAAGCCATGCGATAAGCAGCAAAATTGCCAGCATCCATATGATGGTAAAGAGAATGGGTGGGAGATATTGGGAAACAAGACTGCTCAACAAAGTAAAGATTGCCCTCTAGGAACGTTCATGCACGCGGCCCGGCGAGGCAACGGCTGTTTCTGTAACGATGGACGCTGTGCTGGGCCGGTAGCGCAGCCAGATTATCCACCCGGTTATCGCCTGGGCAAGGTTCAACAATAAGATCAAGGCCGAAACTGCCAGCGCCTGGCTTGCGACATAACCAATCTGCGACAGCGCCAGCACCGAGATAGCATCCCGCGTGCCGACCCCACCGACTGTTACCGGCACGAGCGCCGCTGCGGTGGTGAGACCGACGTAACCCGACACCTCCAGGGGATTCAGCCAAACGCCGACCGCTGCCGCGAGAAGCCATACACGAAAGATCGAGATCGCGAAGCTTGCGAGGGTAAGCAGGCCGGAATAAGCGAGAGTGGAGATCCGGAGCGACCAACTGTAAGCTGCGCCACCGTCGCCCCTGGCAGGCTCGCTGAACTTCGATAATCTGCGCAACACCAGGTTAACGGCCCATGTGCGGGTCGGGTTGTAGACGAAGAATGCGACGCCCACGATACCGGCGAGAACCCATGCTATGAGCGCCGGTGTTTGCCCGGCGAAGCGGTTGCCGTAAATGAGCACACCGAGAAGGCCGAGCGCGGCGAGAGCAGCCACATCGAAGATGCGATCCAGCACAGAACCGCCAAGCGCACGACCGAGCGGATAGCCCATGCGCTGCAAGTACCACGCTTTAAGGGCGTCGCCTGCCTGGCCGGGCGTAAATGTCCCGGCGGCAAGTCCGATCGCGTAGATGCGCCAGGCATCGGGCCACCTTACAGGCATCCTCATGTCGCCTGATACGATCCGCCAGCGAGCGGCCTTGACTATCAGGAACGGGACATAACAGGCAATCGAAAGGATTACCAGTATGGGGTTCGCGTTGCGGATGGCCGCGAAGGCGTCTTCGAGCTTGAGGTCGCCGCGCAGATCGAGGAAGACCAGTAGAGCGACGAAAACGAGCGTGCCTGCAATACGCAAGGCCCATGCACGGGCGCGTTTGGGAGAGTTTGGAGCTTGATCGGCCATCAGTCGGGCTGAATTTCGAGGTCAGCAGGCGGCACAGTGACGGGCATGTCCTCTTCGCGAATAGAGGCTGCGGCATCAGAGACGCCCGTATCGCCGGGGGATGTCGCACTGTCGCTATTACTGTTAGTGGTTCCCCACTGCCATCTATGCAGCGGCTCAGCGGCGCGCGGCCTCTGGCTGCTCTCGAAGCGCATGGCGGCGATCTGCTCGGAGATAAGGCCGAAAAGGAAGATAAAGAGGCTGCTCAAGATCAGAAGGACGGAGCCGTTGGGGATACGATTGATGCCGAATAGAAAGATGTTAGCCAGCCCATAGAGGATACCCAGCATGAAGAGCACAACACTGATCGGCAGGAAAATCTTCATGGGTGAAAAGAGCGTTATCATGCGCAATATGATCACCACCGCGCGGGTTCCGTCGCGTATTATCTTCGTGTTGCTGCGGCCCGTGCCTTTGCGCGCTGTGATCGGCACGAACTGCACGTTGTAACCGGCCTTCAGGAAGGCAAGCGTGCTGGTAGTCGGATAGGAGTAGAGGTTGGGCAGAAGATGGATGAACTCCAGGATGAGGTCGCGCTTCATGGCACGGAAGCCTGATGTGAGGTCGGGTATCTCGTGGCCCGATAGGTAGGTGGCGAGATTGTTGAAGATGAAGTTGCCGATGTCGCGTATCCTGGCGGACTCGGATTGGCGGCTGCGCGCACCGACCACAAGGTCGTACTCGCCAATGCCCGCTAGCACTCTGTTAATGTCTTCGGGAGGGTGTTGGCCGTCTGCGTCGAGAAGCAGCACAACCTCGCCCCGTGCGTGGCGGATGCCGGTCTTCACGGCTGCGCCATTGCCCTTGTTATAGGGGTGACGTATTACGCGTGCGCCTGCCTGTTCCGCCACTGCGGTAGTGTTGTCCTTTGAGCCGTCGTCTACGACAAGGATTTCGGCATCGGGGCGTAGCTCGCGTACTTTGCCGATGACCTTATGTATAGCGTCGCCTTCGTTATAGGCGGGTATGACGACGGTCAGGGTGTAGCCGTCCACATATGGCGAATCGGGCAGTTGAGCCTCCAGGGCCTGTGTTGCGTGGTGAGGTATTCGGCCTGCGTGCGGTGCGACGCTTATCTGCTTCACAGGCTGCATGTTTGGGGCATTAGTAGTCATGCCCGCTGCTCCGGTGTGCAGACCTGCCTGGTTATTTGGCTGTTGGTGAACTCTATTGCCATTGGGGTTGCGTTTCTAGAGGGGCGCGGTGTCATTCGGCGCTGCGGCTGATAAGGAAAACGCCCAGTACGATGACGAATACGCCCGCGATTTGAATTGCGTTGACCTTCTCCTTCAGCAAGAGTACGGAGGCGATGATGCCGATGATGTAGCTTATGGAGAGGAGCGGATAGGCCAGCGACAGAGGCCAACGCGAGAGAACGGCCAGCCAGAAAAGCGCGCCGCTGAACACAAAGGCAAAGCCGCCTACAACCCAGGGGCTTGTAAAGAGCTTGACGGCTGTTGGCACGAGCGTCGAGAGGCTGACGTTTAGCTCGCCGTGACGGTTCATGCCGGATTTGAGGAGCAGTTCCCCTGTGACGGTCAGGCACATGGCGATCATTAGTAGAGCAAAGGTGCTCCACCAGGCGGCATCCATTTTCGTTGACCTCCTAGCTTTTGCGGCCTCGACTGCGGCAGCGTGGTCATGCTGCTCTGCCTCGGCTATTACGAAGTGGGCTTCGGGTTCCATAGGGCTATTATACCAGTTAGAGCATAAGTGGTCCGTTTGTGGGAAACTCTTGGTGACAGCACGGGCATATGGCCTATTTACTCTAAGTGGCAAGCAGGTTGGGGCACCTTCTTGGCTGTGCGCCAGGTGAAGCCAGAGCATGTTATGGACGCTGCTTAAAGGGAAGGCAGCCGTCTGGAGGTAGCCAAGTTGCCTGATGCTCGCCCGGATCATCAAACTCGTAGTGGCTGGAAGTGTATAATACGCCTTGGAGGGAGTTGACAGTATGGATGCCTTCGACCCTGCGTCAAGCTTCGGCCCGGACGTGGCTGCACGCTACGACGACCATCCTCGCGGTGACGAGGAAGCAGCGGCAAACTTTCTTTCGGCACTTGCACAGGGGCGACCTGCGCTTGAGTTTGCAATCGGCACCGGCCGGATTGCGCTTCCGCTTGCAGCAAGAGATGTCCAGGTCGACGGTATTGAGTTATCCCCTCATATGATCGAGCGGCTCCGTGCCAAACCGGGTGGCGACCAGATCAATGTCACGGTTGGCGACATGAGTGTGGCAGCAACCGGCCGTCAGTATGGGCTTGTGTACCTGGTCTTCAACACCATCTTCAATCTTCTCACTGCCGACGACCAGATCCGCTGCTTCGAGAACGCTGCACGTCACCTCACCGCCGGCGGACATTTCGTTGTTGAGGCAGCATTACCACATGTGTGGATCGCTCCCGGTACATCAGACTATGTGCATGCTGAGCATGTGGGCACAACGGCCGTCGTGCTCGATGTTGCTCGCTATGATCCAGTCACACAACTGCTCGAAGAGACTCACATTCGCCTCACAGCCGACGGTATAACGATGCAACCCATCGTCTGTCGTTTGATCACACCAGGTGAAATGGATCTGATGGCCCGCATTGCGGGCATGCATCTTGTTGACCGATTCGCGAACTGGCAGCGGAGCGCCTTTGACGCGCTGAGCAGCGCGCATGTATCGGTTTATGCTCTGGACAGATGAAGCATAGGGCAGCACGAGCAGCCCTCCGCATAGCGTAGCGTCGCTCGTTGAACCTCTTAGCTGGAGGGCTCTAGTATGTAGGCCTGGTAGTCGCATACTCCGCACCTTACGGGATATGTCGCTGTCAGGTCCAGGTGTGGCTCGAAGAGCGGTGTGTACTGGTGCGGGCGGCGAATGTGTGCTCCCTCATCGGCCAGATGAACTAGCGCGCCAAGCAGGTTAAGCGAACCTCGCAGGGCTATATCTTCCATGACTAGCGCACGCCCGTCGGGCCGCAAGACCCGTTTCATTTCTTTTACGATGCTGCGCACGTCCTCGTCGGAAAGGTGGTGGAGGACGCCTGTCACGAGTATCTGATCGAAGTAGCCGTCGGTATATTCGAGGGCGCTGGCGTCCATCACGTGAAACTTGCCCTTTGGATACTTCTTCGCGGCATATGCTATCCGTTCGGCCTCGATGTCGATGCCAACATAGCTGTAGCCGCGCTTGAGAAAGACGGGCGCAAGCTCGCCTGTACCGCAACCGAGGTCGAGCACGCGAGGGCGGCGGCGCTCTTCACTGCGAATACGAGCGGCCAGAGGCTCTAGCTCGACCGTTATGACACGCTTCTCTTCGATGAAGTTGAACTCAAGCACTCGGCGGAAAAGGTTCCAAAGGGTAGGGTTAGACGAAAGCCTGTGCACTAACCGGCGGAGCGGCGACATTATGCGCTCGAAGGGGCTGTTGTTACGTCTCACGCGCGCTCCGCTGGGCTAAGGGCGTAGAAGCTAACCAGCGCATCCACGACGGTGCGGGCGTTCTGCATTGTCAATTCGGGGTACATGGGCAGCGTGATGATCTCCCTCGCTATGCTCTCGGCCTCCGGGTAAGTTCCTTCGCCCAGCCCGAGGAAGCTATATGCCTCCTGCAAATGAACCGGTATGGGGTAGTGTATCATCGCGGCGACCCCCCGCGCCTCAAGATGCTTTATCAGCGCATCGCGCTCAGCGGCGGCCACACGGATTATGTAGAGGTGCATGGCACTGTCGCCGTAGTCGCGAAGAACAAGAGGCCGCACAGGTATGCCCGTGCCTTCAATCATGTGATCGTAGCGGTAGGCGTTCTCGCGGCGGGCCTTATCCCAACTGTCCAGGTGTGGCAACTTGACGCGCAGAATGGCGGCCTGTAGCTCGTCCAGGCGGCTGCACACTCCGAGGCGCACATGATTGTACCGCTCGCGCTGTCCGCCATTGCGTAGCTCACGAAGGGTCTGGTAAAGGTCTGCGTCGTCAGTGGTGATCGCGCCGCCGTCGCCGTATGCGCCGAGGTTCTTGGTGGGGTAGAAAGAAAAGCAGTTTAGCTTGCCTATGGAGCCTGAGCGTTTGCCCTTATATGTCGCGCCGTGAGCCTGCGCTGCATCCTCGATCACTGGAATGTTGTGTTTGCGGCCAATCGCCATGATTGGGTCCATATCAGCCATTTGCCCGTAAAGGTGCACAGGCATGATCGCTTTGGTGCGCGGGGTGATGGCTGCTTCTATCTTCGCGGGGTCGATGTTGCCTGTCTCGGGGTCGATGTCGGCAAACGTGGGAATAGCGCCTGTCTGCGAAATGCCGAGCGCGGTGAAGGTGGCTGTATGGGTTGAGGTGAGGACTTCATCTCCAGGGCCGATACCGAGAGCGCGGCAGGCAAGGTGTATGGCATCAGTGCCGTTGGCCACGCCAACCGCGTACTTCGTGCCGCAGTAATCGGCGAACTCGCGCTCAAATGCGGCGACGTTTTCACCGAGGATAAAGTAGCTCTTTTCCATTACATCGGCCGTAACCCGCATCAGGTCTGCCTTTAGCGTGTCATACTGGGCGCGTGTGTCGTTTATATAGATCATTATGCGTTGTTCCTCAAAGTGCCGGTGCACGATGCCTGTGCCGCATCGCTCGAGAGTGCGACGCTGAAGCAGAAGGGCCAGGCGGCACTACCAATAGTATTCGCCTTCTTTGCGATAGTATGCGAGCGTCTTCCGCAAGCCATCCTCAAGTGAAACGGTCGGCTTCCAGCCCAGGGTGCGCTCGATCTTGCTGTATGAACTGTATACATCGCCGACGTCGATCTTCTTGCGGTCGGCAGGCCACGGAATAAGAGTATAAGAGCCTTGCCCTGCCTCTTTGATGAGCAGTTCGGTAAGCGCAATGTGGCTGATCGGCTCGCCGCCCAGGTTGAATACTTCGCCGTTGGCTTCGTCGCTGGCACCGGCGCGCAGGAGCGCGTCCACAACGTCATCCACATAATTGAAATCGCGTATCTGGCTGCCGTCGCCGTAGATTGTGATCGGTTCGTTGTGCAGCACCTTGCGTATGAAATAGCCGATGAAGCCCATTCGCGCATCTTTCACATACTGGCGCGGTCCATAGGTGTTGGTCATGCGCAGCGATGTGGCGCGTAGGCCGTAGACATTGTTATAGAGGATGTGGTACCACTCGCCCGCCATCTTGTTGATGCCGTTCACGTCGGTGGGGTGCATGGGGTGCTTCTCGTCCATGGGCAGGTAATCGGGCTTGCCGTATTGCTGGCGTGTGCCTGCGTAGACAACTTTGACGCCCGGATTGTTGTGTCTACATGACTCAAGGATTGTAAGCTGGCTGCGGCAGTTGATCTCAAGGTCGGTGAGAGGATCGGTCATAGAGTCGAGGTGGCTCACTTGTCCTGCCAGATTGAAGAGATAGTCACAATGCTGGACAAGGTAGTTCATCGACCATTGGGTGCGAATATCAGCTATGTTTACGCGCAGACGGTTCTCTATACCGGCAATATTGCGGCGATTGCCTCCATAGGCAGGCAGCAGCGAATCGACCAGAAGAACATCTGCGTCAATGTCTACGAGCCTGCGAGCAAGATTGGAGCCGATGAAGCCGAGGCCGCCCGTGATCAGGACGCGCTTGCCTGCGAAAATCTTCTCGTGTTCGGCGGGCGGGCGAGGAGTCGCTTCCTGCTCAAGCGGGTCGTCCTGAGCGCCCGTGTCCAGTATCCAGCCAGGGTTCACTCGTTCGCCTCTCTAGAGGTGTCTGGCGCAGCGACGACATCGCTTTTCTTGTGCGGGGCGTCTGTTGAGCGCGAACGAACCCCGGGCTTCTTGCCGTCCGGGTTGGTCCAGCTGCGCGCCTGTAGATCGGTTTGATACGCGAGCGAGGGGTTGCTGGGATCTATTTGCATAGGCGGTTTGACGCTCTTGACAGGTTTGCGCTTTGTGATGCGCGGGATGAGAACGAGATCACGCCACAGTTGGAGCAGTTGGATGCCGGTTTCCCAGAGCCGTTTGAAGTTGAAAAACTGCGAGCGCCCATACACCCTGTGATAGTGGTGTACTGGAACTTCTGCGAATACAGCGCCTGAGTCGGTGAGCTTTTTGACAAGCTCGAGCGGTATGGTGCCGGTTGTGGACTTCAGGTCGAAACGCTCAAGGGCAGATTTGCGGATCAGACGGAAATCGCAGTCGGTGTCGCGGATGGGAAGGCCAAAAGCGATCTTCACAATCCAGTGATACGTCCGGCCAATGATAATGCGGAAAAGTGGGTCGTGGCGGGCAATCTTGTAGCCCTGCACAATGTCCACGTCAGGTCTAAGCGCGGCGTACAGAAAGGCCAGTTCATGGGCATCGTATTGTGCATCGCCATCCGTATAAAAGACCAGCTCTTTGGAGGCGGTCTTGAAGCCAAGCTGGAGCGCGCCGCCATAACCGAGCGGCTCGCGGTGTGCAAGCAACTTCAGGTGGTCGTGCGTGCGTACGAGGTCTTCTACGACCTCGACTGTATAATCGGTGCTGCCGTTCTCGACCACTATCACTTCGTAATCGTCGGTGAGGCGCTTGCAAGTACTTAGAGCGGCCAAAACCATAGACGCGATTGTACCCGCGTCGTTATAGGCCGGAAAGAAAACAGAGATGCCGGGTCGCTTGGCCACAGCATCTGATTCTGAATTAAGTGTCTGCGGCGCATTGTTGCTATTGTCAGCCATAGTAAGGATTCCCTCTATCTGTATCAGGGGCGATTATAACATAAACTTGGCGAACGGGCAGGTCGGTGCTGCGTGGATAGAGCGTTTGTGATCTTCAGATAAGCCTTAATCGTCCGAACGGCCCATAACAATCGGCCAGTGCCAATTGTATTCTGTAGGGGCGAACTACGTGGTGGACGCTGAACGCACTTACGCTTGAGGAGCAGGGCTGTAGGCCAAAGGACTTAGCACAGACACAACTTTATGACAGTGGGGAATGGGCGCAGGTGCCGACGCCATAGTAGCGTGCGGCCCATATACTTAGGTTAGAGTTTTGAGAGCGGCTTGACATTATTGCACGGGCGAGTTGAGAGCACGACAGTAATATTCGGTCAATGCAGAGGCTGTGAGAGTTGGCATGAGGAAAACGGATAGTTTGAAGTTAATATGTTTGCTGGCAATTGTGCTGGTAACAATGATAATGGTTGGATGTGCACAGAGTTCATCTACTGCCCCCACAGAGACTCCCGGCAGCGATATAGCCGGCACCACAGGGCTTGCTACGGGCAAGAAGGCAGTCGCCACCCCTGTGTACACTCTGGGCGTAACTCTGGCCGCACCGGGGGCAGCCAAGAGCGACACCGTAACGGTAACGGGCTCCGGGCAGGCTGCTGAAAACACATTTCTTGTCGGTATACAAACACCGGGCGGATTGCTTACGAAAGAAGCCGTAACAGCATCAGGTGAAGGCGGCGATTTCACGGTTACGCTAAAGGTGCCACCCGTCAAAGCACCGACTGATGCCGAAATTGTGCTATTACCGAGTTCAGCTGACGGCACAGGCCACAGGCAGCTAGCTTCCATTCCGGTGAGGCTGGAAGTGGACGGCAGCCTTGTGGTGCGAGAGCCGACCATTCGCTTGCTGCCCGATCACGGCCCAAGCGGCACACAGATAATTGTGGTGGGGGAGAACTTCCCGGTAGGCAAGACGGTGGAAATACGCCTGGGCGGGGCAAACGCCGAAGCGACGCGAGAGGCCTACGCGAAGACGTATGCCGACTATTCAGGCAGCATTATGATTAGCTTCCCAATGCCAGGAACGTGGCCGAACGGCGATGTAATTTTGCAATCTCAGGTGGACGTGGTTGCCTCGACACCGGACTTCGTAAGCAAAGCCACGGCCACGTTCACTAACGAATCTTCCGGCACGCTAACTACACCAGGCAAACCATGATAGGCCTAGGGCCACAGCCGAAATAGAAGAGACAGGAATGCCGCAACGACAAGTAATCGTTGCGGCATTTTGTTTGCTTGGGCCTGCTATTCTTCGCGGTTGTCCAGGGAGGCAAGGCCTTTTTCGATTATCGCCAGGTGGCGAGTAAGCTGGCCCTGAAGCTGGCTTAGAACTTCACGCGCGTAGTCGTCGGCTCCATTCACACGGTCCTGGGCCGCGCCCATTGCCTCTTCGAGGTACTGGTTAGCACGCGCCTGGGCTTCGGCCATCAGCCCTTCCTGGTCGAGCAGCATCTCCGCCTGTTCGTGGGCAGTCTTGAGCACATCGTCGGCTTGCTGCTGCGCTTCAGTGATAATGCTATCACGCTCGCGCAGGACTTTACGAGCAGCACGTACCTCTTCAGGCAGGACCGTCCGCATCTGGTCGATTAAGTCTGCAAGCTCCTGCTCATCCAGCATAAGCTTGCCTGTGATGGGCATGCGCTTGGCGCTGGTCACCAATGTCTCCAGCCTGTCAATAAGGTACTGGAGGTCCATTCGCATATCGGTAGTGATGGCACTCACCTCCCGTTTTGTGGTACACCCCGCACACCTTGTGCTGCGACCCAGGGGCCGAACAAGGTGTGCAAGTGGTTAGATATCTCGGACATCGGCCACGTTGGTGACATGACCGAACTTGGTTTTCAAGGCTACCGCGACGTTGGGCGGAACAATATGGTCCAGCTTGCCGCCGAGGAGTGCCAGCTCGCGAACCGTGCTGGCGCTCAGGAACGAATATTCCTGGCTTGTCATGAGGCAGACCGTTTCGATGTTGGGGTCCTGCGCCCTGTTGATCAAGGCCAACTGGAACTCCCATTCAAAGTCGGTGACGGCGCGAAGACCTCGCACGATCAGCCCGGCTCCAACTTGCTTGGCATAGTGTACGGTCAGGCCGGAATAGGCCGAAACGCTAACGCGCTCAGCGATGTGTAGATCTACCAGAGAGTTGCGGATAAGGCTAATGCGCTCGGCTACGCTGAAAAGTGGACTCTTGTTCCTATTGTCGCCCACAGCAATAATGAGCCTATCGCATAGGTTGATGGCGCGTGAGGCAATATCAAGGTGGCCCATAGTGACAGGGTCGAACGTGCCGGGATAAATGGCAATACGTTCGATGTGACTGTTATCCTGGCTGCCGTTAGGGGTAAGTTGAGGCATCGTCCTGGATATTCTCCCTGGATTCTTCTTTGTCTGCTGTATCTTGTCCACCGGCCACTTCATAGATAGTAAATGCCGAGTCACCCATAGCCCGATGGCGAACACGTTGTATGCGACCCTGTCCATATTCATCGGCAAGTTTGACGCGGTTGGCGTGGCCTATGACAACAAGGCCATCGGAGGCCAGCAAAGGAAAGAGAGCCACGGTTTTCAAAGTCTTGCCTATTTCCGGGTCGGCATACGGTGGGTCGAGGCTTATTATATCATACTCTGTTGTACTTGGCAGACCCACGGCCGTATTATTCTTCATGGAAAGATAGCGATCTACCGCCATCTTATAGACGCGCCCGCGGTTGGCCATGTGAGTGCTCTCGAGGTTGTCCTGAATTATGCGACAGACGGTTGCATTTTGCTCAACAAAGTCACACCAGACCGCCCCACGCGAGAGCATCTCAATGCCAATAGAACCGCTTCCGGCGTAGAGATCAAGCACACGCGCGCCGCTCACGCCGAACGGCACAAGCGTATCGAAGAGCGATGTCTTGAGCCTATCGGTCATAGGGCGAGTGCCCATGCCGGGCGGCGCTTTCAGTTGGCGTCCTTTTGCGGTGCCGGAAATTACTCTCATAGTCGGTGGTAGACGGTAACAGGCAGCAAATGATAGCTGCATACGTTTGGATGACGATAAGGCTACTGGTTGGCGTCGGTTTCGGCGCGGCTCCAGAATAGGCCGAGGACATGCCTGAGCGGTGCATGGTCGGGCTGTTCAAGGCCAGGGTCGCGTGCGAAGAGGGCTTTGGCTTGCTCGCGGGCAAGGGTTAGGGTGGCGACGTCGGATAGCTTGGCCATACGCAGATCGGGCATACCGGACTGGCGAGTGCCGAAGAACTGTCCGGGGCCGCGTATCTTGAGATCTTCTTCGGCCAACTGGAAGCCGTCGTGGGTCTCCTGAATGATCTGCATCCGGTCAAAGCCGACACCCTGCGCGTTCTCGGCCAGCAGGATGCAGTAAGACTGGTGCTCGCTACGACCGACGCGCCCTCGGAACTGGTGAAGCTGCGATAGACCGAAGCGGTCAGCACCCTCTACGAGCATTACGGTGGCATTTGGCACGTCGATGCCCACTTCTACAACGCTTGTCGATACGAGGATGTCGGCTTCGCCACGACGGAAGGAGGCCATTACCTCGTCTTTCTCCTTTGGCTTCATGCGCCCGTGAAGGAGCGCGAGCCTGCGGTTGGGGAATACTTCGGCCTGCAGGCGCTCGTGCTCGGCTACGGCGGCCTTGGCCTCGATCTTGTCGGATTCCTCAACGAGGGGACAAATGATAAACGCCTGACGTCCCTCAGCTACTTTCTTCTCGATGAAGTCGTATGCTTGCTGGCGGCGCAGGCCATCAACCCACCTCGTCTTGATGAGGCGGCGTCCGGGCGGCATCTCGTCTATGACCGACACTTCGAGGTCGCCGTAGATGGTGAGGGCAAGCGAGCGGGGGATAGGCGTGGCCGTCATCACAAGCGTGTGAGGCATGAGTCCGGCTTCCAGCCCTTTCTGTCGAAGAGCATCGCGCTGCATGACGCCGAAGCGGTGCTGCTCGTCTACCACCACGAGGCCAAGCTTCTTGAAGTTAACGCCCTCCTGGATGATGGCGTGCGTTCCCGTAACCACATCAACTTCGCCCGATTCAATTTCGCTGTAGATTTTCTTCTTCTCTTTAGCGGGTGTACTGCCCTTGAGAAGGCGCACTGTGGGGTGGCCCTCGCCCAGGCTCTCAAACATGGTAGACAGGCTCTTGAAATGCTGCTCGGCGAGGATTTCCGTTGGGGCCATGAGCACAGCTTGCGAGCCATTTGTGACCGCTGCCATGAGGGCTGTGGCGGCTACAACTGTTTTGCCGGAGCCGACGTCACCTTGCAGCAGACGGGTCATGGGCACTGTCGAGGAAATGTCGGTGAGAATATCGTTCACAACGCGCTGTTGAGCGCCCGTGAGGCCGAACGGCAGCGATGAATAAAAGTTCTCGAGTACCTCTTTGCCGGCTGGCATCGCCATGCCCTGCTGCGAATGCTGCCAGGCTCGCTTTCTCTGGAGCATACCAAGCTGAATCATCAGGAATTCGTCGAAGGCGAGGCGCTTGGTGGCACGAGCGGCTTCGATCTTGGAATCGGGGAAGTGGATCTGGCGAACGGCGGTTTCGAGGTCTACCAGTTGAGCATCGCGCTTCATTTCCTCCGGCAGATAGTCTTGAAGAAGAGATGCGAAGCGGTCAACCGCGTCATGCATTATGCGCCGGAGAGTTCGGCGGTATAGACCTTCTGTGGAGCGATATACAGGCACAATGCGCCCGGTGTGGAGCAGTTCGGAGTCGTATGGCTCCCACTCGGGCGAGCTAAATTGCAGGCGGTTGTTGAAGGCGACGGGCTTGCCCGATATGACAATGGGGTCGCCCTGGTGTAATGACTTAAGCAGGTATTCCTGGTTGAACCACGAGACGCTGATTGTGCCGCTATCATCGGCGAGGACTGCGGTTATGAGCGGGCGGCCCGTGCGTGTCTTGCGGGCTTCGACCTCCCAGATTGTGGCTACGATGGTCTGGTTGACGTCGGGTTCCAGTTCGGCGATGGGCTTCATGGCAGAGAAATCGTCGTAGCGGAACGGGAAGAAAAGGAGTGCATCACGCACGGTGTAGACGCCCAGACGCTTGAGAAGACGCGCAGTGGCGTCCTGCACGCCCCGTAGCACGGTTACGGGCGAGTCGATGTCTGCGTTACGGCGAGCAGCGCGTCCAGCGGGAGCAGGCGGCATTTCAAGAGGGCCAGGGGCGATGCCGCTTCTGAATGAGGATACAGGGGCTTTGGCGCGGGGGTCGATATCATCGTAGCCTGTGAAGCCCTCAATAGCTTCAGGCAGATACCCATTGCCGTTGCCGTTACCATTGCTCTGTTTGTTCGAGGACTTGCCGCCAACAGCAGCGGCCGCCAATTCGGCGGGAACGTCGCGCACGCCTCTCTCAAAGAGCGATAGTAGCTCGTTTGCCTGCCGCACAGCAGTGCCGCGAGCGCCGGGGTCCGTGGTAGCGTAGGAGTCGAGGGTGCCGGCGATGGCCTCGGCTATCGGGCGGGCTTCGCGCTCATGGTCGCTTATTTGCGCTGCCCAGCGGCTCGCGAAGGCGGATAGGCCGCCCTGTACAGCGGCGTCTGTGAAGCCTTTGTGCTCTTCGAGGCGCAGGATATTCTTGAAGACGTTGGTGGGTATTGGCATGATGAAGTCAGGCTGCTATCGTGGATTTCCGTTCGTCGGGTCTTGCCATATTTTAGCACATCCGCGCGGGGTGTGGAGACGAGGGGTCAGTTACGACCGCCGACGGCAGACCGCCGACCGCGGGATACGGAATGGAACGCCAAGACGCCAGGGATGAGGGAGTTCTTGCTAATCACTTTGGCGGTCTGCGTTAGCGGTCTCCCGTCATCAACTGACAACCGACAACTGACAACGCGGTCAGCGGTCTGCCGTCGGCGGTCACACGCAATACGCAGTATCTCACGTTTCACGTTTCACGTTTCACGCATCACGCGTTCCCACCCTATCAAGGCGTGTGTACTACTCCCAAGATGTCGAAGTCTTCTACCTCGATGACGTAGCCTGCGTCCATTACGGGGCCGGGCCTTACGTCGAGGTCGAAGCGAGTGGGGTAGCCGTACTGGGGGTCGAAGATCACGCCGTAAGTGAGATAATACTTCTGCCCGTCGATTTCTATGCCTGAGAAATCGTTGCCTGCCAGGATGTCGGCCATGCTTGCGAACTGGGCATCTACTGTGAGGGGTGCGGTGTCGTCGGGAGTGGCGTCCTGGCCTTCAGTAGAGTAAATGACTGTTACATCACTGCCCTTGACGCGGAGGGTCCACACCTGCTCTGTACCTTCAGCGTAGATATGGCTGGTTACTTCGTACTCCGCGATGCCCGACGTTTGCCATTTCGCAAGTGCCTCGTCGTAGGCGCGTTGGGAATTCGGGTTGCCTTTCTCAATGATAACAAGCGATAGGGAGCCCGGCGTTTCTGTAGGATCCGGTTCAGAGGTTGGCGTGCTTTTCAGGGTAGGGGCCACGGTCACGGAGGCGTTTGGACCCTGCTTGAGCACTTCAAGCGACGTAACGCGAATAATTTGCTCACTGTCGGTGATGTTCTGCGGATAGCTGCCGAAGGTTTCGGGGTAGCCGAGTGCGTCGTTGAACTTTACGAGATAGTCAACGTCGTAGTGATCGCCGGAGACAGTTATGCCCCTGGTTGAAGGATCGTCCAGCAACTGCCTGATCCTTGCGAATTGGCCGTCTATGGTCAGGAAATTGAGGCTGCCGGGATTGGCCTCAGGATTGGGGATGCTGCGGCCGTCGTCGATGTAGACCTTTGTTCCCCCGCGATGAATCTCAACTATCTTCTTATCCTCTACCAAGAACGTCCACTTGCCGGAAAGCTCGCCGTTGTAGTCCACGAAGGTGACTTCCATTCTGTAGTCCTGGACGTCGGCGGCGAGCCAGCGTGCGAGTGCGGCGTCGTAGTCGCCGCTGGTGATATCTATGGTGCTGGATGGGGTGGACGAAACCTCGGGTGTGGCTGTTTCGGCGGGTTGGGTGGGGATAGTGGGGATGTCTGGGCGGCAGCCTCCGCAGTCGAGGACGGGTGTTGAGGTTGGTGCGGCGGTAGGAACAACGGCCGGTACACTGCCTGTGCAGCCGGTGAAAAGGAGCGCGGCGAGGATTAGTCCTGAGAGTGAAAGTGCCAGTGGAAACCGATTCATGTTGCCTGCCTGCATTTAGAGTAGCAGCGTTGTGCCCTGGGCGGCGCGATACCAGGCTGCTCTATCAATTATACGTTAGAACAGCCTGGAATGTTCCCGATTACTCCTGCTTGTTGCTAGCGCCTGTGGCTCACCAGTTGCATATTGACTGCCTGGAAACCCGTCTCGCGGTGCTCGGACTTGGCTAGCTCGAACTCAAAGATGGTGTTGCGGTTCGGTAGGTCCGCTATGTGCACACCGTCAGGCAGGTGTGAGTCGTGGAAGAAGACGCTCTCGTACGGCGAATTGGCCTGCCGCGAGTCGATCTTCCATAGCTCAGGAGCGATGCTTTTCATAACGCGAAGGAAGCCAAAGTTCTTGTCCGCGGCGTGGTTGTAGCAGAAGCCGCGAACGCGCGACCCTATTTCGCCCCATCCGGGTCCGTTGCGTCCCATAGAAGTGGGAAGCAGGTTGGGGATGAGATAGCCCGACATGTAGAGGTCGGCCTCGCGGCGTAGCTCCTGGGACACATTCTCGAAGGCGACGATCTCGACGCGGCAGCCGCGATTCTGTAGCGCCTGCACCACCCGCACGAAATCGCCATCGCCCGTGGCAAGCAGCACTCTGTCTATGTTCTCGGACTGAAGGAGGGCATCAACCGCCATGTCGAGGTCGGCGTTGGCTTTGCCGAAGGCGCGGCCGCTCTCATCGAAGTACCACTTGACGGTCTTCTGGATGACTTTGTAGCCAAAGTCGCGAAGGAGGGAGTAGAAGTTGTACTGGGCTGTGCGGTAACTGTGGTCATCTTCGGCGCGGTCAGCGTCAAAGCTGACATAGGCGTTGAGGCGTATAGGCTCAGCGTTATCGCGGCAGGCAAAGGAGCGCAAGACGTCATAACGCATGCCGTAGCCGCCGTTGCGGGTGAGGTTGGCGACATCAATGTAGACACCGACTTTGGTTGTTGGAGAGGGCAAGGTCATCACGTTTGTCCTCGCTGGTTTGCCTGATTATTTTGGTTTGCCTGATTGTTGCAGGGTTACAGGCTTGTTTTGTATTTCCGGTACTCCTGATACCCTAGCCTGGCCCACACTTCGTACATACTCTGAGCAGGGAGCGCCCTCTCAACCCCTTTACGATGATTGGCACACTCCGCGCCTGTACAGTGCCGCCATTGAAATGCCTGTCACTTCGGATGAGGAGAACACTCTATGCTTTTTGCTTGCGGTGCAGCCAATTTGGGTTGCGCTATCGGGCACTTGCTTTCAGGCAGCAGACGCCAACACCGCCGGGGCCTATGTGGGTGCCGAGGACAGCGCCTATGTGCCCTACGACTATAGGCTTGGGGGGATTTATGGCTTCCAGCAATTCTATTAGTTGCTGCGCGCCCTCGGGGTCCGCGCCGTGCATTACTGCTATCCGGTCGAGCGGACCGAGTGCGGCTGTTAGCTCGGTGATGCGCTCAAGCACCTTCTTGCGAGTTCGAACGCGCTCGATGATGGCCGCTTCGCCGTTGGGGAGGGTAGTGAGGATTGGCTTAATGCTTAAAACTGTGCCTACGGTGCCGGGAAGGCGGCTCACGCGGCCGGACTTTATGACGTATTCCAGCGTTTCGAGCGCGCCAAATAGGATTGCGCGGGTTGCCGCCTCTTCAGCGATGTTCGTTACTTCTTCCAGCGATTTGCCGTCGCGAGCGGCTTCGGCAGCCACTATGGCGCACCAGCCTTCGGACATGGATATGGTTCTGGTGTCCACCACTGCAACGGCGTCGGTGATAACGTCGTCGCCGGTGGAAGCCATCAGCGCGGCGTTGTAGGTGCCGCTGAGCTTGGACGACATGTGCACGCTGACAACGTCGAAACCATCACGGGTAAGGCGGCGGTAGGCATCTTCAAGTGAATCGAGGGCAGGAAGGGAGGTGGTTGTTACACTTCTTGTGGCTTCCAATTCACGGTAGAAATCTTCACCGCTGATGTTTACGCCGTCCAGGTATGTCTTGCCGCCGATATGCACGCGCAGCGGGATAACTGTTATGTCAAGTTGCTGTGCAAGCTCCTGTGGTATGTCGGCAGCGCTGTCGACTACTACTTTTACAGGCCGGTGGTTTGTCGGCATTCTTGTCTCCTGTTACTCCTCGCCCTCCAGCACTGCGACCCCGAGGGCATCAGGGCCAATCCATGCGGCAAATGAGGAGCCTGACTGTACGACGAGCACGCGCTCACGTGGATAGATCGCGCCGATGCGGGTCATGAGATGCTCGACTTCGTTCTGAGTGGAAGTGTGAATTACCGCGATCTCACCAATCTTCGGGAAGTCTTCAACAAAGTTGTATAGCGAATCGCGTGCCTTGGCACGAGTGCGGGTGCGCTCATACACAGCGATGTTGCCTTCGTCGATGTGGAAGAGAGGGCGCATGGTCGCAAGGCTCTCAGATTGCATGGCGAGACGCCCGACACGGCCGCTTTTCAGGATAACTTCGGTCTGCTCCGTGAAGAAGGCGACATGGCTGAGGCCGGTGAGACGCGTGGCGAGGCCAATCAGGCGCGGTAGATCAAGTCCGGTCGCGGCGGCTTTGGCGACCGCGAGCACAATCCAGCCGAGGCCCATAGAGACGGAGAGAGAATCGACCACGGAGACTGGAAATGGACCGCCCTGGCCTATGGGCCCGAAGCCTTCACGGGCGATAGCGGCATTCGCGAAGGTCTCACTGAGCCGCGACGACAGATGAATGGAGATAACACCATCGCAGGTATCGCGCATGGCGCGGTAGGTGCGGCTGAAATCTTCAACCGAGGGTGGCTCGGTTTCGGGTGCGGCACCTGAGCGCAGGCGGGCGAGCGTTTCGTCCACCGTGATGTTTACGCGGTCGACGTAGGTGTTGTTGCCCCAGCGGACGCGTTGAGGCACGACAGTGATGTCAAACTGTCGCAGCAGGTTCTCCGGTATATCGCAAGCGCTATCGGTTACTACTCTTATGTGAGGCATGGCACGCGGCTGAGTCTGAAGAAGCAGGGTGAGTGGCGGCGCAAGAGAGGCTCAACCCGACTGGCAGCGCTCACTCCTTATTCGGCTGAGATTATGTAATCGTAGAAAGGCTGGCCCCCGTTGACCAGTTCAACTTCGGCGTCCTGGTAGCGATCCTGTACCTGTGCGCGGAACGCCTCGGCTTCACTTTCACTGAGATCGCTGCCCCAGTATATCGTGATTAGCTCGCTGCTTGCAGCATCCATACGCTCCATGAGGTCCCAAGCGACTGGTTCGCGGTCGGGGCCTGTGGTGACGAGGGCATTATTCAACAGTCCGATGATTTCGCCCGACTTCACGTCAATACCATTCACTTTAGCATCACGCACGGCGCGAGTTAGCTCACCTGTCTGAACATCTCTGGCAGCGCTCATCATTGCTGCGGCGTTATCGTCCAGGGTGGCCTCGAAGTTGAGCGCGAGAAGTGCGGACATGCCCTGCGGCACGGTGTCGGTCGGCACAACCGCCACCTTCTTCTTGGTCAGGTCGGCAGTCTGGCGCGCTGACATGATGATGTTGCCGTTGTTGGGCAGTATAATGACTTCCTTTTGAGGAACGCTCTCCACTATCTTGAGGATGTCTTCTGTGCTAGGGTTCATGGTCTGGCCGCCTTCGATAATGGCGGTCGCGCCCATGCTCTTGAAGGCTTTGACCAGGCCGGGACCGGACGCCACGGCCAGCACAGCAATCTTGCTCTGCGCGACGGCGCTATCAGCGGTGCGGCCCGATGCCTGCGAAGCGCCTGCATCGGCGTGGACCTGGCCGGAGGCATTCTGCGCGTGCATATCAATGAACTCGTCGTGCTGATCTTGCATGTTGGCGATGCTGATCTGGCGCAGGCTGCCCAGGGTGGTGGCATAGTTGAGAACGGTACCCGGCGTTTCGGTGTGGATGTGCACTTTCACGAGGCGGTCGTCGCCCACGATAACAGCGGAGTCGCCAAGGGATGCTATGCGTGCACGCACCTCATCGAAGTTCAGACCTTCACTGACAAGCAGGAAGTTGGTGCAGTAGCCGTACTCGCCATGTTCGACATGCACACCGCCGCCTGTGGCTTCGTTGAGCGCCGCATTCCCGGTAACGGTCTCCACGTCGAGCGATTCGATCTCTTCGCCCTCGGCATAGCGGCGCATCCCATCCAGCAAAATCCAGAGGCCCTGCCCGCCCGCATCGACCACACCCGCGTCTCTCAGCTTATCGAGCAGCATGGGGGTGCGTGCGACGGAGGCTTTGGCCGCCTTGGCGGTTTCGCTTAGCACGTACGCAAAGGAGTTCAGCTTCGCGGCGGCATCATGTGCACCTTCCCCGGTGTCCTTTATAACGGTGAGGATTGTGCCTTCAACGGGCTTGAGCACGGCACGATAAGCGGTGGCCGTGGCAGCAACGAGGGCTTCCGCAAAATCAACGGCGGAGATGCGTGTCGTGCCTGCCAGGCTCTCGGCGAAACCGCGCAGGATTTGCGACAGAATAACGCCCGAGTTGCCGCGCGCGCCCATGAGAGCGCCATGTGACAGCCCTGAGGTTATCTCGGCTACGGAGTGGCTTGGCGAGTCGGCAATCTGTTTGATGGCAGCTTGCATGGTGAGAGCCATATTCGTTCCCGTGTCGCCATCCGGCACAGGGAAGACGTTAAGCGCGTTGATGCCTTCGATGTTGCGCGCAATCCAGAGCGACGATGCCGTTACTACACGCTTAAAATCCTGCCCGCCCCAGCTATCGCCGGGGGCTGTGGGCACGTGTTGGTGAGGTGTGCTGCTGTCTTGCTGCGCGCTGCTAATTGACTGGGATGTCCTCATGTTACCCCTTCGGGGAAATGTCAGTCTTGACTTCGAGAAGGCCGGCCGCCCTGGTCACTACAACTGCCGATTCTCGATTCTAAACTACTCGCTTACTCTGATGCCCTGGACGGTTACATTGACCTGAACGACAGATATACCCAGGGAAGATTCAAGAGCAAACTTGACGTTGCTCATAATATTACGCGCCACTTCTGAGATGCGCGTGCCATACTCAAGGATAACATAAAGGTTGATTACAACGTTGCCATCTGAAAAGCTGACTTCGACGCCCTTCGATATTTCTTCGCGCCGCAACAGCTCTGCCCAACCGGGACGAGCATGCCGGGACGCGAGGCCCACTACGCCGTAAGAGCGCTGGGCAGCCCTGTATGCGAGATGAGAAATTGCCCTCGGTGAAACCTCGATTTTGCCGTCAGTGTCGCCGTGGTCGTCGCTGCCTTCGGGTGCTTGCGCTGCTTCCTGGTCTCCTGTAGACTTCGGATGGGCCGAGCCATTTAACGAGAGGCTGGTTCCTCTGAGATCGAGATTGTTCTGGTCTTTACGGTGCCTGGAAGCCATAGGTTTGTTTTGTTCCTCACCCGGTGGTCCCCGGACGCGAGACGGCGACTTGACTTGCCAAAGGGCGGTTAATATGGTACAATTACTATCTGTGCGACAAATAAGTCGCACATAACTTTGATTACTATACTAGAAAAGCCCGAATTAGTAAAGGGCGGACGTGAGAGGGATAAAGTCGATGGCGGTACAATGCGAAGTCTGCGGCAAGAAGCCGAACTATGGTCATAATGTTAGCCACGCGAAGAACCATACACCGCGACGTTGGGTACCGAACATCCAGCCGAAGCGCATACTGGTGGGCGACGAACTTGTGCGGGTTAAGATCTGCACACGCTGCCTTCGCACCATGAGCAAGAGCGAGCGTCTCGCCGCCAAATAAGGCTGCAGGCACAGCTAACCACTAACAGGTTAGCAACCATAGAGCGTAATAAGCCAACCACCGCTGATGATTTGTCAGCAGTGGTTGGCTTTTCGTTTAACCGGATTATTTTGCGTTCTTGACGTACTTGTCGATGAAGCTGAGGAACTGCGAACCGACCCCGCCGCGCCACGCCTGGTCGCTGAAGAGGTGGTTCTCGCCTTTGACGGGCACAAACGTGATGTCGATGCCCGCGTCCTTCATGAGTGCGGCAGAACGCTCAGACCAGGAGAATGGCGTGTTAGTGTCGGCTGTGCCGTGGAATAGCAGTACAGGGCCTTTGCTGACCGCCTCTTTGAAGCTGGGACCAACAGACAGGCCCTGGTAGAAGGCAGGGTTGTCTTCGGGGAAGCCGTGGCGGGCACGAACACGGTCGGCCTGTTCTTTGTTGGGACGGGTCCAGCGGTTGAAGTTGTCGGCGTAGTCGGGTGAGGTAGGCGCGAAGAGGACGAACGCCTTGATATCAGGCTGCTGGGCAACGAGGGCCATCATGCTTGTCTGGCCGCCGTTGGAGTGGCCCCAGTAGCCGATGCGCTTCTTGTCGAGGTAGGGCAAGTTAGATCGCTTGACAGCATCCACGAGGTTGAGCGAGTCGTCGGCCCAGCCAAATGCGGTGAGGTTTTCCGAGGCGTTTTCGTCTATGTCCGACCCGGCATAGTTGCGAAAGTCCGGGTGGATGGCGACGTAGCCGTTGGACGCGACGAAGGGCGACTCACGACGTGAGTCCATACCTGTGACGTAGTCCGGGATGGGAATGAAGCCGTGGTTCATTATCATGACAGGGAACGGACCGTTGCCCACGGGCACGTACATCTGGCCGCTGATTGTGAGGTTGCCGCTCCTGTATGTGATGCCGTACTTGGTGTAGGCGGTGGTCTTGGCGACCGTGCGCACGACTTTGAGATCGCTGCCCCAGCGTATCATGCCTTGCAGGGCGTCCATCGAGACCGGATAGGGAGAGGCGGCGGGTGGAGGCGTGTTGCCGTATGTGCGGGTGTAGAACTCCTTACCGAGAAGGCCGCGTTGTATCTCGGCGGCGGTGCCTTTGGCCTCCGGGTGGTATTCGAGGCGGTTACGCTCGAAGTATTGCACCTGATAGGTTTTGCCGTCGGTCGCGCTCTTCTCGTTGAAGGCTTCAGAGATGGGATAGCCGAAGACAGGCAGGCCGCCGTTCTTCTGCCAGTAGTTATTGAAAGGCTGGGCCAGGTTGTGGCCCGTCTGCGTGAAGAAATCGCCGGTTGACGAAGCAGTGGCACGCTTGAAAGGCTGGTCGGTGCGGCCCGCTGCCAACTGGTTGCCGAGCAGACTCAACAGCACTTCGCTGGGGGTATCGCGCAGCTCAGGGTGGAGCTCGAACCGTGCACGCTCGGTGTACTGGACGGTGCGGCCGTCCTCAGATAGCTCGTCTGTAACGGGGTAGCCGAACGCAGCTATGCCGCCGCGCGACTGCCAGTATCCAAGAAAGACCCCGTGCATGCACCTGTCAGTTTCGGAGAAGCACTTCTCTCCTCCGGTAAGGCGTACAGCAGGTTTGGGCGTGGCGGCAGCGTAAGCGGCCTGTGACGAGGTGGAGGGCAGCGCGCCTGCCAGCAGAATAACGAGCAGGCCAAACACGACGGCGCGACGAGTTCGTTGTGAGACGTTCATGTGGTTGTTTGCCTTTCAGTTTGGATTGTGGGAACGGGGAGGCTAGTCCATTATACGCGAGAGGCGGTTTTAGGGGATGGGGCTGATCGCAAAGCGAGGGGGTGCAGGGGAACCGCCTGCCGGGGATAGGGGTATCCCTCGCTTTCTTCTATACTCCCCCTTGTGGGGATGAGCGCAGCAGGGGCGGGCCGGGGTGAGAGGTCTTTCCTTTATGCAGTGAGGTTAAGTAGACCCTGCAGCAAAGGATATGGAAAAAGACACCCGATGAGGTGCCTCTAAATGTGCGCGAGAAGGGATTCGAACCCTTACGCCCTTACGGGCACTAGCTCCTAAGGCTAGCGCGGCTGCCGTTACGCCACTCGCGCAGATACGCGAGGTAATTATAGCGTATGGGCGCGACCTGTGGCAACTCATTGTTGGCTGGTAAATGTTCAGATTTGGGGTGGAGCAATCTAACATGTCGCTAGGGGAAGGCCCACCCCCAACCCCTCCCGCGTGCGGGAGGGGAGTATAAAAAGAAGTGAAGTGAATGGGGGACACCCCCATACCCCCGTCATGGGCTTCGCCCCTGCACCCCGCTAACGCTATTCTGAACTCTTACGTTGGCTGTCATCTGAGGAGTGTGGTGCTTGCGACTCCACATCCGGTTGTCGGATAAGTTAGCAGACGAGTGCCGGAAACCTTATAATAAGGGTTATGGAAACAACGCTGGAGATTGAAGCGGCTGATGCTGCGGAGCGGAACTCGCCGGAAATAGTAGAAGAACGGGAAGATATACAGGAGATGGCGTCGGCTACAGAGGCGCTTCTCTTTGTGTCGCCCGAGCCGTTGGGTATGGCTGATTTGCGGCGTGTGCTGGCGATAAGGCAGCCAACATTGGACCGCGTGCTTGAGTACCTGGGGCGATCGATGTCAGAGGGCAAGCGCGGGCTGAGATTGCAACGCCATGAGGGTGTTGTGAGGCTGGTATCGGCCCCTGAGACGGCCCTTTATATCGAGCGGATGCGAGGACAGCAGGCTAACCAGAGGCTTTCGGACGCCGCGCTGGAAACGCTCGCGCTGATTGCATACAGGCAGCCGGTGACTCGCCCGCAGATCGAGGCTATTCGCGGAGTGGATTGCAGCGGGGTGACTAACACGCTGATGCAGCGCGGCCTTGTTACCGAAGTTGGGCGGCTGGACAGTGTTGGGCATCCGATCCTGTACGGCACAACGCTGGCATTCCTGCAGCACTTTGGGCTGGAGAGTCCTGAGCAGTTGCCACCTCTCGACGAAATCAAGGTCAAACTTGAACTCCCCACTGAGCAAGCAGCCGAGCAAACGTAATAAGAAACAGCACCCCTTACACGAGGTGCTGTTTGCTTTAGAGGGGCCTTGTAAGCTTTAGACTTTGAGAGCAGGCTCGCTGCTGCGTAGCTCGGCCACACAGTTTTCAAGGACGTCGAGGGTGTAATCAATATCGTCGGGCGAATTGTCGATGCCCACTGTGAGGCGGAGGCTGCCCTGGGCAAGCTCGCGGGGCACACCAAGTGCACGGAGCACATGGCTTGGCTCAGCGGAGCCAGAGGCGCAAGCGGCACCACTGGACGCACCGATCCCGCGCATATCGAGGCGGAGCAGCATGGTCTCGCCTTCGACGCCCGCGATGCAGAAGTTTGCGTTGTTGGGAAGGCGATTCTGCGGGTGGCCCATAAGGTGGACATCGGGTATACGGGCGATGATGCCGTTAATCAGCCGGTCGCGCAGATCGGTGACATACTGGTTCTCGGTGGGGAGGTTGGCGTGTGATCGCGCAAGGGCTGCGCCGAGACCGACGATGCCGGGTACATTTTCGGTAGAAGCACGCCTGCGGCCTTCCTGCGAACCACCGTGCTGCTGCGACAGGATAGCTGTGTTGTGCCTGATATAGAGGATGCCGACACCCTTCGGCCCGTAGAACTTGTGAGCAGACAGGGAAAGTAAATCTGCGCCGATTCTGTCTACGTTCAGGTCGAGATAGCCGCCCGCCTGTACAGCGTCGGTGTGGAAGTATGCGCCGCCATCGTGCGCTATCTGCGAGATTTCGCTGACGGGCTGGATGGTGCCGATCTCATTGTTGGCGTACATGATGCTCACGAGGACAGTGTCGGGACGCATGGCCTGGCGAATGTCGTCGGGATTGACCATGCCGTACAGGTCTACGGGGAGCACCGTCGTATCGAAGCCGTGGTGCTCCAGGTCTTCAGCCGAGTGCAGGATGGCGTGGTGCTCTATTGCTGAGATGATGATATGGCCGGGGCCGAGCGTGGGCGGCTTGTTGGGGAAGAGGCCGCGCCTGTAGGCCCATGCTACGCCCTTCACCGCGAAATTGTCCGATTCGGTGCCGCCTGAGGTGAACACGACCTCGCGCGGACGGCAGCCGAGCACAGAAGCCACCTGGCGGCGAGCGTTCTCCATGCCCTGGTGAGCAGCACGTCCCCACGCGTGAACGCTGGACGCGTTACCGTACTTTTCGGTGAAGAATGGCAGCATTGCATCGAGCACTTCAGGCAATACGCCCGTTGTGGCCGCGTGATCGAGATAAACGGAGCGGCCGGGGACGCCCTTGCTGGATGTTGTACCGTTGGAGTGAATACCCATTCTGAATTATCCTCAGCTATGATATGTGGAATCGTATAGGCATAGATGCTTGATTTTCCTTCATTATACCACCGGGGATGACAAAGGCGAAAGTATGTTATCAAGATAACTCGGACTGATGCAAAAACGGAAATGCTGGTGAACCGGCGACCACCCAGACATTGTCATTCTGAGCCGCAGCGAAGAATCACTACCCCTGGCATACGGCTATGGAGGTTGATTCCTCACTTCGTTCAGAATGACACCGCCAAGAGGACGCGCGCTGTACCGACTTTGCATCAGCCCTGTCAACATAAGGCGGGAGACGTAATGCTGCATGCTCATAGTCACGTAGCGGCAAGGGGTGGTCTACTCTTCGGGCAGTAGGCGGACGTACTTCTAGGGAGTGACTAAGAGTATAGACTCAGGCCATTGCGATACTTGGGGTGCTGCAGG
>JBDTQH010000063.1:0-30860 GCA_039932335.1 Chloroflexota bacterium
GTCGTGCTAGACGGGGAACTAGCGGTGCCCTGCACCCGCAATCCGCTACAGCGGGGTTGAATTCCCTTTCGAGGTCCGATATTGTGGGACTGCGTCTGCTAAGTGGTGTTGACGGTTGGGTCCTGCGCGGCGAAAGCCTATGAAATTGGTCAGGTCCGGAAGGAAGCAGCCATAAATAGTCCCTTTCGGGTGCCGCAGGGTTGCCTGATTCGAGCTGGCTGGTGGCCGTAAGCCGGAATGGCGTGATCGACAAAGGGTGCACGACGCAATAATTCTCCCTCTATTCGGGAGTCATGAGAGCCGGCCTTTTATGGGCTGGCTCTTTTGTTTCTTGTGACCGCGTTGTCAGTTGTCAGTTGTCAGTTGTCAGTATATTACGGGTTCACCGCAGAGTGCGCAGAGTTACGCAGAGGTCCTTAAGGTTTGTTTAGTGCTGTGGGTAGCGAGTATGCGACACAAGGCGGTCGGCGGTCTGCCATCGGCGGTCGTCAACTGACAACGGGCAACCGACAACTACGTAGTACGACCGGTCTGTTATAATATAAGTTATGCAATCTTCTTCCCCCCTTCGCGCGGTGCTGTTCGATCTCGACGGCACTCTTATACAATCTGTTGAGCATATCGTGGACTGCTGGCAGTACACCGTGCGCACTTGCCTGGGGCGCGAGATCACACGAGAAGAAGTGCTGCCCACGCTGGGACGCACTCTTTACGACGCTTTTGAGGAGATAGCACCGGGCAGAAGCGCGGAGCTCCTATCCACGTATCACGGCTACCAGCATACGAGCCATGATCAGAAGATCACGCTGATTCCGGGCACGAAGGAAACCCTCACCCGCCTGAAAGAAGCGGGCCTGCGCCTGGGAGTTGCTACCTCGAAGGGTATACCGGCGGCCACACGCGGCATTAATCTGTTCGACCTGGCTCCATTCTTCGATACCCTCGTCACTATAGAAGATACAGCCCGACATAAGCCCCACCCCGACCCGCTTCTCGTCGCGTCCGAGCGTCTGGGCGTGCCCCCTCCCGAGATGATTTATGTGGGCGACGCTCTTGTGGATATAAAGGCGGGCAAGGCTGCAGGGATGAAGACAGCATGGGTGACCTGGGGAGCGGGTACTGCCGCCGAAATAGATGGCATGGAGCCTGATTATATCTTTGCTTCGATGGAAGATATACTGGTGCTATTGCCGATCGAAGCCCCCAACATGTAAGGCCAGCGGGTGGGATTATGAGTTCTTCTGGATTGCAAAACGAATATTCAGCCGGCGGTGTTGTCTATCGCCCGGATGGGGATAGCTTCGATGTCGCTTTGATCTACCGCGACCGCCATAACGACTGGTCGCTGCCGAAGGGCCACATCGAGGCAGGGGAGAGCCGCGAACAGGCAGCATTACGCGAAATCAAGGAAGAGACCGGCCTGGACGCCCGCATTGTCAAACCCCTCGAAGAGGTGTCTTATTTCTTCCGGCAGCGCAATGGTGACCTGGTCAAGAAGACTGTGTATCACTTCCTGATGGAAGCCACCACGACAGCACTCGGCAAGCCCAACTGGGAAGTCTCCGAGGCCCGCTGGGTTCCGATATCCGAGGCCCGCACCTTGCTCAGTTATGACAAAGACCGCAACATGGTCGCGAAGGCCGCAAAAGAGCTGGCAGAGGAAGTGTAAGGCGGGCGGGTCGTAGCAGGCGGTAACATTACCAACAAAGAGCAGAAAGCAAATAGGAAACCACATCACATGTTTTATGATAGAGCGAAAATCTGGGTAAAGGCAGGCAACGGAGGCAACGGTAGCGCGTCGTTCAGGCGCGAGAAGTTCGTGCCGAAGGGCGGTCCCGACGGCGGCGATGGCGGTCGCGGCAGCAGCGTCTATTTGCGCGTCAACCCCGACCTGAACACTCTGCTGCCTTTCCACTACAGGCAGCACTATAAAGGGGAGCACGGCGGCAACGGCGGCTCCAATCAGAAGCACGGCAAGGCAGCCTCTGACATTTATATAGACGTGCCGCCCGGCACTTTCGTTGAGATCCTGGACGAAAACCCCATATCAGGCGCCGCTACCGAAGTGGTGCAGGCTGATCTCGTTCGCCCCGGCGAAACGATGATGGTGGCGCGCGGTGGTCGTGGCGGCCTGGGTAATATCCATTTCGCCACTTCAACCCACCAGACGCCGCGCTATGCCGAAAAAGGCGAGCCGGGCACAGAGCGCATGGTGATTATGGAGCTGAAGGTAATCGCTGACGTGGGTATCATCGGCTACCCCAATGTGGGCAAGTCAACCTTGCTGGCTGTGGTGAGCGCTGCTGAACCCAAGATCGCAGACTACCCTTTTACGACGCTCCAGCCGATGCTTGGCGTGGTTAGCGTGGGCGACTACAGCTTCGTGATGGCCGATATACCGGGCCTCATCGAAGGGGCGAGCAGCGGTGCGGGTCTCGGCCTGGAGTTCCTCCGGCATGTCGAGCGAACCCGCCTGCTAGTCCATATGGTGGACGGCTCTGCGGGGCTATGGTGGGATGCTAACGCGGAAGCGGAGGCAGGCAACGCCCACCCCTCGCAGACTATCGATCCCGTGGCCGATTTCAAGCGTATCAATACGGAGCTTGAGCAGTACGATGCGGAGCTTGCGTCCAAGCCGCAGATAATAGCCATCAACAAGGTGGACTTACAGGAAGTGCGTGACCGCATGCCATCACTGATAAAGCAATTTAATGCTATGGGCTACACAGACATCTTCCCCGTTTCCGCCGCTACCGGCGAAGGCATACAGGAGCTAATGGGCTTTGTCGCGGCCAGGCTGCGCGAGATGCCGAAGCCCGCCTGGCAGGAAGAGCCACCGCCCGAAGAGGTGGTGGTTAAGCCGCGCCACGTAGCTTCTGAGGCTGAGCGGTTCGAGATAGTGAGAGAGAGCAAGCGCCACTTCCGCGTGCTTGGCGAGCGCATTGAGCGGATGGTCTCGATGACCGACATGAGCAACCCGTTTGCTGTCGACCGCCTGCAAAAAGAGCTTGAGAAGCTAAAAGTATCGCCTTCCCTCAGAGAAGCAGGGGTCGAAACGGGCGACACCGTGAGCATAGGCCGCATGGACCTGATTTGGAGCAACGAGCCCTGGATGGATTTCGAGAAGAACACCTCAAGGCGCAAGCAAAAAGAAGGCCCCGGCAAGCAGCATAGTTAGTCCGGTACTCACGCCAGAACCCCTCTCCTACATGTTGGGAAGAGGGGTTTTACTATTGCGTATGACGGCTGAGGGCAGACGGCAGACGGCGTTGTCCGTCGTCAGTGCGTCGGCTGGGCATCGTGTCGCATATTCGCTGCGGTAAGTGCATCGGTAACAAAGAGGTGCTGTATAAGCGCGCCCTCTTGGCGGTGTCATTCTGAACGAAGTGAAGAATCAACCTCCATAGCAATCTGCCACGGATAGTGATTCTTCGCTGCGGCTCAGAATGACAAAGTCTGTGTGCTGGTCGGTTCACCAGCATTCCGATTTTGCATCAGCCCTGGTCTGCGGTCCGCGTAGATGTTCAGATCAGGGTGGAGCAATCTTACATCCAGGTAAGCCAAGCCCCTCCCCCAGCCCCTCCCACACGTGGGAGGGGAGCCAAAAAGAAGAAGGGAAGAGTGGGGGACACCCCCACACCCCCGTCATGGGCTTCGCCCCTGCACCCCTGCGGTACCATTAGTCGGAACACTTACGCGGTCGGCCCATCATAGACAACAAACGCGCTATATTGTAAGATTGGAACGGTCTAATATTAGTCTCGGTTCTTATTACGCTCTTTTCTGAGATCCATTCTTGGGACCCGCCTGTCCTGGCATGCAACCCTTCGGATAGCCAGGCGTATATAGGTTGGACACTCTCAAAACATTCTCAACTAACTAAAGCTGGAGGTACATAAGCATGGTAGGCTCTGGAAGAATAATCGGGTTAGTGCTGCTTGGCCTGGCCGTGGTCATACTGGCCGGCGCGGCAATCTGGATCTTCGGCGCATCCAACCAGTCGAACGGCGTGCAACTGAACGCGGGCGGCGCTGCCCTTACCTTTGGCTGTGCGCTCCTCATCGCGGCGCTGATCGCCGGGTTCGGAGTATGGTTCCTCATGCAGGGTCGCAGCGAAGCCGGCCAGTTCGCCGTAGTTGAGAAAGAGAAGCGCATCCTCAACATTATCGCGACACAGGGCACTGTGCAGCTATCCTCGGTCGCTCTGGAAACCAACATGCCTATGGACCAGGTCAAGTCGGCCATCTACGACCTCGTAGGCAAGGGTCTCTTCACAGGTTACGTAGATTGGAAATCGGGCAAGCTCGTCTCAGCGGATGCCGCAGTCATTAACCAGGCGGTCATCAGCGGTAAATGCCCCAACTGCGGCGCACCCCAGGTGGTCGGCGGCAAAGGCGTCATTCGCTGCGAATATTGCGGGGCCGAGTTCTTCATTCCCAAGACAGCCGCAGCGCCGGCATAAGCAGCAACAAATCACCGGTGCTCTGTATCGCCCCTTGCCGGCTCGCCGGATACTGACGGCAGCCGGTACGCAGCACTTGAATAGAAATACGTAAGCAGTACGGATTAGAGAGGTTCTCCCATGCAGGCTAAAAGAGCCAGGCTTTCTTTCGCGGTCGCGTTTATCTGGTTGGCGGCACTTCTGCTTCCCGTGGGCATAGGGCTTGCCAGCCCAGGCAGGGCTTATGCCCAGACCAAGTCATACCACATGGACCGCTATGACTCGGAAATCACGGTCAACCCTGATGGGTCGCTCGATATCCGAGAGACCCTTGTTTTCAACTTCACCAGCGGCAGTTTCAGGCGCGGTCTACGCGAGTTCGATACAGATAAGCTGGATAATATTACCGGCATCAAGGTCGCTGAAGATCGAAACGGCCTGTTCGTAAATTACACCGAGACATCATTTGAGCCAGACGACTCCACCAGCGGCGCAACCGGCACATATGGAATAGACAACGCAGGCTCGTCGGTGCGAGTGCGCTGGATCTTCGGCAACACTTCTAACGCGGTGCGCACTTTCCGCGTCACTTACCATGTCAATGGTGCCATTCGCGTCTATGATGACCGTGACGAGTTCGACTGGTATGCTGTGCCACCCGGCTGGGGGGCTCCCATAAACGCCAGCCGCGTGCAGGTGACCTTCCCTCGCGGCGATACCGCCGACTGGAAACTTGCATCGGTTCCTGCTGATGCTGAAGTTAGCACGCAGGGCAATAGTGCTGTCTGGACGGCTAATAGCAGGCTTGGAGCGGGCTTCGAAGTTGGAGCACAGCTCCCCAAGGGCATTTTGCAGGCGGCAAAACCCTCGTGGCAGGCCAATGTTGACCAGCAGGAGCTACAGCGCGAAGAAGATCGCAAGAAGCAGGAAGAATACGACAAGAATGTGCGTCCGTTGGTCGATGTAGGCTTGCTGCTGCTCGGCGTGGTTACGCTGATCGGCGGTGTGCTCTGGATGATTTCAAGGTGGTACACCAAGGGCCGCGATAAAGTGGTCAAGCTTCCCACCGACTACCTCACCGAGCCGCCAAGCGATCTGCCGCCGGGTCTTGTCGGCACTCTGCTCGACGAGTCGGCTGATATACGCGATGTTATAGCGACTGTCGTGGACATGGGCCGCAAAGGCAACCTGACTATCAACGAAGAGAAGCAAACCGGGCTATTTGGTGGCAAAGACTTCCAGTACACCCAGACAGGCGGCACGGTCCAGTACCGTTTTGAAGAGCTTGTGATGAATGCGCTCTTCAAAGACAGACAGTCTGTCAATCTCACCGATCTCAAAAACACCTTCTACACCAACCTGCCCCCTATCTACAGCGAGATGTACGATGCTCTCGTTGAGCTAAAGTATTTCCCTGAGAACCCCAAGGCAGTTCGCGGCAGGAATATGGGGCTCGGCTGCGTCTTTGTCGGGTTGGCTATCGTGGTAGGTTTCCTCTGGGTCACGTTTGGCGCTCTGTACAGCTACATGATGTTGATCCCTGCGATCGGCCTCGGCGTGACCGGCCTTGTCGGTCTTATACTCGCCGGCGCTATGCCGCGCAAGACCGATTTGGGCTCCGAGGAAGCGGCCAAATGGAACGCTTTCAAGCGCTATCTCCAGCAGATACAGAGCTATACTAACGTGCAGGAAGCCGCCGACAGGTTCCAGAAATACTTGCCGTATGCCGTGGCTCTGGGAGTGGACCGAGAATTCACGCGCCAGTTCAACAGTGTCCCGGCTGCCATGCCCATGTGGTACATCCCCTATGGCTACGTGCCTTATGCCCCCTACTACGGTGGGTCCGGCGGCACTACGCTGGCGGGCAATTCTCCGGGCGGCGCCGGGGCTGCTCCTAACCTGGATCCGGGCGGCGCGATGCAGGGGATGAGCGACTCGCTATCAGGCGCGATGTCGGGCCTCTCCGACAGCTTTACCTCCATGGTCAATTCAGCGTCCAGCATAATGACCAGCCAACCCTCCTCCAGCGGCAGCGGGGGTGGTGGTGGCGGCGGAGGCTGGGGCGGCGGAGGCGGCAGCTTCGGCGGAGGCGGCGGCGGAGGTGGCGGCGGAGGGGCTAATTAGGCCAGGGATCGGGTGTCAGGGGTCAGGGATTTACGGGTTCACCGCAGAGGGCGCTGAGTTTCGCAGAGTTCTTTGAGGTTTGCATTGCGAAGGCAAGTGAATAACCGGCACAGGACGACAACTAAGCCCTGATCCCTGATCCCTGACACCCAGCGTCCAGGAGGCTATTGTGCAGAAGATACGCGACCGCCTCTCAGTTGCGGCGGTATTACTCTGTTTCCTGTCGGCTGTGCTGCTCTGGGCGGCACAGCCTGCTGCTGTGTTTGCCCAGGACAAGCAATACCACATGGAGCGCTACGACTCCGCTATCATCGTCAACAAAGACGGCTCCCTGGATATCGTAGAGACCCTCACCTACAACTTTACAAGCGGCACTTTTCACAGGGGACTCCGCACCTGGGACCTTGACCGAGTCGAGGGCGTTACTGTTAAGAGCGTCACCGAAGAGCACAGCGCCGAATCTGTTCCTTACACCGAAACCACCTTCGACCCCGATAACTCCACCACCGGCGTTCCACGCACGTACGGCGTAGACCAAGGTGTGTCCGAGACGCGCCTTCGCTGGATCTTCGATGAAGCCTCCAACGAGTCGCGCACGTTCCGTATTAGCTATCATGTTGCGGGCGCAATCCGCGTGTACGCCGACCTCGACAGGTTCGACTGGTATGCTGTGCCGCCCAGGTGGGGAGCGCCCATAAGCGCAAGCACCGTCACCCTAACCTTCCCAGAAGGCGCTGACACAAGCGGATGGGATGTCGCCTCTGTACCGAAAGCCGCCCAGGTCAGCAAGCAGGGCAATAGCATCACATGGACCGCCAACAGCGGCATCGATAACGGCTTCGAAGTGGGAGCCGACATACCGAAAGCCGCGGGCGTGTTGAACGCTGTTATGCCGCTCTGGCAGGTCAGCTTCGACCGTGAGCACCCTGATCAAGCAGGCGCGCCTATCCAGTCAGGCGGTAACGGCACTCCCGGCACTCCGACGGCGAACCCGGCGCGTTCATGGGTAGACCTCGCTATCCTCGTTCTCAGCGCGGTTTTGCTTGTGGGCGGTATCCTGTGGCGCTTAATGCGCTGGTACACACTTGGGCGAGATAAAGCGGTCAGGCTCCCGATTGACTATCTCCGCGAGCCGCCCAGCGACCTCCCGCCCGGCCTCGTTGGCGCTCTGCTGGATGAGTCGGCGGATGTGCGCGACGTCATTGCAACGATAGCCGACCTGGGCCGCAAAGGCGTACTCACCATCACCGAAACCAGTAGCGGAAGGGCGCACGACTACTTATACACGCGGATAGGCGGCAAGACCAATTACCGTTACGAACAGATGGTGCTGAAGGCTCTCTTCAGCGGCGGCGAGCCTGCCACCCTTTCAAGCCTGAAGAACAACTTCAATGCCGGCCTTCCCGCCATTTACGCCGAGATGTACAAGAACCTGGTTGCGCTCAAATATTTCCCTGAAAGCCCCGAAGAAGTGCGCAAGCGGGCGAGTCGCGGCTGCGGCTGGACCGTTTTCGTTGGGATTATAGCTTTATTTGCGGGTCTTTTCTTCGGGCAGCAATTGAGTTACATGCTTGTTATCTTCGGCATTGTGCTCGCTATACTGGCGGTGGTGCGCATCTTCACATCGCCCGCCATGCCGCGCAAGACCGATTTCGGCGCTGAACAGGCCGCCCGGTGGAACGCTTTCAAGCGTTATCTACAGCAGATACAGAGCTACACCAATGTGAAGGAAGCCGCCGACCAGTTCCAGAAATACCTTCCATACGCTGTTGCCATGGGCATCGACAAAGATTTTACCCGCCAGTTCAACAGGGTGCCTTCGGCCATGCCGAACTGGTACGCGCCCTACGGCTACCAGCCAATCATCTTCGACATGCTCACTCCCAGCCATAGCTCCTCAGGCGCAGGCTCCTTCAGCGGGGGCGGTGTCGCTAGCATAGGCGGCTCAGGAGGCGGTGGTGTTCCCAACTTCGATCCGGGCGGTGCGGTGCAGGGGATGAGCGACTCGCTATCCGGCGCGATGTCGGGCCTCTCCGATAGCTTTACCTCCATGGTCAATTCAGCGTCCAGCGTCTTTACGGGAGGCAGCACCATTACCGGCGGTGGGGGCAGCAGCCGTGGCGGAGGAAGCAGTAGCGGCAGCGGAAGCAGTGGCGGCAGCGGAAGCAGTGGCGCAAGTGCCGAGCTACTTGGTAACGTCGCGGGCAGTGTGGGTAGCGTACTCGTAAGCGTGGCTATAAGCGCCATCTTCGGTGGCGGAGGAGGTGGCGGAGGTGGAGGAGGCGCCGATTAGAGCGGCAGCCGCGCAACCCTCAGGCGTCATCTTGCGTAGAGGACTATGGATATGGATAATGAACACGCATGTATGTATAATGGCAATCGGGTTGCGCGCTCAACTGTGCGCTTTGGAAATAGCTGATAGTTGACTACGAATTACTACCGGCTAAATAACAGGAGGTAGATATGGACATTCGAGATAGGGTCATGGGAGATATGCCTGACAGCTTCTTTCACAAGATTGCGGGCATCATCCCAGGTTTCACCGGCTACATGGACCGCGAGCGCCGCCGCGACTCTGACAAAGTCTTGCGCACCTACCTGGCTCACCAGTACAGTGCCCAGCGCGACCGCCTGAATCGCGTGCAGCAGGGCATGATGCGCGCCCACCAGTTGGACAGCATTGCCGAAGTAGACCGCAACGCCGGGGTATTGCAGCGGTTTATCGACAGGCTGAACACGGCTACATACGGCTACAGCGGCATGTTCGACCCGGTCAAGGTGGAAGCACAGGATCTCGACCAGCTCTATACCTTCGACATGGCCCTCACCAGTGGCGTTGACGACGTATCTACAGCCATCAGCGCGGTTGAATCAGCCATCACGTCAGAGACCGCTAAGACCGACGTATCAGCAGCACTCACCAAGCTCTCCTCAACCCTGGACGAGCTTAACCTGCGCCTTAACCAGCGCGGCGACCTGCTCACTACAGGGCGCGGCCTCCCTCCCGCCGAGTACACATCACTTGTAGACGGCCTCAGCGGCCTCACAGGCGCAGCCAACGCGGCCGCAGGTGGGTCTACATCGGCTCCCACCACTACGCCTCCTACAGCAGCGCCCGGCACCGGAGCGCCCCCACAATATTCCACCGGCACCCCCTATCCGGGCGGCGCACCCACGGTTAGCACTGCTACCGAGCCGGGTGCACCAACAGGTGGCGAAACGGCCCGCTATTCCGGCCCCACCACACAATCGCCCGAGCTACCCCCATACCCCACGACCGGCGCGGAAACCGGCACGGCCACAACCGACCTGCGAGGTACAACCCCGCAGCAAGGAGCTGATACAGGCATCATGACCGGCTCTTCACCTGCTGCCGGTCCACTCGATCACGGCAGCGATATCGCGGGCGATCTACCTATGGCCGAGGCTACGGAAGACAGCACAGGACTTGGCACGGAGACACTTCCCGTCACAGATCTGGATAAGCCACAGTCGTAGCGGTTGCAGCACGCCACGCGAGCCTGGCTTATGGTTGTACGTAGGCAGGACGCGGCAGGCAAGACTCTGTTGGTAAGCATTTGATAATGCAAAGGAGAAGACAATGGGAGTACTAGAAAGACTGTCTACACTGATCAGGGCCAACATCAACGATATGCTCGACCAGGCTGAAGACCCCGAGATTATGCTGAGCCAGATCCTGCGCGATATGGAAGGCGAAATCAACAAGGCTCGCAGCCAGGTGGCCGAAATGATGGCGCAGGAGCGCATCGTCCGCGACGACCTCAAGGCCGAGCAAGATAAGGCTGCCCACATGCAAGAGCGCGCCGAACATTATGTGCGCCAGGGCAATGATGCGATGGCGAAAGAGGCCCTCAAGCGCAAAGCCGACTCCGACACCAACAGTGGTGTGCTGCAGCAGCAGCTTCAGGCCCAGAGCGAACTGGTGGGCCGCCTCCGCAGCCAGCTTGATGCCCTCCAGACCAAGTACCAGGACGCGCTTTCTAACCGCGACAGCCTGATTGCCCGCGTTCACCGCGTGAAGGCACAGCGGCAGGTAACACAGACTGCCCAGAACCTCGATGTGACCGACTACGGCAGCGAGCTATCTCGCATGGAGCGCCGCGTCCGCATGGACGAGGCTCGCGTTGGTGCACAGACTGAACTTAACGACGATGCCTCCGACGATCTGAGCAGCAGTTTCGACGATGCCGAGCGCAATACCAGCCTTGACGCTGACCTTGCTGCCCTCAAAGCCCGTATGGGCGTGGGTGAGTCGGCATCCGAAACGCCTCGCCAGCAGTAACAGGCAATATCAGGCAGACAGTATGCTGGATGCGTACTGTCTGCCACCTCTCAGCAAAAGGAGAACACACATGGCAATTTTAGATGTCATTGAGTTTCTAGATCCAACCGGGCGGCAGATGGTACACCGCGTGCCGGAAGGCGGATCGGGCGAGTTCAGGCTGGGGTCGCAGCTAGTAGTACGTGAGAGCCAGGCGGCGGTATTCTTCCGCGACGGCAAAGCCCTCGACGTGTTTGGGCCGGGCCGTCACACCCTCTCTACCATGAACATTCCGCTGCTCACCGGACTGCTCAGCCTGCCGTTTGGTGGGAAGTCGCCTTTCCGCGCAGAGGTCATTTTCGTTAGCCTTGCCGACTTCATCGACATGAAGTGGGGCACGATGGAGCCTGTCACCTTCCGCGATAGCGAGTTCGGCATGGTGCGCCTGCGCGCATTCGGCACGTATGCCATGGCAATAGCCGACCCGCAGCTTTTTGTGAACAAGATTGTCGGCACACAGGGTCTTTATGAGACCGGCCAGATCGAGGATTATCTCCGCAGCATAATTGTCTCCCGCTTCAACGATATCATGGGCGAGACAATGACTACCCTGCTTGACCTCCCCTCCAAGTACAACGAGGTGGGCGCAGGTATGCGCGCTGCCGTCACGGACGATTTTGCCAACCTCGGCCTGAATATCAAAGCCTTCTTCATTACGGCGATCACTCCTCCTGAGGAAGTTTCCAAGAGGATCGACGAGAGGACAGGCATGGGCGTGGTCGGCAACATGAACCAGTACATGCAGTACCAGACCGCACAGGCAATCGGCGGCATAGGCGGCCAGGGTGGCGAAGGCGGCCAGGGCAGCAACGTCGGTGATGCCGCGGGCGCAGGTCTCGGCCTGGGTGCAGGCATGGGCGTCGGCGCGGGCATGGCGCAGATCATCTCGCAGAACATGGCTAACGCCCAGCAGCAGAACCAGAATCAGCAAGGCCAGCAGCCTCAGCAGCAGGCCGATGATCCTGTAGCTCGCCTTCAGCAGCTAAAAGATATGCTGGACAAGGGCCTCATCACCCAGGAGATCTACGACGCCAAGAGGACCGAAATCCTCTCCAAGATGTAGTTCACACGAAGACAGCAAAGAAGAACCCCACCTCATAATGGTGGGGTTCTTCTTTGTGTGCTATGTTTTGGCTCTATTGCGCCGAAACCGCGCCCATACTCCCAACCCGCATAGACCTAACAGCCCGAACAGGCTCACGATAGTGCCGTACTTGAAGCTGTCAGGCTCGTACTTGAGCTCAATCGTGTGCTTGCCTTGCGGCACGACCACGCCCTGTGATAGGTAGTTGGCCCGTAGTGTGACGGTTGGTTGCCCGTCCATTGTAGCGTGCCAGCCGGGGTAATAGCTTTCGGCAACCACCAGCAGGCTTGGACGCGCCGCGTCAACCTCCAACCGCACATGGCCGGGCGTATAGTCGCTTACGGCCACAGCACCGGGTGAGCTTTTGTCGGCAGCATGTTGAATAGACGCCACCGCATCGGCGGGCGCTTCTACCATAGCCTCATAGCCGCGCATCTGGCCCCATGTCAGCGCCTTCATCCATGCTTGTGCTTCGGGCTCACCCGGCACAGGCGTAACGTAGTCGCTCAGGTAGGCGAAGCCGGGCACGCCCTGCGCCTCCCACAGCCCTAGCTCGTCCTTAAAGGCCAGCCGCTTGAAAACAGGGTGACCATCGTCCGGGTCGCTCGGCCAGTTGGGGTCGGTATCTCTTGGCATGATGAAGTAGCGTATGCCGAGTGCGGGTGCGACAGGCATCTCCAGGCTGGGGAAGAACATGTTGTACTCTGTCCAGATGGTCTTCTTATATTCAGGGCTAAGGAACAGCGTGGCCTTAAAGGCTCGTTGGCTCAGCATGGGGTCCTGGCCGCGCCAATCGCGCACGTTGTAAACCAATCCGCTATTCGAGGGCATTACCTCGCCCTGCATCACAATGTGCTCGGTTGGCGGCACAATCGAAAGCTGCTGTATAAAGCTTGTCTGCGGGAAATATTGATCGGCCGGGGCAGTGCCGTTGTACGTATAGAGCAGCATCCAGAGGTCGGCCACCAGCAGTGCGGGCAGCACAAACGGCATCACGCGCCCGCCGCGCCACCCCGACACCCACAGCAACAGAGCACCCACGAGCGCCATAGCCACGCCCACAGACCAGACGGCCCAGTAAAATGCGTAGCTGAAGTTGGCGATATACCACACACCCGCCCTCGGACCCATGTCAGGCTGCTGGAAGAGACCTGCAAGGTGCTCCACCATAGTGGCAATACCCAGCGCGAGCAGTACAATGCCGGCGGCTGCTGTGCGTCCGATAGGCTGCCAACCTGAAGTGGCAGCGCGTGTCTCTATCCTGCGTGCCAGCCAGTCCCAGCCAAACGCGCTCAGCACAAGGAAAGCGAACGCCACCACAAGCACCCACCTGCCGTTCACGCTCTGGTTGAACACGGGCAAGCTGCGTATAGCCCGGCCCATCGTGTCGTCGTAGGCTGCCAGCCACGCGAATATGGCGATTACCAGCCAGGGCAGCGTAAGCTTGAAGGGTATCTGCTTCCTGAAAGCTGCCACAACCGCGAGAATCAGTCCAAGCAGAGTGGCCAACCCAACATAGGCGTTCGCCTCGGTGAAATTGTCCATGCGCCCAAGCACACCGTCCACCACCTGCCCGCCTGAGCGCGGCAGCAACCAGTCGAGCATTGAAGAAATATAGAGGTGTATGCCTGCTGTGCCGTCGCCTGTCGTGCGTATCGCTGTGGCGTGGCTGAGGCCAAGCGCTTCATAGAACGGGAAGAGTTGTATCGCGCCGATCGCCACGCCGACCGCGCCAGCCGCGCCCAAACCCAGCACCTGCCAACCCCACTTCTGTCGAGGGCTGCCCACGATAAGCCCAAGCGCGAAGATGCCGGTAGCCACACCCACCAGGAAAAGCGTTTCGGGGTGCCCGCCAAAGATGGCGATAGCGCACGCCGCAGCCAACCCCACGAGTGCGCCTCTCTGCCTGTTAGCGCACCATTCATAGGCGGCCCAGGCCAACCAGGGCAGCATTATGTAGACGGCAGTGTGAGCCCACGGCAGCCACACCACCAGCCCCGCCGAGAACATGAAGCCCACGGCGCCAAGCAGCGCGGCAGTCCAGTGTAGTGACAGTGCACGCAGGAAGAACCACATGCCCACGCCCGCCAGCCACAGCTTGAGCGCCATGATAATCCCGAAGCCCGCGCCGATTGGCATGAGGTTCCAGAGCAAATGCAGCGGAAAGAGAACGCCCGGCTGGTAGCTGGCGAAGAGAGGATAGCCGCCGAGCGGCCCCGACGCCCAGAGCGGGAAGCGTCCCGCCCGGAATTCGTCTTGCTGCCAGTGGTGCCAGGGCAGTTGCTGCATGATGGCGTCGTTGCCGCGCAGCCGTGAAGCCACATCAGGGAAGTTAGAGTGCCACGGTGGGTAGACCAGCAATTGTTCCATCGGTGCAGCGACGCGTGCGGGCGGCAAACCGCCTCCTATGAAGGCAAACGCCAGCACGAACAACGCTGAGCAGACGAGCAAGTTGAGCCGCGACCCCGCGAGCAGCCCTGATTTAGCTCTACTTGTTGCCTCGTTTGCCGACCGCACCTCGGTTGAAACCAGACTATCCGTGCTCAAACGTTCCACTCCACTCTATCGAACAACATCAAGCGCAATCCACATCACCTCAACCGACCCCGCGCCATCGAGCGGATCGAAACGCAACCGCGTGAGAGCTTTGCCTACATGGTCAGCCGGAATATAGTTCCAGTAAGTGTGCATCCTGCCATCTTGCCAGACGGGCAAGGTAGCGCTAGCCTTCTCGCTCCACGGCGTATCGGGGCCGTACCAGAAGAGTTGGTTATGCAGGCCCGTTTTCTGCGGCTGCTCTGCATAACGCACGCCCTCGCGCACTCTCACCCAGTATCCGTCGGTCGCCCTCGGATCAACCGATATCTCCGGCCCGACAAGCTTTGCCTCACCATCTACCGAGTTTATCGTAAGGCCGCTGCCTGCTTTGCACTCCATTTTGGTGTCGTGAATATCCCATTGCCGCACTGCATCAGGCGAGCAATCGCGGAAATCCCACACGACCAACCCATCCCCCGATTGCTGCGCTGTTGGCGGCTCGGCACCATACGACACCCCTGCAGCTTCATACACATGATAACGAGTGGCGGCGGCATCGTAGGCGAAGCGCAGCGCATAGCCGTCCCGGTTGTCGGCGGTCAGGTTCGCTGCTCGCGCGTCCACCACGGGTTGAGCCCACGGCACATCCTTAGCCGGGCCGAACGCCCTGTATATGCCAAGACCCTCTCTGTAGATGTAGGCACCCATATACGTATCGGGCATGTCCTCAACGTACCAGATCATACCCCTCTGGCGCGGCTGCGAAGGAATCAATCGGCTTAGCTCCTCGTTGAGACCGGCGGTTATTTGAGTGGCCGCTTGCCAGGGCCGCATTTGAACCCAGCTTGTTACGGCGCTAACAGCAAGCAGAACCCCTGCTGCAGCCATTATCGCAGAACGCTGCCAACCGCGTGCTTGCTCGAAAGCGGTGTAAATTAGTGCCTCTACGCCCACGCAGTAGCCCGCGGCGGCAAGGTAGAGCAAGCGGTCCTGCTGCAAATCATTGGTAGTGCTCAAAATATTGAATATGGGCAGGATGGCGGCCACCAGCCAGACCGCTACCACCAGCAGTAGCCTGCGTACTGTTCGGCCGTAAAAGACCAACCCCACCAGCAGGGCGATGCTCACTATGGCCGCCACTATCTGTTCGGTAATACTGCCGAGCAGAAGCTGGTTTACAGGCGCAATGAGCAGCCGGAGTCCCCTGTTGAAACCGTCCCAGAAGAAGAGGGTATTGTTGATGTTGACGTTATTATAGCCGCCTATGCTGCCCATGTAGGCAAAGCGCAGCGCGACGTTCGACGCAAGCAGTGCAGCGAACGGCAGCATTGCGATGGCAAGCCTCAGCCACTGCCTGCGCGTTATGCGCGGCGTAACAAACCACGCCGACAGGGCAAAGACAGGCAGGAACAGCAGCCAGCTCTCTTTGCTGTAGAGAGCCAGACCGTAACCGAGCACGGCACCGGTGTAGAGTGGAGAAAGCATGCTGCCGGGCAGGGTACGCTCGCTAGCGGTTCGCCACCACCACGTAAAGAGCCAGAGGCCAACCAGCCCGAAGGCGGCAGCCCAGACATCCCACTGCGATGCAATCCAGCCCACAGCCTCCGTGTGAAGCGGAAAGACGGCAAAGAGAGCACCAGCCAGCCAGCCGAGTGGACGGCGCTGTGTGGCCTCGGCCAGCCAGAGGCCGAGCGCGAGGGTCGCCACGGCATGCAGCAGCAGGCTCAGCAAGTGGTAGGGCCATGGGTTTGGCCCCCAGAAGTGCCACCCCAACCCCCACGTGAAGAAGGTGCTTACGGGACGGTAGAAGGCCCAGGTGGGATCAGGCAGCAGAGATGACCAGCGAAACCCGGTTAGCATGCGGCCGTAAGCCAGCACGTAATCATCCGAAAGGAAACCGACCCGCAAGGTGGAGAAATAGGCCGCAACCGCGAGCGTAGGCAGAGCCGCCCAGTATGCGCGCCTGAAGGTGGAGCGCGACTGTGCACTCGTCCTTGTGGCATGATAATCGCCATCAGCCGAAGGATCAAGCAGCGTTGTACCGCCGGTAACAGACGTCGCACCCTCAAGACTCATGAAAATAGGATAGCATAATTACAAGACCACTGGCCAGTTTACATACCCCGGTAACTGTTCCGATTTAGGGTAAAGCAGTCTTACATCCAGGTAAGCCAAGGCCCACCGCCCCCCGCTTCGCTCATGCCCCTCCCGCGTGCGGGAGGGGAGCATAAAGAAGAGAAAAGGGTAGGGGACACCCCCAGCCCCGTCATGGGCTGCGCCCCTGCACCCCCTATTATGGAACGCTTACATATCCCATAAGGCGGCTATAGCTATCGTGGCCTGGCCTCGTTGCGGGAGTCACGCTCTAAGTAGCACCGCGCAAGGTGGCGTCGCAGCCTGGGTGTTTCCTTCGCCCGTAATCTACATAGCTGCCTGCTACACACCAACTAGCCCGGACGAGGCCGCATACCCTATAATAACCAGAGAATACGAGCGAGAATATGACATCGTTAATTAGCCCCACTGATATACAACAAGCGGAAATAGACGAAGCCGCCACCCTTGAGCCGAGCACCGCTCCTTCCCCCTCCAGCCAACCGGAAAGCCTGCGGGAGCCGTGGGGAGTGCTGGCGGCGCTGGTTTTGCTGGGGGGCATCTCGGGCATCGCCTACTATCTCGGTTTCGTCCGCCCGTACCTGCTGGAGCAATACTTCGCTACGCCACTGCTCGACCTCGCCAAAATCAACAACCACACAGCCCCTGCCGCCAACGAATGGGCCTTCACCTGGCTGGTGGTCTTTGCTTGCTATTACATTGCGTTTCGGCTCTGCCCTTCCGGCGCTACAGTCACCCGGACGTTTCGTCGCATGGCGCTTTTCCTCATTTGCGGCTGGGCGGCCTTCTTCGCTATCAACCTCATCTTTATGTACCCGGTCGGGGCCGCCGATATCTTCGACCAGATATTCCGGGCGCGCCTTACCGCACACTACAGCTTCAATCCATTCACCACGCTGCCTTCCACGCTCGGCAGCGACCCCCTCCAGGCTTACGTCGCGTGGAAGGGCGATCCCTCTCCCTACGGCCCCATGTGGGAGGCCCTGGCGGCAGGCACCAGCTTTCTGGCGGGCGATAGTCTCTGGCGCAATCTGATACTCTTCAAGCTGCTCGTCTCCGTGGCCTACGGCATCAGCGTCGCGCTCACCTACGGCATCCTCCGCGCCTACAAGCCCGACTGGGCGCTGCGCGGCACTCTTTTCTATGCGTGGAACCCGCTTGTGCTCTTCGAGGTAATGGGCAACGGGCACAACGATGCCATCGTGGTGATGTTTATGCTGGCAGGCGTCTATGCCTTCGTGCTTGCCCGACGCTGGGCTGTGCTGCCTGCCCTCGTGGCGGGTGCGCTCACCAAGTTCGTGCCCATCCTCCTCGTGCCCGTGGCCGTCGCCGCCATCTGGCGAGATAGGCTACCCCTCATCCGAAGTAAGCGCCGCCGCGCCCCAGACGACCCTCCTCCAACAGTAACGACTTACGACAGGCTGACATCCCTTGGCATCGGTGCTGTTATCTCGGTCGGACTTGGATTGGTTCTTTACGCGCCGTTCTGGACGGGCCTTAGCGGCATTTTACCGCGCAACCGCGGCAACCTCTTCACGGTGTCTATTCCCAAGCTAGTGGTAGATACTCTGGTGCGCGATATGGGCGTACCAGAGGCGACCGCGCAGTTCATCGTGCGCAACACGGCATACGCCCTGGTTGGTCTTATCGCTGTGGGGCTGGCACTCTGGATCCTGAAGGCGCGCGATGCCACAACGCCTGAAGAGCGCGATAAGCTGGTGGGGCGCACACTTAGCGCGTTCTATGAGATAATATTCGCGTATCTCGCCATCGCGGCGCTCTGGTTCCAGCCCTGGTATCTGATGTGGCTCGTGGCGCTGACCGCTCCACTGGCGCGCATTGTCAATGTTCACCGCACGCTCCTTTTCTGCATAGGTGGTGTCGCCAACTACTTTGTATGGGATTTCATATTGCTCTGGAACCACAGCGACCCCCGCAGCATACAGATAGCAGCGGCGATTGCAGTCTATACGCTGCCTTTTCTCTACACCCTGTATGTGTGGCTGCGCCCGCGCTTTAGCGAGTTATGAGTTATGCGCGCCTGTTTTAGGGTATCATAGATAGAGGGAAGAGCGTCAACCTCACACTCGCTGCTATCATTACCCTGAATTGTCCGAGAGTTTTGCCTTTTGAAAAGCCTGATCATTTTGCCCACATATAACGAGATAGAGAACATCCAGGCGGTTGTCGAGGAGGTTCTGGCCCGAGGTCCATACGACGTACTGGTTGTGGACGATAATTCACCGGACGGCACAGGCGCGCTGGCCGATAAGCTGTCGAAGAAGCACCGGGGCCGCGTTCACGTTCTGCACCGGGCTAAGAAGGAAGGGCTGGGGCGGGCCTATACGGATGGGTTCAAGTGGGGTCTGGCACATAATTACGATGTGCTCTTCGAGATGGACGCCGATTTCTCGCACAACCCTGCTCACCTGGCGCAGTTTATGCGCGAAATCGAGAACGGGGCCGACCTTGTGCTTGGCTCGCGCAACATCAAAGGCGGCGGAACCCGCAACTGGTCGATATTGCGGCAGCTGATCAGCAAGGGTGGGTCGCTGTACGCGCAGACTATCCTTTTTTCGCCCTACCGCGACCTGACAAGCGGCTTCAAGGCATTCCGCCGCGAAGTGCTGGAGTCCCTCGACCTCGACAAGATTCGCTCCAACGGCTACTCCTTCCAGATCGAAGTGACCCACCGCGCCCACCAGATGGGCTACAAGATCAAAGAAACGCCCATCATCTTCTACGACCGCAAAGTAGGCACCAGCAAAATGAACACGAGAATTGTGCTGGAAGCCATGGCCGTAGTCTGGCGCATCCGCCTCAGCAAACCCGCACGCCGCCCAAAGAAGTAAGCTCTCCTGGTTATGGTATAATCCCTGCTATTTGGCATGGCGGGATTTTACGGATTCACCGCAGAGGCGCAGAGAGCGCAAAGTTACGCAGAGGTTCTTAAGATTTGCATTGTGCTGCGGCAACCTGGCACTTACTCTTTGTAGTTGTTCGCTATGCGGCGAATGCCCGTTTTTAGCAAAGTTACGTTGAAGTTGATTAATAGGCCGAGGGATAAGTTCGCCAACTTGAGGTATGTCAGGAGTTGAGCTTCGTGAATTGGTAGAAGTGTTTCGACTGATTTCAGCTCAACAATTATCGAGTTCTCTACTATAACATCGAGAATATAGCCGCAATCCAGGCGTGATCCCTTGTAGACAATGGGAAGTGGCTGCTGGCGTGCGAATTTGATACGTCTTTCTTTAAGTTCATAGCAAAGACACTCCTCATAAGCCGACTCTAGCAGTCCGGGTCCCAACTCCCGATGTACGGCAATACACGCGCCGATAACTCCTGCAGATAGCTCTTGCAGACTCATGCCTTCTCCTTGGTCTTGGTTAATTTAGAAACCCTACCTACAGTTGCCCAATTCAGCATTCTGCCTGAGACCCGTGCCCACTCTATCTACTCACCAACTAAAACCTTAAGAACCTCTGCGAACCTCAGCGCCCTCTGCGCCTCTGCGGTGAGTCCGTAAAACTCTATGCTATTGTCACCTGTCGCACGACGGCATACCGGGTATGATGGCCGCGGTGTCTACGGGCAGGGTTACTTTGTCCCCGGCTTTGATGTTGTGGGCCGCGTAGAAGCCCTGGTTGGCTTCAAGTGCGTAGTAATAGGGGCCTGCCGCTTCCACTGTGTTGGTGTTGAGCGGCTCCATGTCCGCAACATTCACGATAGTGCCGTCCTGCTGTATAAAGGCAATGCTGAGGGGCAGAATAGTATTCTGCATCCAGAAGCCGCCCGTTGTTTCCCCGTTGAAATCAAACAGCATACCGGCGTCGGGCTGCATGCTCGACCTGAACATGAGTCCCAGCGAGCGCGCGGCTTCTGTATCGGCTATCTCCACTGTTACCACCGTCTTTTCGCCCGCGCTATTCGTGATGGTGAGTTTGCCTGTCTGCAATTGCGGCGCGGCTGTCAACGTGGCTACCGCACCCGGTATCGGTGTGCCGACCAGTGCTGTAGGAGGAACCCACTCGCTGGGCGCGGATGTGGGCGCTGCGGCCACGGTTGCTGTGGGTAGGGCCGTTGAGGTCGCCACAGCAGCAGGAGTGTCAACCGCTCCACCGCACCCGTAAGCAACCAACACAACCAGCAGCCCGAAACCACTCAGCAACAATCCTGCTATCTTCTTCATAATAATTCCTTCTATCACGGCTCGTTTAATGCGAACTTGTAGATTTTGCCCTGCAGCCTGGAAACCAGGTACAGATCGTTATTGCTATTGAAGGCCATACCGCTCGCAACACCATGGAACGGCAAGCGAATTATGCCAATATACGAACCCCTGGCGTCGAACACCTGCACGCCTTTCCAATCGCTCACGTACACGCGTCCCTTGCCGTCCACCGCTATAGCGTTCGGGCCGTCAAGTTGCCCTTCGCCATCGCCCTGGGTGCCGAACTGAGTTTTATACTTGCCGTCCGGCCCATATACAAAGACGCCGGGATTGGTCGGGCTGGTTGACAGTAGAAAGAGGGAGCCGTCTTTGCCCGCCGCAAGCCTGGCTTGCCATGTGACAACGGTCTCGTTGGGCGACACTTCGGAGATGGGCCGCTCGCGCCGTCCTATCTCGGCCCCGGTGGCATTGAATTGCACCAGGCTGTCGTGATCGCCACTAACGTAAGCAAGAAGGCTGCCATCCGGCATCACGCAGATGTCGCCAACACCGAATATGTCGGGCACCTCACCCGTACCAAGTAAAGTACCCGAACCCGCCTCATATATAAGCATCTTCGACTGCGCGACGACGAACACATTACCAGCACTGTCCGCGGCTATCGCGCTCGGCAGCCTGTCCGCCCCACCCAGCCGCCAGCTTGAAAGGTATGCTCCCTGCGGGTCAAATCGAACCACCTGCTTGCGGGCATAATCGGCCACGAATATGTTGTCTTTACCATCCACTGCCACGTCAACAGGATCGGTAACCAGTTCTGTACCGTCCACACTGGCGCTGAAGGTCTGCTCGATCCGCGCATAGCCGCCCGCCGCCAGGTTCTGGAAAAGATAGGGAACGCGCGAATTGATGAACCAGAGCACCCCGGCTGTAATCAAGCCGAGCGCCACCAGCATTACGAGCGTGGACGAGCAGCCGATGCTTCTACGCCGTGGACGTGCAGGCTGCTGCGTATGCGTGAGCACTTCGGTCGCGGCAGGCGCAGGCAGGGCCTGTGTGGGCTGGCCGTATGAGGCTCGCGGGTCGAACACCAGGTTAATCTGCATCGGCTGGGTGGGTGGCTGGGGCTGGGCCGGGCGCAGATCAGGCGGAACCAGAACAGTGCCGCCGCAATAGTCGCATTCAATGGAGAGCTGCCCGCCGGGAGCCTGTAAGGGCGCACCGCACCTGGGGCAGGTAAAGGATACCGGATTATGCACGCAAAACTCCTACAGGAGCAAACAGACCTTGCCCGCTATCTCCGGTCACGGGCGGTAATGCATACGCTCCCACGATTAGTTCATAACTCATCAGAGCCGATTAATCAAGCATAGGGGTCAATTGCCGCGCTCAGGTTCGGTCAAACCGAAGCGGTATAGTAATTACGCAATAGCGCATCAAGTATGTTTCATACCGCCGCTGTATGCAACTCCGCGACCTGAGCACACAGGGCTGATGCAAAGTCGGCAATGCCGGTGAACTAGCCACCAACCAGGCGGTGTCATTCTGAACGAAGTGAAGAATCTCGTCCCCCTCTCTTCTTTTGGGATTGCCCAGGAGCAACAAAATCCTGCTTTGTGAGATTCTTCGCTACGCTCAGAATGACAATGCATGGTGGGGTGAGCTTACCTGCCACCTCTTTGTTAATACGGTATTCAGAATGACACCGCCTGGTGGAGCGCTCTCTATCGACACATCTTTGGGCGCTCGGTGCTGAGAATAAGGCGTCGTTGGTTGGTGTGCACGAATTATCTTCCTGACTTTGCATCAGCCCTGCCTGAGCACATCTCGTCACGCACCAATGACGTCTGTAGCAATTGCATGCAGCGCCGCATCAATACCCACCACCTGAGCCTGTGCAGCAGGCCTTTGCAGAACCTCACCATTTTCCCAGCGATATAACAGCGAGCCAATCACCAATCCAAGCAAGCTCAGTATCAGCAGCCAGCGAATATTAGACAGTCTATCATTAGCCCACTTCATCACGCGTCCTCCAGCCCACATCCGTCATATCCCAGTATACAGCCGACCGCTGACCGCGTTGTCAGTTGTCAGTTGCGACCGCCGACCGCCGACCGCCGACCGCCGACCGCAAGACGGACCACTGACAACTGACAACTGACAACTACGCAGTACGCAGTACGCCGTCTGCGGCCCAAGTTCACCTATTGTGGAAACCGTGCAATTGACACAGGGGTTATACTAGACATAGACTAAATCGGGCATGTCAGGCGAGACGACCCGGTAGAAAGTGCGTACAGCATGGAAGTTGCCAGGAATCAGGCTCTTCGCAACCTGACCTACGCCGTTGTAGACGTAGAGACCACAGGCCTGTCGGCGCTGGGGGGCGACCGCATCTGCGAGGTGGCGGTCGTGGTTGCCAGGGGCGGTCAAATCGTAGATCAATTTCAGTCGCTCGTGAACCCGGGGCGGCCTATTTCCTATGGTGCAAGCGCCGTCAATGGCATCTCCAACGCTATGGTGCAAAACGCACCACACTTTCGCACAATAGCTCCCGCCCTGATCGATATTCTCGATGGCGCGGTTCTGGCCGCGCACAATGCTTCCTTCGATATATCCTTTATCTCGACTGAGCTGCGCGCAGCTGGACACGAGCCACCCAGCAACCCTGTTATCGACACGCTGGTGCTTGCCCGCCGCAACTACAGCTTTGCTTCCAACAAGCTCGGCAATGTCGCTCGTTCGCTGGGCATACAGACACGCGGCCTTCACCGCGCCCTGGCTGACGCTACTATCACCTGGCACGTTCTCAAGAAGTTCCTCTGGGATCTGGAGTCGCAGGGCATAAACACTCTCGGTACCCTCCTGCAACACCAGGGCGCATTGACCCCTCTCAGCGGCTGGAAGATGGCCCCACCTCTTATGGAGTGGGACGGCACGCAATCTTATTGCCCCATTCAGGGCCTGCCACCGCTTATGGAGCAGGCTGTTCGTGCTCACTCGCCTCTGCGCATACGTTATGCAGGCAGTGATGGCCGAGAAAGCGAGCGAGTGGTGCATCCTCTAAAGATAACTCTGCGAGAGCAGGCCACCTATCTTGTAGCTTACTGTCATCTGAAGCATGAAGAGCGCACCTTCCGGCTAGACCGGATAGTTGAACTTCGCATAGAAGGTCTTGTCGGGTAGCTTTCGTAGTATTTGTGCGCGCTTTGTTATAATATTACATTATGGAACAGATCGCCTCAACACCTGACAGCCAGGAAGCTACTCCGTCGGGCATTATCCATGTCCTGCGTAACCGCAATTTCCTGCTACTCTGGATAGCTCAGGCTCTCTCGCAGACTGCCCAACAGGTGATGAACTACGTGCTGCTTCAGCAGGCGTTCGCGCTTAGCCAGTCGAACACTGCTGTCAGCCTAATAATGATCTGCTTTACCCTGCCCGCCATCCTCTTCAGCGCGGTAGCAGGAGTCTACGTAGACCGCAAGCCGAAGCGCGTAGTGCTCACCGCCACGAACGCTATGCGAGTCGGGGCAATGTTGCTCTATATCTTCTTCACAGGCTCAAACCTGGGTGTGGTCGCGCTAGTGATCATTTATGCAACCACCCTCTTCTTTTCGTCAGTCGGCCAATTCTTCAATCCCGCCGAAAGCGCGGCCATACCTCTCCTGGTGCCGCGCAATCAGCTTGTATCAGCCAATTCCCTCTTCAACTTTACCTTTACTGCCAGCCAGTTTATGGGCTTCCTGATACTTGGTCCTGTTCTCGTGAAGTTTGTCGCCTCCAACAACGAATTCGGCCCGATCTACATATTCATGGCCGCTTTGTTCGCGGTCTGCACGCTCCTGACGTGGCTCTTGCCGAAAGGCGAGAAGATACGGTCTAGCGATGAAATGGACCTTGATAACGATGGTGTTGTCACGATGCGGGAGCGTGTAACCTCAACGGCCCACGATCTGCGCGAAGGATGGGACTATATCAAGGCAGACCGCGCTATCTTCGGCGCTATCATCCAGTGGTCAGTGGCAATAGCAGTGCTCCTCATGCTGGGCGTAATCGGCCCCGGCTTTCTCGCGTTCGAGCTTAACCTGAACCCGCATGATCTTTATATAATCCTGCTACCCGGTGGTCTTGGTCTTGTGGTGGGAGTGGCGCTCGTTGGTAGGCTCTTAACCGCCCATAACCGCCTTAAAATGATCAACTTCTCGATACTGGCTGCGGGCCTGGCACTGGTGCTGCTGGCGAGCCTGGGCACAGTGGAGCGCTTTATAGCCGGACTGCTCGAACCCGGCGCGTCGAAGGAAACCGTCAACGCGGATGTCTCACCATTCCTGATTGTATCGATGATGGTGGTGGCTTTTGCTCTCGGCGTGCTGAATTCCTTTATCTCCGTGCCCTCCCAGACCACACTGCAAGATCGCTCCCACGACGCCATCCGGGCGCGCGTATTCGGCGCGTTCTATACGATACAGAACCTGATTGTGCTGGTGCCGCTGATTGTGGTCGGTGCGCTGGCCGACTGGCTGGGCGTAGTGGCCACTCTGGCCATCATGGGCCTTGCCGTGGCTGCCGTGGCCCTCTGGGGAATACGCCAGGGCCTTGAAATGCCCCCTGCGCCGGCGCATCTAGCGCAAGATCAGGAAGCATAATGAGAAATGAGAAATGAGAAGCAACGTTTTCGCATCACTTCTCATTTCTCACTTCTCGTCTTACAGGTACTCGTGTAGATCTTCGCAGAACTTCTCTATCGTGTCGGTCCTTAGCTCGTACATCACGCGATTGTCCTGGTTCACTTCATTGATCAGTCCGGCATCGCGCAGCACACGCATGTGACGCGATATAGACGACGGCGTGATACCGACCTTTGCCGCCAGGCGCGAGCCGTAATATTCCTTGTCCTTGGCGATGGCGCGCAAGATGGTCATGCGGGTGGGGTCTTCCAGGGCGCGAGCCACAGCCACGATTCTGCGCTGCACATGGGCCATGGCGTTGCGGTGTTCGTCCGAGGTGAGGGCATCATAGATGATGATCATCTGCCCGTAGCCGTACATAATCATCGAAGAGCTTGTGAGGAAGAGCGAGGGCACAAGCATCACCTTCTCCAGCGGGTAGCCTTCAGGGAATTCGCGCGGCAGCGCCCGATTCGCCAGGAATCGCTCCTGCACAGCGTTGAGCCTGTCCGGTCCAAGCGACTGTGTTCGCTCGCGCACGCTTTCTTCCCAGCGCGGCTTCAGCTTGGCTAGCTGGTGCCTGTAGACGTTCTGCCAGTAGGTGCGCAGCAGCCTCAGCAAGCGAGTGCGCGTAGCGTCGGCCTCGGTGGCCAATGTCTGCAGGGCTTGCCGCCAACCCTCGTCATGTATGCGGTGCTCGCCCCCGTATAGCTTCAGCAGCGCCGCAAGCAGTCTGAGCGGGTGCGACGTCATGTTAGCGATTTCGGTTGGCGACATCACGCGCCCCGTGGCGTAGAAGATGAAGTCCTCGGTAGCCATTGTTTCCAGGTAGCGGAAGAATCCCTCGACATCGTGGTGGTCGGGATAGTCAACCGCAAGCTCGACAAGGCGATTCTCGAACAGCGAGTAGAAGTAGTCGGCTTCTTCCCGCATCTGCGGCGATAAATCACGTTTTACCTCAGCAACCCACCCTTCGTGGCGCTCACCGGGGTGGGCCAAGGTTGAGAGAGAGATGATCATGTCGTACAAAGGTGAGATCAGGAAATTAACCGAAGGCGCGGAAGAAGGTGCGTCGGGCGCAACAAGTACGGGCATTATAATGTCTCCTATCTTATCAAGGTGATCGAGACGTTCCGGCAGGCTAAGCTGCTATCAGGTATCACAGCTTTGTGAGCAAGGATGCAATACCTAATTAGCCAACCGAACAATTATAATACACTGCCCATCCTGATTGCGTCAAGACCTTTGCGCCGCGATTCTTAAGAAATGCCGAGAGCGAACTACCCGCCCACGCGCAAATAATGCACCCAGTGGCCTGCCTCTGCTCCATAGCGGCTGGCCAGTTTCTCTAACTCGGCAGGCGACAGTGGCCTCCCTTCGTTATACATAGCGGCCGCTACCCCTTCTAAGCGTCCTTCGGAAAGCGGAATGCGCTCCATCCGGCCCAATCCCCTGAGCATAATAAAGGTCGCCGACCAGGGCCCGATCCCCTTAATGCCAAGCAGCCACGCCTCCACATCCTCGTACTTCCCTGTGCGAAGGAACTGCTCATCGGCCCGCGCAAATGCCTCAGCAGCGGACCGCAAGTACTCTGCCTTCTTCTCGTGCTTTACTATCTCAATCAGCTCATCAGGCGGAACCGACGCCAGTACTCCAGCCTCGGGGAAAGCCCGGTATGTCAAGCCATCTATGATGATGCTCCCCCCATACCGCTCGGTTAGCTTCACTTTGACCTTCCGCGCTACCGCCATCGGGTTGCGCTGCGATACTATCGCCCATGCCGCGTTTTCGAAGGGCGTGAGGAACTTCACCTGGTGATAGCCATACAGGCGTTGCAGCACAGGTGCGAAGGCTGCATCCTGCCGGGCAATTGTATAGAATGGTATCAGGTCGTCGTTGATGCTCAAATAAAACCCTATACGATCGGCTGCCTTTTGCTGCAGATCATCTCCGATTGGCTCGTCAGAAACCAGCTTATACTCCAGCAAAGGATCTTTGACGCTTCCAACCGATCTCACCGTAAACGCGGCCACCTGCCCGCCAGAGCTTATCGCTTTTGTCAGCGATTGCTCTTCTAACGTCTGCTCTCCCATTGTAGGCGAGAAGATCCCCAGGAACTCCAACGACTTCGTGAAATCAAACGGCGGCACCGGTTTTAGCTGCCCTGTTACTCTATGTTGAGCCAACTATCTACCTCCTGAGAACGCCTATCCCACCACCGCATCTGCCTCTATTTCAACCAGCATGGCAGGGTTAATCAGCCTTCGTACCTCGACCATGGTCGAAGCCGGGCGTATGTCGCGGAAGAACTCGCCGTGCGCCTTACCGATGGCCTCCCAGTCGTCTATGTTAGTCACAAACATACGAGTTCGCACGACATCTTCCAGCCGCGCACCTGCCCTCTCCAGCGCCCACTGTATATTCTTGAGGGTTTGTACTGCCTGCGCGTATGCATCGCCCTCGCCAACCACGTTGCCTGCCACGTCGGTGGCTGTGGTGCCCGCTACATGCACGTATTGCCCAACCCGCACCGCCCGCGAATAACCGACCACAGGCTCCCACGGTGTGCCGCTCGAAATATTCTGCCTTTCCATTTATGTGTCCTCCTGTAAATGTTCAGACTTAGGGTGGAGCAATCTTACATCCAAGTAAGCCAAGACCCTCCCCAGCCCTTCCCACACTTGGGAGGGGAGCCAAAAAGAAGAAGAGAAGAATGGGGGGACACCCCCAACCCCGTCATGGGCTGCGCCCCTGCACCCCGCTACCCCTATTCTGAGCACTTACGCCTTCCTTTCTACTTTACGCTCCACAATAGAAAAACGCCCAACCCGTAGGCTGAGCGTTTCTACTCTACACTGGTCTTACTGGGCCATTTCCGCGAACACCACTAATCGCTTGTCATAGTTCTGCTGTGCTCTGTTGAAGGTGCCATTGCATGTAATGAGGTTGAGCCTCGGCGCTGCGGCAGCCCCAAATATCTCTTGCAGCGGGCACTTGTTCCAGGTGCAGACTGCCTGCTTGGTTACTATAAACGCCCTGTCGGTGCCCTTCACATCGCGAACATAGAGTCTATCGCCCGGCTTGAGGCTGCCGAGATGGTAAAAGATCGCCTCTTTAATGCCATACCAATCGAGGTGGCCGTCCATCACGGCGTTGCCTGTGTTGCCGGGAACCGTCCCGGGCTTGAACCAGGCCGCGTTGAGGGGGTCGCTCGGTATGTCCATGTTGTTATCTTTGTCCACGCCCACATGCTCCACATGGGTCTGCACTCCAAGCGCGGGTATGGTCAGGTAAGCGGGCAGGCCGGGACCGCTCTTCGCTACCTTCTCAGGTCCGGCACCCTTTTCGCCGTAGCGCCACTGGAAGTAGTGCTGCCCGATGTTACCCATCTGCACGCGCCATTCAGGGGCAAGACCGGGCACGTAAGTCAGCACGCGGCGCTCGAACGGCTGTATCAGGACATCCTGCATCTTTCCTTCGACCTTCACGTTCGCCCAGTAGGCATCACCGATAGGCAGGCCCATCGCGAACACCCACGGGTCGAGCAGAGGCTTGTTCGTATTGATCACGCCCGAACGCACAGGGCCTGTGCTGTTCAGGTAGTCCCAGAAGACCCTGGGCACGTTATGCCCGGTGGCTTTCTCGAAATAGGCGATCTTCGTCTCCGGCAGCTTCCTGGAGGCGTCGTCTGTCACCTGTCCCTGGCGATTGATGCGGCCCGTAGCATAACCGTTGCTGCTTTTGTCGTCTTGCCTATGTTCGCCCGCAGAGGTGTTGGCGACTGTGCCAAAGGAAGAATATGTGGGCGCGTTGCCGTCGTCAGGGTCCGACGCGATGTTGATCCCTGCGGGCTTGAGCGTCTCGAACTTGTTGTTACCAAGCTGCATACGGCCCGAAATAAGCTCCACTGTAAGCAGGCCGTTGGTAACGAAGGCTTTGTCGGTTGGCGCAAGGCTGGGGTTGTTGATCTCCATGCGAGCCTTATCGAAGTATTGCACAAGACGCTTACCCGAGCCGTTGGGCGCTTCGGCATAAGCTTCGAGGCCCGCTATAAGTGGGGCCGGCCCCCACGTCCACGAGCGTTTGGCCGCGCTGGATGCCACGGGCTGGTCGTTACGAGTCCAGATATTCTCGAACGCGGAGTCGGCGAAGGGCATTGACGACGGCAGAGCCTGTGAAGGAGCCGCAGGGGCTGCAACTGCGGGCGAAATCGGTGCTGTGAAGGAGAATGGCGAGAGAGTAGCAGCCATAACAGCTACGGCGGCCAATGAAAAAGAGCGCGAGCGCGCCAACTTTCTGCCTGAGATCATGCTGAGGAACCTGCCTTATCAAAAGTCAATGGATGATTGCACGAGCGGCCACGACCGCATATAGGCTAACGTTCAGGGCCGGATTACAGTTTCCTAAGTTTATCACCCAATACCAGCTATACGCAAGCATTCGCGGTAAAAAGGATGCCATATGTAAGCGAAATGTAACATTCTCACGTCCTGACATATGGCGCTACAGCCCCTCGCGGATGCCCCTGTAATCCTCAGGCGTGTCGATATCTCGCGGCCTGTCGTCTGCTCCTAACTCTACTGTGCATACCATCTCCGGGTGGCGAGTTATCACTTGTCTGCCTCCAGAATCACCTTCAAGCCTGGACAACTCGCCGAAAAGCTCCCGCGAAAAGAGCGTGGGCGGACCATGTTGCCCGCCATACATTGGTGTCGTGATAGCCTTGCCTTCGCGCAAGTACGCATCCACAAGAGCCTGCACTATGCTTCCATGTACGGCAGGTTCATCGCCCAGCATAACTAGCGCGGCGGTTGTCTCACGGTCGAGGGCCGCGATGCCCACGGCCAGCGAAGTACCCATCCCTTCCATATACCGGCGGTTCTCCACGCATCTTACAGGCAGTTCGCGCAAGGCGTCCACAACGCCCGCCAGGTCGGGCCGCACTACAACCACCATCTCACGTGGGACCATGGCGAGCGCATTGCGAACAGCACTACGCACAAGGCTATCTCCACCCTCCAGCGGAAGCAGCATCTTGGGCACTCCAGCCGCTTCCATACGAGTGCCTCGCCCCGCCGCCAGCATCACTATGCTAATAGAATGGTCCTTCAGCCTGAGCATCATCCCTCCAACGGACTATCCCTTTCGCAATTCTACCACTACACGAATACAGCGGCATCCCTCACACTCAATAACAGTGGTGTTTTGGCAACAGGGCGTTCCAACCCCATACTGCAGTCGGCGGTCAGTGGTCATAACTGATTACTGATTCTAAGCGTTCAGACTGGGGTGAATCAATCTTATATCTCGGTAAGGGAACGCCCACCCCCAACCCCTCTCCCCGTTTCGTTGGCAGCACGACACTTTTTCAAGGGAGA